>NZ_MCZZ01000138.1 GCF_002875705.1 Vibrio sp. 10N.261.45.E2
AGAAATCAGCGGGCTTTTTTTCGTCTTGAATTTGGCAAAAGAAAGCTCAAACACTATTAGATACGTCGTTATCTTATTCTGCTTCAGGTTATATAGAGTCAAGACATTAAAAAAGCAGAGCGTTTAGGCTCTGCTTTGATGTTTTAACTACATGTCTTTGTGATTTGTAATTGCTTATTTAGCGACGTTACCTGCCACGTTTAGAGCATCCCATGTACGTGAGAATGGTGGTGCGTAGCAGAAGTCCATGTAGCCTAATTGTTGAGTCGTCATCTTAGCGGTGATCGCTACGGCCAGTGCGTTAATACGGCCAACCGCTCCTTTCTTACCTACGATCTCGCCACCTAACAGGACGTTGGTTTCTGGGTGATAAACCAATTTCACCTTGATGTCTTCTTGTCCTGGGTAGTAATCAGTTTGGTTCTTATCTGAAATGGTTGATACTTTCACATCTAAGTTATGTTCTGTCGCTAGAAGTTCATTCACGCCAGTACATGCGAGTTCGTAGTCCAACACCTTCAAACAAGATGAGCCTAAGAAACCAGACATGTAAGTGTCTTTTCCTGCTAGCTTGTCAGCCATCATACGTGCTTGTTTGTTAGCTGTAGTTGCTAGAGGAACATAAACAGGTTTGCCTAGTGCCATATGATGTACGACTGCACAGTCACCGACGGCATGGATATAGGCGTCTTCAGTAGCACCATATTCATTTACTAACAATGCGCCATTTGCAGCTTTTGCTAGTTCGAATGCTTCAGTATTTGGTTTGAAACCGAGTGACAGGATCACGATATCGGCTTCTACATTGCCGTTATCGGTTTCTACGATATAGCCACCTTGCTCAGCATCGCGAATAGCAGATACGCTGCAACCGGTTTTTAGCTCTGTACCTGATTCTCGAATTGCCCCTTCAACAACTTCAATGATCTCTGGACTGAATTGGCGGCTCATGATGTGCTGTTCACGTTCGATGATCGTTACGTGTTTGTCTAGGCCATGTGCTGCGTCGAACACTTCTAGACCTATAAAGCCGGCACCAATCACACACACTCGTTGCTTATTACTGTCTTTCAAAGCTTCTTTAACCGCTAAGCCATCTTCCATGCTTGTCAGTGTGTATACGTGTTCAGGGTTGAACTCACCGAATGATGGCACGATCGGACGAGCACCTGTCGCAATGACTAACATGTCATATTCGATGATACTTTCTACGTTTTGGTGACGTATCGTTATCTGTTTTTCTGCCTTATCTAAGGCAACCATCTCTGTTTCTACACGTACATCCAAGCCAGATTTAATCGCTTGTTCTGGAGTACGAGAGATCATTCGTTCGGTGTCATCAAACATGCCACCCGCAAAGTAGGGTAAACCACAGGCTCCAAATGAGATGTAACTGCGCTTATCTAGAACGATAACTTCGTCTGATGGTTGATTACGTTTGTATTTTGCTGCGAAACTCATACCAGCGGCGCTACCGCCTATAACAACAACTTTCATATTTACTACCTAAATAACCTGAACTCAGGAAAAACAGAAGAGCACTCAAGTGGAGTGCTCTTAATTAAGTTTGAGAATTATACCGCTGCTTCTTTTGATACTGTCGCTGTAGCGTCAGCATCGTATTGTTCTGTGTTTAGCGAGCCGTTTTTCTTAGCCGTTAGAACACCAGACAACATAGAGCCTGAGATGTTAAGCGCTGTACGTGCCATGTCGATTAGTGCTTCGATAGACACTAGAATTGCAACAACTGTGATGTCTAGACCCATGATGGTCAGTACCGCTACTGCTGCGAACGTTGCACCGCCACCCACACCTGCGATACCGAATGAAGCAATCGCGATAACCGCAATCAGTTGTAGGATGAAGCCTAAGTCAACTGGCATGCCCATTACTTGTGCCGCCATGATAGCGAGCATTGCTGGGTAGATACCTGCACAACCGTTTTGACCGATACTGGTACCAAATGTCGCTGACATGTTTGCTGTTTCTTCGTCTACACCTAGGCGTTGAGTTTGTGTTTCAACGTTTAGTGGGATAGCCGCCATGCTCGAGCGAGAACCAAAGCCGAATACCAATACAGGCCAGATTTTCTTCATGAACTTCGCTGGAGAAAGGCCGAACATTGACACCATCACGAAGTGGATGCCGAACATCACACCAATTGCAACGTAGCTTGCTAGAAGGAAGCGGCCCATTTCTGCTAGTGCAAATAGGTCGTTTGTCATCATGAACGTGGTCATCAGAGCGAATACACCGTAAGGCGTTAGCTTTAGGATTTCACGTACCATTGAAAGCACTACTTCTTTTGCAGAGTTGATGAAATCAACGAAGTTTTGCACTTTCTCAGGCTTACGGTTTTTCACTTGCAGGATACAGTAACCAAGGAACATACCGAACAGTACAGTTGATAGCGTAGAAGTACGCTGAGAGCCCGTTAGCATGTCGAAGATGTTGGTTGGAATGATAGACAGAGCCATACCAGACAAGCCACTGCTCGCCATTGCATCTTGTGTTGCTACCAGTGAGTCACCGCGAGCTTCAATTGCACTGTTGGTGCCGATTGTGCTTACTAGTGCGTTTGCATCGATACCAAATAGGTAAATACTTGCGATACCAACAGCTGCTGAAATTGCACAAGTGAAAAGTAGAATACCGATGATTTTTGGTGCAATACGAGATAGCGCACCACCACCTTCAACGTTCATGATCGAAGAGATCATCGCCACAAATACTAGCGGGATAACGATCATTTGTAGAAGTTTGATGTAGCCTTTGCCGAACACTGAGATCAGTTCAGCAAAGCCAGATGTCGCAACGTTACCGACACCGAAAACAAGTTGAATTGCGCCACCGAACAGTAAGCCAGCAGCAAGCGCACTCAGTACGCGGAAGTTAAAACTTTTCTTTTGCTTTTTGAAGTTCGACAACAGTGCGTAGAACCCAAAGAACAATATGCTTAATCCAATAAATGAAACGCTCATGAGAATCTCCTATGATACCCATTAATACCTAAGTCGGTTATTTTTTGTATGCGATGGCTTCAACTTCAACCAGTGCGTCTTTTGGTAGTCTTGCTGCTTCTACACAAGAACGAGCAGGTGCGTTCTCCGTGCCAAATACTTCGGTGTACACTTCGTTAAATGCAACGAAGTTTTCCATGTCTGAAAGGAAGCAGGTTGTCTTCAATACAGTATCTAAGCCAGCCCCGCTTGCTTCCAAAACAGCTTTCAAATTTTCAAGAGACTGGCGAGCTTGCTCTTTAATACCGCCATCAACAAACTGCATGGTTTCTGGAACGAGAGGTAATTGGCCTGATGTATAAACCATGTCGCCGTAAGACGTACCTTGTGAGTAAGGGCCGATAGCTGCAGGTGCTTGTTCAGTGGCAATGATCTGTTTCACGATGTAACTCCTAAATTATTGGTTTTATTCTGATTTAAATTCACGGATAAACTTGTAGACCGCCTGTCGGCTGATCCCAAGTTGCTCTGATACTTGTGTCGTCGTCTCTTTTAGCTCAAATACGCCGTTATCAAACAAACAACGAATGATGGCTTTGTTACGACTTTTGCAGGAAATCGTTTCGTCTTGTTCCACTTCTTTTATTGCTGCGGTCAGCGCTTGTTGAATCACGTCGTTTGCGCTTTTGCTGAAAGTCTCACTGACTAGTGTTTGAGACACATTGCACGTTGGCATCAACGTTTTAACGATTTCAGGGAATGGGAAGGATAAGTTCATGTTGATACACAGCATGCCAATCGGCTTTTGCTGTGGTCCAGCTAACACACAGGTGGTTGATTTAAGTAGGGAACCGTCTGCTGCATTGGTGAAATAGCTCTTTGGAGAAACTTCGCCAGTTTTCTCGAATGTACTCCACATACGTAAACCTAGATCTGTGATAGGAGAGCCAATTTCACGACCAGTATGATGACCGTTGACGATTTTCACGACCGAGTTTTCTAAGCTTTCAAATGAATGAATAACTACTTCACAGTATGGCCCAATCAAATCAGCGAGCGTATCTGCTAAGCGGAAGTAATTGCTTAAACATTCTCTGTCTTCATCGGTGAATCTAACTTGTTTTACATTCATAGTTTCGGTTTACATTTTTGAACTTGATGGCTGAAATCTACTCCTTTGGTAGTATTTAGGCAAGATGCAGTAAACTTCTGTAAACCGATAAGGAGCGTATAAAACGCCAACAAATAGCGGGAATTCAACTAAAATTAAGAGTGAAATTTGAACAGGATCACTAAACCATCTTCGATATGGTTTAATTTCTTAAACCCCATCAAGGTTTACATATTTAAAACCAAAGGTTGCGTTTTTGAAGGTTTTAATGATCTAGGGCAAGTTATAAAAACTCTCGAAATTAAAGGGATGTGAAATTCATTAAATGGATGGAAGATATACTGAAGTTTCAGGTACAAAAAAGCAGCCTTAAAATTAGCTGCTTGTTTAGTTGGAAATGGCTGACTGATGAGTTCGTGAATTGCCTATTTGGCCAGCTTATCCTTGACTTGCCCAAGAGCTCGCTGGTGCATAAACCATGCACAGGTGCCTGCAAGTATATTACCTACCATCGCTCCCCAGAATAGGCCTTCAATTCCTGCAAACAGAGAGCCAACCCATAGGCAAGGCAAGAAGAAAGCGAACAGGCGCAGTGCTGAAATCGTTAATGCGGTGTAAGACTTGCCCAAAGCGTTAGAAATCGAAACCATCAACATACAGATACCCAAAGGCCCTAAGCTGATTGGAACGATCAGTAGGTGGTAGTTCAGAATCGTTGAGACTTCGTTGTCACTGGTCATGAGATTTGCCAGCCCGCTAGAGAATAGCCATGTCACTAGTGCAATCACCAATTGGAACCCTAATACGAACATCACGGCAATCTTGACGAGCTTGCGTATGTTTTCTAGGTTTTTCTCTCCCAACATGCGACCTATCATTGGTGGCATCGACATCGTCAGTGCTAACACAGCGACAATTGAGAAGAATTCAAAACGAGAACCCAACGCCCAAGCTGCAACCGCTGCGGTGCCATAACCAGCAAGCAGCTTAGTCGCTAACATAGAAGAGACTGGCGGCAGCAGTTGGCTGATCATCGCAGGCCCCATGATGTTCCCGATAGAACGAACACTCTTGCCAATATCAAGGTCGTTCCAATCGAATATCATCCAATGCTTCTTGGTCACTTTGGGCGCCACGATAAAGATACCTGCTCCGAACGCCAAGATGGTAGCTATCGCGGCACCGTTGATGCCCATGTCGAGAGTAAAGATGAAGATTGGGTCCAATATCAAGTTGATGATACTGGTCGCGATCATCATTGAACCGGGCAGCATGGTATTGCCATTGGCACGACACACACTGTAGAAAAAGTAGAGCAGAGCCCCCGTCCAAGAACTCACCAGCCAATAGATCCAGTAAGAATCAATGATCGGCAACACGGTTGGTGGCGCATCGAGTAGCTGTAAAATTGGTCCACGTAGCAGATAGATGATGACGGAGAAAAGCGCGACACTCACGCTGCCCATCGCAATCACAAGTCCACCTAACTGCTTAGCGTAGCGTGTTTCGTTAGCACCAATTGCACGAGCAATTACCGCCGTCGTCGCGATGCCTAACCCGACCTGAATACCAATAATGATCATCTGAATTGGCAGTGTGAAGCCTTGAACCGCGAGCGGCAGTACGCCTAGCTGACCTATAAAGGCACTATCTACAAGCTGGAAGCTCATTAGGGAAAGTACCCCAAACAACATTGGCCATGTCATTGTATAGAGTTGTCGGCCAAGAGAAGGCGAGGGAGTTGCGGTAGTCGAATTCATAACACTCTTATCAGTCTTGAAGCTAGGGTTGTCGCGGTGACAGCCCTCTCAATGAAGAATTGGGTAAAGGATAACGTAAGGTCGGAGTGATACCAATGTTTGTTGTGATAGGCAGATTACTTTTGTTCGCTTTCGGAGAATAAAAAGCCAGTCATCGTGACTGGCTTTTGTTGTTTAGGTATCACGCGAAGTGTTACTTGCTTATTTATTTACTACGTTACCAAGCTTCAACCACGTGTCGATAACCGTATCTGGGTTCAACGAAACAGAGCTGATGCCTTGTTCCATTAACCATTCCGCTAGGTCGTCATGGTCAGATGGGCCTTGACCACAAATACCCACGTATTTACCCGCTTTAGTTGCCGCGTCGATGGCCATTTTCAGCATCGCTTTCACCGCTGGGTTACGCTCATCGAATAGGTGTGCCACATCACCAGAGTCACGGTCTAGACCAAGCGTTAGCTGTGTCATGTCGTTCGAACCGATAGAGAATCCATCGAAGTACTTCAAGAACTCTTCAGCCAAAATTGCATTCGATGGTAGCTCACACATCATGATGACTTTCAGACCTTGGTCGCCGCGGCGAAGGTCGAACTTAGCCAGAATGTCGATAACCGATGCTGCTTCGCTTGGAGTACGAACGAATGGGATCATGATTTCAACGTTCTTAAGGCCCATTTCGTTGCGGACACGTTTGATCGCTTGAGTCTCTAGCTCGAAACAGTCTTCGAATACTGGCGAGATGTAACGAGATGCACCACGGAAGCCCAACATTGGGTTTTCTTCATGTGGTTCGAACTCTTTACCACCTACAAGGTTGCTGTACTCGTTCGACTTAAAGTCAGACATACGTACGATCACGCGCTTAGGCCAGAATGCAGATGCGATGGTCGCGATGCCTTCTGTTAGTTTGCCTACGTAGAAATCGATAGGATCTTTGTAACCACGAATACGCTGTGTGATTTCTGCTTTAAGCTCATCAGACTGTGCGTCAAAGTTAAGTAGGGCTTTCGGGTGAATACCAATCATCTTGTTGATGATGAACTCTAGTCGAGCAAGGCCAACGCCTTCGTTTGGAATCTGTGCGAAGTCGAAGGCACGATCTGGGTTGCCCACGTTCATCATCACTTTGGTTGGCAGCATTGGTAGCTCATCAACCTCAGAACGTTTGATCTCAAAGTCGAGTTCGCCGTTGTAAACGTAGCCTGTTTCGCCTTCTGAACATGACACTGTTACGGTGTCGCCGTCATTTAGGTTGCTTGTCGCGCTGCCACAACCGACAATTGCAGGAATACCGAGCTCACGAGCAATGATCGCTGCGTGACAAGTACGGCCGCCGCGGTTTGTGACAATCGCAGAGGCTTTCTTCATCACAGGTTCCCAGTCTGGGTCTGTCATGTCAGTAACTAGTACGTCACCTTCTTGAACCAGTGACATTTGGTCTAGAGAGTCAACCAAACGAACTGGGCCAGAACCGATGCGTTGACCGATAGCACGACCTTCAACTAGCACATCTGCCTTGTTGTTAAGTTCGTAACGCTCGATAACGTTTTGGTCGCTTTGAGAGCATACCGTTTCTGGGCGAGCTTGAACGATGTAAAGCTTGCCGTCGATACCATCTTTCGCCCACTCAATGTCCATCGGACGTTGGTAGTGCTTCTCGATGATCATCGCTTGTTTTGCTAGCTCTTTGATCTCTTCATCGTTCAGTGAGAACTGGTTACGCTCTTGCGTGTCGGTGTCGATGATATCTACTTGCTTGCCGATCTCTTGATTGGTTGAGTAGATCATCTTGATCAACTTAGAACCAAACGTCTTCTTAACGATTGGGTAGTGACCGGCTTCTAGCATTGGTTTGTGAACGTAGAATTCATCTGGGTTCACAGCACCTTGTACAACCATTTCACCTAAGCCCCAAGAAGAGGTGATGAATACCACTTGGTCGAAGCCTGACTCTGTATCAAGTGTGAACATCACACCTGAAGACGCTTTGTCTGAACGAACCATGCGCTGGATACCTGCAGACAATGAAATGCCACGGTGATCAAAGCCTTGGTGTACACGATAAGAGATAGCGCGGTCGTTAAATAGTGATGCGTAAACGTGCTTGGTTGCTTCAAGTACCGCATCGATACCTTTCACGTTAAGGAAGGTTTCTTGCTGGCCTGCGAATGAAGCATCTGGAAGATCTTCAGCCGTTGCCGATGAACGCACCGCTACAGACAATTCTTCGTTGTCTTCAATTAGTTCGCGGTAGTTATCACGGATGTCTTGCTCTAGTGATTCTGGGAAGGGTGCATCTAGAACCCATTGTCGAATCGTTGCACCTGTCTTACGCAGTGCGTCAACGTCTTCAACATCAAGTTCATCAAGTAGTTGGTGAATGCGCTCATCAAGACCTTTGTAATCAAGAAAGTCGTTAAACGCATAAGAAGTGGTAGCAAAACCATTTGGTACAGAAACACCAGCATTGGACAGGTTAGAAACCATCTCGCCCAGTGAGGCGTTCTTACCGCCGACTTTGTCGACATCTTCCATGGATAGGCCATTGAACCATAGGGTATTATTTTGCATTTATTTCTCCAGAAACATAGCAAGCATTGTAGGGATTTAAAGGCAAACGATTACGTATCAGTTTAAAAAAATGTAAATTATTTTTTAAAGCTGTGGGGGACGTAATAGTCAGCAGGGTTTCGTTATATATATTATGGTTCCCATCCTACTCAAAATAATTTTAAACATTAAATAAAAAATGCAAATTGATATCCAAAGTCGTGATGTATTCTATGTTTCTGATGGAACGGCCATAACATGCGAGACTTTAGGGCATGTTGTTCTAGGTCAATTCCCATTCAAAGCCAATGAGAAAACCTTTCCGTTTGTGGAAAGTGAGGACAAACTTTCTGATTTATTAAAAGAGATTGAAATTTCGTATCGCGATACTGGAGTAGAACCATTGGTTTTCTTTTCGATTGTGATTCCAGACATCAAGGCTAAGCTGCTTGAAGCGCCCGCGCACTGTTATGACGTGTTGGAAAGTATCGTTCAGAAGGTTCAGGATGATATTCAGATGGCTCCTGCTCCTAAATTGCAGCGCTCACGTAGCGTGAACAAAGATTCGGTTAAGTATTTCGATCGTATTGCTGCGATTGAGTACACACTCGCACACGATGATGGCATCACGCTTAAAGGGTTGGAAGAAGCTGACATCATCTTGCTAGGTGTTTCTCGAAGCGGTAAAACACCGACGAGCTTGTACATGGCGATGCAATTTGGCTTACGCGTAGCAAACTATCCATTTATCCATGATGACTTAGCGCGATTGAAGTTATTGCCTGAGTTTGAGATCTACCGTCATAAGTTGTTTGGTTTAACGATTGATGCAGAAAGGCTGATGGAGATCCGTGAAAACCGCTTAGCGGGCAGTGAATATGCCAGCGATTCGCAGTGTTTGTATGAATTACAAACGGTAGAGGCGATGTTCCGCCGAGAAGCGATACCTTACATCAACACCTCTTCACTGTCGGTTGAAGAGATTTCGACGCGTATTCTAGAGCGAACTGGCTTGAGAAGGCGTCTTTTGTAGTCAAAGTTCATTGAGTTAAAAAATTCGAAGCTCTCGCGAACAATGGTTCTGGGAGCTTCGATTTTTCGTTTCGGCTGGTGTTAACGTCTAACACCTAGCGACTTCACAAATTAGCGAAGAAGTTTGATGCCTAACGTTTGGCTCTGCCTCTCTAACCAACGTTCAAGGGTTGGTGGCCAAGTGATGCTTGGTTCTACACAGAAACCACGAAGCATTGAGAAATAGAGTGCTTGATCAATCAAAGGCAGTGAAGACTCGCCATTCTCTAGATCCAGCAAGAGCTCTGCATCTTTCAATAACGGATCAATCAGTTGAACGAACTGTGGAGTCTTCTCTAAGAGCTCATCAAAGTTAAAACCTTCGGTTTCTTTACTCGCACGCCAAGCTTCTTTGGCTCCAGCAGAGCGATATTCAGCCAAGTCGAGGTTCCACCAACGTGGGCGTCCGATCTGTTGAGTCAGTGGGAAAGCGCGGCTTTGGAAAATAACAGCTTGCTCAGACGGCTCACGTCGCTCGTCACTTGATTTCAAATCCATGAAGTACGCAATGATATCTAGGCTTTCTGCCATGATAGAACCATCGTCTTTCTGTAATACAGGTACCATTTTTTTACCGATCAGATCGATAAGCGTTTGGGCATCATCATAATCCACAGAAACGAGCTCGATGTTCAGGCCTAGAGATTGAGCGATGTAGGCAACTCTTGCGCAGAAAGGACAGTGGTCGTAAATATAAAGCTTCATAGCTTCCCTCAATTCAGAACAGTATAAACATCAGATAATGCTAATGTATCAGAAAGTCATGCGAATACTAAGCGTCAATAAGTGCTAACTCTTGATAAACGTTAAGCCCAATAAACAATGGGCGTTAAAGACGGCGAGTACTTGGTGTAAATACTCTTTGATTCATTCTATTGTCTGTTGGATTCGGTTTTACTGCAACGAGTAAACGAATAGAGAGGCTGGTGGTGAAATGGCGGGCATGAAAAAGGCTCTGGCTGTTCGCTCTAATGCAGAAGAGCGAAATCAGCCAAAGCCTCAATTCTGTTACCTTTAGCAGAGTGACTACTAAAAGAGCGGAGCGGTTAAACTATGCTTTTTTAAGGTCTTTTGCAGGGTAAGTAAGCGTCATTATAGCGCCTTCTACTGTTGTAACGTGAACGTAGCCGCCACCAGCACTTAGGCCAACAACTACCATTTCACCTAGCTCAACACCTTTTGTTGCTACAACGCGATCATCAACTGAAAACACTTTACACACCTTCAATAAATTAAATTAATACGATAGATATCGAACGCGGATTTAAACAGATGGTACTCCAATCAACTAATCCGGTTATTTGTCGTAAAGATTAAAGTTACTTATGGATAAAACGGTATGTCTTAATAATCAGCGGGTTAATTTACCTTGCGATGTTATTTATCTGCGGGATAAACGACACCAACTTGCTGACGCATCTCTGTAATTAACTTGGCAACAGTTAAAGCGCGCTGTTGCGCTTGCGCTTGAGTCTCTTTATCGCCCTCAATGCAGCCTGCAAAGGCTTGCGCTTCATAACTCATTGAGTTTTCGCTCTGTGCTTGGGTAAGGTTTTCTACTGTTCCATCACGGAAGCGTATCTTAACGTCAGTACATTCAGCGATGTGATCGATGATGATCACCCCTAATTCACCTTGGATCTCGCTTGGCGCATAAGAGTCGCTGACTTTGGAGTGGGCAAGCGTCACGTCAAACTCAGGGTATTGGAAGATCGCACTGCCATGAGCATCCACACCAGATTCAAGCAGTTTTGCAGAAGCCTGGGCATTTTCAGGATCACCAAATAGCGCTACTGTCGCGGCTACGCAGTAGAAACCAATATCGACTAGTGAACCATTAGAGAAAGCTGGGTTGAAGGTATTTGGGTTCTCACCGTTAAGGTATTTCTGGTAACGCGATGAATATTGGCAGTAGTTGATGTGCGCTTTATGTACCTTGCCAATCTTTTCTAACCCAAGTTGAACTTGATTAAAGTTCGGTAGGAATTGAGATTTATACGCCTCAAAAAGCACCACACCGTTTTTCTGAGCAACCTCAAACATGCGTGTTGCTTCATCAATGTTTGATGCAACTGGCTTTTCACAAATGACATGCTTGCCGTGTTCCATCATCAGGATAGATTGTTCGCAATGCAGTGAGTTAGGTGAAGCGATGTACACGGCTTCAACAGTTTTGTCATTGGCTAATGCGTCGAGTGAGTCATAAGTCGTTTCAACGCCAAATTCCTGGGCGAACTGTGCAGCGCTCTCTAGGTTTCGTGAATAAACCGCAGCCAACTGCATCGATTGAGATTCATGAGCAGCTTGAACAAACTTTTGTGTAATCCAATTCGTTCCAATTACAGCAAACTTAATCATATTGGTGTCCAGTCGTTGATAGTCGTTAGTATATTGATTCTGCAGAGATAGTAGCACTCAACGGCGGGCAATGTGCCTGAGATTTACGGAACAATTCCCCTAAACTTAGTGCCTAATATTAATATTTAGCTTTCAAGGAGCGTCTGAGTTGACCAGTACAACGGTGCACAACTAAGCCATTTTTGCTAAGGTGTTATTGAATTCAAATAAGGTGATGATATGCAAATTCGCACAGCCAAGGTAACTGATATTAACGCGATCTTAGCGCTCTCTGAGCAGATAAACCGTCAACATCACCTTGGTGCACCTATGGTCTTTGCGCCTGCGTCACAAGGCTTAGCCGACAGTGAAGAGTATTGGCTCGGCTTGATGCTTGATCCAGTTGGCGCTTTCTTGGTTGCGGTAGATGACAAGCAAGTTGTTGGCTTTCTGGCGGGTAAGGTAACGCAGAACAAAGGTGTTAGTTTTATTCAATCGCACAAAGTGGCACGGGTGAATACGATTGTGGTGAATGATCAAGTTCATAGCAAAGGTGCCGGACGTGCATTAATGAAGTCGTTCAATCAATGGGCGCAAGCGAGTGGGGCGATAGAACTTAGGTTAGAAGTGATGGAATTTAACCAACAAGCTCAGGCTTTCTATGAATCGCTAGGAATGGAAACTCAGTCAAGAACCATGTCCATGCGTTTCGAGGAGATCTAAAGGTGCGTCGTTTTTTGCCTCTAACGCTCTGCATATTCTTATCGAGTTCGCTAGTTTATTCGGTGACAGCCTCTGCTACCGATACTCCGCAGTATGTCCCGTCACCAGACGCTAAAAAGGTTGTGGTTCAAAAAATAGTCTCTGATGCGACAGCGATTGAAACCATTGTGTTTGAATCTGCACCTTCCCATTCTCAACGTGTATCAACCTCTTCTTCCTCTTCAGCAGACTCACAATCTCAGCATGTGATTATTGTCGATGATGTGCTTAACAGTGCTGCTGATGAACAGGTTGCTCAGCTTTCTCAAGGCTCATCTAAGCGTCTACCACAAAGCTTATCTCAACAGTTTTACAACGTGCCGGAAGATGTCCCAGAGATAGATCCATTGCTGCAAGTGGTTACCTTGGTCAAAGTGGATAAATCGAAACGTAGAATGTATCTGATGAAAGGGGATGAGGTGATTCAGGAATTTCGTATTGCGCTTGGTAAACAACCGAAAGGACATAAACGCTTTGAGGGAGATAACCGAACGCCTGAAGGGGAATACCAGCTTGATTATGTGATGGAAGAGTCGGACTTTTATCGCTCAGTACATATTAATTATCCGCAACCTTCGGATAGGCAATGGGCAGAGAAAAATGAGGTGGATCCTGGAGGGAACATCAAGATCCACGGTATTAAGAATGGTGAGCGCCGTTCACCGAGCTTTATTCAAAGCTTTGATTGGACTGATGGTTGTATTGCATTAACCAATCAGGATATGGATGAGTTTCTCCAACTCGTAAAAATGGGTACCCCTATCCATATCGAATGGTAGAAATAGGTACCCAACTTTCGTACTCAAAAAGAGAACGCTCGTTACAGTAAGACTCGGCCTGCGCTGAATATCGCAATCACGATAAGCAGTGCAATGGTGACGGGTTTGAACTTTGCCCCACCAAATCTTTCGAACAGTTTAGAACCCACATAGCCGCCAAACATGCTGCTTGGTAAGAGCGCGAGAGTAAGCCAAACCACATCGCGGTCGACTAACCCTGCGATAGATGCCGATACAAACGCACTCGAATCGGCTAATACAAAGAATGCGATCAGGCCAGCTCTCGCAATGTGTGGAGCCACAGGGCTCGCCAATGCGTGAGTGCCAATTGGAGGTCCAGACATCGAAGCTGCGCCGTTCATGACACCTGCAAGGCTACCCAGTATATAAGGGGCAAATCTAGGTTCGCTTTTGTACTGGAAACCTTTGTAGATCATAAGTGCAGATGCAAAAATGAAGGCACTGATGATCAAAATGATCGTATCTTGGCTAACGGATTTAAGCAGAAGCAAGCCGACAGGTGTGAAGGCCAAGCAAGGAATAAATACTTTTAAAACCCAGCGCCAGTTAACGTGCTTTCGAACTTTAGGCAGTAATTGAACATTGCCTAGCAGGTCGATCAACATGAAGACAGGAACCAGTTCGATAACAGGTACGAATAACGCACTTAATGGCAATGCTACTAAGGTGAAACCGAAACCTGAGAAGCCACGAACAATAGCGGCGAAAATGAAGATTGCACCCAAAATTGGGAAGGTTGGACTAAAAATGAGATCCATAAATTAAGTAACCAATGAAGCTGTCTATATAGAGCGAGCTAATGAAACCAAGTGAGTAGCGGAATGTACTCCTACTCACTTGTGTTTGCTACCTAATTTTGAGGTTTCCGGAGAGTTAATTTCAAAGTCTCTCTGGGTTGCTTTTACTGTATTTATCCGGTCAATTCATGGAGCTAAATTGATTCGGAAAATCAGTGAATATAGCATCTACTTTTGAGATGTATTCGAAGTGAGATGGATCGTTGACGGTGTAGCACCATGTTTGAATGTTTGCCTCACCGAGTGTATCAAGATCGCTCTGATTCACATGCTCGTAGTTCATATGGCAGCTGAACGCTTTAATCTCATTGATCAGCATAAGATCATCTTGGCTCAGTTGCTCTGTGATCACTCCCACTCGATATCTCGGTAAATGACGAGCCATTTCAGAAACCACTTGATGGCTGAAACTTGAAAGCAGCACTCTGTCGGTATCTAGGTTTGAACGAATCAGTTCTGAATGAAGCAGATCCACCACGTGAGGTGCTTGGTGTCGACTATCGACTTTGACCTCTAGGTTAACGCTGAGACCATGTTGCTCAACAAGCGCGAGCAGTTCTTCTAACGTCAGTATTCTTTCACCAGCGAACTGCTCAGACTTCCAACTGCCAAAATCAAGCTGACGCAGTTCTGCAAGGGTGTGTTCGTCGACACGACCTTTGCCATCGCTGCAGCGCTCAAGCGTGTGGTCGTGACAAACCACAAGTTGATCATCCTGAGTTGGCTGAATATCTACTTCAATCCATTTCAAGCCGAGTTTAGCGGCTTGTTCAATGCTTGCTTTGGTATTTTCTGGGTGAGTACCTGCTACACCCCGATGACCTACGATGATAGACGACATAATTAATCCTTCTTAAAGACGCACCGTAAAAACGCATTAAATATCAGTGTACTCGATTAAGCGAGAGCCGTCGTTAAGCTTGTTGCCTCTTCGCGTGACTCTTGTGAAGTAACATTATTCGGTTGAATACGCTTCCCACGGCTGTCAAAAATATGCAGGTTAGATTTATCAATACTTAATCCGAGCGGCAGCACTTGGCATAGCGTTGTTTCTGGCGTGACGGCTATAAAGGGTTGGTCATTCACAAGGCCATGAACCAATTGATTCGGGCCTAACGGCTCAACCACACTGATACGCAGCTCAAGAGGCAAGGTGTTCATCTTTAACTCGGAACAAACCTCAGAGTGTTCAGGACGAATACCAAGTGTAATTGCGGCGTTCTTAACGTGTGCATACTCTGGCAGATACATTTGTTGATCGCCTATTTCAAGATAGCCGTCATCGAGCGTGGCAGATAAGAAGTTCATCGCAGGGCTGCCAATGAAGCTTGCCACAAAGGTGCTAGCAGGCTGGTGGTAGACTTCTCTTGGTGTGCCAACTTGTTCTATTTGACCTTTGTTGAGAACCACGATTCTATCTGCCAGTGTCATGGCTTCGACTTGATCATGAGTCACGTAAACACTGGTTACGCCCAACTCGCGTTGTAGCTTTTTGATTTCTAATCTCATGTGAGCGCGCAATGAGGCATCTAGGTTAGACAGAGGTTCATCAAACAGGAACAGTTGAGGATCGCGCACAATCGCTCGGCCCATCGCGACACGTTGGCGCTGTCCACCAGAGAGCTTGGCAGGCTTGCGATCTAGGTACTCTTCGATTTTCAGTGTTTTAGCGACTTTCTCAATTTTTTCTTCAATCACATGCAGGCTGACACCTCGGTTTTTCAAACCATAAGCGAGGTTTTTATACACCGTCATATGAGGATAGAGTGCATAGTTTTGAAAGACCATCGCGATATCACGTTGAGCTGGTTTTTCGTTATCAACACGGCGGCCACCCAAGTGAATTTCACCACCAGAGATGCTTTCCAGCCCTGCAATTGAACGTAGGATAGAAGACTTACCACAGCCCGACGGGCCAACCAACACAAGAAACTCCCCCTTTTTGATATCAAGCGAGACATCTTTCACTGCACGATGACCATTTTCATAAGTCTTCACCAAGTTTTTAATGCCTAACATGGTGGGAACTTTGCGCGTTAACGTTTGTTTTAGGTTTGGCATCGGTGTGTCCTCTGTTTTTTGCGGAGAAACTGGGTGAGATGTCTTGTACTCATCGAGTGATTGAATGCGGTTATCGTTCATCTGAGTCGTGTCGTTATTATTTTTCACTTTCTACTAGCCCTTTTACAAACCAACGCTGAAATACAACCACCACTAAAACGGGTGGCAACATCGCTAAAATCACCATGGCAAAAACATAGTCGTAGCGCGGTAAACTGGTTTCATTGATGTTGTTGAGTACTTGTTTGATGCCCATTACGATGGTGTTGTAGCCTTCGTCCGTGGTCATCATGATTGGCCACAGATATTGGTTCCAACCCACTACAAACATGATGATGAAGATTGCGGCGATCATGGTTTTAGACAGTGGCAGTAAGATGTCGACAAAGAATCGAAACGGACCTGCGTTATCTAACTGTGCGGCTTCTAACAATTCATCGGGGATGGTTTTGAAGAACTGCCTAAAAAAGAACGTCGCGGTTGCTGAGGCGATCAAAGGCAGAATTAAACCGGTATAGCTATTAAGCAGACCTAGCCCTGCGACAACTTCATAGGAAGGGATAATGCGCACTTCTAATGGCAGCAAAAGCGTAACAAAGATCAACCAGAACCAAGCCGTCACGTAAGGCAGCCTGAAGTAAACCAAAGAGAATGCCGCCATCATCGAAATGATGATCTTACCGATTGCAAAGCCGAGCCCCATGACCATGGAGTTGGCGATCATTTTGCTAGCGGTGACGTCACCACTAAAGCCCATGCTCTTGTTCCAAGCTTCGCTATAAATAGCCGTAAAGTTGTCGCCTGGTAGCCACTGCAAGCCCTCACTGACTATGGTGTTTGGGTTATGGGTTGAACTGGCGAAGATAAGCCAGATTGGTATCAACATAAACAACATCCCAGCAATCAAAATGAGGTGGTCAGAAATCTTATTACTTTTCATAAATAACTCCTTTCGCGTTAAAAGCTAGCTGTAGTGAGCTAGTAATGAACACGCTTTTCTACAACGCGAAATTGGATAAACGTAAGGGTGAGTACCAGCAGCAACAGCACAACCGATTGTGCGGAGCTGCCACCTAAATCTGCGCCAACAAACCCATCTCGATACACCTTGTACACTAGCGAGGTAGTGCCGCCACCCGGGCCGCCATTGGTCATGGTGTCTATCACGCCAAAGGTTTCAAAGAACGAGTAGGTGAGGTTGATGACCAGCAGGAAAAAGCCCGTTGGCGCGAGTAACGGGAAGGTAATAGTCCAAAACCGTTTCGAGTCGCTGACACAGTCGAGCATTGCTGCTTCTTTTACTGCGTAAGAGATCGACTGAAGCCCTGCTAGGAAGTAGATGAAATTCACCGAAACCTGTTTCCAGACCGAAACCAAAATCAGAGCAAACGTGGCATCCACAGGATCGGTTTGGAAGCTAAAATCCCAACCTATAACCGTGAATATCTCGGTAAACACGCCAATGTGTGGGTTAAACAAGAAAGCACCGATTACACCTGCGATCGCCGGAGCAACCGCGTAAACCCAAGTGAGAGTGACCTTGTAAGCGCCTTGGCCGTGAATGATGTTGTCGGCTTTTACGGCAAGCAGCAGCGCCAACGCTAACGATAAGAAAGACACCACGATCGCAAACATCAGGGTAAAGCCAATCGAGCTCAGATATTCGCTCGATTCGAATAGCATTTGATAGTTCTCGAACCATACGAAGATCGAAGAGGTGCCCCAAGGGTCTTCTAGCATAAAGGACAGGTAAACCGCCTTTGCCGCTGGGTAAATAAAGAAAACCGCAATGATGAGTATCTGAGGCGCCAAAAATAGGTAAGGCAGCGGAGAGTGAAAAAATTGCTGACGTCGTTCCACAGGGTAATCCCCAAAAATGAGTGATTGTTATCACTGTTAATACGGTGAGCTGCAGCGCGATATCAAGAGATGCATCCAGTTGAGTTGTAGTTTTCGGAGCAAGAGATGGCGCTAGTGAAGAATCTCCTCACCCCTTGTCATTGCGTTTTTAATGACGCAATGGCAAGGGGTGAGGAGCAATAACAGCTTTAGTTCGTTAAGCTTTTAAGCTTGTGAATAGCTCTTTAATCAGCCGATCTAGTTCCTTGTGCGAGCGAAGCGTTTTAGCAGCTTGCTGCTTTCATCTTCGACTTTATCGAGGCTGTTCTCGACACTAGAACGGTCAGCGAAGATATTGTCGAACTCACGATGCATTACTTCACGAATTTGAGGGTAGTAGCCTAAGCGGTAGCCCTTAGTCCATTCGCCCGATTTTAGGCTTAGCTGTTTAACGCCCACTTCTGCGTCTGGTTGTTCGTTATAGTAGCCAGACTCTTTCGCTAGGTCGTATGCCGCGGTTGTTACAGGTACGTAGCCAGTCGTTTTGTGCCAGTAAACTTGAGTTTCAGGTTTAGTCAGGTAATCAAAGAACGCTGCGACACCTTTGTCTTGTTGTTGATCATGGCCATTAAGTGCAAACAGAGCCGCACCACCAATGAAGGTTAAGCCTGCATCTGGGTTAACCGATTTCCAGTAGGGAAGGTATGTGGTACCTAGCTCGAAAGGTACGCGGTTACGTAAGCCGCCGAATGAGCCTGAAGAGCCCATCCACATTGCCACTTCTTGGCGCTCAAAAGGTGTTTGGTTTGCATCCCAGTCGCTGCCGTAATACTTGTAGTAACCTAGATCTGACCACTCTTTCATCTTGCTAACGTGCATCATCATATCTTTGGTGTTGAACATGAGCTTAGTGGATAGGCCATCGTAGCCGTTGTTTTGGTCGGCGACCGGTAGGTTATGACGAGACTTAAAGTTCTCGAACATGATCCATGGCGTCAGAGATTGAGAGAACGCGATGTGGCCTTCTGCCTTCAGTTTCTTAGCCACCACTTCGAGTTCTTCATAAGTTTTAGGCGCTTCGGCACCCACTTCCGCAAGAAGGTCTTTGTTGTAGTAAAGAACCGGTGTCGAGCTGTTGAAAGGCATGCCCACCATCTTGCCTTGGTGGTCGGCATAGAAGTTACGAACACCCGCTAGATAGTCGTTTGAATTAAAGTTGTAGCCCGACTCAACCAGAATATCCTGCACTGGTTTTGCGACACCTTTGGCGTTCATGATAGTTGCTGCGCCAGCATCGAAGACTTGTAGAATGTTTGGTGCTTCACCTACTCGGTAGGCCGCGATACCCGCTGTTAAGGTCTCTGTGTATGACCCTTTGTAGATTGGCGTGATCTCGTAATCATCTTGTGACGCATTAAAGTCGGTCGCAATTTTGTTTACTGTTTCTCCAAGCTGGCCGCCCATTGCGTGCCACCAAGTGACTTGAGTCGTTGCGAACGCGGGCATTGCTGCAGTCGCTGAAAGAACGCTTGCCAAAATTAGCTTATTCATCTTCGTTTCCTTTTGGATGAAATCGATATCGACGTATTGAATTAGAGTGTTAACGAGACGGTAGGGGTATCGTTTGAAGCTATCTTGAACAGCGCGTATTTCACTTACGTGGCTAAATCGTTTCAGTGATATGAAAGATTCATTTCGATTTCATTTAAAAGAAAAACTATTGATGCTTTTGATAGTTATTGCGTGCGGAGTTTAAGAGGTTTATTGAGCAAGAGTTGTTTAACAAAAAGCCTCTCGAAAGAGAGGCTGTGAATAAGCGAGAGCTTGTAAAAATCGGTTCAGTTCTAGTGTGCGATATCGAGTTGGTTATCTTTCACGCCGTTAATGCGGAACCAACCTGCAATACTGAATCGCTCTGTGTTTGTTGGCAGTACCTCGTGTGGGAACTGTTCCGACAAGAATACAAACAGGCGGCCTGACTTTGGTGGAATAGTCGCGATGTGGTTGTCTTTTAGATCGTAAACCACAAGTTCACCCGCATCGTCTTCTGTCCACTCATCGTTCATGTAGAACACGGTAGTCAGACGGCGGTTTTCATTGCCTTTAAAGCAGTCTAAGTGTTTTTGGTAGAAGTCGCCTTTTTCGTATTTAGCAAAGTGCGCTTCGTACTCGAACAGACCCAAAAAGAACGCTTGGTTTGCCGCTAAACGAATTTGTTCCATCTTGTCTAAAAACAGAGAGGCGGGTTGACCCATATCGCGGCGCACCCATTGAATCTTGTCACTGCGGATAGACGACTCTCGCGTTACTTCATCGTTACGGCCAATCCTAGCCTTTTTCCAGTTCTCTGGAATACAATCCCTCAATGCCACCACTTCTTCATGAGTTAAGAAGTCATCCCAAACGAAATAACCTTGGGTAGAAAGAGCATCGATCAATTGGTTCATGTATAGCACTCAGACAATAAATTAGAGGCGCATATATAGTCCTAATAACTGAGGTCAACAAATCGCATATTTTGTCGTCACGATAAATACATTAGGAAGCTTGAGCCATAAGGCTTATAGGGCAAGGTTTACGGCGATTCGTGCACTCAATAACGCTCAAAAATATTGGCTTAATTAGATTCACACCTTTGAAATGTGCCGTTATTTTTCCGATTTAAATTGGATTTTAGTAACGTTGTGGATGCCAATATAAATCTTAATTCGAGCTTTCTATCCGGTTTTAGATTGCTGCTTTTAACAAAACGATCACAATTGAAGGTGAGTTTGCTATTGTATAGGTCTGACCAGTTGTTTGTTACAAGGAGTGAGTTTGCAGCTGCATACCATCAAAGGCTATATCCAAGACATGTATCTCGTAGAGTACCCTGACAGGTTGCTGTTACTTGATGGTGCATGCCGAGCGGATATTCCCCACCTTAGGACTTTCATTGAAAATGGGCTTGGCCGTCAATTTAGCGACCTACACACAGTGGTTGTGACGCACATGCATCCCGATCATGCAGGAGCAGCGCACAAGCTCAGAACGCTAACGAACTGTAACTTGGTGGCAGCAAATCGAGACAAAGACTGGTATCACGGTATTGATGGTATCTTGATGCATTTTGCTGATCTGGCGTTGGCACGATGGATGGCGAATCGCTTAGGAAAGCCTAAAGAAAACCTGTGGTATTCAAGGAAGTTGAAGCCAGACTATAAGCTGTCTGATGGCGATAGCATTCCAGGGTTTGATGATTGGTTAGTTCTGGAGACTCCGGGCCATACTGACAGAGATCTTTCGGTTTATTGCCCATCACATAGCATTGCTTATGTGGCGGATTTAATGGTCGAGGTTAAAAAGAAACTGATTCCGCCATTTCCTATCTTTCACCCTAACAAGTACCGAGCGTCTGTATCACGCATTTATGACATGCAGCTTGATACCTTGCTGGTGGCGCATGGCGGGCAAGTCGATTTTAGTCAGAAAGCTTTTGAACATTTGTTGATGAGTGCACCAAGAAGACCTGTTACGCACTGGCGAGTGACGAAAATCAAAACCAAAAAATTACTGCTCTCGATTTGGAAATTTGGTTTTCAGGCTCATGGTAAATCAAAGAAATAGATCAGAGGCTTGAATTCAAAGCCTTGTTTTCATTGTAGAAAGTAGAAAAGAAATCGGAAATAGAAAAATTGAAAGCAATAAGGCCAGTCATGAGACTGGCCTTATTTAGTTATAACCTGTGGAGCGGTTACGATGACTCGGATTAGTGAGTCAGCAGGAATTCACCCGCTGGATCAACAATCACTTTGTCACTCATGCCTTGACGACCAAGCAGCATCATATAAGTCATATCTTGACGGTTGCTTAGCGTGATATCGATAGGCCATTCCTGACCACCCATTTTTAGCATGGTTTCAATCACACAACGGTGTTCAACTTCGCCGTTAGATGATTTGATTTTCTTACTTGTTTTCAGCTTCGCCTTGCAGCGCACTGTCTCTTCTAGGTGGTAAATGTCTGGGTGAAGATCGAATTCAACGAAATTCTCACCGTCTGTTTTTACACATAGTAGATTGTCTACGTGTAGAGAAGAGGTTTTAGCCCCTGTATCAACACGTGTATGTAGTCCAGTTATCCCTAACTCTGGTAAGCAAAGTGCTTCTGTATTCCCTATGATCATTTTATTGTTCATGTCATTTCCAATCATGAGTTAACGGCGTTAAATCAGCCTTTGCCACGAGTACGGTTAGCGTTTGGTTTAGCATTTTTTTCGATGAATTCGAAAATCATGTCTGCTACATCTTTGCCAGTCGCTTTCTCGATACCTTCTAGGCCAGGAGAAGAGTTAACTTCCATTACAACAGGGCCATTCTTAGATTGTAGAATATCAACGCCACATAGGTTTAAGCCCATGATTTTCGCAGCATTGATTGCTGTAGCGCGCTCTTCTTTGGTTAGTTTAACCAGTTGAGCTGTGCCGCCACGGTGCAGGTTAGAGCGGAATTCACCCTCACCAGCTTGACGCTTCATCGCTGCAATTACTTTGTTGCCAACAACAAAACAACGGATGTCTGCGCCATTTGCTTCTTCAATGAACTCTTGAACCAAGATGTTCGCTTTTAGACCCATGAATGCTTCGATAACGCTTTCTGCTGCTTTGTTTGTTTCAGCTAGAACCACGCCGATACCTTGAGTACCTTCAAGAAGCTTGATCACAAGTGGTGCCCCACCTACGTTTTTGATGAGATCTTGAATCTTGTCAGGGCGGCTAGCGAAACCTGTTTTTGGTAAGCCAATACCTTTGCGAGACAAAAGTTGTAGTGAGCGCAGTTTGTCGCGAGAACGACTGATTGCAACTGACTCATTGATACAAAAAGTGCCCATCATTTCGAATTGGCGAACAACCGCAGTTCCGTAAAAGGTAATGGAAGCGCCAATACGTGGAATAACAGCATCGTATTGAGGTAGCTCTTCACCCATGTAGCGAATCTTCGGATTGTTACTCGCGATATCTATATCGCAGTGCAGCGTGTCGATAACATCGACCTGGTGACCACGTGCTTCTCCAGCCGCTTTTAAGCGAGAAGTAGAGTATAGATTTTCGTTGCGAGAAAGAATTGCGATACGCATGGCGTTTCCTTAGTTAATACCTGATTGGTAACTGCAAATAAATTAGTTGTTAGCTGAGCTTTCAGTTTTTCTGAGGCTCCTTGCTTGCTTCGGGGCGAACCTTAAGGCTTTTCGTTTAACTAAGAAAACGAATTAAATTTGTCGAGTCGACAACAGAAATTTATCGAATGTGTGAGTGATTGGTACATTTGGGCTGAGAGGGGATTTGGAATGGAAAAGCGAGTCGAGACCTAACTCATATTGGGGGTAGGAGCATATTAGGTTGTGTTCAACTCGCGTTAACTCAGTGCTTAAAAGTGTACTAATAACGCCAGTTACATAGCTCTATAAGTGTTCGTAGTGCTTCTCTTTCGAGCTTGCTACAGGTGCTTTTTAGCTTATTAAGATAGTATTTTCTCATGATGATTACTCCTCTTGTCTTAAGCCTTGGTGGAAACTCAACGTTCCTTGCTGACCCATTAATTATGATTATTTAATAGGAAGTAATAAACAGATAGATTTTTACCAGGTTGTTCCTGTTTTAGTCATTTATCGTCACTTTAAGACAAATATGTTTTATAATCGGCTTTATGAGGAAGGGGTGTTTCTAAAAGGTTCATTATTTGTCTGATCTAAACATGATGCGTTACTACACAAGGCTGGATTCGTTCGAGCCTAACATTTCACATTCGGTGACTTTAACTGAAGTGGCAGACAAACTGTTTACAAGCTTACGTCACGCACGAACCTTGCTTGGAAAGATGCATCAGGCTGAATGGGTAGTATGGGAGCCAAAAGTCGGCAGGAATCAACGCTCTAACCTGACGTTACGCTTTAGCAATCAACAACTAACTCAACATGTTGCCAGCAAACTGATAGAGCAGGGCAAGTATGAAAAAGCGCTCTCTATTTTGGATAATGACCGCGCAGTGTTTGGCTCTCTTCTTCAAGAAACCTCCGGCGCGACGATGCGTGAAGGCTTGTTGCACGTCCAATTAACCTATAAACGTAAGTTCGAAGATCTGTTCCCGCATCATATTCACCGCAGTAGTGAGCGATTTTTGATCAGGCAAGTGTTCAGTTGTCTAGTGACTTGCAATCGGCAAGGCAAGTTGAAGCCTGAATTGGCACACCACTGGGAATATGATTCTGAAAATCTAGTTTGGACTTTCTATCTGCGCCCAGGTCTTACGTTTCATGACGGTCAACCTGTGGATGCTAAGCAATTAGTATCGATGTTTTCTGCATTGCGAACCTTACCTTTTTATCAGACAGAGTTAGCCCATGTTGCTGCGGTTTACAGTGAACAACCGTTAAGGATCAGCTTCCAACTGACCAAAGCAGATACCGGTTTTGCTGGTTTACTTGCTGGGGTTAAATATTCGATTCAACCCGCAGCGCAAGTGTCCCGGGAGCCGTCTCCATTAAACTCGGTGTCACATGCTGTTATTGGAACCGGTCCATTTAAAGTGGTCGAAACCAATAATGAACGAATCAAGCTCGCTGCATTTGAACACTATTATGGTTGTCGTTCTTTAACCGATGAGGTGACCATTTGGCAGTTTGAAGAATCAATGACGGGCAATGCTCGGTTCGATGACAGCCAAATGCACGTATCGCCCTATGAAGATTCTTCTTGTTTTCATCAGTTAGGAAAAAGCGACACTGAGCTTGTTTCTGCAGATACTGACGGCTTGCGTAGCCGAGTTGAAGATGGGTGTCTGTTTATCTTGTTCAACCAGAATTCAGCGGCTACTCCACTTAATAATGAGCAGCGTAAATACCTTTCCGAATTGACCAACCCACAATCGATTTTGTCTCAATTGGAACAAAATAAGGGTTTGTTCAGTGTCTCTTTGGCTCAAAACATACTACCAAGTTGGCAGAAATTGTATCGAACACCTTCAAAAGAAGCACAACTTCCGAAAAAGATGAGTATTGCGGTTTACGACTATTACGCGTTGTATCGATGCGCCATCTGCGTATCCGACATACTCAAACGATATGGTGTGGAAGTTGAGGTGAACACCTACAGTTTTCGAGAATTGGCGCAGCTCTCTCAAAGTGGTGAGCTAAAAGAGGACTTGGTGCTGTGCAACCTGAACCTTGATGACAATGCCCCATCTTCGTTGTTTTCGTGGATGATGAACGACCCTGTTTTGCATTCTGCTTTGGGAGAGTTGAACAGCGAATGGCTCAAGCAGCGCTTGGATCGTCATAAAGCATCCGTTGAACTGCCTAATTACTTGGCAGAACTAGAACCTATCGCGTCGACACTGATCTCGGATTATTGGTTAGTACCTATGTTCCATCACTTACAGACCGTTCGTTTCCAAGGGATTCTCAAAAATGTAGCCATTACCAACTGGGGATGGCCAGATTTTAAGAATGTATGGTCTGCTGATTAGTCTCGCCAATCTACAAAACAAGTTTTGAAAGCCGAACCTATTTTTATAGGTTAGCTTTCTAGCTTTCTAGCTTTCTAGCTTCCTAATTTCCTAACTTTCAAATGTTCGGACTTAGTACTTTAGATCAGCTTTCTAGGTTGTGAGCCATTTTCTTCGCAATTTTTCTGAATTGTTCTAACTCATCTTCGGCCATGCCTTTGGTCATTCTCTTCAGCATGTCTCGATCTATATCCGAGACCTTACTCATGATCTCTTGACCCTTATCGGTCAGAACCAATAACTGGCTGCGCTTGTCTTCCGGGTTCGGAGATTTCTTCACCAGATCCTGATTGATCAAGGCGTTAATGAGTCGAGTGACTTGTGCTTTATCACGATCCAGGAAGTGTGCGATATCAATAGCGGTACATGGCGACTTCTTCGTAATGATCTTCATCACGCGAATGTTCATAGGTGCGATCTCTGAGTCTAAGCTCTCAATCTGTTCGCTCATTTGACGTTTCAAAGAGTGCACTAAACGAAAGATAGATTCTAGCGATGTGTTATCAGACATAAACGATCCTTAGAAATATAGTTGACATTATCAACTACTGTATTTATAGTTGACATTATCAACTTAATTGTTCGTAAATTCAAGACAGGAAATAGATATGACGATTCAAGCAACTCTAACGCCAACTCTTCCTGAGCAAAAAGACACACCGGTTTTATACAAAATTTTGGTCATGATGAGCTTAATGTTAACCATTGACGGTAGCTTAACGGCTGTGATGACCTACATGAATGTCGGGTTTGGAGAGGCATTCATTGGCAACTGGCTTTCTTCGTTAGCCCTAGTTGTCGTGATCATGATGCCAATCGGTATAGCAATGACGACCTTGGTTACTAAGTTGGTCGCTAAAGCGTTGCCCAAATACAGCGAGAAAGTTCGCAACCTAATCGTGGGATTGATTATGGCTTTTATCATGGAGTCCATCATGGCATTTGTAACAGCGGCAAATAATATTGGATTTTCGGATACATCGGCGTTTACCAGTGGATGGTTTAATGGATTTGTTGCCGCGCTTCCTGTTGGCCTTACGATCATGGTCGTAATGTCGATGACGATTAAACCCAAGCTAGAACGATTCATGAATAGCTAGCCCAAACATTTCACAGCATTGTAGGAGATCCACATGAAAGCATTTACAGGCAAACACAATAACTACCGTATCACTATAGAAGAAGTGAACGTAAAAGAAGACCGCGAACTTCAAACTATGCAGTTTGAAATTGAAGACAGAGAGAACATGTTCGCGATTGTTGAGAAGATCAAACAAGACAGCGGCTTAGATGAGCAATCAGCAGCACGACTCGGTGTGAGTATCCGCTTACTCGGTCCATTGATGATGCAAGATCGCAAGCATCCGTTGTTTGTGAATTTCATGCCTCACTTCAGAGACTTTATGCAAAACCTTAAAAAGACGTTGAAAGGGCAGTAACGCCTGACCATCAGTAACACTTTTTAAAACCAGTAAGTTCGTTACTGGTTTTTGATGTCTTTAAATCAAAATAATTTCAGTCGCTTGCGTCTAGAATATGCCAAAATTGATGGTTGAATTCGCGGTGTTGGTTCGTTGTTGAATTGTCTATTCAAGCTTCAATAAATCCGATATTATACGAGTCATAAAAATAAAGGTGGTATTATATGACAAATGTATTTAAACAAGCAGCTGAAGAACTGTTGAGTCGTCGCGTTGCTGGCACTAAAGCACCAAGGTTGGACGAACAGTACCGTCCGAATAACTTGGAAGATGCACTAAAAATTCAATCTTCAATGATTGATTTGAAAAGCGATAAAGTTGGCGGTTGGAAGTGCTTACTTCCTTTGGCTGAAGACAAATTCGTTGTTGCACCTATTTTCTCTGGTAGCGTTCAACAAGGTGACGTTTGTGAACTGTTTGCAGACAACGATGTAGTCCGCGTAGAACCTGAAATTGCGTTTAAGCTTGCTAGGAGCCTGCCTGCAAGCCAAGAAGGTTACAGCGAAGAGCAAATCAACGAAGCGATTGGCTCTTGCCACATGGCTCTTGAATTAATGCAATCTCGTTTTGCGGATGACAGCGGCGCTGAGTTCTACGAAAAGCTTGCTGATGGCCTGGTAAATCAAGGTTTGTTCATTGGCCCTGAGATTGATCGCGAAAAAGCGTTCACTTCTGCAGAGATCAATATCGAAGTGACTCAAGGCGAGCAAGTTCAAGCATTCGATGGTAAACACCCAAATACATTACCACCAAGCCCAATTTACTGGCTGATTAACTACA
The DNA here is from genome assembly GCF_002875705.1 of Vibrio sp. 10N.261.45.E2. Lineage (GTDB taxonomy): Bacteria > Pseudomonadota > Gammaproteobacteria > Enterobacterales > Vibrionaceae > Vibrio. Next base: position 27,854 of record NZ_MCZZ01000138.1, read on the forward strand.
TGACGCGTCGTGGTGTTGATTTCCAAGCGGGTGAAGCAATTATCACTGGCTCTTACTGCGGTATCGTGGAGATGGGCTTCGATAAGCCAACGACTTTCCACTATGAAGGCATTGGTGAATACCAAGTGACGTTCCAGCAAAAACGCTAATTTCTACGTACACATTATCTGTTCTAAAAGGCTATTTACTGATTAGTAAATAGCCTTTTTTATTGTTTGATGCTCAATTGGGCTCTTATTACTTTGCATTAAATTAGGCGTTTAGACGTCTAGACGTTGACAAGTTCTAAGTGTGACATTAGTCTGCTCATCTTCCTGTTCTATTGTGTTGTCGTTCCATGTCCAATTCGAAAAATTCTAACGCGGTAATTGCACCTTCTGCAGTTGCGCTTATCCCTCTGATTGTCTTTCTCGCGCTATTTATTGGCGTGGGTACGTACTTGTCGCTACAAGGCGTCGATTTTGCTTTCTATCAGCTTCCAGCACCGATTGCGGCTCTTCCTGCCGTGATGTTGGCGTTACTATTGAGCAAAGATAAATTGAACCGTGCGATCGAGCAGTTCCTAGGTGGTGTGGGTCATAAAGACATTATTGCAATGTGTATGATCTACCTATTGGCGGGCGCTTTTGCTGCTGTAGCTAAAGCCTCTGGTGGCGTGGACGCGACGGTAAATCTTGGTCTATCTGCAATTCCAACGAGCATGATTCTACCGGGCATTTTCCTTATTTCAGCTTTCATTGCGACGGCAATGGGCACATCAATGGGCACTATCGCTGCGGTTGCTCCTGTTGCACTAGGCATCGCTGATTCAGCAGGTATGAGCATTCCTTTGACTGCTGGTGTGGTACTAAGTGGCGCTATGTTTGGTGACAACCTTTCAATCATCTCTGATACCACGATTGCCGCGACACGCTCGCAAGGCTGTGAAATGAGAGACAAGTTTAAAGAGAACATCCGCATTGCACTTCCTGCTGCACTTATTGCGATTGTTATTTTTGCTTTCAACAGCACCGCGACTCAGGTACCTGAAACAGGTCCAATTGAATGGCTGAAAGTACTGCCTTACATTACTATCTTGATTCTTGCTGTATCGGGTATGAATGTGTTCGTTGTGTTGACGATTGGTATCTTGCTGGCAGGTGGCGTGAGCCTTGGTTCTGTTGAGAACTATGGCCTGACGGATTACGCTCAAGACATCTATGCAGGCTTTGGTAACATGCAAGAGATCTTCTTATTGTCGATGTTAATTGGTGGTTTGAGTGAGCTGATGCGTCGCCAAGGTGGCTTAGCGTTTCTGACTAACCTAGTGAGTGGTTTGATTCGTGCATTTGGTTCTTCACACTCTAAGCAAGCGAATGGCCGCGCAAGTGAGTTAGGTATTGCTGGCTTGGTGTCTATGGTCAACATGTGCACGGCAAACAACACGGTAGCGATCATTGTGTCTGGTAGTGTGGCTCGCCAATTAGCCGAAGAGAACGATGTATCTCCACGTCGCTCTGCAAGCTTATTGGATATCTTCTCGTGTGTGATTCAAGGCGTATTGCCTTATGGTGCTCAGGTATTGCTATTAGGTTCTGTGTTTAACCTATCGCCACTAGAGATCGTGTCTAACTCATACTACTGTTTTGCTCTGGCAATCGTGGCTGTAGTGGCTGTGTTTATTAAACACCCAGCGCGCCAAGTGGCTCAAGCGTAGTAACAATTGACCAAACTGAGCTATCACTGGCTCTGATACTAAGGCTCCTTAATAGGCTGTCTCTTGATCACAA
>NZ_MCZZ01000139.1:0-447 GCF_002875705.1 Vibrio sp. 10N.261.45.E2
CAAATACTCGCTAGAAAGCCTGCTGCGTGTTTATTGGCAACGCTGGGAGATTGAAGAGGGTTATGGTGAAATTAAACAGACTCAACTGCAAAGTCACGTCACTTTACGAAGTCGTTTTTCTGCCGGTGTGAAGCAAGAGCTTTGGGGCGTATTACTTGCCTATAACTTAGTGCGATTAGAGATGGTTAAGATAGCTTCAGAAGCCGGGGTTCGAGCGACTAGGGTAAGCTTTACTGCTGCAATTAACCTTATAGATGCTCAGTTACGTTGGTTAGCTTTAAGTCCAGACGGAACTTTACCTGTAAAACTGAAAAGGATGAGAGAAAGTTTAAGCCACTTCATTCTTCCAGATAAAAGAAAGGACCGAACGTTTCCACGTTCAGTCCTCTTTGTTCCAGCCAAATATCCGTTTAGGTTCAAGCAGTAATGCTTATCCGAACGGCATTA
>NZ_MCZZ01000139.1:1041-35047 GCF_002875705.1 Vibrio sp. 10N.261.45.E2
ACTGCTGCAATTAACCTTATTGATGCGCAATTACGTTGGTTAGCTTTAAGTCCAGACGGAACTCTACCTGTAAAACTGAAAAGGATGAGAGAAAGTTTAAGTCACTTCATTCTTCCAGATAAAAGAAAGGACCGAACGTTTCCACGTTCAGTCCTCTTTGTTCCAGCCAAATATCCGTTTAGGTTCAAGCAGTAATGCTTATCCGAACGGCATTACCTATTAAAGGTGCCTTTTTTATTGTCTAGACTATCGCACAGTTCAAAGCGCCGAATTAAGAACCAACCACTTAATATAGAGGGAATCTCAAACACTCGCCTCTTATATAGAAGGCATTTCGAAATAGGCGTAAATCAATCTTAATATGACCTAAACGCACTCTTGTTCATTTTGTCGAACGCGAGCCGCGAGTTGGCGATATTGATCGGCAATGGTCTCTCCAAAGACAGGGTCATCTTCAGGTTGCAGCCATTGAGACTCGACTTCTTGCCAATCTTTCACTGTGAACGCCTCAATAATCATTGGTAACACATGCTTCTCTTCATATTCCATGTGTTTTCGCTGAGCTTTAACAAAGGCTTCAAGCTGCTCAATGAAAACTTGTTGAGGAACCACCGCATCTTGAAGAATCATATCAAGCAAACCTAGAAAGTCTGCCGTTTTCTCAGAAAGCAATTGATGCTCTAGTTCCAAGTCTTCAATCGCTTGCTCGCTGCCATATTGCTTAAGGTAGTAGCGATAGATGACGTCTTCTTTAGGGTGATGCACTTTGTCTGAATGGTTCATCAGGTAATGAACCACCTCTGCGATCAGGCTATAGTTTATTTCTCGCTCCTGTTTCAGAAACTCTAACTTACTGTTGAGTATCGCGAGTAAACGAGCCATATAGCCATGCTCTCGTCTTATCCTTTCAATCATCATAGTATTGCACTCCATTACACCTACTGTTTATAAGTGTATACGAATATGCTGATTTATGATTTGACCCTGCTCAGAAAACCACCAACCTATACTTCCGCTGGTAAACGCCAGTCAATAGGTTGTTGATCCATAGAAGAAAGTAGCTTGTTGGTTATGGAGAAGTGCTGACAACCGAAAAAACCACGACGCGCCGATAATGGCGATGGGTGAGGTGCAACCAACACATAGTGCTTACCTGCATCAATCGCTTGTCCCTTCTTCTGGGCATGAGCACCCCACAATAAAAAGATGATAGGTTCAGAGCGCTGGTTGAGCTCAGCAATAATGGCATCGGTAAAAGCTTCCCAGCCACACTTAGCATGTGAGTGTGCTTTTGCCTCTTCTACAGTAAGGACAGTGTTCAACATCAACACCCCTTGTGATGCCCAAGAATCAAGGTAACCATGAGTCGGGATCTCAAAGCCCTCTATATCTTGTGCAAGCTCTTTGTACATGTTGCGTAGAGAAGGTGGGATTTTCACGCCAGGAAGCACTGAGAATGCTAAGCCATGAGCTTGGCTGGCACCGTGGTAAGGATCTTGCCCTAAGATAACCACTCGCACGGACTCGAAAGGCGTCATATCAAAAGCACTGAACACCTGATCTTGTGGTGGGTATACGGTTTTGCCACTACTACGCTGCTGTTCGACAAACGCAAGGACACTCTGAAAGTACTCTTTCTCACGTTCATCGTTAATAATGGATTCCCAAGTCTTTGGTGCGCTCATCGTTTACTTCCCAATCATTAAGTTTTCTAGGGCCTTTCGTCAGACAAAAAAATAGCTGTATCGGCAAACTGGCCTAAATAAGGCTCTAGTTATACCTCATACAGCTATCAATAAACATGATGTGTAGGGTTCGCTTGTGGGTGAATCATATTAAAAGGTTCAATTTAAGTTTATCTCGATTAGCCACTCTTCTGGGGAGTACGATGGTGACCATGACTATGGATGTGACGGTTCGGTGCTGGCAGACGCGCTGCAGCATGGACTGTTGAAGAAGCACTTGGGGTATAAGTTATAGAATACATAATGGCACCCTCCTCTATTATTACAGTGAACTACATATTCAACTAAACACTATGAAAGAAAGATGCCAATTTTAGGAATAGAAGGAAATTAATTTTTCCCTCTATATATTACGCATCTTCACTCACTTCCGTTGCTGAGCGATGAAACATTCTAAGTTGTTGAATTTCCTCTTTCCAGATTGTCGAATCAATGGTTTCTAAAATAAGAGGGATACCATTAAAGCGAGAATCCGAAGCAATATACTCAAAACAATCCCAGCCAATTTCGCCTTTTCCTAAAGAATGGTGTCGATCGACACGACTCGCGAACTCCGCTTTTGAATCATTGATGTGCATTGCTCGTAGATAGTGCATGCCCACAATGCGGTCAAACTCTGCAAACGTATGTTCACACGCCTCTTTTGTACGTAAGTCGTAGCCAGCAGTAAAGGTATGGCAAGTGTCTAAACACACACCAACACGTGATTTATCTTCTACTTGGTCGATAATTTCGGCTAGGTGCTCAAACTTCCACCCAAGGTTAGTGCCCTGACCAGACGTATTCTCGATGACCGCAATCACATCTGGTACTGCTTGATGAGCGAGATTGATCGACTCAGCGATCTTCGCCAAACATTCGCTTTCTGAGATTTTCTTTAAATGACTCCCAGGATGAAAATTCAAAAGCGTTAAGCCAAGTTGATTGCAACGCTCCATTTCATCAATAAAAGCCGCGCGTGACTTCTCTAACTTCTCTTCTTCAGGCGCACCTAAGTTAATAAGGTAGGAGTCATGAGGAAGAATATGCTCTGCAGAAAAACCCAGCATTTTGCAATTAGCTTTAAAGGCACTGATGGTTTTCGCTTCTAGCGGTTTTGCCGCCCATTGTCTCTGGTTCTTGGTAAACAGTGCGAACGCATTGGCACCGATTTCACGAGCACGCATAGGCGCCTGATCGACACCACCGGCAGCCGACACATGAGCGCCAATAAACTTAATATTTGTTTCCGGTTTTGAGGATGAATTATTGTTTGTCATTAAATCACTTTACACTTTCAGAATGCTTAATAAATAAAGGGTCGTATCGGTTGCAGGTCAATAAAAACACAATAAATGTAATAAACTTACAACAAATACGACTGTTAAATATTTTTTATACTTTAAAATATTTTGTAATTACTTTGTTTTCAAAGGTTTTATTGATTTACCTCAATATAATCACCTTTGTAAAAATATGGTTTTTGGTTGTTTTTTGACTTAAATCAATGTTAACCTTACTCTTATTAGGTATATATTACCCAGCTCAATAAAAATCGAAAGTTAACACCATAATCAAACCACATTCAGTGGACTAGGAGATAGTTATGATCCAAGGTATTCAAATTACTAAAGCAGCAAACGATGACCTACTAAACTCAATCTGGCTACTAGATAACGAGAAGAACGAAGCTCGTTGTGTTGTTGCTACTGCAGGTTTCGAAGCTGACCAAGTTATCTCAGCTGCAGACCTAGGCGAGTACGAAAGCCGTGAAGTTGCAATCGAAGCAGCACCACGCATCGAAGGTGGTCAACACCTAAACGTTAACGTTCTTAAGCGTGAAACGCTAGAAGATGCAGTTGCTCACCCAGAGAACTACCCACAGCTAACTATCCGTGTATCGGGTTACGCTGTACGTTTCAACTCTCTAACGACTGAACAACAACGTGACGTTATCGCACGTACGTTCACTGAGTCTCTATAATTTTTTAGAGCTTGAATTAGAATACAAAAACGGCGCTCATTGAGCGCCGTTTTTATTTGTTCAACATGCAGATGTTCGTTATGGTTGAACTCGACGCAGCACTGCTTTTAGCGCTTCAAAATCGTTATCAAGATCTTCAGACAACAGCTCCATCGCCGCGTGTTTTGCTAACGGACCAGGCAATTCAATATCAGAACCTAGGATGTCATCAACCACTTCTTTGAATTTTGCTGGGTGCGCTGTACACAAGAACAAGCCAGTTTCGTTCTCTTGCAGTTGCTCTTCCAATAGACGGTAAGCAATCGCACCATGTGGTTCACATAAGTAACCTTGTGCTTTCAGGTCGCGAACTGACTCAGCGCTCTGCTCATCAGAAACCTTACCTTTGCCTAGTGTATCTAAGCCCCAACCTTTCAGTTGGCACAGCTCTTCGATACGAGGCCAGTTGTTTGGTTGGCTTACGTCCATCGCATTTGATGTTGTCGCAACGGTCGGTTTTGGATCCCATTGGCCTGTTTCTAGGTAACGAGGCACCGTGTCATTTTCGTTGGTTGCTGCAATGAAACGCTTAACAGGCAAGCCTAAAGCTTTAGCCAATAGACCAGCCGTTAGGTTACCAAAGTTACCACTTGGTACAGAGATAACCAGGTTTTCACGCTGTTCTTTAGTTAACTGAGAAGCCGCCTCAAAGTAGTAACAGATCTGAGCCATTAAACGACTGATGTTGATAGAGTTTGCTGAGTTAAGACCAATCTCTTTACGCAGTTCAGCGTCATCAAATGAGTCTTTAACCAGAGCCTGACACGCATCAAAATCGCCATCAATCGCCACAGTGTGAATGTTCTTACCAAGCGTACAGAACAACTTCTCTTGCAGCGGGCTGATCTTGCCTTTCGGGTAAAGAATCACAACGTTGATGTCTTCCATGCCGTAGAAAGCATGGGCAACCGCTGCACCAGTATCACCTGATGTTGCCGTTAAGATAGTAATTTGACCACCATCAGAAACAGCGGCTAAAGACTGAGCCATAAAACGGCCACCGAAATCTTTAAATGCCAGTGTTGGACCGTGGAAAAGCTCAAGTGCGTAAACACCGTCTTTAACTTGGTTGATTGGCGCAGGGAATTGGAACGCTGCATCCACCATTTGGTCGATCTGTTCTTTTGATAGTTCATCACCGATAAGTGCCGACAAGATCTTTGAGCTACGAGGGACAAAGTCCTCTGCTAGCAGCGCATCGATATCATCAAACTTTGGCAGTTCAGACGGGAAAAATAGACCTTGATTACGGCCTAAGCCTTGACGAACGGCTTGGCCAAAAGAGACTTGTTCATCATTTTCTTTGATGTTGTACAGTTTCATAACTCACTTCCTGTAACGATCGAACCCTGCTTATCTAGGCGACAAACGTGAACGAATCCTTCTTCATTTTGTACGTAATTTTGTTCTAACCAGCGTGCAACACGCTCGGCGACATCTTGTTCTTTGCAAATGCTAAATAGAGTTGGACCACTACCTGAAATACCAGTAGCCAATGCCCCAGCTGACAGCGCGTATTTACGAGCATCAGCAAACCCTGGAAGCAGTTTCTCACGATATGGTTCAGCGATCACGTCTTTGATCATCTTCGCAGCCAGTTCAGGTTGACCTGAATGACACGCGTGGATAAAGCCCGCTAAGTGGCGACCGTGAGCAATGATATCCTGACGACGATACTGAGATGGTAAGATCTCTCTTGCTTCCGCCGTTGAAACCTTAATCCCCGGATAAGCCATTACCCAGTACCAGTCATCAAAACACGGCACTTCTTGGCTAATAATGCCTAACTCTTCAAGCATAAGTTGTACACCACCAAGGTAACATGGAGCAACGTTATCATAGTGAATACCACCTGAAATCTTGCCTTCCATTTCACCCATCAAGGCAAGCAGCTCAGTTTCATTCAGTGGCTGACCGTGAAAACGGTTTAGCGCATCCAGTGCCGCGACAATTGAACATGCACTAGAACCCAAACCGGAACCGATAGGCATGTTCTTTTCTAGCGTCATTTCCAGTGGCTTAAGCGCAACTCCTTTCTTATCTAGCTCTCTAGAGAACACCATCCAACAGTCGTAGACGATGTTTTCTTTGGCTTCAGTTGGCAGCTTAGAAACAAAGCTGCCTGCCGTTTTCAATGAGAATGGTTCATCACCTGCTTTAACCATAACTCGGTCACCCAGCAGCGTGCCATCCACTGGAGACACAGCAGCCCCCAGAACATCAAACCCTACACTGACATTACCGATTGATGCAGGAGCATAAACGACAACATCCATATCACTTGAACTCATTCCTAAACTCCTAATTTCCAACCAAGAGTACGCATCACATCAGAGAATACGCCAGCTGCTGTTACTTCAGTACCCGCGCCGTAGCCACGTAGTACTAAAGGGATTGGTTGGTAGTAACGGCTGTAGAATGCTAATGCGTTCTCGCCATCTTTAATCTTGAACATTGGGTCATCGCCATCAACAGCTGCGATGCGAACCTTGCACTTACCTTCAGCGATTTCACCCACATAACGAAGTACTTTGCCTTCTTCTGCAGCGATAGCTGACTGCTCTTTGAAGTAAGCATCCGCTTCTGGTAAGCGAGCCATGAACTCTTCAACCGTACCCGAATCATCAAAACCTGGCGGTAGAGCTTGGTCTACTTCAACATCTTCAAGTTCAAGTGCCATACCTGCTTCACGAGCAAGAATAAGCAGCTTACGCGCCACATCCATACCTGATAGGTCATCACGAGGATCCGGTTCAGTGAAGCCGTTGTCTTTAGCGATGTTAGTTGCTTGACTCAGAGTCATACCTTCATCAAGCTTGCCGAAGATGTAAGAAAGAGAACCAGACAGAATACCGTTGAATTTCTCAAGTTCATCACCGGCAGAGATTAGGTTTTGTAAGTTTTCGATTACCGGTAGACCTGCGCCTACGGTTGTTTCGTACATCAGCTTACGACGAGAGTTACGTGCAACTTCACGCAGCTGATGGTAGTAAGCCATGCTTGCTGTGTTGGCTTTTTTGTTTGGTGTTACAACGTGGAAACCAGCCGCAAGGAAATCAGCGTACTGCGCCGCAATACCTTCGCTAGACGTACAATCAACCAATACTGGGTTGATGATGTGGTTACGCTGAACCAGAGCCGCTAAACGCGCTAGGCTGAACTCTTCTGTCGCGCTCGACATGCGATCGCGCCACTGTTCTAGTGGTAGACCATCGCTGTCTAGCAATAAACCTTTGCTGTTTGCTAAACCACATACACGAATCACGATGCCTTTTTCAGCCAGTTTGCCTTGCTGACGTTGGATCTGGTCAACAAGCTCGCCACCAACACCGCCGACACCCACAACGAATACGTCTAGGAAGTGCTTAGAGTTGAATAGGTTTTCGTGACACGCTTTGATTGCTTCTGAAATTTTATCTTCAGGGATAACCGCAGAGATAGCGCGCTCAGATGAACCTTGTGCAATCGCCACAATGTTAACGTTCACTTCTGCTAAAGAAGAGAAGAACTGAGATGCTACGCCACGTGAAGTACGCATACCGTCACCCACCAGCGTCACGATAGCAACGTCATCCAGAAACTCAACCGGTTCTAACAGGCCATCTTTAAGTTCAAGTTCAAACGCTTCTGATAGCACTTGCTTCGCTTTCACTTTGTCAGCTGACTCAATACAAAAGCTGATGCTGTACTCAGAAGAAGATTGAGTAATAAGGACAATAGAAACACCAGCAGAAGACATCGCGCCGAATACGCGGCTTGCCATGCCTACCATGCCTTTCATACCAGGGCCTGATACGTTAACCATTGTTAGGTCGCTTAGCGTAGTAATACCTTTAATTGCTAGGTTATCTTCGCCAGTGTCTTGGCCAATCAAAGTACCTGCACCCTGTGGGTTAAAGCTGTTTTTGATTAGACAAGGAATATGGAATTGCGCGATAGGTGCGATAGTCTTCGGGTGTAGAACCGAAGCACCGAAGTAAGAAAGCTCCATCGCTTCTTGGTAGCTTAATGACTTAAGAAGACGAGCATCATCAACCAAACGCGGGTCACAGTTGTAAACGCCGTCTACATCAGTCCAGATTTCACAGCAATCAGCACGTAGACATGCCGCTAGAACTGCCGCTGAGTAGTCAGAGCCATTACGACCAAGTGTTACTAACTCGCCTTTATCATTACCAGCAGTGAAGCCCGGCATGATGTTTACGTGACCTTTAGGAAGTGGCGATTGACGGAAGTTCTGAGTTGAAACATCCACATCGACCATAGCTTCAAGGTGATCCCCTTTAGCATATAGGTATTGAACTGGGTCAATCAGGCTGGCTGGCTGGCCTTTCGCTTCAAGTACCGCTTTCATCAACTGAATTGAGATTCGCTCACCTTTACTTATGATGCGAGCATTAACATGGTTCGGGCACATGCCCAATAGGTTAATACCGTTTACAAACTGTTTTAGCTGAGCAAGAGAGGTATCGACCTGCTCTTGGAACGCAGCACCATCAATAGAAGGTACAACGGCTTGAATATCTGCAAACAGTGTCGCGAATGAGGATTCGATCTCTGTAATCTGTGCATCTGCTTCACCATTTTTCAGTGCAGCTTCGATAACAGCGACCAACTTATTGGTTGTTTTTCCTGGAGCCGATAGTACAACGGCTAGCTCTTCTTGCTGGGCATTATTAGCGATGATATCAGCCGCTCGTAAAAAACGATCTGCATCAGCTAATGATGAACCTCCAAACTTTAAAACGCGCATCCCTTTCTCCATAAGTCATAAAAATGGTACAAAAAAAGGCCTGTATCTTGTTGGATACAGGCCTTTTTTTTAAAATCCGTTACTTAGCAGCCTGCCCCAACAATGTTAATGTCGGTAATAATAATGGTTGTGGTCATTACTAGGTGGCTTACGTGCTGCATTTCAAATTCTCTGCTTGTGCTTTACTCTACGTGTATCAATTTTTACCACTAGACGTCAATGAAAAGTTGCGTTTTTTTTACATTCGCACCGTTTTTCAGAGCAAACCGTCATTTAAGGGATAAAACACCCTGTATAAACCTTAAATTCAAATACAGGATTTACTTGTTGAACAATCAACGGTAATCAGTTGCATATATAGTCATAACAAAATGCTATATCGATTGTGCAGCGAACACACAATTTCTGTGCTTTAATTGAACGATAATATTCAAAGAACAATAATAATGACATCAGGAGTGGGAAATGAAGAGATTACTTATTCTTTTGGCTTTTGCTATGCCTGTTGTTTGTTCAGCGAACAGTTTGCCTCTACTTCCCTCTCAAATAGATCGCTCTGCTCATAAATTCTTTATCTCTACACAAAATGCATCGAGTGAAAGTTTCGATACTTGGAAAATAGACAGTGGTTATTCATATAGCTTGTTTGCGGATGTAGATCTTTATGTCGGTACACGTATCAATAGCGCCGCTCTGAAACAAGAAAGTGGATTCTTGAGTGGTGTCAGTTATCAGTTCTCAGAAAGAGTCTCTTTCAACAGTTCTTTGCACACCTATAAAGATGAGACCGAAGACAATGAGCAGTCAGTGGCCGCAGAAGTTTCCAGCCGAGTACAACTGACAGATAATCTAGATTTGCATGCCACCCTTGATTATGAAGAGTGGCAGCAAGGTGTTGAAGTGGGATTAGGGTTTCGCTTTTAATCCAATAAGCTTATTACTAATGAACCATTGCGAATCAAATCACCGTTATGATTCAATCAACAACTCCGACGAAATTAACACGCCATTCCAATCAGCATAAATATAGTCACCAGGTTGAATCAGTTGGTTGTGTATCGATAGCGTAACATTCACTTGGCCTACACCGCGCTTCTCTGTTTTGAATGGTGATGCACCCAGCGCCTGAACGCCCAAGTCCATTTGCGACATCATGCCAACATCACGCACTGCACCGTTCACAATAACGCCTTCCCAACCATTTTCTATCGCGAGAATAGCAAGTTGATCGCCAAGCAGCGCCTTCTGACATGAGCCATTTCCGTCAACAACAAGCACTTTGCCAGTACCATCGGTCTCCAAAACCTCGCGAACCTTGGAATTATCGTGATAACAACGAACTGTTACAATTTTCCCAAAGAACGCACCACGTTGACCGAAGTTTTGCAGTGGCATGTTCAGTAAGGTGACTTTGCTTTCAAACTCATCACACAAGTCGGGTGTTATATCGTGCATATATCCTCCGTGAGTAAGACGTGACCTGTTCAGTCAGGCTAGCCTCTATGCTTTTATATGTTATTAAAATTAATCCTTTGTTTTCATTGTTCTATGCTCAATTTATTACTCAATAAAAGTTGATTGAACATATTTATCTACTAGACTCTTAGGACAGCTTTCAGCTTCCTTGGTTCATAATCCGGTCTTTAGCAGGCAAGATGTGAGAGACATCTCGAATAATCATTCTTGTTTTGGTGCTAAATAGTCACCATAACATTGGTTAAGTTGTAGCCATACTATTAAAGTTTGTTGCGATACGGCAATTGATGTAAATCAACAAAGTGAATGGAATTAACATTCTCGCGTTGTTAGCATGCTGTTAACATTATAGAATCCGTTCCAATCACTAAAAGAATGATTGAAAGGCGTACTGGATCTACGTTATTGGGCAATACTTCAAGGAAGGCAGATAGCTGGAAGTAAGTGTTTTTTTGAAAACTTTAAGTTATCATCAAAAATACATTACCTGTATGTTATGTTTTTGCCTAGAATTTATTCTATTAGCACAGTTTCGTCACAAATTTAGGTACCGCCAAATGCAAACCCCGCAGATTCTGATCGTTGAAGATGAGCAAGTAACTCGTAACACTCTAAAGAGTATTTTTGAAGCAGAGGGATATGCTGTTTTTGAGGCTAGCGACGGTGAAGAGATGCACCAAGTGCTATCTGACAACCAAGTTAACCTTGTAATTATGGACATCAACCTTCCAGGTAAGAATGGCCTACTACTTGCGCGTGAACTACGTGAGCAAGCAAACGTAGCGCTTATGTTCTTAACTGGTCGTGATAATGAAGTTGATAAGATCCTTGGCCTAGAGATCGGCGCTGATGACTACATCACTAAGCCTTTCAACCCTCGTGAACTGACTATCCGTGCACGTAACCTTCTTAACCGTTCAATGAGCACAAGCTCTGTTCAAGAAGAAAAACGTAGCGTTGAGAAGTACGAGTTCAACGGTTGGGTACTAGATATCAACAGTCGTTCTCTGGTTAGCCCAGATGGCGAAGGTTACAAGCTACCTCGTTCAGAGTTCCGTGCTCTACTTCACTTCTGTGAGAACCCAGGTAAGATCCAAACACGTGCAGACCTTCTTAAAAAGATGACAGGCCGTGAGCTTAAGCCGCACGATCGTACTGTAGACGTAACAATCCGTCGTATTCGTAAGCACTTTGAATCTGTTTCTGGTACACCAGAAATCATCGCAACGATTCACGGTGAAGGCTACCGCTTTTGTGGTGACCTAGAAGACTAATTTGATTAAGCTTCTGACTGTTCAGTACTGCTAACAACCGAAGCGAAATCAATAGTTATGAAAAAGGGAGAATGCCAACGCATTCTCCCTTATTTATTGTTCTGGATTAAGTGAGGTTTAATAAACCGTATCGACCTTAACGTCCTTTTCCACCAGCCACTTCACGGTCTCGCCATCTTTCAGTTCAACCGCTACATCAACAGGTTTGTCGCTATCGATCTCTAGTTGCCATACAAACGCGACTTCCCACTGAGTTTCACTGTGTGTTCTTAAATCAAGATCATCCGCCGTTACCAACAAGGTATCTGCCCCCTGTTTAACCGTAACACTCTCAACCGCAAGCGTTGCTGGTAGTTGTGAGTCTGACTCTAGGTAGATTGAACCATGCAGTGTCTTATCTTGAGTCTCTCCAATCGTTGGCATCTTGTTGTGCCAAAGGTTGCTTTTCATTGTGACTGTTGCTGCAGATACTTCTACTTGATTATCTTGCTGCCATTCTACTTGTGGCGCAGAACAACCCGCTAATGCCACTACACATGCGGCGAATGCTAATTTTTTCATTATTCTTCTACCTTTGATTTAACCAACTCTTTAAGACTTCAATATCATTCTGGTATTCGTTATTTATTTCATCAACCCAATCTGAAATGTTCTCCCACCACGCAGGCAGATCTGGAGATTGAGCTTTCTGAGCAACTTGCTGGATGCGTTTCAGGCCAATGGAACCTGCTGCACCTTTAATCTTATGTGCCTCAGAAACAATGCTGGCTTTATCTTTCGCAATCATGTTGGAGTTCAATATTTCCATATACTCCGGCATCATATCTTCAAACATCACGATGCTATCCAAAACCGGTTTTGGTCCAACAATATCAACATAAGACTCTAGCATATCAATATCAAGCAATGTGGTATCAATCGCTGAAATAACTGGCTTGCTCGCGTCAACTTTATCAATGATCTCAACCTTCTCTGTACCTGCAGATTTCTCAATAACCTTTGGTGCATCTTCGATAAGTTCACTGATTACATCTTGGATAGCCCGAACTGATAGCGGTTTACTGATCGCTTCGTCCATACCTTTCTGGAAATACTCTTGCTTGTTGCTTAATACGTTCGCAGTTAATGCGACTAAAGGCGGTAGCTGGCTGTATTTCTCACGGTAGTATTGAGCAATATCGAAACCTGTCATGTCTGGCAGTTGGATATCCAATAATACCAAGTAATAGTCTTCAGGATTGAAAGCGATTTGCGCCTCTTTACCCGTCATCACTACTGTCACTTCATGGCCAAGGCTTTCTAGCAGAGAGCGAGCTACTGTAATATTCAGTTCAATGTCTTCGACCATGAAGATCTTAAGGTTCGACTGCTTTCTTGGCGTTTTGATCAGTGCTTGAGTATCGTGATTCACAGGCACACGAATCGAAACCGTAAAGGTACTACCAAAGCCCTCTTCACTGGTGACTTCAATATAGCCATCCATCATATTGATCAGCTGTTGAGAAACAGCAAGACCAATTCCGGTACCAACAGCGTGCAAGTTGTCCGTTCCCGACTTCACCTGATAGTACATCGCGAATATCTTTTCGATTTCACTTTCAGGGATACCGATACCGGTATCTTCGACTTCCATCGTAATGTTGGCAAAGTCGCCTTCAATGTCGGCGCTGACTGTCATTACTACGCCACCATCTTTGGTGAACTTCATCGCGTTACTAACAAGGTTCCATAGTACCTGTCTAAGACGAGTGCCATCGACCTCAACAGAAGCAGGAAGATCTGACAATCTTTCTAGATCGAATCTCAATCCTTTCTGCTCTGCCATTAATGCAGAGATACTTTCGATCTCGACAACGAAATCTTCAAAGTTGATAGGCGTTGGGAATAGCTCAAGTTTACGACGGTCGAACTTATCCATGTCGATAATATCGTTAAAGATATTACCCAATGTCACCGCGCTCACCTTGATGGTTTGCATCTGCTTACGTTGTTCAGTGGTCAACTGGCTATCCAGCAACATGCGGCTCAAACCAATGATGCCGTTAAGCGGGGTTCTGAGTTCATGACTGATCGTTGAGATAAAAGTAGTCTTATCGCGACTGGCTTTCTCAAGTGACTCTTGATGCTCTTTACGCTCGGTGATATCGCGACCGAAACCTACTAAGCCTAAGTGGCGGCCATCTTTACTGTAAAAAGGCACTTTACGCAGTTCGAAGTAACTCTTACGGCCATCTGGGTATTCAAGCCATTGGTCATAGGTCAACGCTTGGTTGTCGGCAAATACTTTCTTATCGGTTTCAACAACTTGTTGAGCGACCTCTTTGCTGTAAACATCCCAAGGCGTTAAACCAACCAGCTCTTTTTCTGTTTTGCCGGTGAGCTCTTCAACCGCACGGTTACAACCAGAGAACACACCATCTTCATTACGGTAGTAAATAAGGTCAGGCGAGGCATCGATAAAGGAGCGTAACAATGCAGTACGCTCAGCTAGTTCAAGCTGAGTACGTTCACGCTGAAAGACTTCGTTTTCGAGATCATGCATCGCCTCAGCGCGTGCTTCTTCCGCCTTCTCACGCTCTTCAATTTCTTGATTAAGCTTCTCGATATTGAGCTGCATTTTATTGTTGAGTTCTTGGTCTCGCTCACGCATGTCGCCAAGTTTAGAGACCAATTTCGCTAACCTTTGACGTGATTCCTCCAGCTGATCCACGACCACTGACAGAAAGTAAACCGCCCAAGGCGTGATCACTAAACCGAAGAAAACTGAACGGACAATGTCGATGTCATCAACATTCCCTTTGAGTGCGAGGGTGATACCGACTTGCACAACAACAGCGAGGGCAACAAGCGCTAGGGCGAGTAAGATAGAAAAGCGGACAATCCCCAGTTTTACGAGTAGATCCACGTAATACTGAGCAAGATTTTTCATGGGTTTCATTTAGCGCTCCATGCGATAAGACTAGCAACATTCTACCTTGTTTGAAGATAGGAGGTAAGCTAGCTACATCACACGCAGCAAGAGATCAGCGGCAATATCGAAGGTTAACCCCATTAATACAAATGCCGAACAAGTCAAAACCGACGAGGGTGAGTAAGTCACCGGTTTTATCGGACTAGCGAATTGAGTATGGATGCACCATTGAACGGTTGCGACCATCAGATTTCGCTTGATACAGCGCACTATCAGCCAAGGCAACAGCCGACTCCATCTCATCATCAGGTGTCGGAATGTAAGAAATGATACCAATACTCACAGTGATGAATTCAGAGACCGTCGACTTCTCATGAGCTAACTCCAATTTAAGCACTTCATCATGGATGCGCTGAGCCACCAGCTGCGCACCTTCAGTTGTTGTGTTTGGCAGAATAAAGCCGAACTCCTCGCCACCATAGCGAGCCACACAATCAGATGAACGATTCAACACCTGTTTAAATGCCTGTGAAACCTGAATCAAAGCATCATCACCTTGTTGGTGTCCGTAAAAATCGTTGTAGCCTTTAAAGAAGTCGATATCACACAGCATGATCGTCAGTGGTAGCTTCTCACGCACATGGTAATGCCACAGTGTTGAAAGCTGCTCATCGAAACGGCGTCGGTTAGAAACCTGAGTCAGGCTATCCATAAAGCTGAGGCGTTCAAGCTCAAGGTTGGCTTCTTCTAGTTTCTGCTCTGCAAGATAACGTTCCGTGATATCACGCGCCATGATCAACACGCCATTGGTGCTTGATGCTGGATCTCGAAACGGTGACTTCACAACATCATACCAAGTGTATTCACCATCACTGGAGGTGACTTTGTCGATATAGCGTAACGATTTGCCATGATGAAGCACTTGTTGATCGGTGTCTGAGATACGCATATATATAGTATTAGGTACTACATCTTGCAGACGCTTACCCACTAGGTCACTGACTTCAGAAATACCAAGCGCCGCCACAAATGGCTTATTACACGCTTGGTAAACCATATTCTCATTGAAGATACCAATCGAGTCTGGGCTGGCTTCCAAGATGTTTTGCAAGATAGTGTCACGCTGCGCAAGCGCAACTTCGGTATCTTTACGCTTCTCCATTTCACCACGCAGTTTTTGCTGCATATCGTGCCAATCGGTCACATCGTGGCTAATAGAAAGCATCCCTATATTTTCCCCATCTTGAGAAAGCAGAACACTTTGGTAGGTTTCAAGCAGACAGCTTTTACCATCTTGGTCGGTTGTCCACGAACGTTCACTAACACGGCCTTTCAATGCGCCACCAGAAACACTCAAGGTGCCCTCTTCTGGGCGACCGTTCCAAAACTTTTTGAACGAGCGATTGCTCGCGACTAACTCGCCCTTTTGATCTTTCACATAAATCAGCTCAGACAAAGAATCCAAAGCGGTACGAGCAACATTCAATTCTCGAACTTCTTGGGACAGTTCTTCATTGGTGTTCTTATAAGGCGCAGCATGAATCATCCATACTTTCTTATTTCTAAAATGGATCTTACGACCGACTAGATTGATCTTAAACGACTCAAATTCGGAAAGCGCCCACAGGGAGACTTGCTCGAAGGCTCGAGAATTAATGTGATTGGTTAAGTAGTGACGAAAGCTGTTCTCGCTTTCAACAGTAGGGAAGCGAAAATTAGCGCCGATTTGGCGGATACCAAGCAACTGCATGGCTTGGCGATTGGCATAGAGTATTTCGCCACTTCGAACATCAACAAAGTAGAGTGGCGATGGAGTAGCAAGTAGAAGCGTTTCGATATGCGACTGATAACGGGAATAGAGATGCCAGCAGATGAGAACAATCAGCAATACAACAACGATATAAATACCGTAGCCATACGCCCTGTCCCACAACCAAGTCATTACCAGTTCCATTTATTCTCAATCTATACCATAAAATCTGTGAGGGAAATGTTACCACTATTTGTTGGTTTTATCTGCTGTTACCTACAGTCACCCATTTCTATTAATTGGTCGCGTTTAAAACAGGTAATGTGTACTCGAATGCAGAGCCAGTTTTGATGCCTTGAGCGCCAGTTTTATCGAGCGAACGACCTATCTCTGTCATCGCTAACCAGCGGTTCTCACACCACAAAGGAGAGAGTAATGTTGGGCGTCTCGCCGCTGAAGAAACACGGTGATAAACCACGTCCACAGGCGTGCGTTGAATGATCTCACTCGCGATATCAATGTACTCTTCAAGGCTTGGCGCTTCTAGCTTGCCGGCTTTCCATGCCTTAGCCATGGTACTGCCCTCTACGATATGAAGGCCATGAAGCTTAATACCATCGGTGCCAACCGCTAATACCTTGTCTAAGGTTTCAAGGTTATCCGCTTTGGTCTCTTTTGGTAGACCAACAATAAGGTGGGTACACACTTTGATGCCTAAAGCGCGTGCGCGTTGGGTGATCGTTTCATACACCGCAAAATCGTGTCCACGGTTAATTCGCTTGAGTGTTTTATCATTGGCGGTTTGTAGGCCGAGCTCGAGCCAAATTTCGTAACCTTGTTTAACGTAACCCGCTAACAGATCTAATACCGCATCAGGTACACAATCAGGTCTCGTGCCAACACAAAGACCGACGATCTCTGCACCGGGTGCTTTAAGAGCCTCTTCATACATATTCTTGAGCACTTGCACCTCAGCATAAGTGCTGGTGTACGCCTGAAAATAAGCCAGATACTTCTTGGCACGAGCAATCTCACCCGCACGATCTTTTAGCTGATCAGCAATACTTTGAATTTGAGTTTGTTCATCAGCAAAAGAAGCCACGTTACAAAAAGTGCAGCCTCCGCGGCCAATGGTTCCGTCTCGGTTTGGGCAGCTGAAACCACCATGAAGCGTCAGCTTATGAACCTTCTCGCCATAACGGCGTTGAAGATCTTGGCCGATAGTATTAACCAACTCGTGTAATTGCATATTTTCAAAGCACTCAAGTAAATAAGAATGAATATCAGTCTTTTTTGAAAAAAAATTACATCCCTGCAAAATTCGACCAATTAGTTTACTCAAGGCTTTTTGCGATCAACCTAACAAATATCAATAAACATGCAAAAAATCGGCTCTATTTGCCTAATGTTGCACATTTGTTAGGCATTAAATTCAAAATAAAACGAAAAAAATGGTCTACATGGGTCAACTTTCATTGCAATTCGCCCAGACAAAATTGTAGGATACTTACACATATTGGATATTTTTGAGTATTTACTTACAACGAAAACTTGCTAATAAGTCGGTGATATCTAACTCCCACCTATATAAACCACTAGTTTGTGGTTAAAAAAAAACGGATATCACTAAGGATTGTTTTTCTCGCAATACTTTTCCTGCGAGATACGGAAAGGATTCAAACCGCCAGCATAGGCAGGTTTAGACCCATAAATATAAAAGGACAAGGCTGACTTTATACAAATAAGTTGCGCCTAGATTTAACTGGAAGGATGTATCTATGGTAGATCAAGAGCAGAACTCACAGGGTCTGTATACTCCTGAATTGGAGCATGACGCTTGTGGTATCGGTTTTGTTGCGCATCTAAAGAATCGCAAATCTCATGATGTAGTAACTCAAGCACTCGATATGCTTGCACGTATGGAACACCGTGGCGGCCAAGGCTGTGATCCGTGTTCTGGTGATGGTGCAGGTATCCTGCTACAGAAGCCGCACGAATTCTTACTAGAAGAAGCCGTAAAGCTTGGAATTAAGCTGCCATCTTTTGAAAAATATGGTGTTGGTGTTGTACTTTTCCCTAAAGATGAGCACAAACGTGCACAGTGTCGTGACATTCTAGAACGCAATGTACAACGCCTTGAGTTAGAAGTTATCGGTTACCGTGAACTTCCAACTGACAATTCAATGATTGGTGCTGACCCATTAAGCACTGAACCTCAATTTGAACACGTATTTATTTCTGGCGGCCCTGGTATCACACCAGAAGAGCTTGAGCGTAAGCTGTATGTTCTACGTAACTACACGGTTCGCGTATGTCTAGAAAGCGTGTCAAATATCGGTGATGACTTCTACATCAACTCTATGTCTTACAAGACATTGGTGTACAAAGGTCAGCTAACAACTGAACAAGTTCCTCAGTACTTCCTAGACCTGCAAAACCCAACCATGGTGACAGCTCTAGCATTGGTACACTCTCGATTCTCAACCAATACATTCCCACGTTGGCGTCTAGCTCAGCCTTTCCGTTACATCGCGCATAATGGCGAAATCAATACAGTTCGCGGCAACCTGAACTGGATGAAAGCACGTGAAGCAATCCTAGAATCGGATCTGTTTACACAAGCTGAAATCGACATGCTGCTGCCTATTTGTCAGGAAGGTAGCTCGGATTCATCAAACTTCGATATGGCGCTTGAGCTACTTGTTCTTTCAGGTCGTACTCTGCCACACGCATTGATGATGATGATCCCGGAAGCATGGCAAGAAAACAAAAACATGGATCCAACTCGTCGCGCGTTCTACCAGTACCACGCAAACGTTATGGAACCATGGGATGGCCCTGCATCAGTATGTTTCACCGATGGTGTTCAAGTAGGTGCAACACTTGACCGTAACGGTCTGCGTCCTTCTCGCTACACAGTAACTAAAGACGACTTCCTAGTCATGGCGTCTGAGTCTGGCGTAGTTGAGATTGCACCTGAAAACGTTGAGTACCGTGGTCGTCTACAACCAGGTCGTATCTTCGTTGCTGACCTTGAGCAAGGCCGTATCATTTCTGATGAAGAAGTGAAAGACAGCATTGCTAAAGCACAGCCTTACGAAAAGTGGGTTGAAGAGAACCTTCTGAGCTTGAAAAAGCTACCAGATGCGAGCAATGAATTTAGCCAACCTTCTCCAGAGAAACTACTACACAAACAACAATCGTTTGGTGTGAGCTCTGAAGAAGTAAATGAAATTATTCTACCTCTTGCAAAAACAGGCTACGAGCCACTTTCTGCAATGGGTGCTGACTGGCCGCTAGCGATTCTGTCTCACCAATCGCAGCACCTTTCAAACTACTTCAAACAGCTGTTTGCACAAGTAACCAACCCACCAATCGACCCGATTCGTGAGCGCATGGTTATGTCTCTGAACACTTACCTAGGTAAAGATCAGAACTTACTTGCTGAAACACCTGAGCACTGTCAAAAAGTAGAACTTGAGTCTCCAGTCCTGTCTAACTCTGAGTTAGAAAAGCTACGTGCAATCGATAACGAGCACCTTCAAGCGAAGACGTTGGATATCGTATTCCAAGCAAATGGCGACCAAGGTAAGTTAGAGCGCGCACTTAAGCGTATCTGCCAATATGCGGAAGATGCGGTTATTGATGGTTACTCGATCATCCTACTGACAGACCGTGCGGTTAACTCTAACCACGCTGCTATCCCAGCAATGCTGGCGGTTGGCGCGGTTCACCACCACCTAATCCGTAAAGGTTTACGTGCTAAATGTGACATCGTTGTGGAAACGGGCGACGCTCGTGAGACACACCACTTTGCAACGCTTATCGGTTACGGTGCGAACGCAGTTAACCCTTACCTAGTGATTGAAACGATTGTTGAACTGCAACGTACTAAGAAGCTAGATCCAAACGTACACCCTCGTGAGTTGTTCGATAACTACCGTAAAGGTGTTAACGGCGGTCTACTTAAGATCTTCTCTAAGATGGGGATCTCTACACTACAGTCTTACCACGGTGCACAAATCTTTGAAGCGCTTGGTATCAGCAAATCTGTGGTTGAAAAATACTTCACAGGTACCGTTTCTCGTATCCAAGGCCTAACGATCGACGATATCGCACGTGAAGTGCTTGTTCGTCACCGTGTTGGTTACCCAGCTCGTGAAATCCCAGCTCAAATCCTTGATGTTGGCGGTGTTTACCAGTGGAAACAACGTGGTGAGAAACACCTATTCAATCCAGAAACGATTTCTCTACTTCAAGAGTCGACGCGTAATAAAGATTACGGTCAATTCAAGAAGTACGCAAAAGCAGTCGATGACCAAGGCGACAACGCAGCAACGCTACGTAGCCAACTGGACTTCATCAAGAACCCTGCAGGCTCTATTCCTCTAGCAGAAGTAGAACCAATCGAGAACATCCTTAAGCGTTTCGCTACTGGCGCAATGAGCTTTGGTTCGATCTCGCATGAGGCTCACTCAACACTCGCTGTTGCTATGAACCGTATCGGTGCGAAGTCAAACTCTGGTGAGGGTGGTGAAGATCCAGCACGTTTCGAACGTAAAGAAAACGGTGACTGGGAACGTTCAGCTATCAAACAGGTGGCTTCTGGTCGCTTTGGTGTAACGTCTTACTACCTATCTAACGCTGATGAGCTGCAAATCAAGATGGCTCAAGGTGCGAAGCCTGGTGAAGGTGGTCAGCTACCTGGTGATAAGGTTGATGACTGGATTGGTGCAACGCGTCACTCAACTCCGGGCGTAGGTCTAATCTCACCACCGCCACACCACGATATCTACTCAATCGAAGATTTGGCTCAGCTAATCTACGATCTGAAAAACGCAAACCGTAACGGCCGTGTAAACGTGAAGCTAGTATCAGAAGCTGGCGTAGGTACGATTGCATCGGGTGTAGCTAAAGCGAAAGCTGACGTGGTACTAATCGCAGGTTTTGATGGTGGTACGGGTGCATCTCCGATGTCTTCTATCCGTCACACTGGTCTGCCTTGGGAACTGGGTCTAGCAGAAACTCACCAAACACTACTGAAAAACGGTCTACGTAACCGTATCGTTGTTCAGTCAGATGGTCAGATGAAAACACCACGTGACCTTGCAGTTGCAACGTTACTTGGCGCTGAAGAATGGGGCGTAGCAACGGCAGCTCTAGTCGTTGAAGGCTGTATCATGATGCGTAAGTGTCACAAGAATACATGTCCTGTTGGTATCGCAACACAAAACAAGACTCTGCGTGAGCGTTTCGACGGCCGCGTAGAAGACGTAGTGACTTTCTTCCAATACATGGCTGAAGGCCTACGTGAAGTAATGGCTGAACTTGGCTTCCGCTCTATCGATGAGATGGTGGGTCAATCACACAAACTTAAAGTGCGTGACGACATCGGCCACTGGAAGTACAAGAACTTAGATCTAACACCAGTACTGCACATTGAGCAGGCTCGTGAAGAAGATGGTATCTACAACCAGACACAACAAAACCATAACCTAGAAGATGTTCTAGACCGTAAGTTGGTTCAAGTTGCGATTCCAGCACTTGAGAAAGGCGAAGCCGTGAATGCGACCTTCCCTATCATCAACACGGACCGCTCTGCAGGTACCATGCTGTCGAACGAAATCTCGAAGGTGTACAAAGACCAAGGTTTACCACAACCAATGAACGTTAAGTTCCACGGTAGTGCTGGCCAATCTTTCGGTGCGTTCCTTGCGAAAGGCGTTAAATTCGAAGTAGAAGGCGACGCGAACGATTACTGGGGTAAAGGTCTGTCTGGCGGTACCTTGGTACTGTACCCAGACGCGAAATCTTCTATCGTTGCTGAAGATAACATTGTGGTTGGTAACGTATGTTTCTACGGCGCGACCTCAGGTGAATCTTTCATTCGCGGTATGGCTGGCGAACGTTTCTGTGTTCGTAACTCAGGTGCGAAGGTTGTTGTTGAAGGCGTTGGTGACCACGGTTGTGAATACATGACTGGCGGTGTTGCGATTATCCTAGGCTCAACAGGTCGTAACTTTGCTGCGGGTATGAGTGGCGGTGTCGCTTATGTTTGGGATAAAGCGGGCGACTTCGAAACCAAGCTAAACCCAGAACTTGTAGACCTAGATCCAATTGAACAAGAAGATAAAGATCTTCTACTAGATATGCTAACCAAGCACGTTGAATTCACAGGAAGTGAAGTTGCTCAGTCTTTCCTAGACAACTTTGAAGCAAGTGTTGCATCACTGATTAAAGTTATGCCACGCGACTACAAAGCAGTTATTGAGAAGCGCAAAGCTGAAGCACAACAGGCACAAACGGAAGAAGTGGAGGCAGTATAATGGGTAAGCCTACTGGATTTTTAGAGCACGGTCGTGAGCTTCCAAAGAAGCTCGACCCGTCTGTTCGTATCGAAGACAACAAAGAGTTCGTACTTAACGAAGAGTTTGGTGACAAGATCAATACTCAAGCCTCTCGTTGTATGGACTGTGGCGTACCTTTCTGTCACAACGGCTGTCCGATTGGTAACATCATCCCTGAATTCAACGATGCTGTGTATCGTGATAGCTGGGAAGAGGCTTGGAACATTCTAAGCTCTACCAACAACTTCCCTGAATTTACAGGTCGTGTTTGTCCTGCTCCTTGTGAAAGTGCCTGTGTTCTTGGTATCAACCAAGACCCAATCACTATCTGTAATATTGAGAAAACGATTGTAGAAACAGCGTACCGTGAAGGGTACGCAAAGCCTAAAACACCACGCTCTCGCACAGGTAAAACAGTAGCAGTTATCGGTTCTGGCCCTGCAGGCCTAGCCGCAGCTGAACAGCTAAACAGCGCTGGTCACTCTGTGACGGTATTTGAGCGTGACGAGAAAGTTGGCGGCCTACTGCGTTTCGGTATCCCAGATTTCAAACTGGGTATGGACGTCATTGATCGTAAGATCAACCTAATGGCTGAAGCTGGCGTTGAGTTTAAAGTTAACCAACACATCGGTGTTGATGTTAATGCTCAACAGCTGCGCCAAGAGTTTGATGTGGTATTGCTAACGGGTGGTTCTACGGTTCCACGTGACTTACCAATCCCAGGTCGTGAGCTGGAAGGCGTTCACTTTGCCATGGAATTCCTTGGTCAAAACAACCGCCGTGCGAACGACTTAGACCTTAAGACAGAAGAAATTCACGCGAAAGATAAGCACATTGTGGTTATCGGTGGTGGTGATACAGGCTCTGACTGTGTAGGCACATCAAACCGTCATAAGGCAGCAAGTATTACTCAGGTTGAGATCATGCCGATCCCACCAGAGAAACGCCCTGCCAATATGCCTTGGCCTCAGTACCCAATGATCATGAAAACCACCACTTCTCACGAAGAAGGTTGTGAACGTCACTGGAATATCTTAACCAAAGAGTTCATCGGTAACGATCAAGGTCAAGTGACGGGTCTACGTATCGCAGACATCGTTTGGCAAGATGCGAAACCCGGTGAGCGTCCAGGTTTTGATGAAGTAGCCAACTCTGAACGTGTTATTCCTTGTGACATGGCATTCCTGGCAATGGGCTTCTTACACCCAGAACCAACAGGCGTGCTTGCTCAACTAGACATTAAATTGGACGATCGCGGTAACGTCGCTTCTGAAGGTTTTGCGACGAACCAGAAAGGCGTTTTCGCTGCTGGTGATATGCGTACAGGTCAATCTCTAGTTGTACGTTGTATTAATGAAGGTCGTGAATGTGCAATTGCTATTGATGACTTCTTAATGGGTAACTCAAACTTAGAAGCGAAAGCTGATTCACTCATGCTTTCCGCATAATATTTCTCGGGCTAACGTCGATGACGTTAGCCTAGAGGAAAAGCAACACCCTTCCTAACTTTTATATTTGGCTAGCACTCGATGCTAGCCTTTTTTCTATCTGGCTTCTGGCGTTTTCAAGATCACTCTGTTGTATATGTTAAATCCCGTTAACATTCACCTTATATATCTCATTGATATCCATCGACTATTTTAGATTATTACGTGGTTAATCGCGTTTGTGCATGATAATTAACCATGAACTTGACCTTAAACACAATTAGCTATACGTTGTAAAGCTGATGAAAATAAAACCAATCGTTTTTGTTAACACAACCAATAACGTTTTAACTGGCTAAAGCAAACTATCAGTTTAAAAAAAACAACAAGTACATGAATAGTTAGTCATTTACTGTCTGGATGACAGAGAAGCAAAAGGGAGAATTGCAATGGCTCTATATGATCCTAGTCTTGAAAAAGACAACTGTGGATTTGGTTTAATAGCGCAAATGGAAGGCCAACCGAGTCATAAGTTGGTACGAACTGCTATTTCAGCCCTCGATCGCATGACACACCGTGGCGGTATTGCTGCGGATGGTAAAACCGGAGATGGCTGTGGCTTATTGCTACAGAAGCCAGACTCTTATCTAAGAATTATTGCAGAAGAGAACAACTTCAAGCTCGGCAAGCAATACGCAGTCGGCATGATTTTCTTCAGCCAAGACCCAATCAAAGCGCAATCTGCGCAAGACATCATCAATAAAGAGCTCGCTCAAGAGACCTTAACTGTTGCAGGTTGGCGTGTCGTGCCAACTAACACTGATGTATTAGGCCCAATCGCCAAAGATTCGGTTCCCAATATTCAGCAAGTCTTTATCTCGGCACCTGCGGGTTGGCGTGAACGCGATATTGAACGACGCCTATATATTGCTCGTCGTCGAATTGAAAAGCAGCTCACTGAAGACAAAGATTTCTACATCTGTAGCCTTTCAACCCAAGTCATGGTCTACAAAGGCTTGTGTATGCCGGCCGATCTTCCGCGATTTTACCTCGATCTTGCTGACTTACGTATGGAATCGGCGATATGTCTGTTCCACCAGCGCTTCTCAACTAACACTCAACCACGTTGGCCACTGGCTCAACCATTCCGCTATTTAGCGCATAATGGTGAGATCAATACTATCGAAGGTAACCGTCAGTGGGCTAAGGCTCGTGCCTATAAATTCTCTTCACCACTGCTGCCCGATTTACAAACCGCAGCACCCTTTGTGAATGAGACAGGCTCAGATTCATCAAGCCTAGATAACATGCTCGACCTATTCCTTGCCGGTGGTATGGATGTGTTCCGAGCGATGCGTATGCTTGTGCCGCCCGCTTGGCAAAACCACCCAGACATGGATCCCGATCTACGTGCTTTCTACGACTTCAACTCCAAACACATGGAACCGTGGGATGGCCCTGCTGGTATCGTCCTTTCTGATGGTCGTTATGCTGCATGTAACCTAGATAGAAACGGCCTACGTCCAGCGCGCTATGTGATCACCAAAGACAACTTGATCACGCTGGCATCAGAAGTTGGTATTTGGGATTACGCGCCAGATGAAGTCGCAGAAAAAGGTCGCGTTGGACCGGGTGAACTGTTGGTAATAGATACACGCCGCGGCAAGCTATGGCAATCCAACGAAATCGATAATGATCTAAAAGGGCGTCACCCATATAAAGAGTGGATGGAAAAGAACGTTCATAAGTTAACACCGTTTTCCGAACTGCCTGATGATCAGGTCGGTAAGCGAAGCTTTGACGATGACACACTAAAGACTTATCAAAAACAATTTGCGATGAGTAACGAAGAGTCAGACCAAGTACTGCGCGTACTCGGTGATATGGGGCAGGAAGCGGTCGGCTCGATGGGTGATGATACGCCAATGGCTGTGCTCTCTTCTAAAGAACGTTTGGTCACAGATTACTTCCGTCAGAAGTTTGCTCAAGTTACCAACCCGCCTATCGATCCTTTGCGCGAAAAGCACGTGATGTCTCTCGCGACCAGTATCGGCCAAGAGATGAACGTGTTCTGCGAAACAGATGGTCACGCCTACCGTGTGACATTCAATTCGCCGGTTCTACTCTACTCTGACATGCAGCAACTTCTGCAGCTAAATCAAAAACACTATGGCCACGCGATCCTTAGCATGCACTATGATCCTGCTGAGAAAGAACTCGAGCAAGCCATCAATGACTTGTGTGATCGTGCGGTGCAAGAAGTGCGTGACGGTGCCGTGTTGGTTGTGCTTTCAGACAAAAACTTAGAGAAAGGCAAACTGCCTGTTCCAGCTGCGATGGCTGTCGGTGCCGTGCAAACCAGACTAGCTGACAACAACCTACGATGTGATGCCAATATCGTAGTCGAGACAGCAACCGCCCGCGACCCACACCAATTCGCGGTGCTGCTTGGCTTTGGTGCGACGGCGGTTTACCCGTACCTTGCTTATGAAGCGTTAGGTAAAATGTTGGATGATGGATCTTTAGATAAAGACTATCGCGCAGCAATGCAAAATTACCAAAACGGCATCAACAAAGGCCTGTACAAGATCATGTCGAAGATGGGCATTTCGACCATTGCCTCTTACCGCTGTTCGCAGCTTTTCGAAGCCGTTGGCCTACATTCCGACGTTGTTGAACTCTGTTTCCGCGGAGTTACCACACGAATCCAAGGCGCAAGCTTTAGCGATTTCCAACAAGATATCTATAACCTATCTCGTAAAGCGTGGACTAAGCGCAAGCCTATCGAGCACGGTGGTTTACTGAAATACGTCCATGGTGGCGAATACCACGCCTATAACCCAGATGTCGTCGGCACGCTGCAAACGGCAGTTAAAACCGGCGAAACATCAGATTATTTATCCTTTGCGAAACAAGTGAATGCTCGCCCTGCCGCAATGCTGCGCGACTTAATGAGCCTGAAAAAAGCCGATAAGCCACTAACACTTGAGCAAGTCGAGCCGAGTAGCGACCTCTTTAAGCGCTTTGACTCGGCAGCGATGTCGATTGGTGCCCTGAGCCCAGAAGCGCATGAAGCATTAGCGATGGCTATGAACCGCTTAGGTGGTTACTCAAACTCTGGTGAAGGTGGTGAAGATCCACGACGCTTTGGTACCGATTGTAACTCGCGTATTAAGCAAATTGCGTCTGGTCGATTTGGTGTAACCCCACATTACCTAACCAATGCAGATGTTCTGCAAATCAAGGTTGCGCAAGGTGCGAAGCCCGGAGAAGGTGGTCAGCTGCCAGGTCATAAGGTGACGGCAGAAATTGCTAAGCTGAGATATTCGGTTCAGGGTGTCACCCTGATATCCCCTCCTCCGCACCACGATATCTACTCAATCGAAGATTTGGCTCAGCTGATTTTCGACCTTAAACAAGTTAACCCTAAAGCCTTGGTTTCAGTAAAGTTAGTGTCTGAACCGGGTGTCGGCACTATCGCGACTGGTGTAGCAAAAGCCTACGCTGATCTAATCACCATCTCTGGCTACGATGGCGGTACCGCGGCAAGCCCACTGACTTCAGTAAAATACGCAGGTTGTCCTTGGGAACTTGGCTTAGCCGAAACCCAACAAGCACTGGTTGCTAACGGGCTTCGTCATAAGATCCGCCTACAAGTTGATGGTGGATTGAAAACCGGTCTCGATGTGGTTAAAGGCGCGATTCTCGGTGCTGAAAGTTTTGGCTTTGGTACCGCACCAATGGTCGCAATGGGTTGTAAATTCTTACGAATCTGCCACCTCAATAACTGTGCGACAGGCGTCGCGACTCAAGATGAAACATTGCGCCGCGAATACTTCAAAGGTCTGCCGGATATGGTAGTGAACTACTTTACTGGCTTAGCCGATGAAGTTCGCCAGCACCTTGCTGACCTTGGTGTAGAAAAACTCACCGATCTAATTGGTCGTACTGATTTGCTTGAAGCAGTTCAAGGCCTGACTGCAAAACAGAGCAAACTCGATCTATCTTCAATACTCGAAGCTCCAGTTTCTCCAGAAGGTCACCCACTGTTTTGGACCGAGCCAAACGCACCGTTTGATAAGGCACAACTCAACCAACAGATTCTGGATGATGCGCTCGATGCAATTGAAAAACGTAAATCCACCAGCCTTTACTACAACGTGATCAACACAGACCGTTCGATTGGCGCTCGTATCTCTGGCGAAATTGCTAAGCGATACGGTAACCAAGGGATGGCAGGTTCACCAATCAAGTTATACCTCGATGGTACAGCAGGCCAGTCTTTTGCAGTTTGGAACGCAGGCGGCGTAGAGCTTTACCTAACAGGTGATGCCAATGACTATGTCGGTAAAGGCATGGCTGGCGGTAAAGTAGTAATCAAGCCTCACCAAGGCACAGCGTTTACCTGTAATGAAGCGACCATCATCGGTAATACCTGCTTGTATGGCGCAACCGGAGGCAAGCTGTTCGCTGCAGGTACTGCTGGCGAACGATTTGGTGTACGTAACTCAGGTACGGTTGCAGTGATTGAGGGTGCGGGTGACAACGCCTGTGAATACATGACCGGCGGTATTGTTGCCATTCTTGGCGCAACCGGAGTGAACTTCGGTGCAGGTATGACGGGTGGTTTTGCATATGTCATGGATAAGAATGAAGACTTCCAAGGCCGTGTGAACAACGAATCGGTCGAGGCACTTTCTCTGTCTGACCTATTTATCCACCAAGAACATCTGCGTGGCTTAATTGCAGAGCACTTAGAAGAGACTGGCTCAGTACACGCTGAAGCTATTCTGGCGAACTTTGATGAATGGATTCCGAAGTTCTACCTAGTGAAGCCAAAGACGGCGGATCTGAACACCTTGCTCGGCCACCAAAGCCGCAGCTCAGCTGAACTTCGTGTTCAAGCGCAATAATTGGAAGGAGCCAATAATGAGCCAGAATGTATACCAATTTATTGATGTGAATCGCGTAGACCCAGCGAAGAAACCAATCAAGATTCGTAAGATTGAGTTTGTAGAGATCTACGAACCTTTCACTAAACAACAAGCAAAAGCGCAAGCAGATCGTTGTTTAGACTGTGGCAACCCATACTGTGAATGGAAGTGTCCTGTTCATAACTACATCCCTCAGTGGCTTAAGCTTGCCAATGAAGGGCGCATTATCGAAGCGGCTGAATTGTCTCACCAGACCAACAGCCTGCCTGAGGTATGTGGTCGAGTTTGTCCCCAAGACCGACTGTGTGAGGGCTCTTGTACCCTCAACGATGATTTCGGCGCGGTAACGATAGGTAATATTGAAAAATACATTACCGACAAAGCCTTTGAAATGGGCTGGAAGCCAGACATGTCTCATGTTGAATGGACCGATAAAAAGGTCGCGATCATCGGTGCGGGACCTGCAGGTCTAGCGGCGGCTGACATCCTAGTTCGTAATGGCGTAAAAGCTGTTGTATTTGATCGCTATCCAGAGATCGGTGGCCTCCTCACTTTTGGTATCCCATCATTCAAGCTTGAGAAAGGCATCATGGAGAATCGTCGCCGTATCTTTAGCGAAATGGGCGTTGAATTCCGAATGAATACCGAAGTCGGCAAAGACGTTCAACTTCAAGAGCTAGTCGATGATTATGACGCTGTTTTCCTTGGTGTTGGCACTTATAAAAACATGCGTGCTGGCTTAGACAATGAAGACGCACCGGGTGTTTATGATGCCCTGCCTTTCTTAATATCTAACACCTACAAGGTAATGGATTTAGAAAACCCAACTCCGTTCATCGACATGCAAGGTAAGAAGGTGGTCGTGCTTGGTGGTGGTGATACCGCGATGGACTGTGTAAGAACCTCGATTCGTCAACATGCAGCTAATGTTGTGTGTGCTTACCGCCGAGATGAAGCCAACATGCCGGGCTCTCGCCGTGAAGTGAAAAATGCGCGTGAAGAGGGTGTGAAGTTCAAGTTCAACCTACAACCTATTGGCTTAGAACTAAACAGCGCTGGTCATGTGGCTGGCGTCAAAGTCGTGAAAACCGCTTTGGGTGAACCTGATGAAGCAGGCCGTCGTCGTCCAGAACCTGTCGAAGGCAGCGAGCACATTCTTGAAGCCGATGCCGTGATCATGGCATTTGGTTTCCAACCTCACGCGATGGAGTGGCTAGAACCTTTCGGTGTAGAGCTTGATCAATGGGGACGAATCAAGGCACCTGGAGAGCAAGAGTTTCAATATCAAACCACCAACAGCAAGATCTTTGCAGGTGGCGATGCGGTTCGAGGATCTGACTTGGTGGTAACCGCTATCGATGAAGGCCGTAAAGCTGCGGAAGGGATATTAGATTACCTAGAAGTGTGATTAGGTTTCCTTTATTACTCAGTTCGTTACTATAAAAAAGGGATCCAATTATGGATCCTTTTTTGAATTAGATACGTTTATCACAAGCACAACAAAAATATGTAGAACAATCGCAAAAGAACCAATATCGAGAACCATAATAACGCCATAGGAAATACTATGAAAAAAGCCGCTCTCCTCTCGCTATCACTTTTAACATTAACCGCTTGCAGCCAAGGAATTACGGACATGAAAGACAGAACTTCATCACCTTGTGGAGACAAACCAAACTGCGTATCAACACAAGATGACCGTGAACAGCATGCATTGGCCGCGTTTGAATTAACAGATTCAGCAAACCTAGATGCGATCGAGCAGGTTGCACTAACCTTACCGGGATCAAAAACCGCGAGCAAAACAGAAGATTACCTGCGTGTCGAATGTACTTCTCGCATCATGCGCTTTGTCGATGACCTAGAGCTTAAAATCACTGACGGCAAACTGATCGTGCGTTCTGAATCTCGTACTGGCCATTCTGATTTTGGTGTTAACCGAAAACGTGCTGATCAACTTCGCGCAAGTCTAAAAAACGAAGGCCTAATTAAATAGATAAAAGAATACACAGATAAATCGCTGCTATTCGGATGAGAAGTGCTTCTGAGCTGTCGCTCGACACTTCTCTTCCATGCTACAATTTCGCTCTACTGTTTAAATATTTTTTATTAAGAGACTACACATGAAAATCGGCATCATTGGCGCAATGGAGCAAGAAGTTGCGATCCTAAAAGCAGCAATTTCAGATATTACTGAAGTTAATAAAGGCGGTTGTACCTTTTTCTCTGGTCAGCTAAATGGTGTTGACGTTGTTCTGCTTCAATCAGGCATTGGTAAAGTAGCAGCAGCAGTTGGTACGTCTATCCTACTAAGCGAATACCAACCAGATGTCGTTCTAAACACTGGTTCAGCTGGCGGTTTTGATTCAACACTGAACCTTGGCGATGTGGTTATCTCGACTGAAGTACGTCACCACGATGCAGACGTAACGGCTTTCGGTTACGAAATCGGTCAAATGGCAGGTCAACCTGCAGCATTCAAAGCTGACGACAAACTGATGCAAGTTGCTGAACAAGCGCTATCTCAAATGGAAGATAAGCACGCTGTTCGTGGCCTAATCTGTACTGGCGACGCATTTGTTTGCACTGCTGAACGCCAAGAGTTCATCCGCAAGCACTTCCCATCAGTGGTTGCTGTAGAGATGGAAGCTTCTGCGATTGCTCAAGCTTGTCACCAGTTCCAAGTACCATTCGTTGTTGTGCGTGCAATCTCTGACGTTGCAGACAAAGAATCACCAATGAGCTTCGAAGAGTTCCTGCCACTAGCAGCACAAAGCTCTTCTGAAATGGTTATCAAGATGGTTGCCCTACTAAAGTAAGCGACTAGACATGCAAACACTGTTTGATCAGGTATTTGCAAATGGCGTGCTCCTTGTAATGTGGGGAGCACTGCTTTTTCATTTGATTCTACCTATCCCTCATGCCGCACACCCCACGACCTTATGGCATAAGTTTGCTGAACTTTTAGCAACTAAGGTCAACAACAATCAAAGTTACTCCCAAAGCCTAATCTCTGGCACCTTAGCCTGGGGGTTAATGGTATTCCCAACTCTGATTATTCTCTTGGCTCTGCAACCTCTAGTTTGGCAGACTCAACTGTTCCAACTGGCTTTATTACTGCTCGCCATTGATTGGCGTAACAATGAAAAGCTAGCTAACCAACTGATCAAAGCTCTTGGCCGAGAAGATAAAGCCGCCGCTCGTCAGTTACTGGCTCCAATTGTCAATCGTCAGACTGAATCACTTTCATCACTTGGCCTAGGCAAAGCCGCCACAGAAACCATCATTATGGGCTACGGCCGCAATATGGTTTGTGTGTTGTTCTGGTATGCCATTGGTGGTGGTATCGCCGCTTTAATGTATCGCCTGATTGTCGAGTTAGCTCGAGCTTGGTCACCAAGTCGTAAGCAATTCTCACCTTTTGGCTCAACAGCCATCAAAATCGTCGCTATTCTAGAATTCATACCCATGCGCTTATTCGCCTTGATGATCGTATGCGGTGATAAAGCCACTCACACGTTTAAGATGATGCTTGCTCAAAGTCGCTCATGGCCACTGCCCGGTCCAGCATGGTTAATCACGGCCGTTGGCAACAAGCTGGAGCTATCACTCGGTGGCCCTGCTATTTACAACGACACAAAAGCCATACGCGCAAAGTTAGGCGGCAGAATCGCCCCGTCAGCTCTGCATTTATCTCAGGTTCAGAAGCTGCTGTTTGGTCGCATCGCTATTTGGATATTCTTACAAAGCCTAGCCTTACTATTTATTCACCAAGGGATTTAGCGTGAAACCTTCAGCACTTGTTACAAGCTTTACTATTTTGTCTTCCAGCTTATGGCTACCTTTGTCATTTGCAGAAACTCCAGAAAGAGTACAGCCTGCTCAACGCGTGGTCAGCCTTGCTCCTCATGCCACTGAACTAGCGTACAGCGCTGGATTAGGTGACAACCTTGTTGCCGTAAGTGAACGAAGTGATTACCCACCACAAGCAGAGCAGCTTGAGAAAGTGGCTAACTATCAAGGCATCAAGGTTGAGAAGATCATCGCTCTTCAGCCTGATTTGATTCTTGCGTGGCCTGCAGGAAACCCACCCAGAGAACTCGCGAAGCTAGAGCAGTTTGGTTTTAATATCTATTACTCAAAAACCAAAAGCCTAGACAGTATCGCAACCAATATTGAACAACTCAGCCAATACGCGAGCGATCCAAGCATTGGCGAAAATAACGCTCGGCGATACAGAGAGCAGCTCAACGAATTAAGACTGAAATATAAAGATGCGGAACCTGTTAGCTACTTTTACCAGCTGAGTGAGAAACCGATCATCACCGTTGCTCAAGGACACTGGCCAAGTGAGGTGTTTGAGTTTTGTGGCGGCCACAATATTTTCGAAGACAGTGCTTCCCCTTACCCACAAGTTGGTATCGAACAAGTTGTATTAAGGAAGCCGCAAGTGATCTTCACTTCTCAGCACGCAATTGAGAATGGAACCATGTGGCAAACATGGGAAGATGAGATCCCGGCTGTCGCTCAAAATCAGATTTGGTCACTCAATTCTGACTGGATTAATCGCCCAACAACGAGAACTTTGCAAGCGATCAAACAAGTATGTAATTTCTTCGATAGAGCTAGGCAAAATCACTAACTATTTGCTGCATTTTTTCGTACAATTCGCCACCGACCTGTCCCTACAATTTTAACTATAAGAGCACCAGTATCATGGATTCCATGCTGCTTTATATTATCGATTTATTTGGCACTGCCATCTTTGCTATCTCCGGCGTATTTGTCGCTGGCCGCCTAAAAATGGACCCCTTTGGTGTCGCCGTTCTCGGCAGTGTAACCGCCATTGGTGGCGGTACTATTCGAGATATGGCGTTGGGTGCCACTCCCGTGTTTTGGATCACTGATACCACCTACCTTTGGGTAATCATCATCACCTGTTTGCTGACTATGATGATTGTAAGGCGCCCAAAACGTCTGGCTTGGTGGATACTGCCGGTGTGTGATGCGATCGGCCTGGCGGTGTTTGTTGGTATTGGTGTTGAAAAAGCGCTTATCTATCAAGATTCAGCTTTAGTTGCTGTCATCATGGGTGTCATCACTGGCTGTGGTGGTGGTATTATCCGCGATGTACTTGCCCGTGAAGTGCCAATGATCCTAAGAAGTGAAGTCTACGCGACCGCTTGTATCATTGGTGGCACTTTCCATACTATGGCGATCTGCATGGGGCACGATTCAGAAACGGCATTTTTAGCCGGCGTGTTTTCAACACTATTGATTAGACTTGGCGCTATTCGCTGGCACTTATCACTACCAACGTTCGCCATTAAATAAGCTAGCGCTACACAATTGATTAAAGGCTCCTTAAGGCTGTCTCTTATACACAA
>NZ_MCZZ01000140.1 GCF_002875705.1 Vibrio sp. 10N.261.45.E2
TCAAACTCAAAATCTGAGCGTGTAGCGATTCAAGAAGAAGTAACAGCACTGAACGACGAACTGAACCGTATCGCGGAAACGACGTCTTTTGGTGGTAACAAGCTGCTTAACGGCACACACGGTACTAAATCATTCCAAATCGGTGCAGACAACGGTGAAGCGGTAATGCTTCAACTGAAAGACATGCGCTCTGACAACGCTCAGATGGGTGGTAAGAGCTACCAAACTGAGAACGCGAAAGACAAAGACTGGAACGTTCAAGCGGGCTCAAACGATCTAAAACTGTCGTTCACTGATAACTTTGGTCAAGCACAAGAAATCGACATCAGCGCAAAAGCAGGTGACGACATCGAAGAGCTAGCAACCTACATCAACGGTCAACAAGATTCTGTTAAAGCGTCTGTGACTGAAGACGGCAAGCTACAAATGTTCACTGGTAACAACAAAGTGAGCGGCGATGTGTCTTTCTCTGGCGGTCTTGCAGGTGAGCTAGGCATTCAAGCAGCTAAAGATGTAACGGTTGATACTATCGACGTAACATCTGTTGGCGGCGCGCAAGAATCTGTAGCAGTAATCGATGCAGCACTTAAGTACGTAGACAGCCACCGTGCTGAACTGGGTGCTTTCCAAAACCGTTTCGACCACGCTATCAGCAACTTAGACAACATTAACGAGAACGTGAATGCATCTAAGAGCCGTATTAAAGATACCGACTTCGCGAAAGAAACGACTCAGATGACTAAGTCTCAGATTCTTTCTCAAGCTTCAAGTTCGATTCTTGCTCAAGCGAAGCAAGCACCGAACTCGGCACTTAGCCTACTAGGTTAATCGATTGAAAGGCCACGTTGACTGTAAGCGTTAACGTAGGCTTCCACAAATTAGCTCGTGGTGAGAGATGAGCGCTAAACAAACCCAGCTTCGGCTGGGTTTTTTATTGCCCGCGATTTGGTGATAGAAGAGTTTGGGAAACTGTAGTCTTGGTGAACAGGAGCAAAAGCGAGATTCCCTATCACGTTAGTTCCTCACTGTAGGGAATGACGGGGATAGAGTGATGATGATCCTATAGCTTTTCAATATGAGTAAGATCGCCCCGAGTAAGTAACGACTCAGCTAGACCAAGACTTTTATCGTCATTCCAGAACCGAGTAGAACGAGATATCAGGGATCTCTGTCCGTAAAAGACCTT
Source organism: Vibrio sp. 10N.261.45.E2 (assembly GCF_002875705.1). Classification (GTDB taxonomy): domain Bacteria; phylum Pseudomonadota; class Gammaproteobacteria; order Enterobacterales; family Vibrionaceae; genus Vibrio. Next base: position 1,187 of record NZ_MCZZ01000140.1, read on the forward strand.
AAGAGTAAGGGGATATGTAGTCGTTAGATAGGACCAAAGCGGCGGGTAATATGGAACTAGAACTAATACAGCAGGCACAAAAAACGCCACCCGTAGGTAGCGTTTTAATTAAAGCAGATGAGTAATCGAAATTACTTAGTTACTTTAAGAACTGGAGTTTCGCCAACAGTTACAGAACCAGAAAGCTTGTTTAGCTCTTTGATTTCGTCCATGTTAGAGATAACAACTGGAGTAAGCGTAGATTTCGCTTTCTCTTCTAGAAGCGCTAGGTCGAAAGTGATGATAGTGTCACCAGCTTTAACAGATTGACCTTCTTCAGCTACGCGAGTGAAGCCTTCGCCTTTAAGTTCAACAGTATCGATACCGAAGTGAACGAAAAGCTCAACACCGTCGTCAGACTCGATAGAGAATGCGTGGTTAGTTTCGAAGATCTTACCGATAGTACCGTTAACTGGAGCTACCATTTTGTCGCCAGCTGGTTTGATCGCGATGCCGTCACCAACGATTTTTTCAGCGAAAACTACATCTGGCACATCTTCGATGTTTACGATTTCACCAGAAAGAGGTGCGATGATTTCGATTGCACCAGCATCAGCGCTGTCATCAGATACAAGCTTTTTCAGTTTGTCAAACAGACCCATTGTGTCATGCTCCTAACGTTTAGTTTTATTCTGTAGAATATACTATACCAATCTAACAAATTAGACGACTATTTTTAGCCGTCTAACGTTATTAAGCGATTGGCGATTACTGAGTTTTCTCAGCGATGAACTTTTCTACGCAAGCTTCAATTTCAGCAGCTGTTGGTAGAGATAGTGCTTCGTCAGCCATAGCTTTAACTTCAGCGAAGTTAGAGTTACGGATTACTTTCTTAACTTTAGGGATAGAGATACCGCTCATAGAGAACTCATCTAGACCCATACCAAGAAGAAGTAGCGTTGCACGCTCATCACCAGCAAGCTCACCACACATACCAGTCCACTTACCTTCAGCGTGTGATGCGTCGATCACTTGCTTGATTACTGTAAGAACAGCAGGAGATAGCGGGTTGTATAGGTGAGAAATCATTTCGTTACCACGGTCTACCGCAAGAGTGTATTGCGTTAGGTCGTTAGTACCGATAGAGAAGAAAGATACTTCTTTCGCTAGGTGGTGTGCGATTGCAGCAGCAGCTGGAGTCTCAACCATTACGCCGATTTCGATTTCTTCATCGAAAGCTAGGCCTTCAGCGCGAAGTTCAACTTTGTACTCTTCGATTGCTTTTTTCAGTTCACGGATCTCTTCAACAGAAATGATCATTGGGAACATGATACGTAGTTTACCGTGTGCAGATGCACGTAGGATGCCACGTAGTTGGTCACGTAGGATTTCACGACGATCCAAGCTGATACGTACTGCACGCCAGCCTAGGAACGGGTTCATCTCTTGTGGAAGGTCCATGTATGGTAGGTCTTTGTCGCCACCGATATCCATAGTACGGATAATCACTGACTCGCCTTCCATTGCTTCTGCTACTTCTTTGTAAGCAACGTATTGCTCTTCTTCAGTAGGAAGCGCGTCACGGTCCATAAATAGGAATTCAGTACGGTACAGACCAACGCCTTCACCGCCGTTACGCAGGATACCGTCACAGTCTTTTACTGTACCGATGTTGCCGCAAACTTCTACACGGTGACCGTCTAGAGTTTCAGCATGCAAATCTTTTAGTTTTGCTAGTTCAGCCGCTTCTGCTTCGAAATCTGCTTTGATTTTCTTAGCTTCTGCTAATTCAGCTTCAGAAGGGTTGATGATGATCTTGTTGTTCATCGCGTCTAGCACAAGCATGTCGCCGTTCTTAACTTGCTTAGTGATATCGTTAGTACCAACGATAGCAGGAAGCTCAAGAGAACGTGCCATGATTGAAGTATGAGATGTACGACCGCCAATGTCACAAGCGAAACCAAGAACGTAGTCTAGGTTGATTTGTGCAGTTTCAGATGGCGTTAGGTCGTAAGCAACTAGGATAACTTCTTCATTGATATCCGCTAGAGATACAATGTTGATGCCTAGTGCATTTTTAACGAAACGAGTACCGATATCACGGATATCAGTTGCACGTTCTTTTAGGTACTCATCATCAAGAGACTCTAGTGCGCAAGCTTGCTCTTCGATCACAGTGTGGATCGCGTTGTCTGCGTGCATTTTGTCTTTCTTGATGAGTGCTAAAATCTCTTCTTCTAGCTCTTCATCTTCAAGCAGCATGATGTGGCCTTCAAAGATTGCTTCTTTTTCTTCGCCAAAAGTTTCAAGTGCTTTTTGCTTTACAACTTCAAGTTGTTGAGAAGATTTGTTACGAGCGTCAAAGAAACGCTGAACTTCTGCTTCAACTTGATCGTCTGAGATAGATTGAGTGTTTAGGACAATTTCATCTTCTTGAAGTAGTAGTGCTTTACCGAAAGCAATACCAGGAGATGCTAGGATGCCTGAAATCATAGCCTTACCTTAGTTGTTCAACTGTAAACGGGAGAGTGTGTGACTTTAAGTCGTCGACTAATGTCGCGCTTATTCCTATCTATTTCGAACAAAGCCACTTTGCTATGCAAAATGGCTTTGAAAGAAGGAGACCGTATTAGTGTAGTTGATCCATAAGAGCAACTAGGTGGTCTACTGCTTGCTGAGCTTGAGGACCTTCAGCTGAAATAGTAACGTTAGTACCTTTTACTAGGCCTAAAGTTTGTAGTTTGAACAGGCTTTTCGCGCTAGCGCTTTTGCCGTTAGAAGTCACTGTGATGTCAGCGTCGAAAGATTTTGCTTCTTTAACGAACTGTGCAGCTGGACGAGTGTGAAGACCGTTTTCTGCTGTGATTTCTACTTGCTTCTCGTACATTTTATATACCCCAATTAATTTATTTTTTGTAAGTTTGTAACCAGATTAGCTTAACTGCTTTAGCTCAAATGCGCTAGAGGCTAGTACGCCATGTTCGTGTTAGAACTTAGACTGGTTATAAATTTTTATCCAGCCATGGTCGTCTTTTGTTGAGTACTCATGACTTTCAGAATTTGTTTATTGCTTCTTTTATTTTGAAGCGAAAAATAAAACAGACCCGATATTACCAAAGGTGGGGCAGGGATCAACAAAAAAGCCCCTAAACGGGGCTTTTTTGGACGAAAAATTGATTTGACCACATATTATTGTTGGTTCTCTTTTTCCGTAAAGATGCCAGCAAATAGCGCGGTACTTAGGTAACGCTCGCCCGAACTTGGTAGTACGGTAACGATGGTTTTTCCTGCAAATTCAGGTAGTTCGGCGATTCTGTTCGCAGCTACAACTGCCGCACCAGATGAGATGCCTGCAAGAATACCTTCTTCTTTCATTAGGCGTTGAGCCATCTCAATCGCTTCTTCAGAAGTTACCGATTCAACACGGTCAATAATCTCTAAATCTAGGTTTCCAGGGATGAAACCCGCACCGATACCTTGAATTTTGTGTGGCGCTGGTTTGATTTCTTCGCCTGCAAGTGCTTGTGCAATCACTGGAGACTCTGCAGGCTCAACCGCTACAGAAGTGATCGCTTTGCCTTTTTCACCTTTAATGTAACGACTTGTACCAGTGATAGTACCGCCAGTACCAACACCCGCTACAAACACGTCGATTTCACCGTCTGTTGCTTCCCAAATTTCAGGACCAGTCGTTTGCTCGTGAATCTGTGGGTTCGCTGGGTTGTTGAATTGCTGTAGTAGTAGGTATTTACTTGGGTCTGAAGCAACAATCTCTTCTGCTTTGGCAATCGCACCATTCATGCCTTTAGGCGCTTCAGTCAGTACTAGATTTGCGCCTAGTGCTTTAAGCAGCTTACGGCGTTCTAGACTCATTGATTCAGGCATCGTCAGCGTTAACTTGTAACCGCGTGCTGCTGCTACGAATGCAAGTGCAACACCTGTATTACCACTAGTCGGTTCAACAAGCTCAATACCTGGCTTCAGAGTACCTGCTTTTTCTGCTTCCCAGATCATGTTTGAACCGATACGACACTTAACGCTGAAGCTTGGGTTACGAGCTTCGATCTTAGCTAGGACGTTACCTTTGCTTACTTTGTTAAGGCGGACTAGAGGTGTGTTACCAATCGTTAGGGTGTTGTCTTCGTAGATCTTGCTCATGCGATATTCCTTCATTTAATGACAGAACTAAACGTAGTATATCAATCACTTTACCGTCTAGTGTCTTTCGATGTTTGTTTAGCTTGAATTTAGATTAAACAAGTTGAAAAAAAGGTAAAAGGATTAAAAAGTTATATCATATAGATATGTAGCAGAATTCACGCCTATCTTTATTGAAATCAGAACGTCGAAAAGATAGGCGTGGCAAGCAAGAGATGGGCGGGTTACAGACGAGAACGCAGAGCTTGGTCTTTAAACTCAGCAACCCACATTGCTGTCGCGCCACAAACGGCAACAGGCATTACGATCAGGTTTAAAATTGGAATCGTGGTGAACACGGAAACAAGTGCGCCAAAGCTGTAGCTCTTGCCTTGTTTTTGTTTCAAATTGTTTCTCATGTCGTCAAACTTGATTTTATGGTTGTCGAAGGGGTAGTCGGCGTATTGAATCGCTAACATCCATGCCGTGAAAATGAACCATAAAAACGGAGCAACGGTTTGCCCTAGTGCAGGAATTAACAAAAGTAGGAATAAACCGATCGCTTTTGGCAGAACGTAGACAAGCTTACGCCATTCTCTCGCTAATATACGTGGGGTATCTTTGAGGACATCAAGTAAACCATCATCATTCACTTTTTTACCAATAAGTAACTCTTCAACTTTTTCTGCGAGTAAACCGTTGAACGGTGCTGCAATGAAGTTAGCGAGTGTGCTAAAGAAATACGAGAAAGTGGCCAAGACGGTTAACACAAGTAATGGCCATAAAATGTATGACAACCACGACAAGAAACTTGGCAATGCACCAATCCAACCTTCAATCCAAGTGTTTAGGTTGGAGAAGATATAAAACAAGGCACCACCAACGAGTAACACGTTTGCGATAAGTGGCATTAGTACGAACTTACGAATGCTCGGCGACAAAGCGATTTTTATTCCAAAAATAAAATAGCCAAAGCCGGAGCGGGGAACAGATTCTATAGTCATATTTAAATTAGGTCACATGTGAATTTGGTTAAATAGCAAACACGTCTAGTGTACTCGACCGAAATTAAGAAAAAAAGCGTGGTGAAAATCACACCATGTAAGGAACTAATTGTATTAAGTTGTTCTAAAACAGTGGCTACTTTTGATAGAGTAGTGAGATTAGCCAAATTAACCCAACTTAGTGACAGCGTGTTTATAGCTAGTTGACTAAGAAAGCTGAGAGCGAAAAATGCAGGAATTGCGATTTGTACTCATTATTGTTGGCGCATTAGCTATCGCCGCATTATTGTTCCATGGTCTATGGACGAGTAAAAAAGAAGGGAAAGCAAAGTTTGGAGATAAGCCGCTCGGTAAGCTTGATAACGACAGCTTAGATGACGCAGAAACTGTTCCAAATCGTTCATTCGCCCCAGAAGATGATTTTGAGATAATCCGAAAAGAACGTAAAGAGCCGGACTTTGCGGTTTCGCCATCTGCGACTGATCCGCTGATCGACTCAGATCCGCTAACAGCGCCACAAGCGAAAGAAGTTTACGAAGATGACATCGAATTGAATGATCTTCCTTCTTTCAGCGTAGAAGACCCAATTAAGGTTGAAAGTGAACCTGAAGTGATTGAGGAAGAGAAGGTTGTTGAGCCTGAAGTTCCAAGCTTTGAGTTGACTGACGAACAAAAAGAAAACCATGCCGGCTTTAAAGAGCAGTACGGTTCGTTTGAAGAATCTTCGGAGGCGGTTGATAAGCCAATCGTTCCAAACGAAACGTTCACTCAAAGAGAGCCAGTTGTTGCGAAAGAAGTGGTTGCTTCGCAAAGCGCACCTGTTGAAGAAGCTAAGCCAGATGAAGAACTTGGCTTAGACGTTATCGTTCTTAATGTTCACTGTGCCGGAGAGATCCCGTTCGTTGGAACTGAACTTTTCCGCAGCATGGAAAACAACGGCCTAACTTATGGTGAGATGTCTATCTATCACTGCTTTGCACAATCAGCTGAAGAGCCAAAAGTTATCTTCAGCGTCGCGAACATGATGCAACCTGGTACTCTTGAGCATGATGATCCTGCTGACTTTACGACCAAAGGTATTTCATTCTTCATGACGCTACCTTGTTACGGTCAAGCTGATCAAAATTTCAATGTGATGTTGAGTGCAGCACAGAAAATTGCCGACGATATGGGCGGAAACGTATTGGATGAGTCACGTAACTTAATGACGCCAAATCGTTTATCTGACTACCGCAAGCAAATCAGAGACTTTATGACGGCGACGAATGCTTAGCCGTATTGTTTAGCCTTGTAAATAACCTATATTTATAGAAAAGGGCTCCTAAGGGAGCCCTTTTTGATATTTCAATCACGACAGAGAATGATATGAAAGAATCGATTCAAGTTACCTTAGAGCAGTTAAGAGAAACTCTGCACTATCATGCCGTTCGTTATTACGTAGAAGATAGCCCTGAGATCCCTGATGTCGAGTACGATCGATTAATGCAGCAATTGTTAAAGATCGAAGAAGAGAACCCAGAGTTAGTGACGGTAGATTCGCCGAGCCAGCGCGTTGGTGGTCAGCCGCTAGATGGTTTTACTCAAGTGACTCATGAGATCCCAATGCTTTCTCTGGACAATGCTTTCTCTGATGACGATTTGGATGCGTTTAATAAACGAATGTCGGATAGAGCGCCAACTGCAAACCTCAAGACTTTCTGTTGTGAACCTAAGCTTGATGGTTTAGCTGTGAGTCTACTGTATGTAAATGGCACCTTAGTGCAGGCAGCGACGCGTGGTGATGGTGCGACTGGTGAAAACATCACAGAAAATGTGCGTACTATCAGCTCTATCCCACTTAAATTACAAGGTGAAGGCTGGCCAGTGCGTATTGAAGTTCGTGGCGAAGTGTTTATGCCAAAAGCGGGTTTCGATAAGTTAAATGAGATGGCGTTGAAGAAAGGCGAAAAAGTCTTTGTTAACCCACGTAACGCGGCTGCGGGTAGCTTACGTCAGCTTGATTCTCGTATTACAGCGAAACGTCCTCTAGCTTTCTATGCCTACAGTGTCGGTGTTGTACAAGGCGCTGAACTTTCTAACAGTCACTATCAACGTTTCTTACAGCTGAAAGGCTGGGGCTTGCCGATGTGTCCTGAGACTAAGCAGCTTAGCTCGCTTGAGGATGTAAAAGCGTATTATCAAGATATCATGACCCGTCGCGATGCTCTGGCTTACGAGATTGATGGCGTAGTTATCAAAGTTGATGATATCGCAGCTCAAGAAGTGCTTGGATTTGTTGCTAGAGCACCACGCTGGGCGATTGCTTATAAGTTCCCAGCTCAAGAAGAGATCACTCTGCTCAATGACGTTGAGTTTCAGGTAGGCCGTACAGGCGCTATTACACCCGTTGCTAAACTGGAACCGATCTTCGTTGGTGGTGTAACAGTCAGTAATGCAACGCTACACAACGCTGATGAGATTGCTCGTTTAGGCGTGAAGGTTGGCGACAGCGTTATTATTCGCCGTGCAGGTGACGTTATTCCGCAAATTGTCGCTGTTGTACAAGATCGTCGCCCTGAGACAGCGAAAGACATTGTTTTCCCTGATTCATGCCCTGTATGTAACTCAGCAGTTGAGCGCGTAGAAGGTGAGGCAGTAGCGCGTTGTACTGGCGGTTTAGTATGTAAGGCGCAGCGTAAAGAAGCGCTTAAGCACTTTGTTTCTAGAAAGGCGCTAGACGTTGACGGGTTGGGCGTGAAAGTAATTGAGCAGCTTGTTGATCGCGAAATGGTTGAAACGCCTGCCGACTTATTTAAGCTTAGTGCTGGCGTGATTACTGTCCTTGACAGAATGGGGCCTAAATCAGCGCAAAACGTGGTGAGCGCGCTGAATAAAGCCAAAGACACGACATTAGCGCGTTTCCTATATTCACTCGGTATTCGTGAAGTCGGTGAAGCGACAGCGATGAACTTAGCGCAACACTTTAAGACGCTGGAATTGGTGCAAGCAGCAACCTATGAACAACTGGTTGAAGTGTCCGATATTGGTGACATAGTTGCGAGTCATATTACGGCTTTCTTCTCACAAGAGAAAAACCGAGCGGTTGTTGATCAGCTAATAGAGCTTGGTGTGAATTGGCCAATCATCGAAGAAGTTGCCGATGATCAAGAGCTACCACTAGAAGGCAAGGTTGTTGTGTTAACCGGTTCATTGTCGCAATTAGGTCGAAGTGAAGCGAAAGCGGCGTTACAAGCATTGGGTGCGAAAGTGACGGGCAGCGTATCGAAGAAAACGGATATCTTATTTGCCGGTGAAGCTGCTGGTTCTAAATTAACTAAAGCACAAGATTTAGGTATCGAAATAAGAACAGAAGAAGATCTAATTGCCCTTATTTCGTAAGTAAATTCAGATAAAAAAAGCTCAAGGGCACTCCTTTCAAGGGAGTGCCTTTTTTGTTTTCGGTCTAAAAGTGATGCCTTTTTAATTGTTGAGAAATTTGTTCCTATACGAACTCTAAAATCAGGACAGTGACGCTGTTCAACATTAATGAAATACCGTTGTAGTTGTATCAAAAATGCGAGTCACTTCTATTTTTATAAGAACAATCTGCAATTAAGTCATTGATATTTTTTGGTTTTGTTGTTTTTTGGTGTGAGCTTTACAATTTATCGATCTGGATCACTAAGTACCTACTAAATTTGCACCAACTCATATTTTTTTAGATGAAAATTAAGTTCTCATTGATCTTTTTGAGGGCGAAGTTAGTCTTAATGCCATGGATGCACACGATGTGCATAACCAGAAAGGAAATAGAGAATTCAGAGTTTAGGGTTCTCAAACAAGAAAAGGTATTTCTCTCTACGGCGGCCAACTTTAGGCGGGGAATATTCAAACAGCTATATCCATTTTTAGGAGTTTTATTCCATGGAAAACAAAATTTTCAAACGTACTCTACTAGGTGCATCTGTTGCACTTTTATCGACAGGCGTAATGGCGAAAGAAGTTGGTATCAACTCTGACTTTAACGTTGACGTATACGGTGTTGCAGCTATCTCTGTAGTTAACTACAACACAACTGACAATCGTGATGATAGCTCAGGTTACGCTGTAGAGAATGAATCTCGTATCGGCTTCCGTGCTCATAAAGATATGTTTGATGATGTACTAATCACAATGCAAATCGAATCTGGCTACGTAGATAGCACAGACTGGGGGCACGGCGGCGTTTCAGGTGGTGTGCTTGGTTTCCGTGATACGTTCGTTGGTGCTTCTGGCTCTTGGGGTAACCTACGTGTGGGTCGTGTTCTTACGCCACTATACGAAATCGTCGACTGGCCATTCTCTAACCCTGGTCTAGGTTCTGTATTCGATTGGGGCGGCATCAACGGTCATTACGATCGTCAATCTAACCAAGTACGTTACGATTCAGCTAAATTTGGTGGTTTCTCTTTTGCAGCTTCTGTTGGTCGTGATGACAATGACAACGGTGGTGGTGCAGCGACTCGTGATGCAAACTTTGTTGGCGCAAGCGCTAAATACAGCTTTGAAAAAATCACATTTATGGCAGGTGTTGAATCTGGTACTCGAGTAGTAGCTAGCACATCAGACGTGTACGCTGTAGGTACTGCTGCAGATGTAGCAAATGGTGTTAAAGATGCAGATAAAAACTTGGTTACTGAAGGCGATAACTACCTTAAGTCTAAAGGCGTAGCGGGTTATGATGACGACACATTCGCATACATCGTTGGTTTTGAAGCAAGTTTACCAGCAGGTTTCGGTATTGCAGCAGCATACAAAGGCGAAGAGCTAGACAACGGTATCCGTAAGCAAACTCAAGATTCTTACTCAGTTATTGGCCAATACTGGAATGGTCCAATCGGTTTCAAACTAGGTTACGCAGCTAACCTAGAGTCTGAACTAAACGGTAAAAAAGAAGCGGGTTCAGATAGCAGCACTATTTCGGGTCAGCTAATGGCAGTACATAACGGTTTCGTACCTTACCTACGTGTAGCAGGCCGTACTTTCTATAAAGATGGTGTTGAAGACACAGATATCGTAACTCGTATCGGTCTTGAATACGGTTTCTAAGCTAGAGTTATCTGCTTAAACTGTTAAATAAAAATCAAAACGCTGGTAAATTTTGTTTGCCAGCGTTTTTCCATAGTGAACATAAGGAATTAGTCATAATGAATAAAGTTAGCGTAGTTGTATTATCATTATTTTTGGGAGCTTGTAGTTCACTCGATTCAAAAAGTAATTTTGCAGATTCAGTAGCAGATGTACAGCCTAAAGGTGGTTACATTCAAGTGACTGGACAATCTTATGTAGCAGAAAGTAAAGCGAACGTAGGGGCTGATATCCTGAAGTCGTCACTCTACTTTACTTACAACAAGGAAGTAACACAGAACTCAGCTCCAGAATCTTCAATCACTATGGACGTAAGTTACTTCCAAAGTTATAAAGAATACGAAACAGTTAGCTTTTTCGGTAAGACGCTTGAGATAGAAGAGAGACAAACCCCAAGAGAGAGTTGCAGCGAGCACTGTACAAAGACTCAATACATTAAATTCCCATTGAGTGACGCTGACATCCAGCAAGCAAGAGAAAAGAACTTAGAATTTACACTTGATGGACAAGGCTCAGTCATGAGTACAACTTTTATTGTGCCGAAAGCATATATAGACACAATCTATAACGGTGCAAATAATCATACGGCTATCGCAATTGCTCCAGTAGCAGCAGTGCCTGTAGCAGCCGTTGCAGTTGAAGAAGCAAAAGCGTCTCAAGCCCAAGAAATGGTGGGCTACTGGTACGGTCAAGCTACCAAAGAAGAGCAATCTGCAGTGACAGATTGGGCATTCAAAAACCGTAAGAACGCTAACCCAGCATCGTTAGAAGGTTCAAAAGAGATCGAGATGGTTTCATACTGGTTTAACAAGTTAAACAGTGAAGAAAAATCACAAACTATAATTTGGCTGTTAGAGCAAGAGTAGACATCTAACGTCAGTCTCTAGCTATGTTTTTCAACCGCAGTATTGTATAACAGCAATACTGCGGTTTTTCATTTTAGGCTAACAGGTAAGATTGTGAATATTGGTGAAGTAGCGAAGCGTGTTGGTACAACAGCGAAATCCATTCGTTTTTACGAAAGTAAAGGCATGATGAGCCCTCCACATCGTTCAGAAAACGGCTATAGGCAATATGGCGAGATTCACATCGAACAGTTAGAGTTTGTACTAAGAGCTAAAATGGTTGGGTTTACCCTTGATGAGTGTAAATCACTGGTTGAGTTGGCAATGAATCCAAACAGAGAAAGCTACGAAGTAAAGAAGAAGGCCACTCTGAAGTTAGATGAAATAGAGTTGAAGCTTGCTGAGTTAAATAAGATGAAAGCTCAACTGCAATCTTGGGTTCATGACTGCCCTGGTGATGCTTCAACGGAATGTCCTATCTTAAACAATTTATCTGGCCGCAGTTAGGTCGTGTCAGTCATAAATAATCGTCAGGCAGCAATTACATTACTAGCCTGACTTTAATTCCCTATCACAGCACCTTTCCGCCGTAATGTTTACAGATCAGCAATGGCACGTGAGTGACAGCGTTACCATCCGAACATTTTACAATAGGCCCCATGTTACCGTTACCAGGAGACTGACTGCTCGCGATAGCGCTTCCAAATGATAAGCTGAAAACGGCCGTTAGAATTATTAAAAAATGTCTCATACAAACTCCATTAGGTTTATCTCTGATTGAGATAAATGAAAGTATGGACAAGGAAAAGAAAATTTCAAAAATTGGACGGACTTAACATTTTTAATAATTATAATTAAGCGAGAGTCAGGCTAATTATTCATATATATCTTGGGTAAGAAATCTGGCTTTCTTATGCCTTTTTAGCTTAATCAAAATTTTTAGCTTTACGAAATAAGAACTTATTTTTTTTTCAATTAAATCTATCGCAATGATAATTCGAATATTATTAAGGTTCAAAAATAGAAAAAGCCTGCATTTATTGAAAATGCAGGCTCCATATAGCGCTTGATTATAAAGGTTCTATTATTAGAACGATTCCATCTAAAGCTACAATCTTAATTTCGGTGCCAGATGGAATATCTTGACTGGCCTTTGCTGACCAAGAAGAGTCACCGAACTTAATTCGACAACTACCTCTCTTTACGTCTTCTCTTAGAATAACGGTTTGACCTACTAGTTGCTTTTCTCTTTGGTTTAACTCTCTCCCTGCATCCGATTGCTTGTCATTCGAGAGTTGTCTTCTCCACCATAACCAAGTGGTAATAAGTGAGAAGCTTGCAAAGGATAGCCATTGCATTTGCCAACCGATTGGCAGCGCGCCTAATAGGGCACCGACCAACATGGCTGATATGCCTATCCATAAAAAGTAACCAGCGGTTCCAATGAGCTCAAGAGCTAACAATGCTAGACCAAACGCTAACCAATGCCAGTGGTTTACTTGTTCTAGTAATTCGACCATAAGTTAGTCCTTACTACCTTTGTCATTCTTATGCGCAAACATCTCTGCGATGCCCGCAACAGAGCCCATAAGGCCAGTTGCTTCGAGTGGGAGCATGATGATCTTGCCGTTTTCGGCTTGGCCGATAGATTTCAATGCGTCGGTATAACCTTGTGCGATAAAGTAATTGACCGCTTGCATGTCACCTTGAGCAATCGCCGTTGAGACCATTTCGGTCGCTTTAGCTTCTGCTTCTGCAGCACGCTCACGAGCTTCAGCTTGCAATATTGCCGCCTGCTTCTCACCTTCTGCTTTCAGGATCTCTGATTGCTTGTGACCCTCTGCTTTCAAGATCTCGGCTTGTCTTACGCCTTCTGCCTCTAGAATATCAGCACGCTTGTTTCGTTCTGCTTTCATTTGCGCATTCATCGCAGCGGTAAGATCGGCTGGTGGCTGTACGTCTTTTATTTCTATACGAGTGACTTTTACACCCCAAGGGTTTGTCGCTTCGTCGACGATATTTAACAATTTAGTATTGATCATGTCACGTTGGCTGAGCATCTCATCCAGCTCCATCGAACCCAAAACAGTACGGATATTAGTGAGGGTTAAGTTACGGATCGCATGTTCAAGGTCATTCACCTCATAAGCCGCTTTAGGGGCGTCGATAACTTGAACAAAACACACCGCATCTATAACAACATTGGCATTATCTTTAGAGATGACTTCTTGTGCTGGGATATCGAGAACACGTTCCATCATGCTGATGCGTTGTCCCACTTTATCAATAAATGGAATGATTAAGTTAAGACCCGGTTTAAGAGTGTGTGTGTATCGCCCGAAGCGTTCAACAGTCCAGTTGTTGCCTTGTGGGACGGTTTTTACGCCAGCGAAGATAAATAGCAGTGCGACGACAGTAAAGACGCCAATAGTAATCAAGGTATCAATAGGCATACAAAGTCCTTTGCAAGTTTAAGTTATTGAATATTTATTACTCATACTGGCTCATATTTAAAGACGGGGCAAATTTATAAATGAGAAATGGGCCATAAAACATTGATTTTATGGCCCATTATGAGTTTTGCATTCAAAAACCTAATAGGTGGCTTTGTTGAATTTAGATTTGATAGCTTACCTACGACTCAGCTGTTGTAGAGCCTGACTAGTAAAGCAGAGAGTAAAGTTGACGGCGGTACTTGCTGGCAACCGCGTTACCTTGTCCTAACGCACTCAATATGTCCATGAACTCTTTTTTCATGTCGCCATCGAGAGCATTAAGATCTTTGGCTAGGAAAGACCACAATAGATCCATTGCTTCCTCACTGCGGTTCACTTGGTGATATTGCAGTGCTAATTCAGATGCGGTTTTAGCGTCGCTCGGATTTTGCTGAAGAGTCGCTTCTAATGCTTGAATTTCAGGGCTATCTGCTGCCTGCTTGTGAAGCTCAAGTTTCGCGACTAAGCCTTTGTAATAATTGTCTTGGTACTCAAGAGGGATGGTTGCTAGCTGAGTTTCAGCAAGGTCAAATTGTTGCGTTTCCAACAAACATTCTGCGATCGCCAGTTTTACTTCACCTTTATTTGTTAGTTCCGCTGGAAGCTGCTGCATTGCGGCTAGCGCCTGTGCGTGCTCACCAGCCTGCATTTGCTCAAGAGCTTGACGCAAAGCAAGTTCATCTTGACTAGGTAGGTGCTTGCTTAGCATATCGACAATAGCTTCTATGCTTTGAGGACCGCCGAGCCCATCGACCGGCTGACCATTAACAAACAGTGCAATAGTTGGCAGAGCTTGAACCCCAAACTGGCTAGCAATAGCTTGCTCTTGTTCGCAATTTAGCAGGGCTAAGGTGAAGGCACCGTTGTATTGCTGAGTTAACGTTTGAAGTTCAGGAATGACTTGGGCGCTCTCTTGGCTCATTGGTGCCCAAAAATGGATGAGTACAGGGGCCTGCATCGAACCTTCTAATACTTGACGAAAGTTCTGCTCATTAAGTTCAACAATATGCGGAGATTGCATTTACGTTCCTTGAGGTTTGTTTTGTGGATACGTTGCAAATATGGGGGGATTAGTCAGTAACTTCAAGATCTAACTGGGATATCTAGGATAAAAAGAACCAAAAATAGAAAACGCTATGTTTCAATGTTGATGGAGTTGTTATCTCAACATTGAAGGCATAGCGTTATCATCGAGGCAGTCAGTGAGGCGTTGCGTGAGATACTCAAAACAGAATAAACAACGTAATAGCCAGACCCACACCTACCCAATTAAGGCGATTTAAAGTCATGAGGTTTCCAGAGTAAAACCATCAATTGGAAATAATTGATGGGATAGGGTAATCATGACATCTTAATGTTACGGAAAAATTACATCGTTACATTAAAGTTTGCGACTCTGCATTCAAAGTTAGAAATTTATGCAGCTTTTCTCAGAATAGGGTCTAGCAAACGACTCGGCAGAATCCTTTTCAATACCGCGAACACTTTAGTCGGGGTCGTAACTCGGTATCTCAGTTTGGGTTTATCGGCCGTAAGTGCATGAAAGACTGGCTCAATACAACTTTCTGGAGGAAGAACAAAAGCGTTATTCGATGATTCTTTTTCGAGTCGAGCTTTTTGTTGTTGGTAAGCGTTTTGGTGCGCGCTGCCAGAAATGTTGATCCATTTATTGAACGCTTTCAGAGCATTGGTTCTAAATTGTGTCTCAATTGGCCCCGGTTGCAGTAAGGCGATCTGAATACCACTGCCATGCAATTCTAATCGCAAGGTATCCGTCCAGCCTTCAATAGCGAATTTGGATGCATTATAAGCTCCGCGATATTTCATGGCTGCAAAACCTAACACGGAACTGTTTTGTACGATTCGACCTTCGCCACGTTCGCGCATGTGCGGAAGGATCTGACAGACGAGGTGATGCCAACCGAAGAAGTTGGTTTCGAATTGTTCTCTGAGCCCTTGAGTGGGCAAGTCTTCTAGCGCGCCTGCTTGACCGTAAGCGCCATTGTTGAATAATCCATACAACCCATAGGGTGCGAGATCGATAGCAAGCTTAGCGCCATGCTCAATACTTTGTTGGTCAGAAAGATCTAATTGAATACAGGTGAGTCCTTCATCTTGAAGGCGTTGAACATCTTGTGGATCTCGACAAGATGCAATGACATGAAAACCACGCTTTTGGAGTGCATGAGCACATGTATAGCCAATACCTGTTGAGCAACCGGTAATAAGAATTGACTTGTTCACACTTAATCCTTTAATAGAGTCTCTATCGCTCTAGGGTAAAGAATTAGTCTTGATGTTGTAACAAGTTTTTTAGTGCCGGCTCGATTCTTGAGTAACTAAAGATGAATCCCATCTCAGTGAGTTTCTTCGGCTTGGAGCGAATGCTGTCAAATAGCAAACAAGATGATTCGCCCATCAGCAGCGACATTGTCCATTTCGGCGTGAACAAGAAATGCGGTCGACCTAATTGTTTCGCTAATGTGCTGCTAAACAGTTTATTCGTCACAGGGTGCGGGGCACACATATTGAATTCCCCTTGAGCATGAGGAATAGACAACAAGTGGTTGATGGCTCTCACCATATCTAGCATGTGAATCCATGGCATATACTGTTCGCCTGAACCTAGAGGTCCACCGACCCCAAGTTTGTAAGGCATAAGCATCTTCTTTAATGCGCCACCATTTTCGCCAAGTACAATCCCTGTTCTCAGCAGTATCACGCGTGTGCTTTCTGACTGTGCTCTATTGGCAATTTCTTCCCAATGAGCGCAAACTTTATGAGGAAAGCTCTCACCTTCCACTTGCAGTGACTCGTCAAACGGATGCTGTTGTTGATCGCCATAGTAACCCACGGCTGAACCGCTAATAAAAGCTTGTGGTGGGTTACTACTTGCATGAATTAGCTCGACCAACTTTTCTGTGATGTGCCAGCGGCTGCTGCAGATTCTTTCTTTTTGCTCTTCGGTCCAGCGCTTGTCAGCAATCGGTTCGCCAGCAAGATTAACCACCGCATCGAAATCATTGAGATCGCTCACTTCATCAAGGGATTGAATATAATGAAGGTTGTTCTGGTTGAGGTGATTTAGACTTTGCTTTGCTTTTTCAGGGCTCCGCGTCAGCAATGTCACGTCGTCAGTGTTCCAACTCTTGACCAATTCAGAGCCAATAAATCCAGTACCACCAGTTAACAATATCTTCATATCAATCTCCCTATTAAACATAATTATAGACATGGCTTGTTTTTAGTCGCCAACCAATACGAAAAAATCACTATAACGATCATAAGGTTTCAATCGTGTGATGCCTAAATTACGCCTTTTTCAATTGACGAAGGAGTGAAATTAAATTCAGCAATTCAGGATGTGTACCCTTATCACACTTATGCACTTTACTTGGATATGTTACCAACTGCGTAATATTTGTCACAATAGCAATGATAAGGATTTGCCATGATTATTACTAACTCATAATCAGCGACAAGGAATGGCGATGACGGCGGTACTTGCTTTGTTTCGGTCCATGTTAGGTAGCCTAAGGGATTTATTGCCAATCGTGGCGGTCATCGCTTTCTTCCAGCTTGCGGTGTTACAAGAGCCGCTTCCTCATCTTTTATCCATTCTAACCGGTTTAGTACTGGTCGTTTTTGGACTCACTTTCTTTATCTTCGGTCTTGAAATGGGGTTATTTCCGATTGGTGAGTCGATGGCTCAAGCATTTGCCAGAAAGGGGAGTGTGTTCTGGTTATTGATCTTCGCTTTTTGTTTAGGTTTCGGTACCACCATAGCAGAGCCTGCGTTGACCGCCGTCGCAGCCGAAGCGGCAGAAGTGGCAGCCAAGGGAGGGGTAATTCCCAACACGTTAGATGAAATGGAGCAGTATGCCGATGGCCTGCGGTTCACAGTGGCATTGTCGGTGGGCATTGCTATTTTACTCGGCGTGCTGAGAATCTTAAAAGGTTGGCCAATTCAATACATGATCATCGGCGGATACATTGGCGTGGTGGTACTTACTGCATTTGCTCCGGAAAACATTATTGGGATTGCGTATGACTCTGGTGGAGTGACAACATCGACGATCACTGTTCCGTTAGTGACGGCATTAGGGGTGGGGTTAGCCTCTGCCATTAAAGGGCGTAATCCTATGATAGATGGCTTTGGGTTGATCGCGTTTGCTTCTTTGTTACCGATGATGTTTGTCATGGTGTACGGAATGGTGGTGACATGATAAGTATTCAGCAATTTATCGACACCTTTCTCGGCACCGTGATGGATGTGATCCCGATTGCGGTCATCATCTTTGGTTTTCAGTTGGCGGTATTGCGTAAGCCAGTCAATAACCTAGCTAAAGTGCTGGTCGGTTTCTTTTACGTCATCCTAGGTTTATCTCTATTTTTGATGGGGTTGGAACTCGCATTGTTTCCCTTGGGGGAGACGATGGCAATGCAGCTCACCGAACCCAGCTTTTTGACTGAGTTTAAAATCAGTTCTGGTCTTGTATTAGTTTGGTTTGATTATTATTGGGTTTACCTATTCGCGTTTTGTATCGGCTTCAGTACCACGATAGCCGAGCCCTCTTTGATCGCTGTTGCGATCAAGGCAAACCAAGTTTCCGGTGGCAGTATCAGTGTTAACGGGCTGAGGATCGCCGTAGCATTGGGCGTTGCGATTGGCATTTCACTGGGTAGTTACCGCATCGTTGCGGGTGACCCGATCCACTACTACATCATTTTTGGTTATGTCGTCGTGGTCATTCAAACCTTTTACGCTCCAAAACTCATTATTCCACTGGCCTACGATTCTGGCGGCGTAACCACATCAACGGTGACAGTCCCTTTAGTGACGGCGCTCGGGCTTGGGCTCGCCTCAACCGTTCCAGGACGAAACCCTGTTATTGATGGCTTTGGATTGATCGCTTTTGCCAGCTTATTCCCCATCATTTCAGTGATGGGCTATGCCCAGATAACACAATGGTTAAACCGTTTACACACCTCTAAGGAGAGCAAAGATGCGCTTTAAACTTATCTTAGCGTTTGTAGAAGAGAGCAAGACCGACACCGTGCTCGATGCCGCGCGTGATGCGGGTGCGACCGGAGCAACAGTGATTAACAACGCCAGAGGGCAAGGTTTAAACCAAAAAACCACCTTTTTTGGCCTAACGTTAGAGGTGCAAAAAGATGTGTTGCTGTTTGTTGTCGAGGAGCATCTAGCTAGGCATATTCTTGAAACTATTGGTGAAGTCGGAGAGTTTGATCAAGAGTCAGGACAAGGTATTGCAGTGCAGATCGATGTTGAAGATGCAGTCGGAGTCGCGCATCAAGTCGAGACATTAACCAAGGTTGTGGAGGACGAGTTATGAGTGTCAGTGAAAAAATCCGAGTAGGCGATGTCATGGCCAATACCTATGTGATCATCGATGGGCTAACCACGGTGTTAGAAGCGATAGAGATGGCGAAGAAGCATAAAGTGAAAGCCATCATTGTCGACAAGCGCCATGAAGATGACGAGTACGGCATCGTATTGATGAATGATATTGCCAAAAAAGTACTGGCTAAAAACCGCTCTCCAAAACGAACCAATGTTTATGAGATCATGACTAAACCAGCGCTAAGTGTGTCTGCTGAGATGAACGTTAAATACTGTGCTCGTTTGTTTGAGCGCTTTGGTATCAGTCGTGCGCCAGTCGTTCGTGACAACAAGATAGTCGGTATGGTTAGTTACAATAATATCGTGATCAACGGTATGGCGAGAGATGACGTGTAGCATTTAGATACGTACAATAGGCTCATAAATTTTATGGAGAAGTACGTGTGAAATTATTTTTTGCTTCAGACCTACACGGTTCGCTACCAGCAACAGAAAAGGTATTAGAACTCTACCAAGCGTCTGGCGCGCAATATTTAGTTCTATTGGGTGACATTCTGAATCATGGCCCAAGAAACCCGATCCCTGAGGGATACAATCCGCCAGCGGTTGCAGATAAGTTGAATGCGTTTGCTCAAGAGATCATTGCCGTTCGTGGTAACTGCGACAGCGAAGTGGATCAGATGCTGCTGTCTTTTCCAATGATGATGGATTACTCGTGGGTATTATTAGAATCAGGTCAGCGCATCTTTCTAACTCATGGTCATTTGTACAACACCAATAAGCGCCCTGCGCTGAAAGCGGGTGACATAATTACACATGGTCATACCCATATTCCGGTCGCTGAATACCAAGATGACATCTTTATCTTTAACCCTAGCTCGGTGACATTCCCACGAGAAGGGCACGCAGCAAGTTACGGTATTTATGAAAACAATACCTTCACAGTCATCAGCCTTGAAGGTGATGTTCTAGTGAGTGGTCAGCTTTAAATAAACGTAATGGGCTACGTTAGAAAAAGCCTACTTTGAGTCTACGTGGCCGAGATCTCTGTCTGGAGCAATGATGTTTCGTACTCTTTGCTTCAGAACTTTAGCCTCTGGAAAACCTCCATCTGCTTTTCTTTCCCAAATCTGCACACCATTACAAAAGATTTCGAATCGGCCTCCGGTGTCTGGATGCAAGCTTACTTGTTCAATTTCCTCGCTGAAGGTATGCAGTAACTCCTGGCATAACCAACTAGAACGAAGCATCCAATTGCATTGACGACAATAGTGTATGGCGATTGTTGCTTTAGCTATAGGGGAAGCAGTTTGATCTGACTCTGTACTCATGGGCATCCTTTTAAACGCGAGTAAATTCTTAATACCAATATCATTGTTTAAATAAAAATACAGATGCTAAGGGTAATAAAAAGGAGCATCATGCTCCTTTTTTATTGCTATGCCGTAAAGAGCTATTCGATCTTAGTTCGAAAACAATACGGTAGAACCATGATTTAAGCTGGTCAGTAGCAGTGCCTTCGGGTTAACAATGTCAATGCGTCGGCTTTGCTCTGCGTCCATCTTAATAACCTGAGTGATCAGCTCTAGTTGCTCTTCAGAAAAATCTTGGCGCTGAGCCGAAGTCACATCTTTAAACTCTGTTGGCGAAACCAGTAAATAGTTGTCGTTAATATCCCACTGGCCCGTTTCAGAGATGTTGATGACATTCGCAGGCTCAGTTTGATTTCCGTAAAGCCTAACCACTGACATTCTCAGGTATGTACCATTTGGTAGGTATTTCGCGTTCGATGAAAGTTCAACTCTACGAAGCGGGCCGATTGAATCAGCTTGCTTGTTATCGCTAATCAGAGTCACCATTTTTGATTGCCATTCATGCTGAGTAAGCAAGCGCTCTACTTTTGCATCGCTACCCCAATATAACCAACCACTTAAGAACGCAGATAGCACCAGTAAAATAATCGATACTTTTAATTTCATGTTACTCACCACCGTTACAAATGTCGTTTACATCCGACTGGTTTGCGTAAATTCTTAGGGTTACATTTTCGCTCGAGTAATCTTGCGGGTGAATGTAGTTGAGGGCAAGGTTGTTGGTTTGTCCGCCTGTTGCAATCACTTCAGTCGGCTTTAGCATGCCAGTGTGATTGGTGTTGTAACGTAATACACACTTCTCTATCGCTGGTAGCCAACTGCTAAGATCTGGGTAATTAGCCGGTGATTGAACCTTTACGCCATCCACTTCAGCCAACGTTTTGAACTCGGATTCTGCTGGGTTAGTAAATGTTAAAACGAGAACCGGCATGATGAAAGCGGCAAGCAGTAGCCAAAATGTTAGCCACTTATTGGTGCTTTTAGCGGGAGCCACAACAGGAGCGGTTGCTGGTTCTGCTTCCACCTTAGTTTCTTGAACTTTTGCCATTGGCTCAGGCTCAAGCATTTCAGTGATGGCTTCTTCAGTTGCTGTCGGCGTTGCAAACGTAAGGATAGGCTCTGCGTCATTTTCTGCAGTTTCGGCCATGATTGGCTGATCATTTGATGAAAGCGGGGCAGAACGCTCAACTGTCGCAATAAACTGGTAACCGCGCTTAGGCACTGTCTTTACAAATTCTGGGGATTTGGTCGAGTCCTTCAACATTTTTCTTAGCGTCGATACCGCTTGCGTTAAGCTTGAGTCATCCACCTCAAAGCCTTGGTCTCGCCAAACATACTCATGCAATTCATTGCGAGTGATCACTTCATTGGGCCTTTCTGACAGCATCAGGAGAATGCGGCTTTCATTGCTGCCAAGACGTACGACTTCACCGTCGCTCAACTGATCAACAAGTGAATTGCTGTTTGGGTCGAATACGAACCGCTGTGCGAGAATAAACTTTGTGCCGATATTGCTCATTGAATTCTTCTATTTTGGGTTGTTTTGGGTGCGAAATAGACAAATATCAGGTGAAGTTCCGTTAATTCTTCACCAAATTATGGCTTTTTTATGTTCTTTTATATTTATCAGACTCAAGGATAATAAAAACAGATCAAAAAAACAGTGTTTTTATGATTTTTGACCTTGAATTTACATTTGTCATCCTCATGTTAATGAACAGAAGAGTGGCATCAAGTGTTACGCCCCTATGATTATTCAACATAAAGTATAGATGTTTTGGAGTAAAAATGAGCGAAACGGCAACGCAAAATAAAGAGACTCGTGGCTTTCAATCTGAAGTAAAACAACTACTTCATCTAATGATTCACTCACTGTATTCAAATAAAGAAATCTTTCTACGTGAGTTGATCTCTAACGCATCTGACGCGGCTGATAAGCTTCGTTTTCAAGCTCTATCGAACGGTGACCTTTACCAAGGTGATGCCGATCTAGGTGTAAAACTTTCTTTCAATGCTGAAGCAAACACGTTAACGATTTCTGATAACGGCATCGGTATGAGCCGCGACAACGTTATTGAGCATTTGGGTACAATTGCTAAGTCAGGCACTGCAGACTTTTTCTCAAAGCTGTCTGAAGACCAAAGCAAAGACTCTCAATTGATTGGTCAATTTGGTGTTGGTTTCTATTCTGCATTCATCGTTGCAGACGCGGTAACGGTTCGTACACGTGCAGCTGGCCTAGCGAGCAATGAAGCTGTTCAGTGGCACTCTGCAGGTGAAGGCGATTACACCATCGAAGACATTACTAAAGAGTCTCGTGGTACTGATATCATCCTTCATATGCGCGAAGACGGTAAAGAGTTCTTAAATGAATGGCGTCTACGTGAGGTGATTGGTAAATACTCTGATCACATTGGCATCCCAGTTTCTATCTTCACAGCAGTGAAAGATGACGAAGGTAAAGACACCGAAGAGAAGCATTGGGAACAGATCAACAAGGCGCAAGCACTTTGGACTCGTAACAAATCTGATATCGAGAAAGAAGAGTACCAAGAGTTTTACAAGCACGTGTCTCACGATTTTGCTGATCCATTAACTTGGAGCCACAACAAAGTTGAAGGTAAGAACGATTACACAAGCTTGCTTTACATCCCAGCGAAAGCTCCTTGGGACATGATGAACCGTGACCATAAGAGCGGCTTGAAGCTTTATGTACAGCGTGTATTTATCATGGATGATGCTGAGCAGTTCATGCCATCTTACATGCGTTTCGTTCGAGGCCTGATTGACTCAAACGATCTACCACTGAACGTGTCGCGTGAAATTCTGCAAGATAACAAGGTAACTCAGTCTCTTCGTGGTGCGTGTACTAAGCGTGTGCTTACTATGCTTGACCGCATGGCGAAAAATGACAATGAGAAGTACCTAGAATTCTGGAAAGAGTTCGGCCTTGTAATGAAAGAAGGCCCAGCGGAAGACATGGCGAACAAAGAGAAGATCGCAGGTCTTCTTCGTTTCGCATCTACAGAGGTGGACTCTGCTGACCAAACCATCAGCCTAGCGTCTTACGTTGAGCGCATGAAAGAAGGCCAAGATAAGATTTATTACCTAACCGCAGATAGCTACGCTGCAGCTAAAAACAGCCCACACCTGGAGCAATTCAAAGCTAAAGGTATTGAAGTGGTTCTGATGTACGATCGTATTGATGAGTACGTAATGAACTATCTGACTGACTTCGACGGTAAACAGTTCCAATCGATCACGAAAGCGGGCTTAGACCTAAGCAAGTTCGAGGGTGAAGAAGAGAAAGATAAGCAAAAAGAGACAGAAGAAGAGTTCAAATCTGTTGTTGAGCGTACTCAATCTTACCTAGGAAGCCGTGTTAAAGAAGTTCGTACGACCTTCAAGCTAGCAACAACCCCTGCGGTTGTTGTGACTGACGATTTCGAAATGGGTACGCAAATGGCTAAGCTTCTTGAAGCTGCGGGTCAAGCTGCGCCTGAAGTTAAGTACATCTTCGAAATTAACCCTGAGCATGCACTTGTAAAACAGATGGCTGATGAAGCCGATGAGCAAGCGTTCGGTCGTTGGGTTGAGTTACTTCTTGGCCAAGCTATGCTTGCTGAAAAAGGCTCAATGGAAGATCCGTCACAATTCTTGGGTGCAATCAACGAGCTACTAACAAAGCGTTAGTCTTTCGACTTTAGGTTAAGCCCATTGTTGTAATAAAAAGCTCGCAAATGCGGGCTTTTTTTATGAACGTCGTTGAAAATCCTGCAAACGTGGTCAACGTCCCCGTTATCGTCACAACAAATGTTGTCGATGCATTCTTTAGTCGTAAATTCAGCCAAATTGAATATTAATGTGATAGAATGCTCGACCTAATCAGCTGGGGCTAGGAAGCGATTATCTCCAGTTGTATGATTTTTAAACGTTATACCGAAACTTACCGTTTTGCTTCTGTTCAATGTTTTGCTTAGCCTCAATGGTTACTTAACGCTTTCTGTTCATCCTAAAAATGAACAAGAATAGAGGGATAGTGAGCTTCGGTATAAATCATAATTTTATAAGAGGATTAAACATGCGCATCATTCTTCTAGGTGCTCCTGGCGCGGGTAAAGGTACTCAAGCTAACTTCATCATGAACAAATTTGGTATCCCTCAAATTTCAACTGGTGACATGCTACGTGCTGCTATCAAAGCGGGTACTGAGCTTGGTAAGCAAGCAAAATCAGTAATCGACGCTGGTCAGCTAGTTTCTGATGAAATTATCCTTGGTCTTATCAAAGAGCGTATTGCTCAAGATGACTGTGAGAAAGGTTTCCTACTAGACGGTTTTCCACGCACAATCCCACAAGCTGATGGCCTAAAAGAAATGGGCATCGCTGTTGATTACGTTGTTGAATTCGACGTAGCTGACGATGTGATTGTTGAGCGTATGGCTGGTCGTCGTGCTCACCTTCCTTCAGGTCGTACATACCACACTGTGTACAACCCGCCTAAAGAAGAAGGTAAAGATGACGTAACTGGCGAAGAGCTAGTTGTACGTGATGACGACAAAGAAGAAACAGTTCGTGCACGTCTAGGCGTATACCACGATCAAACAGCTCCGCTAATCTCTTACTACGGTAAAGAAGCAGAAGCAGGTAACACTCAGTACCTTAAATTTGACGGTACTAAGCAAGTTGCTGAAGTTAGTGCAGAACTTGAGAAAGCACTAGCATAATTGGCTAACAGCCAGTTTTAGAATTTGATATATTGGAAGCGACCTTAAGGGTCGCTTTTTTTGTTTCAATTTTAAGTACGATACCAATCTAGATAACTTGATTGCACATCATTTAAGACGAAACCGTTTTTTATGAAGGTGATTCACAATCGAGAGCGGATGTTGAGATTTCCTATATAAAGAATGATTATTCAGACATTTAATAGGAAGCAATGATCTTAAACTTATGTAGATTAGTATATTACTTTCCAGAAAATCACATATTGGTCCCAGGTATCTATGGAAAATAATAAAAAGCAGGGCGTTTTACTGGTGAACTTAGGCACTCCAGATTCTGCGACCCCAGCTGGCGTTCGTCGATTTTTGAGTGAATTTCTACACGACAAGCGAGTTGTAAACCTAACGCGTTGGCTTTGGTGCCCTATCTTACATGGGGTCATTTTACCGATTCGCTCACCAAAAGTTGCTAAGCTGTATCAATCTGTCTGGATGGATGATGGCTCACCGTTGCTTGTGTACTCACAAAGACAAGCAGCAAAGCTCCAAAAGAAAATAGAGATGCCTGTTTCACTGGGTATGACTTATGGCAACCCAAGCCTAAAGACTGGCATTGAGCAACTGATGGAGCAGGGCGTTGAAGACATCATCGTACTGCCTTTATATCCTCAGTACTCTGGCACAACCACAGCGGCAGTTTCTGATGGTTTAACTAAAGCCTTTAAACAGATGCCAGTTATCCCGAGCTATCGCTTTATTCGCGACTATTACGCGCACCCTAGCTATGCAAAAGCACTGGCTGAAAGCGTTCGTAGCCATTGGGATAAAAATGGCAAAGCCGACCATTTGGTTTGCTCTTTCCACGGTATTCCGAAGCGTTTGGCTGATGAAGGCGATATCTACCCTCAGCATTGTGAAGCGACAACCAAACTGCTTGCTGCAGAGCTCGGCTTATCTGCGGACGATATCACCATGACATACCAATCGCGATTTGGTCGAGAAGAGTGGTTGAAGCCATACACTGACGAGACACTTGAATCACTGCCGAGCAAAGGCATCAAGAAGATCGACATCATGGCGCCTGCATTTTCGGTTGACTGTTTGGAGACATTGGAAGAGATTTCTGACCAGTGTAAAGAGACTTTCATTGACGCTGGGGGGTCAGACTTTAGCTACATTATGTGTTTGAACGATAGAGATTCGCACATCGATATGATGGCAGAGTTAGTCGCGCAATATCGCTAACCGCTACTGAGTATTGATTACGGCTAGGGCTTAAACAACAAGACTAAGCTATACAAATCTAATTTATACAAATAGCAAAAGGGCTGCTCAATGAGCCTGTCTCTTGATCACAAGTC
>NZ_MCZZ01000141.1 GCF_002875705.1 Vibrio sp. 10N.261.45.E2
ATTTTATTATTTATGAGATCCCGTTTAACTATATTGACATCCTTGTCAATATAGTGTCTTTTTAGTTTAGTTCATCAAAGCGCTCTCTGTTTTTTTGTATGATTATCGAGCTTATTTGTCTTGATGATTGGAAAAGTTCAAGGTTAGAAGTCAGAGTTGGAGTATAAATATTACCCAATATATATGGGGATGATTAAATAAATTAGATTCGAAACCCATTACTTTCTCTACCTATAGATAATTGAAACAATATAGAAAGGCTTTAAAATGGGTATTAGCTCACAATTATGATAAATATTAACACTCAATATAACCTATATATTTTAGTAAATTGACGGTGTCATTATTTTGACTTCTAATCCAGAATTACCATCAGTAATAGCCCTTCAAGCATTGGGGTATATAGGAGTCGAAATGTTGACACTTGGAACTGATTTCACATTTTCCTACCTGAAATGATGGGAATGACGCACGTATCTGCAGTTCAACCATATGTATATCTTATTGATTGAAAAAAACTAATTTTGTACCATGCGACAACAAACTTTGGTGGACGTCACGTGAACACAAATAATATTACATTAAAACTGTTAATCACTTGTTGCTTCTTTTTCTTATCGAACCCAGCTTTCGCTCAATCTTATTGGGAAGTAGAAGGTATTGGTAAAAACAAATCAGAAGCAACGATCGATGCGAAAGAAAATCTAGCTTTTAGGGTAAACAGTACAGTGAAGGCATCTACGTTTAATTCCCAATTTTCCCAATCAACGATAGAAACAAAAAACGGAGAGGAGATTGGAACTCGCGGTAAAGTAGACAGTGTTTTCGGTACTACATCTGAAATCACTTCGATACCTATCAGCATTTCAAATATGGAAGTAATGACATCACAATGTGATGCTTCTGGGTGTAACTACCTATTTAGAGTTAATGTGGATTTGTGGGTTGATCAGTTGTCAATTGATATTGATAAGAATCACCGGCTCGCTCAACAATATTTAACTTCCCAAGAAAGCGACTGGAAAGGTGTTGTGTTCACGAACAAAGCTCATACCTTATTGAAGAGTAATAAAGAATCACTATTAGTGTTGTCATCGTTAGATCATGATGTTGCAAAAAATTCTATGAACCACAATTAATACTCGAGCGCAATGCGATTGACCGTTTTAAAAATATCAGTATTTCTATCCGTTCTGCTTCTGATATGTATTCCTCGAAAACAAAATCAATACTAGCCAGAAATGTAGCAACGACTTCTCAAGGCGATATCATTGTTTATATCAAAGGTAATGTAAGACAAGGTAAAAAAAATAACACTTACAAAGCCAAGCAAGACCTAATACTACAAGTCTTCGAAGCTAAGAGTCCCAATGTGGTGGTTAGTCAGAACATTTTATCAGAGATAGGAGAGTCTCCGATTAGTAAAGAGCTAGCACTTGATGACGCTCATAGAAAAATAACAGCAACACTTAATGAAAACTCAATTTATACACTCTTGAATTAAAGGCTTTTAAAATGCTTAAGAAAACAATCCTTGCAGGCTTAGTCGTATCAGTTATGGCTGGTTGTTCATCAATTCCGGGTATGGAATCAGCTACAGTAGACCGTGAAGCTACAAGCAAGGAACTTACTCAGAACTGTAAAGAACTAGGAACAGAGTTCACACCTGTATCATTCGCCGTTGATAAAGCATCAACAGTAATGGTGTCACTGCAAGAGCGCCAATGTTCAGTGTTTAATGATTACCGTACCCTTGCATCTAAACATGGTGATGTTGCTGGTTTCCTAGCAGTAAACGCAGACAAGTCTGATGAAGAACTTCGTGCTGCAATGAAGGAGTTCGATGAAGGCAAACCTGATCATAAAAAAATTACACCTCAAGTAGAAGCTTACAAAAAAGCCTCTGACGAAATCTTCCAGAAAAATCTAAAACTTGCAACAGACATTGCAGTTCAAGCGGCTGAACTAACTTACATTGCATCTCAACATGCATCGGCACTTGCGCATGATTCTGCTGGTGGTGCAATGGATAGCTTTTTTGCAGCTGTCTCAAGCGAGAAAGAAGGTGAAGCAAGCGAAGAAGAAACGGTACCCGTTGTTGAAGCTTACCATGAGATGGAAGCTCGCTCGATACTTGCATTAGATGCTAACTCACTTATTTCAATGGATAAAAACACTATCGAACAACTTGAGAACCTAGATAAAGTTGTTGCTGACAAAGTGAAATCATAATGAAATTTTCTCAAATTGCCGGTTTAGTTACTGCTGCAATTGCACTAATGGGTTGCCAGAGTAATCAAGGTAGTCAAACGTATTCAGTCGAAAGTAATGCGGGAAATTCATCGCTGATTATCGGCAAGTCAGCACACGAATTTAGCAGTGAAGATATTGAAGTACCAGCGTACTTCAATACCCAAGGTCTTCAATTCTGTACCTATGAAGCAGAAGAAAAAGACACTCGTTGTCCACTCGCGAAAAAAACAATTCGTTTGTATTTTGGTGATGTGAAAACGGATGTGAATGAAAATCTTCAGGGAAAATCTGCTGATGTTTTTAATTCCATGCATTCAAGCATCAGTAAATTCCAAACCAAAGCGTTAGAAAATACTTTAGAAAACCAGTTTGCGGGCGTTAACCGCTTCCGCATTTTGACCCGTGATACCGATGCTGTTAACACTGCGATGGAAGAAATTCTGGCAGATGAAGGCGCGGTAAACGTAGCTAAAAAAGCAGGCAGTCGCGGCAAGTTATCGACCGATTACATTATGAAAGTCGATGTACTCAAAACCGCTGACATGTTGTTTGGTTCAACCCAGTCTTTGTTTCAGACGTCAATGGAAATGACGACAGGTGTGATTGACCCATATACACGTGAAAAGTTGAGCTATCCGAATATCGGTAAGATACGTGTTTCTAACTTCGATGTGCGCGATAAAGACAGCTACACAACTGTGATAGCAAATGGCGATTATTATCGCGGTTTTAACTACACCAGTGGTAAAGATGTTGATGCCGTTCTTAATGAAATGTCCTCACGCGGCTTTGATATTATGTTAACGCGTTTGCTCAAAGAAATGCCGGCTACCGCTCAGGTTATCGGTATTAAAGGCGACCGAATTTCATTAGACCGTGGCCAAAATGCAGGCGTATTACCTAATGAGACCATGGTTATATTCGAATACAGCGCAGGTTTTGTTGAACCTATTGGTGTTGCTACTGTTAACCCTAGCCAACAAAGTGCGCAAGGGAAAATTGTTCGCTGGAAAGACAGCAGCATAGCCGATGAAGTGAAAGACATTGCTGAAGACGGGATTTATCGCCCTGATCGCCAACGTCGCATTTTCGCTGTAAGTGTTGGGGTTCCTATGGAATTCATGAAGGAGCGTAGTACATGGACGGCAAAAGGCTAAGTAAAAGCTTTGCCATGAGTACCTTATTTGTATGTATGTCCGTTCCTGCACTGGAATTAGATAAGAGTCAGCCTACGTTGGCTCTTATTGAACAAGGTTGTGCATATGGTCGAGGGGCAATGGCCATTGAGTCAGCAAAAGCTGACGGTTTAAATAATCTTCGGTTGTTTTTGCAAGGTAAAGTCCCTGTTTCTTTTTCAGCTGAAGATATTGCGTTGGTTGAGGATCAATTTGATCAAGAGAGCCGCGATTTATTGATATCAAGCATTGCTTCTGGTGATATCAATGCCGATTTTAGCTCGCCTGAAATTCAAGGGGATGATACTTGTGTAACAGTGCGCTTAGCACCAAAGCTTAGTACTGGCTTTAACAGCGCTGACGACGGTATCGAATGGGATGACACGCCGGTTATGTCTGTCGTGGTTGTCGGTGAAGGCCGTGAAAGTAAAAAATTGGCACTGAGTGCAAGGCAAGTGGCGGAAAAAGATGCCTTTAACCGCGCTATTAGCCAAGTATTAGGCGCTATGGTCAATTCTGGCTATATGCAAAAGTCTTACGATACCCTGTCGGGAACAGAAAGTAGCAATGATTTCGACTTACAAGAAATCGCAATGCAATCACTTTCGATGGAACCTCAAGGCATGATTTCCAGTTGGAATGAAATCTCTTATCAGGAAAAGCCTAACGGCTATGTAACGGTCACGCTTGATGTGTTTGTTGAACGACAGAAGGTGGAAGCGAAAATAGCAAGTTTGATAAAAAGCCTTGGCCAACCTTCAATCTATGTTGATGCAGAGCTCCCAGTCGTAAAAGATACATTTTCCAATGCACTCGCAGAGATGGGCTTTGATCTTGCTTCTAACCCGGAGCAGTCTAGTGTCATTCTTAATGTTCAAGAAACCCCAAAAGTGACCTCTTCTGGTCTTCAGCTTGAACTATCGGCAACCGTGGTCGATCGTGCTGGCAATCGTTATGGTAGTTGGCACAACGACCCGACTTTTATGACGCTACCGAACAAAGCGGGCATGCTCAATGAACTTGCAGCTGTTCACCTAGCTATTGAAGGTAACCAAATTGCCTTAAAGAGTGAACTTCAAGCGTCGGTGCAAATAATGGTAAGCCGCGGTGGGCCTATCCGAGAACTAATTTTTTCACAGCAAGCGGCAGGCAAACAGGGGCAACTTTATCGTTTGATTGGTGATATGAGCGGGGTTTCTGATATTAAACCAAGCCAACAGGGCAGCAATATCGTTATTCAGCTAAGGTCACTTAGCGGTGCAAGTGAACTAGTCCAAGATATTGAACCCATGTTGCGTACCCATCAACCAAACTATCGTTCGAAAGTTGATGTACTGAATGAATACCAAATCAGAGTGCTTTAAGCGTCACTCCTATAGGACTTGTTATATTTTAAAAATATGGTTTTTTAAAATAATAGGTAAGGTTGATGTACTAAATATCAAATGATTATTTGCAGATTTACTAATTGGAAATAATACACAAAAAACGTTATGGATAGCTTTTAAGATATGAAAAAACTAATTATTGCAACGTCACTAATTACCGCTCTCGTTGGCTGCCAAAGCAACAACGATACACTAGAACAAGCTCAAAATTTTGCGTCATGTACGTTCCCAGATGCACCGACTGTCGAAGCCCCTGGTTGGATCTGTGATGTGGTCCCTACTGATGTAGCTATTGGTGCAACAGGTTACGCGAAGAAAAGTGCAGCAGGTATGAGCGTCATGCGTAAAATCGCGATGAGCGATGCTCGTGTAAACCTTGCTTCGGCTTTTGAATCAGATGTGAGTAATCTATTTCAATCTGCTACTGATGGTGCTACGTCAACATCCGCTGGGGAAGGCGTAACGCTGGTAACGGAAAATGTTCAAGAGGCATTTGAAGACATTACTAAATCGGTAGTGAGTAAAAGACTTACAAATAGCCGAGTTTTAGTAAGCCAAACAAGTCCAGCTGGTGGGCTGTATGTATTAGTTGGTATGGACCAAGCAGCTTATGATGCAAATATGAATAAAATTATCGACGAAGTTGGTGGCGAAGACTCAGCTCTTTGGAATCAATTTAACGACGAAAAAGCTGCCGCAGAACTTGCTGCCGTATTCGATTCTTTGAAAAAATAATCGTTGCTTGACGATTAGTTAAATTGAAAAAGGCCACTATAGAGTGGCCTTTGTTTCTATACTCTCTCGGAGTTAGTTATGTATAAAACGATCACCAAGACAGGGCTGGCTATTGCAATTTCAGCAGCTGTTAGCTTTCCAACACACGCAGTGTCAGATAGCCAAAAACAACAACTTAATAATGCGGTTGTAAAAGCAAGTCAGTCCCAAGAAGAAAAACTTAAAGAATTTCATGCTTATGTAAATGCTTACTTGGACGAGTATGAACAATGGCGTGACGAATATACCAATAAACTTGATGAGCGCCGTACAGATCTTATTAAAAATTGGGGGGAAGGAGAGGTATCTTCTCAAACAAAACAGGTAGATTATTCACAAAACGATCAAGTTAAGACTGCAGTGGATTATGAAAGTAATACCGCTACGGTTTCTGTTTTAGTTGATGAAGACAGTAGCCCTGAAGAAATAGAAGCGCTTGTAAGAAAAATCCCTGTTGAAGTTGAGGGGAAAACGGTTGATCTAGCCAAACTGCAAGCGGACGACCATGCGGTTTTGTATTCTTTAGATAAAGAACAAGAAGAGAAGAACTTCGTAATTGAACAAACGCAAAGCCAAATGAATGTACTTGATGTTCAAGCTGAGCGATTGATTCAATCAGATACTGGTATCCCAGATTCCTTCATTTACCAACGCGCTCATGACAAGAAAATGGCACTGCTTACTAAAGCACAAGAGCGTATTGCTGCTCAAACTAAGCTTTACAGCGAAATGCGAACGAAACATGGCTTATCAGGAGAGCAATCAGAGGTTATTGACGAAAAAGTGCAAGAAGTTGCTAGCACAGAGTCAATACCAGTAAAAGCTTCTCCGCCTGTAGTTGAGAAAGTGGTACCTAAAACTCAAGCGGTGAAGCAAAAGCCTACTACGGAAGTAGTTTCTTCCTCGACGAAGCCTAAAAAAGTGGTCAGTTATAAAGTTAAGCTGCCAGAGAATAGTTTGAAATCTCGCGCGAGCAAATATACACCTCTCGCAGAGAAAGAAAGCAAGAACTGGGAAATAGATGCGGCATTGATTATGGCGATCATGCACTCTGAGTCTGCTTTCCGCCCTGACGCTAAATCTCACGTACCGGCATTTGGTCTTATGCAAGTGGTTCCAACCAGTGCGGGGCATGATGTTAACAAACAAGTTCGAAATATAGATGCGCCAATGAAAGCTTCAGATCTATATCAACCCGTCATTAACGTTGAAACTGGCACTGCTTACTTAGATATCTTGAATAGCAAATATTTACGTAAGATCGAGAATGATCAAAGTCGCTTGTATTGCATGATTGCGGCTTACAACACTGGTGCAGGAAACGTTGCTCGTGCGTTTAATAAAGACCGTTCAACTAGCATTGGTAAAGCATCTAAAGTTATCAATCAGATGACCCCGGAACAAGTGTATAACCAATTGGTTGCGAAGTTGCCATACGATGAAACAAAGAACTACTTGAAGAAAGTAAACAGCCGTATCGCACTATATAAATAATACTTGTAGTAAGCACATGGGAAGGCGTGTGCTTTAATTTCTTATAGAGTTTTTGAGAGTAACAATGTTTAAGATTTTTGCTTTATTTTTCATCGCCATTGGTATTTACCTAGGTCTTAATTACGACGATGAAATTAAAAATATAATGGATACAGATGCTTTTGAGCGAGTACAAGAACGAGCTGAAGACGGCAAAGAGGCATTGATGGATACAATAGACGATATTAAAGGTTGATGATGTCTGCAGAACAACAAAATGACGCTCCAAAAGAAATTCAAGATGAACTGAAAGAGCTCCAAGATAATCAAGAGTCGTTGTTAGAAGCCCAAAGTAAAGGAAACTTAGCGCGCACTATTGGTTTGTTGTCAGTCGTCTCAATTGCTTTGGGTGGTTTTAACGATAGTTTTGATGCGATCGAAAAGATGGTGGATTTTGGTCTTTCACAAATGACTGATATTCCATCACACAAAAAGCTTGAAAAAGTGTATATCCGCTCATCAGCTGAAATATTAGATCAGACATTTGGTGCCCCCGTTTATATTAAGCGTTCAAGTGGCGATGACGTTATCAAATACTACAAAGACGATAACTTTATACTCTCATCGATTACCAGAGATAATGCCATTGTTGCTTATCTTGTATTTCCAGATGAAGGCTTTGCCCCTGAAACATTAGAACATGCAGGTGGTTCGGAGTTTTTCAATCAACCTTTTAACGCCATTGAAAGTGTCAATGAAATTCGAGCGTCGTTCTCTAGAACTGGTAATTATTACATTGAAGAAAATAATGGCGGTGAGTTTGGCTATTTATATTCTTCAATCAGCGGAGCTAGTGAGTTCATTGCACCTATGACAAAAAACAACCGGAAATTGCTTTCCGACGTTGTTGACTCACTGACTATGGATGAGCACATCGTAAAGAGCGTACAGTCTTTACGTTTGAATGCGAAACCTAATTTCTATGGTTACAGTACGTTAGGTGTGGGGGCTTTAGAAGAAGCTATTTTGTCTAACACCGAATATCGTTTAATTCATAAGAGTTAACCATTAACAGATCAGTTCTAGCTTTTAATCAAGCTAGAACTTTATTAGCAGTGGGATTATGGCAAATTTAAAGTTCGAAAGCTTTCTAGAACGGCTTAAGGGTGATGACAGAATCATTATTCAAGCTCATGACTTCCCTGATCATGATGCGATTTCTTCTGCATACGCCTTAGCATACTTATTAAAAAGTAAAGGGTTGCGCCCATATATTACGTTTCATGGTTATATAGATCGAGTGTCACTCAGGAACTTGATAGATTGGCTCGATATTCCAATCTATCAGCCAAAAGATTTGAAACTACAACCGGATGACAAGATTATTGTTGTTGATGGCTGTATTGGTGAGAAAAATGTCATCGACTTTCCGGGGCTTGAGGTAGGAGTGATCGACCACCACCAAGTGAAAGCACCTGATTTTGTATGGTATTCCGATATACGTTCAAACTATGGTTCAACAGCAACCATAATGGTTGAGTATTATCGTTATTTTTCTCTGCAGATGCCCCCAAATATTGCGACAGCACTATTGGTTGGTTTGAGTTTTGATACCGCAAACTTTACCCGAGGGGTAGGGACGGTAGATCTAAAAGCACTGTTGTATCTTCAAGCGAAGGCCAATAATGATATGGTTAACAAAATTTGTCGTAATCAAGTAGAGTTCCATGAATTAAAACTATTCTATTCCATGCTCGATAGCTTACGTCGTGAAAAAAATGCAGCGTTTGCTGTGCTTCCTGAAGGTTGCCCTAAAAATATGCTTGGCGTATTAGGTGATTTCTTACTGAGCGTTGATGAGCTCGATATTGTTGTTCTCACTGCTAGAAACAGAGAGAAGACCTTTATCTCTCTCCGTTCTGAGTGTTCAAAAAACAATGTCGCGAAGATAGTTAGAAGCGCTCTTAATGAAAAAGGGGTTGGTTTTGGCGGCGGGCATCCTCATATGGCTGGCGGCATCATCAACAAACATTTTGAATTCAGTCGTGAACTTGCTTGTGTTTATGATTTAATTCGACCAAGCCTAGTACTTGACGCTTAAATTTACTTGCTTAGATTGCTTGGCATTTTGAAATAGTTAGCACTTTGTATCTAAGCATGAGTATCGTCCTTTACTAAGTGTATGTTTAGCTCCGAAGGTAACTGGCTGTTGTTAGTGTATATACGATCAAAATCACTCAGTGACGCTACCTTCAGAGCCGCAAAGCGTCCCCATTTACTGGAGTCTGCGACTAGCCAACTTTCACGACTGTTCTTTATGATTGATTTGGATAGGTCTGCCTCAACTTGTTCATGCTCCATGGCGAAATGACTGTCTGTTACTGAGCCACAACCACAGATGCCAATGTCAGCTTCAAAATCGGAAAAGAAGTGAACTACGCTACTTCCCACCATATCTTGGTGTTCTCGTCTGAATAAACCACCCGCCAAATACACTTCAATCTTCTCATTTGCCTCAAGGATGCGAGCCACTTGAAGGTTATTAGTGATCACTCGTAGCGCTGGCTTTGCCAATAAATACTGAGCAATGCGAGTGACGGTCGTACCAATGCCCATCATAACCGTTGAGCCTTCAGGTATCGCATCGGCAACCGCCATCGCAATACTGTCTTTTGTTTCAGACTCAACACCGGCACGGAATCGGTAGCTAGTATTAGTGAGCGTCGTGGGTAGGCTCACGCCCCCGTGTACTCTTCGCGCTAAGCCTTGTTCACACAGATGGTTTACGTCGCGACGGATGGTTTGAGTAGTGACAGAAAATAGCTCGGCTAAGTGGTCGATCTGTATGTCTTGGTTAGCCTTAAGCGTTGCGAGTATTTCTTTCTGACGGTGGTTCAGTTCCATAGAAGCTCACTAAAATTGGTTTGGTACGTCGGTGATGATGTTATCGACGCCAAGGTTGAAATATTGAGTCGCCAATTGTGGGTCGTTCAGTGTCCATATTTTAAGAACTGCGCCTGAAGCTTTGATTGCTTTCGCCGTTTTCTCATCAAGAATTCGGTGGTCAATATGAATACTGTAAAGGTCGAGTGATGCAAGCGACTCTAGGCTGAAATCATTCCACACTTCGCAGATAAAACCACGTCTAACCTCTGGCATCATCTGGTGGCAAAGGCTTAGTGCTTCTTTTTTGAAGCTTGAGATGAGCAGTTTTTCCATAGGGAACTGCTTTTGCTTAATCAGTGCGGCGACTTTCTCAACCAAAGGCTCAATAGCCTTATCGTCGTAAATTTTGATCTCAAGGTTCAAAGTAACATCGAGCTCTAGGCACTTGTCGAACGCTTCGCTCAATGTAGGAATAGTGGTCCCCGCGAACTCGTTACTAAACCAACTGCCAGCATCTAACTTCTTGAGTGTAGTTAAGTCTAAGTCAGCGATATTGCCCGTTCCGTTAGTACAACGATTTACCGTCTTGTCATGAAAAACCATAGGGATGCCATCAGCGCTCAACTGGGTATCAATTTCAATCCATTTAGCACCAGCTTTCGCTGCGCGTTCAATACTCACTAACGTATTTTCAGGTGCTAAAGAAGCGGCACCGCGGTGGCCTGTGATCATAATTCAATCTCGATGTTCATTTGAAAATTCAGGAAACAGTAGCTCTACTTTATTACAGATTTATTAACTCTCCACCATATTGCGCTGTTTTAATTGAGAATTGGTTAAAAAGAGTTGGATAGAGTTTGTACAATAGTGAGACCTTATACTCACTATGTTCAAGTCGATAAGATAAATGTTCATATGAATGTAATAATTCACTCACATACTCTACGAAAACTTTAATAACACCCTCTATATTTAGAAAACGATA
This sequence comes from Vibrio sp. 10N.261.45.E2, assembly GCF_002875705.1. Classification (GTDB taxonomy): domain Bacteria; phylum Pseudomonadota; class Gammaproteobacteria; order Enterobacterales; family Vibrionaceae; genus Vibrio. The sequence continues at coordinate 10,935 of NZ_MCZZ01000141.1, forward strand.
GCCACATAAAGGTGATAAAAAATGAAAAAGCTATTAGGTACAGTAATTATGGCGGCAACGCTGCTTGTTGGTTGTGGTGAAGCTGACAAGGCTGGTTCTGAAGCTAAAGACGAGCCGATCAATATCAACATGAGCCTTGTGTTCACTCAAAATGAGCTGCTTACGCAAGAGCTAATCAAAGCGACTGACAAAATTCGAGAAAGAACCGATGGCTCGGTAAACATTAAAGTTTTCCCTGGTGGTCAATTGCCTGTTTACAAAGATAACTTGGAACAAGTGGTAAACGGTGCCAACTGGATTGCCGTAGAAGATTTGACTTATCTAGGTGATTACGTGCCTGACTTTGCTGCACTGGCAGGTCCAATGCTGTACAACACCTACGATGAATATTTAGCGATGATGGACACTGATTTCGTCGCTGGCCTTAAGGCTAAAGCGGAAGAGAAAGGCATCAAAGTATTGAATGCAGACTACATGTTTGGCTTCCGTCACATGATCACCAATAAAGAGATCGTGAACTCTGATGACATGAAAGGTATGCGTATTCGTGTTCCACAAAGTCAGCTGTTCATTAGCACACTTTCAGCAATGGGCGCAGCTCCAGCTTCTCTTCCATTCCCTGAGACCTACGCAGGTGTTCAACAAGGCGTTGTTGACGGTCTTGAAGGTTCTATCCTGACAATGTACTCAACCAAGATCTACGAAGTGGCAAAAAACATGTCTTTGACTAAGCACTTCCTAGGCACAGTGGGTATCTACATTTCACCAACGCTTTGGGACAAATTTACGCCAGAGCAACAACAGATCATCAATGAAGAGCTAGAAGCGGGCGCTGAATCTAACACTGCTGAACTCGTTAAACTGGATGTTGAATACACTCAGAAGCTTGAAGAGTTAGGCGTTACCTTCAATCAAGTGAATTCTGAAGAGTTCAACCAGTTGACTGCAGATGTGTACAACCAGTTCCCAAGCTGGAGTGAAGGTATACACGCGACGATCATGAAAGAGCTAGAAACGATCCGAGCAGCGCAGTAATCCCGTACACGTAGATTAATTAGTTAATGAATACGGCCTAAATATTTTTAGGCCGTTTTATTCCTGAAATACCCATGTCGTATTAGGTATTTCGTTGGAGAAGTCTTTTGTTTTTATTGAAAAATATTGAAGAAATCCTCGCTTCTATCGCTATTTCGATCACCGTTTTGGTTGTTATCGTTAACGTCGTCTTGCGTTATGGATTTGGCTTTGTTGTCCCATGGAGTGAAGAGCTGTCGGTTATTTGCTTCATCTGGGCTGTCTACTTAGGGATTAGCTCCTGTTACAAACACAAGCTTCACATGGGGGTCGATGTGGTGGTGGCCATGTTGCCAGAAAAAGCAAAAATCCCATTTAGGTTGTGTGTTTCTGTTTTCCTACTGGCTCTGAACATTTTAATGGCAGTTCTGAGTTATCAATATCTCATGCTATCTAACAAGGTAACGCCAGTCATGGGCGTGTCATATTTTGTTATCAATGGCGTGCTGTTGCTTTGTTTCTCATTGATGGCGATCCACACCGTTCGATTTATCTCGAACGATGTCGCTTCTCTAAAGCGCTCTTCTAAGTAGGTACGATTCATGGAAAGCTATCTTCCAATCCTTATTCTGTTTGTTCTGTTTCTTTTGAACATCCCCATCGCGTTTTCTCTGATCGCATCGGCGATGGTTTACTTTCTTTTTATCAATGACTCTATTCCAGTGAGCTTGGTAATGCAGCGCTTTATCAGCTCTGCCGAGTCCTTTCCGTTGTTGGCTATCCCGTTCTTTATCATGGTGGGTTCGGTGATGAACTATGCGGGGATCAGTAAGAGCTTGCTCGCCTTTGCCGACTCAATGATTGGCCATAAAACCGGTGGTTTGGCTCAAGTGAATGTCGCATTGAGTACTCTTATGGGCGGTATCTCTGGATCTGCAAATGCGGATGCGGCGATGCAATCAAAGATTCTAGCGCCAGAGATGACCAAGCGTGGTTATGACTTGCCATTCACGGCGGCTGTGACGGCTGCGTCTTCAAGCATTAGCCCAGTAATTCCACCGGGTATTAACTTAATCATCTATGCGTTGTTAGCGAATGTTTCTGTTCATCAAATGTTTATTGCGGGTTACGTTCCGGCATTTTTAATGGCGTTGTCGCTGATGGTGACGATCGCGTTCATCGCTCGCAAACGTCGTTACAAACCTTCTCGTTCTGAGCCGGCTTCTGCCAAAGAGCGTTTTCATTACTTCCTGAAAGCGATTCCGGCACTGTTGATCCCGTTCGGCATTATTCTGGGCATGCGTTTTGGCCTGTTTACGCCAACCGAAGCGGGGGCAATTGCTGTATTGCTTTGCGCGATTATTGGCATCTTCGTTTATCGTCAACTGGGTTTGAAACACATCCCGCTAATCATGCGTGAGACGGTGCAGGGCACCAGTAGCGTAATGTTCATCATTATCGGTGCTATGGTCTTTGGTTACTACATGACGCTAGAGCAGATTCCACACAATGTTGCTTCTGCTTTGATTGAGCTTACTGACAACAAGTTAGTTTTGCTGTTATTGATTAACGTACTGCTATTAGTGGTAGGTATGTTTATCGAAGGCGGTGCTGCGATGATTATACTGACGCCATTGCTGCTTCCTGCTGTGCTTAATCTAGGCGTTAACCCAGTTCACTTCGGCATTATCGTGATTGTGAATATCATGATTGGTGGTGTGACTCCGCCATTTGGCTCGATGATGTTTACGGTTTGCTCGATTTTAAAAGTTCGTATGGTCGACTTCGTAAAAGAAGTGGCTCCGTTGTTGCTAGCACTACTCACGGTTCTGATGTTGCTGACTTTCTCTGAAAGCTTAGTGATGTTTTTACCGAATTTGCTTTAACACTGTTTAGTGATTGATTATTTAGAGGTGTAGAAATGAATTCGGTATCGAATGAATTGAACCAAAATTGGAAAAAGATAGATTGGGTGTTAACCGATGTGGATGACACCTTAACGTGGCAAGGTCAATTGCCACCTGATACCTTGGTCGCGTTGAGCAAGCTTCGGGATTCCGGAAAGAAAGTGGTTGCGGTAACGGGCGCTTGTGCCGGGTGGTGTGATCATATTGCTCAGTTGTGGCCTGTCGATGCGGTTCTCGGCGAGAATGGCGCATTCATTATGGAAAAGAAAAATGGGTATCTGACATTGCGCTCAGATATTCCTTTGCCAGAAGTCAGTGCTAATCAGAGCAAACTGAAAGAACAAGTTTTAGCTATTTTGAGCGATTACCCAAAGCTCAGTTTAACGCTGGATCAATCTTACCGCCTGTGTGAAGTCGCGATCGATATCGGTCAAAACCGTCCAAAAGTTGATGATGCGATTATTGAAGAGATAGTCTCTAAGATTCACGCGTTAGGCGCTCACGCCACAGCAAGCTCTATTCACATTAATGCTTGGTATGGTGAGCACTCTAAGAAAGCAACATCGACCGCTTTTCTCAAAGAGAAGGGGTTATCTGACCAAGAGATAGTCGAACGTAGTTGTTATGTCGGTGATTCGATGAACGACCAATATATGTTTGAAATTTTACCAAACAGTGTTGGGGTCGCCAATATTCAACATTACTGGGAACGACTAGAGCATCATCCATCTGTGGTGATGAGTAAGCCGGGCGGGTACGGTTTCTCCGAGTTTGTCGATAAGTTGCTTACGTTAAAATAGCTCACGGTTGGCGACTTTTAACTGCCTATGATGAACATCAAACACAGCTCACTTCTTCGTTGGATTGAGCTGTGTTTTCGTATTATTAGGGGTAAATACTTACTTCTTCTATATCGCGTCTATCACTCTTCAAGGGCATGTGTTGGTGACTCAGCCCACAACTTGCAAACTTGCTAGGTCGGCATATCAATTCCTAGATGGGTAAATGAGAAAACTATGAGACGCTTGCCTTGTGCCAGCAGAATCACAAGGAAGTTACATGCACCATTTTAATCTCCGTGCGCTTGAATATCTGAATGCGTTATCAAAATATGGGTCACTACGTAAGGCATCTAAGATGATGAATGTTGACCCAGCGGCAATGAGTCGGATGCTAACGCAGTTAGAAGTGCAAGTGGAAATGAAAGTATGGGAGCGTAACAATCGCCAATCGCTGCTGACTGAGGCGGGTAACGAATTGTTGAATTACTACCGCTCCATTGTTCGCAGTGAAACGGCGGTACTGGCTCGTTTGACCAAGTTGAAAAACCTCAAGGGTGGTAATGTGAGCATTGCGATTGGGGAAGGGTTTATTACTAACTTGGTCTCTAAACCTATGCAAACCTTCATGGCTCGCTACCCTGATATCAATTTATCGATTGAGATTGCTGGTGCATTGGATGCCGTAAAAATGTTGGAAGACCAACAGATCGATTTCGCGATCACTTATGCTTCAGCTCCGCATCCTAAACTCCATTCACACGTCGAACGTAGCCACCCTCTAGAGCTTATTGCACCGAAAGGGCATGCACTGACGACGCAAGAAACACCAGTGACACTGCAAGATATTAAAGACGCTTCACTTGCTTTGATTGATAACTCGACAGGCATGGGGAGGCTAGTAAAGCAGGCGGAACAAAACTCTCACCTTATTTTACAACCAAAGCTTCAAACCAACTCGGTAACCGCATTGACTAACTTTGTGTCAGCAGGTCTGGGCGTCACTTTTATGCCCAAACTTACTGTGCTTGATGAGATCAAATCGGGGCAAATTGAAGTGGTTGCTACTGATCTAGACATGTATTCGAAAGCGACTGTGAAAGTTCAATCTCTTAAAGGCCGAGCTCTGACTCTGCAAGCCAAAACCTTTTTAGACTTCTTGCTCGAGAACGCAACTTTCTTGAGTCATGACGCTTACAATATTTAAATTGGAGTGGGCTGGTTTACGTAATCACCTCACTTTGTCATAGTTTCAACATTCCTACCCTTAATAAGCCCCAACATCACATTTCCAAAACTCATCTTCCTGATTTGCTACTTAATTGACTTTTTATCAACGCTGATTGAATTGTGAAGTCAACGCTTGATGAATAAGTTACAAATTATTAACGACAGTCGTTTTAAACAGGCAGCTATGCTCGACAGGTTCAGGTTGTGCGGGCATTAGGGGAAGAGAATGGAAGTTATTGTGATTGGCAGCGGTGTTATTGGCTTGACCAGTGCTTGGTATCTGGCGAAAGAGGGCCACTCGGTGACGGTTATTGATCGTCAAGATAGTAGTGGCAAGGAAACCAGCTTTGCGAATGCAGGGCAGATTTCTTACGGTTATTCTTCACCATGGGCGGCGCCTGGGATTCCGTTGAAAGCAATGAAATGGCTTACCCAAGAGCACGCTCCCTTAAAGGTGAAACCGTCAATTTCTCCGGAATTAGTGGCTTGGGCGACTAAGATGTTGGCCAACTGTAACGAAGCCAAGTACGCCGTGAATAAGTCACGCATGTTAAGAGTGGCAAACTTCAGTCGAGGGTGTCTCACTCATCTAAGAATCAGTGAAGATTTGGCTTATGAGGGCAGGCAGAAAGGCACCTTGCAAGTATTCCGAAGCGAGAAGCAACTCGATGCGATTCAGCAGGATATGAAGCTATTAACAGAGAGTGGAATCAAACACTCGCTGTTTGATGTTGAGCAGTGTCTGTCAGTGGAGTCGGGTTTAGCGGACGTTAAAGACAAGCTGGTGGGCGGCTTATATTTACCTCATGATGAAACCGGTGATTGTCATCAGTTCTGTTTAGCCTTGACCGAGAAAACCAAGGCGCTTGGTGTTCAGTTTGTGTTTGATACTGAAGTGCTCAAGTTGAACCATCAAAATCACGCAATTCAGAGCATTACCACAACTCAAGGTGAATTCAAAGCGGACGCTTATGTGGTGGCTTCGGGAAGCTACTCTCGTGAACTGCTCAAGCAAGTGGACTTATCGATTCCTGTTTATCCAGTGAAGGGATATTCTTTGACACTGCCAATTGTGAATGCAGATAAGTCACCTACATCAACCGTTATGGATGAAACCTACAAGGTAGCGATGACGAGGTTTGATGATCGTATTCGCATTGCAGGGACGGCAGAGCTTGCTGGCTTCAATTACCTGATTCCAGAAAAACGTAAAGCTACGATTGATATGGTGATAAAAGATCTTTTCCCACAGGCGGGGGATTTCTCTAAGGCAGAATACTGGACTGGATTAAGGCCAATGACGCCGGATGGTACGCCTATAATCGGCGAGACGCCTATCAAGAATCTATTTACCAATACAGGCCATGGAACTCTAGGTTGGACAATGGCATGTGGCTCTGGAAAGATCTTGGCAAGCGTGGTCAGTGGCTCTGCTAGTGATATAAAAACTGATGACTTGAGTATCCACCGATATATGTAAAAGCAAGCCGTTAGTTATCTTGCCTATGGCTTGATGATACCGACATTAGGAGCATAAAGCGGATGCTCCTAATGTTGTAAATCTAGGTGCATGGTTTTAAGTCTCCTCTATTTATAATCACGAGATGAATTGAGACTTAAATGACCTTAGCTCTGGCGGTAGCTCCTTATTTGCGAGGTTAATAGCTTTACGATGTTCTAACCCAATGGATCTCACTACGTTCCCAAAATGTTGGTTAAACAATAGCTCGAACTGACCACTGAGTTTGTATTCTTGCAGTTTGTCATCCAGTAATTGAGCTAATTGTGTTTTGTCTGGGTGGACATAGAAGACCAGTGGGAGAGGGTAATAAAGCATAATACTTTTTTCTATGACTAACCCATCCAGGGAATTGGTATGTTCTTGGTATATGCTTTCTACTTCATTGGCACCAAGTGACACATAATCACATTTTTTATCTGAGAGAAGTTTAAGAATCTCTGGTAACGTTCCTTGCTCTAGTACTCGATATCCATTTGCTCTAAACAGCTCAGCATCAGCCCATGTGGCAGGAATTCCAGCGATAAGTGATTTCAGTTTATTGCTGTTGATATTATGGAATGTGGGTTGATCTTGTTCCCTAATTATTAGGATACGGTGCCCTAGTAAGCCTTTACAAATTGGAGAGTTGAGTTTGATTGTATGCTTATCCGCAAATTTACAATTTCCCGCCACCGTGACTAGTACATCATAATTCTTGCGGAATATATTTCCTTCATCCTCAGCTCTTGGAAAGTCAGTATTATCGCTGTGAACGACAATAGGTTCGTTCGGATCCCAATTCAACAAGCTATGAATTAGCTCCAACTCATAGTGCTGTCTTTTACCTGATTTATTGCCATTCCAAAAGTTAAACATAGTTGTCCTAAAGGGGGAACTTACATTTCATGACTGGTATGCTGACATAGGTTTGGCATTCAAGAAAGCGCTTTCTTTTATTTTTGAGAGAATCATATATAGATACAGTTTATGAATGTTGAGAATCGTGACGGAAAGGCTATTTTAAAGAAAGCACATGATTTTATTGATGGGTGAGAGATTCGACGATTAGGGAAGACGATGGAGTACCATTGGTAGATTTTAACTTATTGTTTTTAATTTATTTTTCTTGTTAGTAAGCAATTAATGTGACGAATGGCACTGTTGTGTATTTCTATTCTCAATCTATTCTAAATTTGTGATCTATGGTTCGTTTCACCGAAATGTAAGTTGAAGAATCATTCTATCGGCTTATTATCCATCTAAAGAAAGCGGTTTCTTGATGCGAGTAACCGATAGTGAATACGAAAACACCCCCTTTTTTTAAAGTTAAAAGAAAGCGCTTTCTTTCTGGTTATTATCATTAAAAGGACAACGTGATGCACAAAAAGACATTGATTGCTTCGCTCGCCATTGGAGCTTTATTCGGAGCCTCTGTACAAGCAGATGAAGTTAAGCAGGGTGGTACACTAACGGTGCCAATTATCAATACTGGCTTTGTTGAAAACTTTAACCCTTATACAACCAAAGACTTACTGCATGGGGTAATGTTTGAGCCATTGGTCGTATTCAACAACATGACAGGTGATGTTGATTATCGCCTGGCTGAGTCGGTTGAGTATTCAACTGACCTGAAAACATTGACGCTTAAGTTACGAGAGAATTTGAAGTGGTCTGATGGTTCAAAGTTAACAGCAGACGACGTTGTTTTTAGCTTTATGTTGACTAAAGAGGCACCAGCTTTTGACCAGAAAGGTATTTGGTCTTCAGGTAATTTAAAAGAAATCAAATCTGTTGACGCGCGAACCGTCGTGTTTGAGCTGACGGAAGCGGATTCTACATTTGCTTGGAACTTAGAGCGTTACCATATTGTACCAAAGCATGTTTGGTCGAAAGTTGAAGAGCTGACAACGTTTACCAACCTTAACCCGGTAGGTAGTGGTCCAATGACGACGGTTAAATACATTAAACCGCAACAGATGGAGCTGTGCCGAAACCCAAATTACTATTTAGAAAATAGACCTTATTTAGATTGCATCAACTTCCGTTCTTACAATGACAACTCTCAGATCCAACCTGCCTTAATCAAAGGTGAGATTGATTGGGGTTCAAATTTTATTGCTGACGTTGAGTCAACATTTGTCGATATGGATAAAGAAAATAACCATTTTTGGTATCCAGCGAATGATGCTATCCACCTTTACGTAAATACCAAAGAAGCGCCATTTGATGACTTAAGAGTACGCCAAGCACTTTCTATGGCACTTGATCGTGAAACCATCGTTGATATTGCTGCCTACGGTTATCCGACCGCAAACTTCAATGTTGGTGGCATCGGTGAGCTATACGAAACGCACATTGATAAAAATGTATCTAAGAAATATGGCTATCTAACTAAGTACGATGTTGAAAGAGCAAACGCTTTACTTGATGAAGCGGGCTTAGTCGATAAAAACGGTGACGGATTCCGCGACAAAGCAAATGGGGAAACGGTTGAGTTTGATATTGAGGTGGTAAACGGTTGGACCGACTGGATCCAAGTGGTTCAGATGGTATCTGAATACTTTGAAGAAGTGGGTGTGAAAGCAAACGTTAAGACCGTGGATTGGGCGGTATATGACAGCAATTTGAAAGAAAGCAAATATACCATGTCAATTAACTGGTCAATGGTAGCGACAAACCCAATCTTGGCGTACCAAGAGTACTTCTCAACGTCTCGAATCGGAAAAACTTGGCATGCTGGCCACGGTGTTAATTCACCAGAAATCGACGCATTGATCGACAGCTTCGGCAAAATTGGTGATGCAGAGCAGCAAGAGAAAGTGTTGAGTGAACTTCAGGAGTTTACGGCTGAAAACCTGCCCTTTATCCCTCTATTTTCTAACCCAACTTGGTTCCAATACAGTACTAAACATATTGTTGGTTGGCCAAGTGAAAAAGACCCATACGTACAGCCAGTATGGTACGACGGTGGTAAGAGAGTAATTATTCTCAACAATCTACACCTTAAGTAAGTTATTTTTGAGAGGGCTACAGCTTAGGTTGTAGCCCCTAGGTTAAAAGATTTTTATGTCGTTTTTAATTCGCCGATTTGGCTTCTATTTTACCGCTTTCTTAATCGCTATCTCGTTTAATTTCATGTTGCCTCGCCTAATGCCAGGTGATCCTGTTGATGCTCTTTTCGCTGCAGCTCAAGGTCGAATGGATCCTGCTCAAATGGATGCTGTTCGAGAAATGTACGGTTTTGTTGATGGCAATGTTTTCGAACAGTACTTCGCTTATATGAAAAGCGTCTTTACTCTGGATTTGGGGCCATCAGTACTTATGTTTCCTGTAAGTGTCTCAGATGTCCTTGCTATGGCACTGCCGTGGACTATGTTTCTCGCGCTTGGTTCGCTGATTGTTGCTCTCATCATTGGTGTCAGTATTGGTACGTATGCATCGTATCGACGTGAAGGGCTATTTGGACAAATTGTTCCGCCAGTTTTGGCATTTATTAGTAACTTCCCGTATATCGTGACCGCGTTACTGTTGTTCTATTTCTTCGGTTTAAAACTCGAACTATTGCCTCTGGCATACACCTATGACCCATCGCTAGAGCCAGGTTTTACATGGGAGTTTATTTCTAGTGTGGCTAAACACGCTGTGTTGCCTATGGGCTCGATGGTCTTGGTTGGTATCGCAACATGGGTCTTCAATATGCGTAATGCGATGATCAATGTGTTGGGTGAGGATTACGTAACGATGGCTGAGGCCAAAGGCTTGAGTAGTTATCGTGTTATGTCTCGCTATGCTGGTCGAAATGCCATCCTTCCTGTTGCGACCGCTATTGCAATGGCAATCGGATTCTCATTCGCAGGTTCAATCATGACCGAAGTGGTTTTTAACTACCAAGGCTTGGGGAACATCCTTCTTAAAGGCATAGTTGCTCGTGATTACCCACTTATCCAAGCCATTCTTCTTATCTTGGTGACAGCGGTACTAACCGCTAACTTTATTGCCGACCTCCTATATGTCTGGCTTGACCCTAGAATCTCGAATTGAGGCGCATGATGGATAATTTAATGGACACTCAAAAAACCGCTAACCAGCCGAATATGCCAGTACGTGAGCCAAAATGGTCGCGGAAAAACGTAAAGAAAACTCTCGGTAAAGCTTACGCATTTTTCTACGGTAACCCTCCGGCCATTATAGGTACTTTTTTACTTACGATTGTCTTAGCCGGGGCGTTATTTGCACCTGTATTATCGACTCATAACCCAGAAAAGCGCGTAGCACGTCCACATGTTGCACCAAGCTCTGAGCATATTATGGGCACGACTCGTAGTGGACGTGATGTATATAGCCAGGTTCTATTTGGAGCAAGAAAGTCGCTTACTGTTGCGATCTCTGCGGGCGTAATAGCCATGACAATAGCAGTGCTAGTTGGGGTTTCATCTGGTTACTTTGGTGGAAAAGTCGATGAACGCTTGAACTTCATTACTAACGTATTTCTTGTGTTTCCACAATTACCCTTGCTGATTGTTCTCGCCGCATTCTTAGGGCAGGTCGGTTCGCTGGTTATTACCGTGTTGTTAGGAATAACCTCCTGGCCTTGGGGGGCTAGGGTGATTCGTGCACAGACCATGGCAATTAGAAGCAAAGAATTCATCATTTCTGCAGAGGTGATGGGCGAATCAAAAATCCGCATTATTTTAGTCGAGATCTTACCAAACTTAGTTTCGATTGTTTTTGGCGGCTTCCTAGGCACTGTTATCTACGCAATGGGCTCCGAAGCTGGTCTAGGTATTTTAGGTTTAGGTGATGCAACAGAAGTGAGTTGGGGCTCTATGTTGTATTGGGCACAGACCTCTTCATCGTTATATACCGGTGCATGGTGGGAAATGCTGGTTCCTGCACTAGCGTTAGCGATTACTGGTGGTGGACTCGCATTGATTAACATGTCTATTGACCAAGTGAGCAACCCTAAATTACGTACGGGCCCACACATCAAACTGTGGCACAAACTTAAAAAAGAAGCAGATAAACGCCGAGGCCTATAATGAGCAATCTATTAGAAATTAATAACCTGTGTGTTGATTACGTTTCTCCTAATGGCGTAGCAAGAGCCGTTAATGACGTTAGTATTTCCATTGCGCCCGGTGAAACGCTCGGTATTGCCGGTGAATCTGGTTGCGGTAAAAGTACATTGGCTTTTGCTATATCACGCTTACATAAAGCACCAGCGCTTATCTCTGAGGGTGAAATACTCTACAAAGGGCAGGATGTTTTAAAGATGAATAACAAGCAGTTACGTGACTTCCGTTGGAATGACGTTTCTATTGTTTTTCAAAGCGCAATGAATTCACTTAATCCCGTTATTACCATCGGTGAACAGCTAACGGACGTTATTCTAGCGCACAAAAAAATACCTTATAGACAGGCTCACGATCGTGCGGTCGAGCTTTTAGGAACGGTTGGGATTCATGGCGATAGAATGTCGAGCTTTCCCCATCAACTGAGTGGAGGGATGCGTCAGCGAGTTGTTATTGCGATTGCTTTGGCGCTGGAACCTAAGTTGATCATCATGGATGAGCCAACAACGGCGCTTGATGTGGTGGTTGAACGTGAAATCTTGAATGAACTGTATGAGCTTAAGAGTAAGTTTGGATTCTCTATTCTGTTTATTAGTCACGACTTAAGCCTAATGGGCGAAATTGCTGATCGAATTGGCGTGATGTATGCGGGTAACCTTATCGAATTAGGTGATGCGAAAACGGTATTTAGTGAACCTAAGCATCCTTATACAAAAGGGCTTATCTCTTCATTCCCGACTATTCATGGGCCAAAAGAACGTCTCTACGGGATCCCTGGGAATCCTGTCAACCTTTTGGATACACCTCAAGGGTGTAACTTCCAAGAGCGATGTGGCGAATGCATTTCAATGTGCATTAAAAGTGAGCCTCGTTTGGGCGCTATTGCGACCGGGCATCACGTATCTTGTCACCTAGTTTGAGCGAAAGATTATGAATACTTTAAAGAACGTTGATAAAAGCGAAGTTATCTTATCAGTTAAGAATTTGGTAAAAGATTTCCCACTTGGCCAGTCAGTCAAAAGCAATATGATGCGAGCCGTAAATGATGTTTCATTTGATCTTCGTAAAGGAGAAGCATTAGCGATTGTTGGCGAATCTGGCTCAGGGAAAAGCACAGGAGCTCGAATTCTTACCCGAATTTACGATAAGACGGCTGGAGATATTGAATTCAAAGGTGAGCCTCTGTCTGACTATATTGAAAAATATGGTGAGCTTGAATATGCACGCCAAGTACAAATGATTTTTCAAGACCCGTTTGGCTCGCTGAATCCTGTACACACGATTTACCACCATATTGCGCGACCTTTACTTATCCATAAACGAGCAGAAAAAGAAGCGATTCCGAACCTTGTTTATGAATTGCTTGAAATGGTTGGGCTTACACCAGTTAAAGAGACCGCAGAGAAGTATCCGCATGAGCTAAGTGGTGGACAACGACAGCGTGTCGCAATTGCACGTGCAATTGCTGTTAGCCCGGAAGTTATCCTAGCTGATGAACCCATCTCTATGCTTGATGTGTCTGTGCGATTAGGAATCCTAAACCTAATGGCTGACTTGAAAGATAAGCATGGTATTTCGTTCATGTACATCACTCATGACATTGCGACAGCGCGTTATTTTGCTGAGAAAACGGCGGTGATGTATGTAGGACATATGGTCGAATGGGGCAATAGCGACAACGTCACTCAGAACCCACAACATCCGTATTCTCAGTTGTTGTTGTCAGCAGTGCCAGAAGTCGGTAAATCGGGCAAGCGTGACATGAACGTGAAAAAAGGCGATATCCCTTCTTGGAAGCCAAGTAGCGTAGGTTGCCCGTTCGCAAGCCGTTGTATGAAAGCCGATAAACTTTGCACGCAATCAATACCAGAACCGACTCAAATTGCAGAAGAGCATTTTGCTCGTTGTCATCATTTGTAAACTTTAAATCCTTTTTGAAACGCAAAAGAAAGCGCTTTCAAAATTTAAGTGTAAGAATTTTTTGGAATTTTGATATGAAACAAGACTACAACTCAACACCAGAGGTCGATGGCAAGTTCGTTGATTTAGATGGTGAGCGTTACTACCAAATCTCTAATGTTGACCAAATGACGCCATTCTTTATTAGCGTTGTATCGTCGAGCGATCATTGGTTATTTATTTCATCAACAGGCAGCCTTTCAGCTGGACGCATTCGTCCGGAAAATGCGCTTTTTCCTTACAAGTCTGTTGACCATATTCATGAAAATGCGGAAAACACCGGCTCAAAATCCATCTTCCGTATTGAACATGGCGACAAGGTTGTACTTTGGGAACCGTTTAATACATTCCATGATGGTATTTTTGATGTTGAACGCAATCTTTATAAAAATACGATTGGAGACAAAATCGTATTTGAAGAGATAAACCATACTTTGCAACTACAGTTCCAATACAGCTGGAATACGAGTGAAAAATACGGCTTTATTCGTCGTTCAAAACTGACCAACTTAGCGAGCTTCGAGCGTAAAGTCGAAGCACTAGATGGCTTACAAAATATACTTCCTTCAGGCGCTCCGTTATCAGCTCTTCAAACAAGAAGTGCATTAGTTGATGCGTACAAGTGGAATGAACAAGTTGATGGTAGTTCATTAGCTCTGTTCAGCATGTACGCGAAATTGAGCGATAGAGCTGACCCTGCTGAATCTTTGCTAGCGACGACAGTCTTCAGCTTAGAAACGGAAAGCAGCCAAATTTTATTGACGAGTGCTCAAGTTAATGCGTTCAGAAAAGGTCAAGCGATCACAAGTGAAGCTTTAACGAAAGGGGTTAGAGGGAGCTATTTAGTTCATAAGTCTCTGACGCTGCGAGCACATCAAACCAAAGTTTGGTCGATTGTCGCTGATATAGACAAGACTCATTCCGATATCTGTCAGCTTCAATCTGAGCTCTCTGTTCCTGCTAACCTAGCACTAGCTTTAGAAAAGAGCGTTGCAGATAATCAAGATGAATTGATCACATTAATGTCTGGCGCGGATGCGTGGCAAATAACAGCTGAAGAAAATACCAGCGTTCACCATTATGCCAATGTGTTGTTCAATAACATGCGTGGTGGCGTGTTTGAAAACGGCTATATGTTAGAAAAGGCTGACGTAGTTAAAACTATGGAAAAGGCCAACTCTCAGGTAGCTGGCCGCCATCAAGAGTTTTTTGATCAGTTAGGGGATGTTTTCAGCCATTCTGAATTAGTTTCGCGCGCTAAAGCGACAGGGGATTCTCAATTAGTTCGATTGAGCTACGAGTATCTACCGCTTACTTTTGGACGTCGTCATGGTGACCCTAGTCGCCCTTGGAACCACTATGAGATTAAGCTCAAAGATGAAAATGGCGAACGCTTACTTTCTTATCAAGGCAACTGGCGTGATATTTTCCAAAACTGGGAAGCGATGGCTCTTAGTTATCCAGGGTTCATCAAATCATTCATCTCTAAGTTTGTTAATGCTTCAACGGTGGATGGTTACAATCCGTATCGAATTACTAAAGATGGTGTAGATTGGGAGCTGTTAGAGGCGGATGATCCTTGGAGTAACATTGGTTACTGGGGCGATCATCAAATCATTTATCTATTAAAATTCCTTGAGTTGGCAGACAAATTTGAGCAAAGCGATCTTATCGAATTACTAGAGAGTGACATTTTTAGTTATGCCAACGTGCCTTACGAGCTTTGTGGAGTTCAAGGCCTCTTTGATAACCCTAAAGATACCGTAGAGTTCAACCAAGACTTGCAGGAATTGACAGAGCAACGTGTAAAGAGCTTAGGCAGTGACGGGCGCTTGTTGATGACGGGTGATCAAGAAGTTTATATGGTCAACTTAATGGAGAAGATACTCGTCCCTTTATTGGCGAAATTGAGTAACTTAGTGCTTGATGGTGGTATTTGGCTCAATACACAACGTCCAGAATGGAATGATGCAAACAACGCTATCGTTGGCAACGGCCTCTCAATGGTAACCTTGTACTACATGCGTCGCTATGTTGCCTTTATGCAGCGCCTGTTAGAGAAGTCACCATCTTCATACAGTATTTCCAAAGAAGTGTTTGAGTGGATGTCTTCTGTTACACAGATTGTTTCAGAGGCAAATACAGAGATTCGTCAAGATACGGTCACTCGTCAAACTCGCAAAGCAATGCTGACTAAGCTGGCTAAATCTGCTGCTAACTATCGTGAGCGCGTGTACCGAATAAATGGATTCTCAGGGAAAACGAAAGTTGAGAAAGAAGCGATTGTTCAATTGATGGGCGCGAGCTTAAAAGTCCTAGATTCTACAATTACAAACAACTTGCGTGAAGACGGTTTATACAATGCGTATAACATCTTGAGTTGTTCTGGTGAGAGCTTAATGGTTGAAGAGCTTTACCCGATGCTAGAAGGGCAAGTTGCAGTATTAAGTTCGGGTCTTTTATCACCTAAACAAGCGGTTGAGTTGTTGGATAAATTGTTTGCCAGTGACATGTATCGTGCTGATCAAAACAGCTTCATGCTTTACCCTGACCGTGAGCTGGCTTCTTTTATGGACAAAAACTGTTTAGACGCTAAAGACATTGATCAGAGCAAATTGTTAAGCATGATGGTTGTTGCCAAAGATAACCGATTAGTAAACCAAGACAGCAAAGGTTCTTACCACTTCAATTCAAGTTTTGAAAACAAAGGTTTCCTTCAGGCTGTGATTGATGAAATTAAAGCCGATTACCCGTCAATTAGTGATGATGAATTTTGTCATGTATCTAGTTTGTATGAGCGTGTATTCAACCATAAAGCCTTTACTGGACGTTCGGGAACCATGTTTGGTTATGAAGGTTTAGGTTGTATCTATTGGCATATGGTTTCTAAGTTGCTGCTAGCTGTGCAAGAAAACTATCAGCATGCTTGGAGTATGGACTCTAATAGCCAGGAAACTCTTAAATTAGCGGAATACTATTACAAAGTGAGAGCTGGTATTGGTTTCAACAAAACGCCGGAAAACTACGGTGCGTTTCCGACGGATCCGTATTCTCATACGCCAAAGCACTCTGGAGCACAGCAGCCAGGTATGACAGGGCAAGTTAAGGAAGAAGTGATTACTCGTTTTGGCGAGCTCGGTCTAGAGGTCGTTGATGGCACAATTGTAATTAACCCATCACTTCTTAGTCCTAAAGAGTTTTTGCAAAAAGCGGCGACTTTTGACTGCCAAAATATTGAAGGACAAATGCAGAGCTTTATTGTTCAGGCTGGGCAACTGGCTTTTACTTACTGTCAGGTACCATTTATTTACCAACTCAATGATGAGCCAACACAGGGTATTGAAGTTCAGTTTAAAGACGGAACAAGTGAGGTATTTGCATCGTTAACGCTAAATAATGAAATGGCTTCACAGCTCTTTTCTCGTAGTGGTCTCATTGAGAAAGTCGTCGTCGTGTTGTCAACGCACCAGTTACTCTAATTCTAATTTAAAGTGAAATAAAAAGGCTCTAAGTGAATACTTAGAGCCTTTCTTTTAAGTGTAAAAAATGGGGTGCTTGATATACAAAAATCAAAGCTTAGCCACGGACTCTCTTACAATCAATGTCGGTGTTAGTTTGTGCTTCAATGGGTAGTCGCGTTTATTAATTAACGATAAAACACCTTTTGCAGCTTCTTCTCCCATCTCATGAACTGGAAAGTCGACCGTCGATAAGCGAGGACGAATATGCTGGCTATGAGTATCGTTATCGAAGCCTACGACTGAAAGGTCTCGCCCAATAATGAGGTTTCGCTCTGCTGCTACGTCATATACAGCAAGCGCGATGTTGTCATTTTGACAGAAAATCGCGGTGATCTCAGGGTCTCGGTCTAACAAGCGTCGCGCAGCTTCGTGGTTGCCTTGATGATCAAAGCGCCCCTCTACAAACAGCCCTGCGTCGTATTCGATACCGAACTCTAACAAGGCATTTCGATACCCTTGAAAGCGATCTCTACTATCAACTTTACTCAACTGGCCTGTGATACAAGCGACTTTTTTATGCCCGTTCTCAAGTAAGTGCTTCGTGGCAAGGTAGCCACCAAGCTCATTATCAATGTAAATACAGCGATCAGAAATCTCAGGAATAAAACGGTTGAGAACAATCATTGTTTCACTGTCTTTCGCTATTTTGATCAGTTCGTCATCACTGAGCTTGTCTGAGTGAACAATGAGGCCATCCACAAGTTTAGATTGCAAAAACTGGATAGAATCGAGCTCTTTGGTTCGTGATTCCTGGCCACTTGTAACGATTAAGTGAATGTTATTTTGGCGAACGGTATCTTCAGCTGTATGCATTAATGGTCCATAGAAAGGCCCATCAAGCGAACCAACTAGCATGCCAATGCTATTTGAACGACTGGAGGCTAGAGCTTGTGCAAACGCATTAGGCTTGTAGCCCAGTTGCTCAATAGCTTTAAATACTTTTTCGCGATTGGCTTCCTTTACCGTAGGGTGACCATTTAATGCTCGTGAGACGGTTGATTGAGAAACTTGAGCAAGTTCAGATACTTCTTTAATGGTGATCAATGGTAGTGGCCTTATCTCTACAAGGAGTGAACTAAGCTATATTACCTTCGTGATCAATAAGAGCCTAGTAATCCAATGATTAATATTTAAAAACTCTGAACTGCTTAACGCTAAATTTGAAGGTTAAGCATGCAAAGTAAGGTAACGAATATTTCCATATACTCGACTAAATATCAAGCAAGCGCTTTCTTTGTGTTGTGGTTAAAGTGAATCTGTTTTTCTGAATTTCGTTGTAAGCTATAAAAAATAGAAGCCCGAGAATAAAGGGGGCTAGGGTTTTATACAGATAATCAGGTCATAAAAACTCTTGGGAATCTACACAAACCACAACGAATTTTAGCAAAATGTGAAACTCAACAAGAAAGCGCTTTCTTAAGGTGAGCATTGTCTCTTTTTTGAACTATGCACTTTTATATACTCATTTTGAAACGGTCGTGCATGGGATATTGGGTCCATGCTCGCGGAGTTATTCATTTATCGACTTTCTGTTATGGGCTCCGATATTACGTGTCGCCTGCTTAGAAAGTCGTGATACAAGGAGTTGTAATGCAAGATCTAACCAATCAGGTAAAGATATTAACGTCTTTTATTTCTGCCGCTTTGATGTCTGGTTGCACGACGATAGAGCTGCCGGTATCCGAAAGTGCTGACTTAGCTCAAACTGAAAAACCGATCGTGCTATCCCATGATCCAGTTACGTTAAGTCCAGACTGGCAATTGGTGTGGGAAGACCAGTTTGAAGGCGAGCAAATAAATAAACGTAATTGGTCATTAGAAGTGAACTGTTGGGGAGGAGGGAACAATGAACAACAGTGCTACACGGATGATCCTAATAACGCATTTGTTAAAGATGGCTTTTTACACATTGTCGCGCTGAAGCAAAGTCATACTGGGCCTGACAATGCCGAAGGTACGATTGGCGGAGCAACTAAAACACTTCCTTATACTTCTGCGAGGCTAAGTACAAAAGACAAGCGTGACACTAAATATGGCCGTTATGAAATCAGAGCAAAGTTACCTGGTGGACAAGGTTCATGGCCCGCAATTTGGATGCTGCCAACCGACAATAAATACGGCACATGGGCAGCTTCTGGCGAAATCGATATTATGGAAGCGGTTAACCTAAACACACATTCAGATGTGGCGGGAGCGAAAAATGATGATCTAGAGAGCCGAGTCTACGGGACGTTACATTACGGACGAAATTGGCCAGACAATGTTTATAAAGGGCAGGCCGCGATATTGCCAAATGGTGTGAACCCTACTGATGGCTTCCATACATACGCGATTGAGTGGGAAGAAGGTGAAATTCGTTGGTATGTAGACAATATTCATTACGCGACTCAAACTCAAGAGGGCTGGTACAGCCAATATGAAGCGGAAGAAGGGAAACTCATTAATGCGAGTGGAGCAGCTCCGTTTGATGAAAAGTTTCATTTGTTATTGAACTTGGCTGTCGGTGGGGCGTGGTCAGCGAACGCAAATGATAAAGGCATCGACGAAGGTTTGTTTCCGAAAACAATGCTAGTTGATTCAGTAAAGGTATACCGTTGTAAGGTTGATCGTTGGAAAGGAAAAGGGTGTGCAAGTCGCTCTGAACATGCAATACAAGTGATAGGGCACGAAGCTCCGGAGATCTTAGCAACCGATGATAGTTATGCTGATGGACCAACATTGGAGATTTTTACCGAAACTCTTAACGCAAGCTTGGCTTATGCAAGTTATGACCCATTGGATATTGTTGACTATCAAGAAGTGACCGAACCAGATCGTGGAACAGTGCTACAAGTGAATAAGAAAGAAGGTTCAGGAAATATCTATTTTCGTTCTCCTGTAACAGATGTGACACATTGGCAAGAAACGGGTGAACTGGTCTTTGATTTGAAAGTTGAGAGTATGGCCGACGGGGTTGAACTATTGGTTAAGATGGACAGTGGCTGGCCGAAAACAAGTGACTATACCGTGCCGCTATCAGCAATGAATGAATGGAAGACGGTACGTATTCCAATCGCAGACATTTTAAAGAGAGAAAACCGTTTTGCTGGTGGGAATCAAGCTGATCCAACAATGATCACTAACCTTTTAGTGTTTGAGCCTCAAGGAGAAATGAGTTTTAAACTAGACAATATTCGATTTGAAAAGTAAGCCTGTTAACAAAAGAGCTTGAATAAAAGTCTGAATATAAAGGGAACATACAATGTATGTTCCCTTTTTATTTCGACGATTATTTGAGGAAGACAACCGATGGTGTATTTCGAAACTGGTTCTGAGTGATTGAACGGAGCAATTCGTCTTTAATATGTGAACAGTGACATTTTACTTGGTTCCATGATTGTTCAAATAAAATACTTAACATCTCTATTTTTGTGACTCACGCATAAGAAAGCGCTTTCTTTGGTGGGGTTGATCACGGTTTATATTCACGAGATCGATTTATACTCTTTCCATACCAACTGAGCGGTTAAAGCCAATAAGGTTAAGAGTTCATAGTGAATGTGGGCTTAGATTTGATCTTCTTTAAATCTGTTCGATTGGTTTTTTTAAGAAAAATAAAGAAAGCGCTTTCTTTGTGAAAGTATAATTTGGAACATGGAGTTATTATGAAACTTTCTAAGCTTACCCTTGCTTGTTTAGTCGCTACAGCTGGCTTGTCTACTGCACCTGCTGTACATGCCGAAAAATCGGATGGATTTGAATTTCACGGTTATTTCCGTGCTGGTGTTCTATTCAGTGAAAATGATGATTTTAAACGAGCAAAGTTCCCAGCATCTAAAGAGCGTTTAGGTCGATTGGGTGTTGAGTCGGATAGCCACTTTGAAGTTGCACTGCAGAAAAATTTTGAGAATGACGGTGGTCAGAAAATTCGAATCAAAACACGAGCAGCAGCCAACAATGCGGAATATGCAACCAACCAACTTGGTGCCAATGCCGATGCAACCAACAGCGAAATTGGTATGGCAGAAACTTTTGTCGAGTTTGAAGGTGTATCTGAAACCGGTGTTGTATGGGGTGGTAAGCGCTTTTATGGTAAAGATAATTACATCTTTATGACCGACTTTTTCTACACGGATATGTCAGGTACTGGTGTTGGTATTGAAGGTGTTGAGCTAGGTGGTAATAAGTGGGACTTTGCTTATATTGCAAGCGATGACTCTGGCGATACAAGTTTCTGGGGTGACAGCAACAACATCATGCATGCACTTCATGCTGGCGTGAACTTTGGCAGTGTTGAGCTTCACGCTATGGCTAAGTATATGCCAGACAATATGGTCGATTTAGGTTTTGGTAATGGCCCAGAAGCATTCGCTGAGAATGGCTATGAAATGACGGCAATTGTTCACACTGAGTCTGTCTTTGGGTTGTCAGATAAAGGCTTTACAAAATACATCGCGCAGGCTGGTAAAGGCTTAGGTTCGGGTAACCTTTTAGGCGGTACTCTTACGACTTACAACACGTATAAGCCTGGTAGCGACTATCAAAGTTGGTTAACGACAGGCACGGGCTGTGGTACGTCTTGTTTGAAGGCTGTTGATGAAAACGATGTATCACTACGTGCTTTAGCATGGGGTGGGTACTTTTTTGAAAATGGTGTGAATATTTTCCACTCTCTTCAAACCCAGTACAACGATTTTGACAATGGCGACACAGACGGCTGGGTATCAGCAATGGTGCGACCAACGTTCCCAATTTCAGAAAACTTCTTTATCGCTACCGAAGCTGGTTACATGTACAACTACGAAGACCGTAATGGTGAGTCAAAGAATTCTTATGATTACAAACTAACAGTAGCACCGACTCTCGTTGTGCACTCTGGCTTCGGTCCATCTCCAGAAATTCGCTTCATGGCATCTTACCTTGATGGTGAAATGCAAGACGGCACGGGTAAAGAGGGTGACTTTGTTGTAGGTATTCAAGCTTACATGTGGTGGTAGAATTTTTTACCTTCGGGTCTTAAGTGATATCGAGCATACCGGGGGAGTGGTATGACGGCCTTGTCTTTAGGGCGGGCAAGGCTCTCGATATCCCTATTTATTGCAATAGTTGAGCTCTTTCCTAGCAGCGTATAGGGGTTCATTTATATTGCTATGAGTCTTCCATATTTGAGTTTCATTTCAAATGTATTCTTGCCAAAGATACTCATCGACCGCTTCGAAAGAAGCGGTTTTTTTATGTGTGATATATCTAATCTTTCAAGGCTTAAGGGGTTATGAGTTATGGGAAGCATGTTGCTTTCTAAATTCGCGAGGGCTGCATCCATTTTGGGCCTTAAAACATTTAGAGAAATAGTTGCTGTCAGAAAAGCCGCAAGACTCAGCAATATGTTGGATGCTTTTGTTGTCGTTTAATAATAAGGTTGCCGAGTGTCGAATTTGAAGGTCTTTGACGTATTGGTTTGGAGATGTATTTAAAAACTGCCTGAATAACCTTTCTAGTTGCCGCTTGCTGATATACGCCGCTTGCGCAATGGTTTCTGTATCTAATCCTACTTCTTTGTAATGACGGTCAATATGTGCGAGAGCACGGCTCAATGCCAGGGTTGTTTTTGGTAAGCTATGGGTCTGCTCTTGATATCGCCGAGCAAGTTCTATCGCAAGTTGCTGCATTGTGCTCGTCAATATGATTTCAAACCCCTGTTCTGCGTTGTCGTATTCCGATTTGATTTGTTGTAGAAGTCCATTGATTCGTTTCAACTGAGAAAGTGATAACGTAAGCTTTGCTTGATATTCAGATGCTTGTCGAGCAATTGGTTCTACCTTGAAAAGCGCTTGATAACCTGGCATTTGACGCATTGAAGGGACCTCAAAAAAAGGCAATGCCGTATCAAACATCAAGTTTACAATCTTCAGTTTATTTACTTCACAAAATCCATGTTCAATATCCCCATTAATAACAAATACATCCCCTGTACTTAAAGGGTAAGTGTGGCTAGCTACCGTATGCTTTCCACTACCACTCACAACTAAGAAAAGTTCAGAAAAGTCATGGCTATGTACGTCAAAGTCGAAATCGTGATGACCATCGACATAAGCAAATTTTATCTGAGGATATCTCTGATGACTTTGGAGTCTAAACTTGGTTTTCATGTCGCTATTTTACCTATTTCTGTCGCTTATTTGGTAGTTACACGCCGTAGTTAAGATTACTATTTTTTGAACAAAGACAATATTAACTTTTAGAGCGAGAGGTCAAATTTTTGCTCTAAGTAAAAAAATAGTAGGACTTAAAATGAATACTGTGGAAATTCTCGAAGCACAGAAGCAGCTTGCACCCATAAGTCGACAAGCGGCTACTGAGGGCATTGTGCTACTAAAAAATAGTGATTCAATATTGCCATTGCAGGCTAGTGATACGGTGTCTCTTTTTGGTCGTTGTCAGATTGATACCTACCGAAGTGGCACAGGATCTGGTGGAGCGGTGAATGTCCCTTATTCCGTTAATGCATTACAGGGCTTGTATGAGAATCCAAACATCAATCTTAATCTCAGTTTGGTGGAGGTATACCAACGTTGGGTCAAGGACAACCCTTTCAATGACGGCGGTGGTGGTTGGGCAGCTGAACCTTGGTTTCAAGATGAAATGCCTCTTTCAACTTCTGTTGTGATGGATGCCGCCGCTAAATCTAACAAAGCCATTATTTTTATCGGTCGAACAGCGGGTGAGGATCAAGATAATGCACAGCAGCAAGGCAGTTACAATTTAACCGCGCTCGAAATGCAAATGTTGGAGAAAGTGACGGAACATTTTGATGATGTCATTGTGATACTGAACGTGACCAACATTATTGATATGTCATGGGTAAGCTCACTCAAAGATGCAAGGTCGATCAAGGCAATTTTGTATAGCTGGGCTGCAGGCATGGAAGGTGGGCATGCACTTGCGGATGTTTTATCAGGTGATGTTAGCCCGAGTGGACGTTTGACCGACACTATTGCGCACTCTTTATCTGATTACCCTTCCAGCGCTAGCTTCGGAAATAAAGAGCGTAATCTGTACCAAGAAGATATCTATGTCGGGTATCGGTATTTTGAAACTTTCAATCTTAAAGCTGTTCAATTTGAGTTTGGTTTTGGGCTGTCCTACACCCGCTTTTCCAATCAATTAAATGCGCTAACGATTCTTGGTTCTGACTCTGAACAAGAGTTGGTATTTGATATTGAAGTTAAAAACATAGGTGAGAAATACAGTGGCAAGGATGTTGTTCAATTATATGTTGAAGCGCCTCAAGGTCATCTTGGTAAGCCAACACGAGCACTGATCGGGTTTGTGAAAACACCGACCTTGGACCCGAAAGAAACGGTGTGTTTGACAATTTCATGTCCTCTATCTTCCTTCGCATCATTTGATGACTGCGGTAAAACGGGACACCCAAATAGTTACGTACTTGAAGCTGGAGAATATCACTTTTATCTAGGAGGAAGTGTTCGCCAAGCAAAGCTTGTTAGTGAGAGCGTTAAAATAGAAGAGCTGTTGGTTGTTGAGCAATTAACGGAAGCACTTGCTCCTGTCACCGGATTTAAGAGATTGCTCCCCAAAGGCAACGTGGAAAATGGTGTTTACAGTTACGATTACGAATCTGTGCCGCTACGAACTATAGATTTGAGTAAACGTATTCTGAGTGAGCTTCCAAGTTCTATTCCTCTTAGTGAAGATACGGGCATTCGTTTACTGGATGTTAAGCAGGGGCGAGCGGACATTGACGAATTCATCTCGCAAATGACCGTAAAGCAGTTAGCGACAATTGTTCGTGGTGAAGGTATGTGCAGTCCTAAGGTGACGCCTGGTACTGCTGCTGCTTTTGGTGGTATTTCGCCGAGCTTGTTTGATTTAGGCATCCCTGTCGTTGCAGCTGCAGATGGTCCGTCTGGTATCCGAATGGACAGCGGACATAAAGCATCTCAAGTCCCAATTGGTACATTATTAGGCTGTACATGGAACCCGGAGCTGAATGAGAAACTATTTCATTTAGTGGGGAATGAGATGCAAGCCAATCATATTGATACGTTGCTTGGTCCTGGGATTAACATCCACCGCCATCCTTTGAATGGTCGAAATTTTGAGTATTTCTCAGAAGACCCATTTCTCTCAGGGGTAATAGCTGCATCTCAAACTCTTGGCCTTAAAGCCGCAGGAGTGTCTGGCACAATCAAGCATTTGGTGGCGAATGATCAAGAAACGTCACGGTTTGATGTTGATAGTGTTGTATCACAGAGAGCGCTTCGTGAGATTCATCTGAAGCCTTTTGAAATGGCGGTAAAACAAGGAGGAGCTTCGAGTGTTATGACCTCCTACAATCCTATTAATGGTCACTGGGCTGCATCCAATTACGACCTCAATACTACGATTCTTCGTGGGGAGTGGGGTTATAAAGGGATAGTGATGACGGATTGGTGGGCAAAAATGAATGACCCAATCAAAGGTGGTTCTGAAAGTCGAAGTTACACATCCTTTATGCTTCGCTCTCAAAATGATCTGTATATGGTT
This sequence comes from Vibrio sp. 10N.261.45.E2, assembly GCF_002875705.1. GTDB lineage: Bacteria > Pseudomonadota > Gammaproteobacteria > Enterobacterales > Vibrionaceae > Vibrio. The sequence continues at coordinate 36,444 of NZ_MCZZ01000141.1, forward strand.
GTTGATCATGATGGTGCGGAAAATAACGTGTCGAATGACGATACGTTACAGGCGCTTGAAAACGGAACGTTGAGCTTAGGGGAGTTGCAACGCAGCGCGATGAATATTTGTCGTTTTATTATGGACTCTCCAGCAATGGGGCGCCAATTAGTCGCTTTTGATCCAGTTAAGAGCTTTGAGGCGACTCAAAATCTTGATAAACAACATAGTAAAACTGATGGAGACTTTTGCTCTCTGACGGCAGAGCAACGTGCAATAGTATTACCACTTAATATCAGAGAAAACCGTAGCATTGTTTTGGAAGTTAAACAGGCTGGTGTATATCGATGTGCAGGTATTGTTAACTACGATAGCGGCACTTTGGCTCAATCTGCGTGTAGTTTAAGTCTCAATAACGTGTACGCGATGTCTCTATCAGTGAATGGTACTAATGGCGAGACAGTTTCAGTTGAGGGGCTTTCCGTTAAGCTTGATAAAGGCTTTTATTCTTTGGATATTGAATTCATCAAATTAGGCTTAGAATTAGAACAATTAGAATTCTTGTTTATGCCTGAATAGGGCTGAGGGATAACAGTCGTTTATTTAACTCTCGTTTGCTCAAAAAAGAGGTAAAGTGAGAGAAAATAAACGACTACTTTGAGGCTAAGTTATTGTGCTTTTTGATATTGCTTCATCGCGTCAACAAAGGAGTTTCGCATCCCTTCGATTCCTAATCGCTCAGATTCTTCAACGTACGTCAGTGCTGCACTAAAATCTCCAGATGAAACCGAGTTTTCTATAAGAGTTTGATAAACCTCTCTCTTATTCAGTGTATTTTCCGTTAGTAAATCTGATTGGGCTACGGTTGATTCTGGAATAATTTGTTGAACTCGCTTTTGACGGTTTTGTTCTTCAACAACGGTGGTTACCGCTGTGAATTTAAAATCAAAGGAGACTTTCCCGATTGCAGAGTGGGGGATGGCGTAGTCCGTGTTATGAGCGATGTTTGCCTGAATATCGCCAGAACGTATCGCCATATCACTTGGTTTTTCGACAGGAGTTGTTTCCGCGAGTGCTTCGCTAGTTGTGAATACGACCAAGTAAGCAGGAGCCTCGCCGTTTAAGTAACGTTCTTGCAGTTCTATTTGTGCGCCATATCGAGCACCATTAAGCAGGCTAAGTGGCTGGTACTTAATACTTTCATTGCCAATGACATCTAGCGGCTGGTAATTTTTGTCTAAGACCAAAAGTGACGGAACGAATGCTGAATAATTAGCATTTGAAGTCACTGAAAAACGAATAGCATCTAGTGTTGTAGGAAGCTTTAGCCCTCCAGCAAAGGATCGGCCAGATTTGAACTCGATTTTAGGGCTTGCTGTGGTGATCGAAACCGATATTTCTTCTGGGTTCGTAATGCTTTGATATTGAATGTTACTCAGGGTTTCGCAGCAGTTTTCGTTGTTTTGTAGCGACTCTAGCCCCGGAGAAGTTTTGTGATAGCTAACCGGTGACTCTGTCACTGTTGAGCAGGCGCTTAGTGCGAATACCGCTGGTAGTATTGCTAAATATTTCATAATTTCTCACAGTTAAAAAAGCATATCTGATTCAGAGTGCCTAATTGATAATAGATATACATTACAAGAAAGCGCTTTCTTTTTGAGTGACGAACGCCAAATTTAAAGAAATAGTCACTAATAATTAGTACGAATTAGGTAACAGGCTGCCGTTGAGCTGTTACTTAGATTGAAAGTTAACGAGATACCGAACTTAAAAACTGGGTAAATCGGTCCCACGATTTTTGGTCAGCTTCTTGTTGATAGTTGTTTGAGCCGAATACGGTAAAGGCATGTGGCGCACCACTGTAGGTGATCATTTCATGCGGAACCTTGGTTGTTTCAAGTTGATCGGCGAGGCTGCCAAAGTCTTCCATTGAGATCATGGAATCTGCTGTGCCATGGAACACGACGACAGGAGCTTTTGTTTGAGAGTAATTTTGCCCTTTTGGTGTCGATAAACCACCATGGAAGGTGACGTAAGCTTTCGAAGGGATGCCCGCACGTGCGGCTTCCAATACAGCAGCTCCGCCAAAGCAGTATCCCATCATTACGTTGTTATCTAAGTTGCCGCCTAGTCTCTTCGCTTCCATTGCTCCTGCATTAAGTAGCGCGCGCCTCTTTTCTCGGTCTTTATACAATTCGCCGGTGTGTTGCTTTTTATCTTTCACTTCGGTTGACGAATATCTTTACCAAATAAGTCGATGGCGAACACGTTGTAACCGAGTTCATTGAGCATCTCAGAACGTTTCTTTTCGTAATCGGTTAATCCATCCCAATCATGTACTAATAACACCAAAGGCGCTTGGTTGCTGGCTTCACTCCAATAACCTTCGTAATCCATACCATCGACTTGGTACGTGACGTTTTCTCCTGATATCACAGAGAAGGGCAGTAAAACTGAAAACAGGCCGAGCGTAGTGAGTGTTCGCATGAGTGATTCCTTTCGATGACCATTGACGTTTCACTCGAAAGTATAGATAACGCGATGATTCTCGCCAGATTTGTGTTTCTAATTTGAAGTGTGAGGGTGAAGGTAAAAAATATAAGTGAAGGTAAAAAATATAAGTGGAGGTGAAAATAAAGTTGAAGTGCACGAAACAGCGATCACGATGAAGTGCTATGGCTGTTTTGTGATGTTCTCAGCTTTCCAGGATTTGAATAGCTAAAACTGGGGAATAACGGGCAACATCTACCAAGATGCGTTGGTTTTGGTTTTGGTTTTGGTTTTGGTTTCGGTGTTACTGATACTCATCTCTGGGTATTTTCGCTGATAGCGTGGCAACATCGATTCATTACCTAAGATGCCACCTTGATGGATATAGATGATGGTTTTGGTCGGGTTGTCTTGTTGCCACTGTTTTAAGCACTGCCACATTAATGGGTCATAGAGCAGGTCGAATTCAACATCGGTTTGCTCTTGTAGGTCTAACCAAGTTTGATAATCCTGTTGATACAATTTACCAAAATGGTGTTTGGCTTTGAGCGGTAAGATCTGTGGGTGATCGATTTCGCCAAGTTCATTGAATTGCTGCGTTAAATACTCAATTCCACCAACACACGCACAGGTTAATACTGGGATACTATGGAGCTTTAAATGCTTATAAAGATAGAGAGCAGTACTGCCGGTACCTGCTGGTAGTGCAACCACGAAATCGCGTTTGTTTTCGAAGCGCGTCCAGCTAAGTATTTCCATCGCCAGTTGCTTCACGCCGTATTCAGATAGCTGAGAGCGCCCTCCCTCGGGTAACACAATGCACTCTGAGTTAGGTTGTCGTACTTGCTCGATATATTGTTGTGGATGAAGCTCTAAGCCTGTCTCTTTGACTGAAATAACCTTAGCGCCGAGGTCGATGGCACCTCGGTAGTTACCGATTGGACGTTCTTGTAGCCATTGAGGAATGTGGTCAACGTAAAACTCAAGCGTCCAGCCTTTAATTTTTGCGAGTGCGGAGAGTGAAAACAGAGAGTTCGCCTGCGCAGAACCATAGCTGATCAAGGTAGTGGTTTCTGGGTGCTCGTCTTCCAACAGCTTCATGAATTTACGGGCTTTATTGCCGCAAAAGTGGGAGTGGAGCTGATCATCACGCTTTAAAAAAAAGGTGTGGTCGTTGTATTGGTGCTGAGTTACAGGGCTATTATTTAGTTTCATCGCACTTAGACAAAATGCTGACTCAAGAGCCAGCATTTTTAAATCAAATAGGATTAGTGAGTATCTAGTAGCGAGTAGGTGCTGTAAACCAACTAAATCAAGTTTTCATTAGATATTGAGTACAACGCTACGAGTTAATTTGACCGTTATCTTGTTGATGTTGATGTTGATGTTGATGTTGATGTTTATATAGATGGGCTGAGTTTGTTTGAAAGGCGATTTTGGCTGTACACCCTCCAGAGTCGCGATTGATCAACTCAAAGTTCCAATCGAAGCGTTGACATAAGTCCTCGACAATCAATAACCCCAATCCATGACCATTCGGGTTGTATTGTTCCTGAAGACCTTCTCCTTGATCTTCGATCACAATACTCTCTTCGGACAAGGAGACCGTAACCGTGCCACTGTTGGTCGCTGCAATAGCATTTCTCAACAAGTTGCCGATCAACATGTTCATGATCGCACTGGTGGCCTGAATAATAGGCTCCGACTGGACGAGTAGGGATATTTCGACTGCTTTCTCATCTGCCTGCAACGTGTTTTTGGAAACGATTGCCTCTAATTCTTGCTGGCCAAAAAGTCGTAGTGGCGCATCGTCACTGTTTCGTTCATAACGCACTAAGCCAAGCAAGGCATCGACCATCTCTGACATCTGAACAATGGCGTCATCAATACGCTCAACCTGGCGAGATTGAAACTCGGTTGTTTTGCTTCTTAAGAGTAATTTATTCGCACCACGAGCAACCGTTAATGGCGTTCTTAACTCATGGCTGGAGTATCGAGCAAAGGCTTGTTCACGCTTTACTAAGGAATTGATTTCTCGACGATAGTGATTCAGTTGATCTGTTAGCTGACGAAATTCAACCGCCGCATCATCACTCACACCGAACTCTTCGTTGAGGTTGAGCTTATTCGACTCTAGCTGCTCAGACAGAGAGTTGAAAGGTTCAATCAGTCGTTTAGATAGTCGATAAAGCAGAGTACCGAAGCTAAAAATTAAGATGGAGAGTAACGTGAGTACAAAGGTGGTCGCGTACACCAGTTCAGAAACAGCAAATTCAACCCGATCTATTTCGGACAGTAGGATGATTGGATAAGTTTTTCCTTCGTGGGAATATTCGCCCACATAGACCATCCGTGACTCTGGGTCTTCGCCTATTTCCCCTATGAAGCTCTCTTTACCTTCAATGAGCTTATAATATTCTGGAGGTATGAATGACGGGTCGTTATAGGCGATCGTAAGGTCGTCAATTTTTAACTCACCACTTTCGCCGGCTTGGAATAGCTCGACGGCGTAATTGCGGTCAATCAAAATACGCCTTTCTCCGACTCGGTCTTCCGACATGTAGAGCGCAGCAACAAAAACGACATAGACGAATGCAGACACAATCACGGCCATTAACCCAAAGAAAACCGCTAGTCGTCCAGTTAGAGTTTTGGTGCTTGTCAGAAAATTTGAAATCAATTCGATGGCTCCAGACGGAACCCAACTTTAGGAACCGTAATCAACATCTGGCTGTCAAAAGGCTTGTCGAGTTGGTTTCGTAATTGATAGATGTGACTGCGCAGCACATCATTGTTGGGTTCGTCTTCCTCCCATAATTTGTAGGAGATATCTTCACGAGTCACCACTTCCGGTGCGTTTTGGCAAAGCATCTCAAGTATGGTGTAAGTCGTTGGATTAAGCGCGAGCAACTTATCTTGACGGTAGGCTTTACGCGTTTTTTGGTCGATGGTGAGTTCATCAAACTGCAGTTTAGAAGACGCCACTTTTCCGCGGTAACGACGAACGAGTGCGTTCATTCTTGCTTCTAAAATATCTAAATCGAAAGGCTTGGTCAGGTAATCATCGGCTCCGTGGTCAAAGCCTTTTAACATGTCTTCACGGCTATCTAGTGCGGTAAGCATAAGAATCGGGGTTGTATTACCTTGGTCTCTTAACTTATTACAAACCGTTAGGCCGTCCATTCTCGGCAGCATCAAATCTAATATGATGATATCAAAAGAGTTATCCATCGCGAGTTGTAGTCCAAGCTCACCGTTATCTGCGTAATCGAGCTCCATACCAATACACTCAAAGTAATCAAATAATACGCCCGCAATTTCGCGGTTATCTTCGACTAATAGCACTCGTTTCATTTTGATTCTCATACAGAAATAGACGGTAACATTATCCTGAGTGAGCGTGAAAAATATGTCAATAACATAACTTTCACTTATGAGGGGGTAGATTGGCTTCAGATTAAAAAATAGAAGAATGTATTATGTCTGAACTTCATATTAGCCGACCTAAAGTTTCCACATCGCGGATCAATCCTGCGGTTTCATTATCCATCATTGTGCCTTTTTACGATGAACAAGAAGTTTTAGGAGAATTTCATTCCCGCCTAACTAAAGTGCTGGATAGCTTACCCATCACTAGCGAGATCGTTTATGTCGATGATGGTAGCAAAGACAACAGCTTAGATTTAGTGAGTTCATTCACTTCAATCAATAGCTCAATTTCTGTGATTGGTTTAAGCCGCAACTTTGGTAAAGAGTCGGCGATGAGTGCAGGCTTAGAGCACTGCCGTGGGCAAGCGGTAATTCTTCTAGATGCTGATTTGCAAGATCCACCCGAACTGATTCCTCAAATGATAGCGAAATGGCGCGAAGGTTATGACGTCGTCAACATGCAGCGTAGCCAACGTGACGGTGAAACTTGGTTTAAGAAGTTCTCAGCAGCAAGCTTTTACAAAGTCATGAATGTGGCGGCAAAGATTGATGTGCCAGAAAATGTTGGTGACTTCAGACTGTTGAGCCGAGAGGTTGTTGACCATATCAATCAACTTCCTGAACGTAATCGCTACATGAAAGGCATTTTTTCATGGCCGGGCTTTAGGCAAGCAACCATTCAGTTTAAGCGCGACGCTCGCTTCTGTGGCGAGACCAAGTGGAACTACTTGAAGCTTATCGGATTGGCGATGGATGGCATTACCTCGTTCTCTATCCGACCATTGCGCATTGCGACGGCCGTTGGTGGTTTAGTCGCGCTTACTGCCTTCGTTTATGGTGTCTTCATCGTGTTCAAAACCATGATGTTTGGTGAGCCTATTACCGGCTACCCATCAATGATGGTTGTCCAACTTGCCCTAGGTGGCATTCAACTTTTGAGTATTGGTTTAATGGGGGAGTACATAGGTCGTATTTTCATTGAAACCAAGAATCGTCCTCTGTATCTGATCCAATCTGTGGTCGATACACCTGCACTAAAAACACATTTTAAATTAGAGGAGTCAGCATGAGCCTGAACCGAACGCACCTGTGGTATTTGTTGGCTTTTGCATTGGTTTTAAGGCTTTTATCGCTGGCGACATATCCTTTAATGGACACTACGGAAGCGCGCTATGGAGAAATGGCTCGTTTGATGGTGGAAACAGGTAATTGGTTAACCCCTCAATTTGATTACGGTATTCCTTTTTGGGGTAAGCCACCATTGTTCACGTGGATGAGCGCAGCCGGCATCGAGTTGTTTGGCTTGAGCGAGTTTGCTGTGCGTGCGCCACACTGGTTAGCAGGATTCATCACGATTTTATTGGTTACGTACATGGCTAAGCGCACCGGACAAAGTGCCTTGGTGGCAGCCGTGGTATTAGCAACATGTGGAATTTTTTCTATCGCTGCAGGTGCTGTGATGACCGACATGGCGTTAACGTTAGCCATGACCATTGCGATGCTAGGTTTTTACTTGTGTTGGAAAGGAGAAGGAAGTGAAAGAATCAATAAAACATGGGGTTACGTTGGGTTTGTAGGTTTGGCATTGGGTCTGCTAGCTAAAGGACCTGTTGCGATTGTCATTATGGGTATCGCAGTGTTCCCTTGGTTAGTATTACAACATGGTTTCTTCGGCGCTTTCAAAGCGTTATGGCAACGTTTTCCACTGTTGTCTGGTGTAGGTGTCATGCTGGCTATTGCCTTACCTTGGTACATCATGGCAGAGATGGCAACACCGGGCTTTATTGATTACTTCATTGTTGGTGAGCACTTTAAGCGTTTTGTGGTAAGTGGTTGGGAAGGGGACCTTTACGGTTCGGCCCATGATGAAACAAGAGGAATGATTTGGGTTTTCTGGATTCAAGCGGCTGCGCCTTGGTCGATTGTGTTGCCTATTTTGACTTTCGTACGCCGTAAGAAAATTGCAGAAGTTAACGCTGAACATGGGGGGCTGTTTTCATTCCTTGTGTGTTGGTTGGTCTCACCTCTGATTCTTTTTACCATGGCGGGTAATATTCTTCCTGCGTATGTGTTGCCAGGCATTCCAGCCCTTGGCTTACTGGTAGCGATGCTTGTAGTAGAAAAAGATAAGAAGTGGTTCTCGAGCGTGGCTTTAGTGCTGCCTGTGTTGCTAATGATTGCGATGGTCTACCTTAACCTAGGCAAAGCGAACGAGAAAAGTGACCGTATTATCTTTGAACAAATTACGGATGAAGCGCCGAGTTTTTACGTCGGTAAACGACCTTTCTCAGGACAGTTTTATAGTCATGGGCAAGCAAAAAAGCTACTCGATGTTGAACAGCTAGATGGTATCGATAAGTTCTATCTAATTGGTAAAAAAATGGAAGTTGAAACCAAGATCAAAGACAACGCGTTGACTTGTATTTTAGAGCCGACGGTGAAACTAAAGCGTGCTCTGTTTAGTTGCCACAACCAAAGTATTAAACCAAACCTGTCGTTGAGCCATATTCGAAGTGATGGCGATGTCCAGTTTTAACTCGTTATCGAGACTGTTTAGCGATAAGTTCGACACGTTGAACCAAAAATTACAACCTCACCATAAGATGATTAAATTCGCTATGGTGGGGGCGGGTGGCTTTGTTGTTGATTGTACGGTTTTTGCGTTGCTTCATTACGTGATTGGACTGCCGTTGATGAGTGCTCGAATCGGCGCTTTTATTATTGCAGCAACGACAACGTGGTTTGGTAATCGAGTGCTGACCTTTGAGTTCAAAGAGCAGGGCGGTTGGTTAGATAAGTTGATTCAGTGGCAAAAATTCATGCTCTCAGCATCGATATCAGCGATACCCAACTTGCTGTGTTTTAAGTTGATGACCGAGCTACTTCCTACATTCACTGGTGCTGTGTTTATTGCTATGGCAGTTGGTATCTTAGTGGGGATGATAAGCAACTACTTACTGAGTCAGTACTGGGTATTTGCCCGTTAGGCTCCCTAGTAACAGGTACAAAAAAGCGCAGCTAAATAGCTGCGCTTTGTGTTTTTACGATGGCGAGGTAAATGGGTTCGCGATATTAGCGTTGTGCTGCGCGTTGGCGATTCTTACCGTTACTCGCAGGTTTACCACCTTGGCCATTACTCGCTTTGTTGCGGTTTGGCTTGCCGTTTCCGCCGCCATTACCTTGCGACTGGTGACCTCCAGGACCTTTCTTAATGAAGCCTGTCGCTGGTTTGCGAGAATTGCCATTACCGCCACCGTTTTGCTTTCCGTTACCTTGGCCAGCGCCACCTTGATTGCCGTTACCACCAGATTTCTTACCTGAGTGGTTACGTGGTTTCTCGCCGCCCAACCCTGGTTGAGATTTGCTGTGCTTAGTCGCAAAGCGCTGTGAGCCGTGACGACCTGACTTACGACGTTGTGCAGGTGTTTGTGCATCAAAGTCTTCTGCGGGTACTAGGCAGTTTGCCTTGTCGCCAATTAAGTGTTGTTTGCCCATGCTGATCAGCGCTTCACGGATGATCTTCCAGTTCTCAGGATCGTGGTAACGAAGTAGTGCTTTGTGCAGACGACGCTGACGATCACCTTTAGGTACAGGAACATCTTCGCGCTTCTTATATTTCACGCGTTTCAGAGGGTTAGTCTCTGAGTAGTACATCGACGTTGCATTACACATCGGTGATGGGTAGAAGTTCTGTACTTGGTCACACTCGTAGTTGTGCTTTTTAAGCCACATTGCAAGGTTAAGCATGTCTTCATCTTCTGTACCTGGGTGAGCCGAGATGAAGTAAGGAATTAGGTACTGCTTCTTGCCGGCTTCAGCGCTGTACTTTTCGAACATCTCTTTGAAACGATCGTAAGTGCCCATACCCGGTTTCATCATCAGGTCCAGTGGGCCTTTTTCAGTATGCTCTGGCGCAATCTTCAAGTAACCACCCACGTGATGAGTTACAAGCTCACGCACGTATTCTGGAGATTCAATCGCTAAGTCGTAACGAACACCAGAAGCGATCATGATCTTCTTGACGCCCGGTACTTTTCTCGCAGAGCGGTACAGGTCGATGGTGTGTTTGTGGTCTGTGTTTAGCTTTTCACAGATTTTTGGGAACACACATGATGGACGACGACAGTTCACTTCTGCTTTAGGATCTGAACAACCTAAACGGAACATGTTCGCCGTAGGCCCACCCAAGTCAGAAATAGTTCCGGTAAAGCCAGGTACTTTATCTTTGATGTCTTCAATCTCGTCCAAGATAGATTCTTTTGAACGGTTCTGAATGATGCGGCCTTCGTGTTCTGTGATTGAACAGAAAGAACAACCACCAAAACAACCGCGCATGATGTTAACCGAGGTTTTGATCATGTCGTATGCCGGGATTTTCGCTTTGCCGTACATTGGGTGCGGAACACGCTTGTAAGCAAGGCCAAACACATAGTCCATTTCTTCTGTCGTTAGTGGAATTGGTGCTTGGTTAACCCAAAGCTCGCGATCACCGTGACGTTGAATCAGAGCACGACCTGAGTACGGGTTTGTCTCTAGGTGCAGAATACGGCTAGCGTGAGCGTAAAGAATACGGTCATTGTTTAGCTTTTCGTAACCTGGGATTCGAACTGCTGTTGTTTTTGCATCGTGACGAGACGGACGAATCGTAATTGGCTGCGCTTTTGGTTCTTCATCTTTTTTGGTATCGCATTGCGTTTCAACTTCGTACGGGTTTACCGGCACGTACGCTTTGTTCGGCTTTTCGATACGAGAAGAGTCAATGATCTTGAAGCCTTCAGGGGCAGCAGGCAGGTTGATAGCTGTACCGCGAATGTTAGTCAGCGTAGACATGTCTTCGCCGTCAGCAATACGGTGTGCTACTTCAACCAGTGCACGTTCAGCATTACCAAAAAGAAGGATGTCAGCTTTTGCATCAAACAATACCGAGCGACGAACTTTATCCGACCAGTAGTCGTAGTGAGCCACACGACGCAAGCTCGCTTCAATACCACCAAGCACGATTGGCGTACCTTTGTAGGCTTCACGACAACGTTGAGAATAAACCAGAGTTGCACGGTCTGGGCGTTTGCCACCTTCATTGTTAGGTGTGTAAGCATCATCGTGACGTAATTTGCGATCAGAGGTGTAGCGGTTGATCATGGAGTCCATGTTACCCGCAGTGATACCGAAAAATAGGTTAGGTTTGCCTAGCTTCATGAAGGCGTCTTTATTGTCCCACTTAGGTTGAGCAATAATGCCCACGCGGAAACCTTGAGCTTCAAGCAAACGGCCAATGATAGCCATACCAAAGCTCGGGTGATCGACATACGCGTCACCAGTTACAATAATAATGTCACAGCTATCCCATCCAAGAGCATCCATCTCCTTTCTACTGGTAGGCAAAAAGGGTGCAGTTCCGTAGCACTCGGCCCAGTATTTTTTGTGTTCATGAATAGGAGTGATATCGCTGTACATATTTCGACCTCTGATTTTTGAGGCGGGAATTATAGCGGCATGCGCCCTGACTAGCCAGTAGAACATGCCCCTGTTAGTTCTGGTGTCTTTCATCACTTTGTTGATAAATACAACAAAAGAGCCATACAACAGCATAGTTGAAGGCTTGAATAACGTCGCTAATTTATGATTTTGATTAGTGTTCGCAGCAGTTTTTGATATTATTCGCGAAAATAAGTCTTAAGAAGTAGATCCACAATGGTCGAAACGTTACTAACACAATTTGCTCCGATGCTTTTGGGAGCCCAACTGATCTTAACTCTCATCTTGGTGAAAGGGGATATTTGTCCGGGACAACGTGGTCGTATCCACAAAATGTTACCTGCAATCGGCGTGCTGTGGCTGGCCATAGCTTCAGTAAAAATTGAAGCTTTTCTTGTCGTGTTCGCTATCTTTTATTTCTATTCTCAAGTTCAAACCAAGAAGACTCGTGATTCTGGCCCTATCTGGGTGATGTATCTTGCTTGCGGTTTAGCGCTGTCATACGTTGCAATTCAAGCGACTGAGCAAGCAACCACAGTCGGCATCATTACGACTCTGCTGTTGGTCGTATTGTTAGGTGCTGCGTTTGGTCATTTACTGCTGACGATCGCAAGAACGCGTTTGCAAGCTTTCCACCGTGTTTTGCCAGTGGTGGGTGTATTGGCGGGTATGCTAGTGGTTTTGGCGACGGTGGTGAGTGTTTATTCCCTTTCTGAAGCTCAACTAGAACCCGTGATTTCGACGCTGCTGTTCAGCTTTGCGTTGCTAATTTCATCTATCGTGGTGTGGTGCTGGCATCTACTGTTTGTTAAAACCCCTGAAAAGCTTCAGCTGACGATTTCGTTGTTGATGTTATTGGCGGCTGCTGTTGGTTTAACGCCAGTTTGGGCACTTTAGTCACGCACTTTCATTAATCACGTATTCTCTTTAAGAAGTGTGATCAGTTTTTTAGCATGGCGTTGGTAAGCGTTCTAAACTTAAATCTAGTCGGTGTGTTCGTAAGGAGTACGAGATGGATTTAAGCAACGTCAAAGGTTTCGATAGCATTATTTTGCTGGGAATCGTGAATGAAAAACTTCGCCTAGAGTGCGATAGCTTTGAAGAGCTGATTAGTATGTATGAAATGGATATAGAAAGTGTCGTTGGCAAGCTCGATATGCTTGGCTATCAATACGACCCACTGACTAACCAGTTTAAGTCTTATCCAAGATAGTCTATTTTCGCGAATCAACAGATATCGACAATCATCGGTACTGAAACTAAAAAGTCACAGATTATCTGTGACTTTTTTTGTTTCTGGCGTTTGTCTTTTGTGCTTTGTATAAGCAGAGTGACTGACGACAACTATCGTTAAACGACCTCAATGCCATCAAGGTGACTCTTACTTTGCTGCCTTGCTGTACTAAAGAAAGCTTGCAGGTAACGTTTATCTTTTTCTGAGTTTCTTACCGCTGCAAATAGCCTTCTTGAAAGCCCTTTACCTAGTGGCTTGCTGGCTATCAAACCTTGTCTTGAAAACTCACTGATCGCCCAGTTTGGTAATGCCGCGACCCCTAAACCCGCCGATACCATTTGCACCAACATCAAGGTGTTGTCTGCTTGCTTCCACTTCTTAGGTTCTACACCTGCAGGTTGCAAAAAGTGCTTCACGACATCTAAACGCTGTTTTTGAACTGGATAGGAGAGCATGGTGAGATCGCTAAGATCTTGCGGTTCAATACTTGTTTTTTCTGCTAAAGGTGAGTTGATTGCCGTGATCAAACGCATCTCGAAATCAAAGAGTGGCTCATAGTGAACTTCAGAACGAGGCTGTATGTCAGAGGTAATCACTAAGTCGAGCTCACCCGCCATTAGCGCAGGCAGCGGCTCAAAACCAAACCCTGATGAGAAATCTAGGGTCACGCTTGGCCAAGCGACTTGGTATTCCTTCAAAGCGGGCATTAGCCATTGGAAGCATGAGTGACACTCAATCGCCATGTGCAATCGACCATTTACATCCTCTTTAAGGCTCGCGAGTTCGTTCTCAGCTTTGGCGACTCTTGGCTGAATCTCATCCGCGAGCTTAAGCAAGATCTCACCCTCAGAGGTGAATTTCACTGGCCTAGTTTTACGCAGGAAAAGCTGACCACCAATACGTGCCTCAAGGTCTTTCAACTGGTGAGAGAGTGCTGACTGAGTCAGGTGAAGAGAGGTTGCGGTAGCTGTTAGCGAGCCGCTGTCTCTCAAAGTAGTCAATGTTCGAAGGTGTTTAAGCTCTATCATGAGTTTTCCTCATATTCCCTAAGCCAATTCAATATTTCTTAATAATTACCCTACGGGGTTTTCTCTTACTTGTAAACGTCTAGATGTCCAGATGGATTTAATTGTTTCAACTTTAGATTGTTTAAGATGAATATTTTTAATAAACAAGATGAATATTTGGACGTTGTTCATCGAGCAGATTGGGTAGATAGTTTAGCCATCCAGACGCCTTTGTGGAAGTGCAAAACATGACAGGCCGTTTGAACAGATACTAACAATTATTGAATAAGGAGCAGGTTCATGACTACAACAACGCATATTCTTGGCTACCCACGCATCGGTGAAAAACGCGAACTGAAATTTACATTGGAGAAGTACTGGCGCGGCGAGATTGACCAATCTGAGCTTAAGCAGCTCGGCATCGAACTGAGAAATCGTAACTGGAATGTACAAGCTGACGCGAATCTAAGCTTTGCAACTGCGGGTGACTTCGCATGGTATGACCATGTATTAACAACGACTTTACTTTTAGGTCATGTGCCAAAACGTCACGCTGGTGGTAGCGAAGATGAAAAAACCTTCCCAGATTTAGATACTTTACTTCGCGTTGGTCGTGGACAATCTCAGACGCAAATTCAATCTCAAAAGCAGCCAACTTGCTGTGGCGGGAAACATGGTTCAGAAAGTGCCAAAGATGGTGCTGCAGCATCAGATATGACCAAGTGGTTCAACACCAATTACCACTACATTGTTCCTGAGTTCAGCAAAAATGACTCTTTTGAAGTAAGTTGGCCACAACTGTTTGATGAAGTGAATGAAGCGATTAAAGCGGGGCATAACGTGAAGCCGGTTCTTCTAGGTCCTCTGTCTTACTTATATCTCGGCAAAGAAGTGGAAGAGGGCTTTGACCGCTTAACCTTACTTCCACGTTTGCTCACTGCTTACCAAGCGATTCTGGCAAAACTTGCTAAGTTGGGTGTTGAGTGGGTGCAAATCGATGAGCCTATCCTTTCTCTGGAACTTGAATCTAAGTGGGCAGATTCATTCAAATTGGCGTATCAAGTGATTCAAGGCGATGTAAAACTACTACTTACCACTTACTTTGATTCGGTAACGGACACGTTAGATAAAATTGTAGAACTGCCTGTCAACGGTCTACATATTGACTTAGCAGCAGCGCCGCAACAACTTGATGAAGTAGTGGATAAGTTGCCTGAAGAGTGGGTGCTTTCTGCGGGTGCAATCAATGGGCGCAACGTTTGGCGAGCAGACTTGGCTACCCAGCTAGCTAAACTGCAACCGGTGAAGGAGAAGCTAGGCGATAAGCTGTGGGTGGCAAGTTCATGTTCGCTGCTTCACAGCCCAGTAGATTTAGAGTTAGAAGATTCACTCAGTGAAGAGATGAAGAGCTGGTTTGCTTTTGCGAAACAGAAAGTCACGGAGGTGAGTTTATTGGGTGCGGCGCTAGACGGCGATCAAAATGCCATTTTAGCGTGTGAAACGTATAGCCAGCCGATTGTTGCCCGTAAGAGTGCGACTCACGTAAACAAGCCGCAAGTTCAAGCTCGTATTAACACCATTACCAAAGCGTTAACGGAGCGCAGTGCACCTTACGCGGAGCGTGCCGCGCATCAGTCTGAAGTGTTAGGTTTACCGTTATTGCCAACCACTACCATTGGTTCGTTCCCACAAACTGGAGAAATCCGTGTTCAGCGCAGCGCTTATCGCAGTGGGAAATTGAGTGAAGCGGAATACACGACTGCATTAAAAGGCCATATCGCTGATGCCGTTAAGCGTCAGGAAGCACTTGATTTAGACGTGTTGGTTCATGGTGAGGCGGAACGTAACGACATGGTCGAGTACTTTGCAGAAAACCTAGCAGGCTTTCAGACCACCAAATTTGGTTGGGTGCAAAGTTACGGCTCTCGCTGTGTGAAACCGGCGATTGTGGTCGCGGACATTGAGCGTGAAAAACCGATGACGGTGGAGTGGTCGACCTACGCCCAATCTCTAACTTCAAAGCAGATGAAAGGTATGCTAACTGGGCCTGTTACCATCTTATGTTGGACATTCCCACGTGAAGACATTTCGCGTAAAGAGATCACTAACCAATTGGCGTTTGCTCTGAGAGATGAGGTGTCTGATCTGCAAGACGCAGGCATCAACATTATTCAAATTGATGAACCTGCCATTCGTGAAGGTTTGCCGCTGAAAAAACGTGACCACACAGAATACCTAGAGTGGGCAGTCGATGCCTTTAAGATCTCGGCGGCGAGTGCTAAACCAGAAACTCAGATCCATACCCATATGTGTTACAGCGAGTTCAACGAAATCCTTGAGTCAGTGGCCGCATTAGACGCTGATGTGATTACTATTGAGACGTCTCGCTCGAACATGGAATTGCTAAAAGCGTTTGAAGAGTTCAACTACCCGAATGCGATTGGACCTGGTGTTTATGATATTCACTCACCAAACATCCCTTCACAAGAGTGGATCGTTGATTTACTTAAGAAAGCGGCAGAGAAAATTCCGGCAGAACGTTTATGGGCAAACCCGGACTGTGGACTAAAAACGCGTAACTGGGCAGAGACAGAAGCGGCTCTAACCAACTTAGTTTCGGCGACTAAGGCACTGCGCAAAGAGTGGGAAGCTGCAGAAGCTCAAGCATAGCTAAAATTAAGGTTTGATTACTCCAAAAACAAAGGCCTCGCAAATGCGAGGCCTTCTAGTTTTATGTTTGTTCGAATCTCGAATCTAGCTGCTGCTCTGGCATGTATCTTTGCTGATCAGCTTCTCAACCATCAATTGCCCGCGAGTGTTGCGAATCTTGATGTTGTAAGCCAAGCCCATGTCGAGGTTTGCTCTTACTTCAGAGTTGGTGCAGTAGCTATTCACACTCATATCTACAACTTGGTTTAAAGGCTTAGCACCTTTTGCGTCTTGGTTGTAGATCATCATGATTTCGATAACCGTGTTTTTTGCTAGCACGCGCATGACCGATAGTGGGCCATATTCAATCGGTAGGCCAGCAGATAAAACGCCTGCACGGTGCTGCGCCATCATCTCTAGCTGTCTTTGTTCGTCTTGCTCACTTGAAGCACAGCCTGCAAGCAGAGCTAAAGCCAGTGAGCCAATAATCCATTTTTTCACGTTAAAATACTTTCTTGAATGGTTTTACAATCACGTTTTGGTAAACGCCTGCGTCAATGTACGGGTCAGCGTCTGCCCATGCTTGAGCGTCTTCTAAAGAGTTAAATTCAGCAATGACAGTTGAACCTGTGAAGCCCGCTTCGCCCGGATTATCTGAGTCAATTGCTGGCATAGGACCTGCTGTTAACAGTCGGCCTTCATCGTGAAGTGTTTGTAGGCGTTCTAGATGTTGTGGGCGAACACTTAGGCGCTTTTCTAATGAATTTTCGACGTCTTGAGAAAAAATCACGTACCACATATTGAGATATCCTTATTTTACTTCACTAAATTGGGGCATTTAAATTCGCTATCTTGCTAATTTACGCGAACTAATTGGTATTGGAAGGGCTAATGATAAGAAATTGTGAATTGGTGCGAGAGAGTTGTATGGTCTTTAGCAATTTCATTTATATAAACTAAAGACCATCGATACAAAACGCTGACTAAAAAGTGTTATTTGTTGATTGGGCGAGGTTTACCACTTTCATCAACCGCAACGTAGTTGAATGTCGCGCCACATACCTTGTAGCGGTCGCCGATACCGTGATCAAGTACAGGCTTAACCCATACTTCTAGGTCGATATTCATCGAGCTGCGGCCAATCTTAGTGCAGTCACCGTAAACACAAACAACATCCCCTACAGAAACCGGCTGTTTGAACTCGATACTCGATACGGAAACAGTGACTATCTTGCCGTTAGAGATCTCTTTTGCCAGTATGCCGCCGGCAAGGTCAAGTTGAGACATTATCCAACCACCGAAAATCTGGCCTGCTGCGTTTGTATCAGAAGGCATCGCTAATGTGCGAAGAAGTAAAGAACCAATCGGGTTCAAAGTTGATTGAATAGTCATTGTCGTACTCTTAATGGTATTGATTTTCTAAAAATTAAAATAGATGTGCTAACGAGACTCGCGGTGGTCGAGTTTTAACGTCTTCACCGAACACAAATAATAAGTGGCCAATGATCACGAGTATCATTGGCCAATCGCATATTGATAATAATTGTATCAAATAGGGTATGAGGACTCATCCCTAAGGGTTACTTCTCGTCGGTATTTTTATCCGTTAACTCTTTCTGCTGGTCTTTTGGCAAATGCTTATAGATGTATACACCGGTCAATAATGTGAATAACAAGGTAGCGATGAGTAAGCCAAACACCTTGAAGTTCACCCAAACATCCAACGGTAGGCTGAAAGCAACGTAAACGTTGAGAACGGCACACAGAGTAAAGAATAGAGTCCAAGCCCAGTTGATCTTGCCCCATACCGCATCAGGCAGTGTGATCTCTTTACCTAACATCCCTTTGATCGCCGATTTGCCCATGATGTGACTGACCGTCAAACCAATCGCAAACAATGCGTAAACGATGGTGACTTTCCATTTTATGAAATTGTCATCGTGCAAGAAGATGGTCATTCCACCAAATACAGCAACCATTAAAAACGTAATGATCTGCATTTTTTCTACTTTTTTGTAGATGACGTATGTCAAAATAATTTGAATTGCAGATGCAACGATCAAAGCACCCGTTGCCGTATAGATGTCGTACATCTTATAAAGCGCAAAGAAAATAATGAGAGGAATGAAATCAAGAATTTGTTTCATGAGACACTGACTATCCAGTTGGTTGAGTTGCTGACAGTCTAGCGAAAACTGTCTCGATGCTAAATAGCCCGAGACAATTGGGTGCCAATTAATTCAATCTAACCGCTCATCGTGTTTGAAGGGTTTATGTAGGTTAACGCATTGATGAGGTTTGGTAGCGAGGTATTAGCTTCTTGATGTCTTCAAGATAACCTTCGCTTTTCAGACTGTCTAAGGTGTTTTCGAGTTCCTGTTCGCTCATAGCAAAACACGTCGATTTTCCAGTCGTTAAGTCCAAGTACTCGTGATATTCACGTTCTGTGAAGTGGCCAATTCTGTCCATTAATAGAGTTTTAATTCCATGGTGAATCAAGCCGTAATACGTATGTCTTTGTAAGGTCATAGCCTATCCTCCGTGACAAGCTGCAGCGAAAATAATGCAACCTGCTGTATATTGGTTGGGTTATCTATGACAAAGCAATTCGAATGCCATTTTATCCAATTGAACAGAACAAGTTTCCTACAAAATAGAATTGAATTTCTTTTCAAATAGTTAAAGGGAGGTGCGTTCTATTCTATGACAGCCAATACGTCACAGAGATAAAATAGTTTCATTTTGAGAATGTTGAAATTCTCAAAATGACGCTCGACTATCGCTTATAGTACGTGCCTATCAATGGTGAATGCCGTTAATCAACAAGCCAATCTACCAGAGTGGATAATGACGCATTTTGACGATTCTTGGGTTGCAGCAAGAAGTAACCATTTCCTGAGAAGACGCTGCCTTCACTCACTTTCACCAACCTGCCTAAGTCGATATCTTGCTTCGCTAGCGTGATATCGCCTATGGCTATCCCAAACCCTTGAATGGCAGCATTCATGGCTTGATCGAGCGTGGCAAACTGCTGGTTATTCTTGCTTGAAAGGTCGTGGCTGCCGATGTGTTCTAGCCAAAGTCGCCAATCACTCTGCTCATTGTTGGCGTGTAGCCAAGTGTATTGGGCAAGCTTGTGTGGCTTGATGATGGTCGATGCGTCGTCGACAAGATGGCTCTGCGTAATGCTTTGTGCTTGGCAAACGGGCGCTAGCTGCTCGTTAAACAATAATTGGCTGATAATCGATTGCTGGTTTGGCTTCTTACCATAGGTAATTACGGCGTCAAACGGGTCAAAGCTTGGTTCAAAGACGTGCTTGATGGTCGACGTGAGTTCGACATCAATTTCGGGATAGGCTTGCTGAAAAGACATCAACTTAGGTAGTAGCCAAGAGGTAATACAACTCGGAGCATTGAGTTTAATTTTAGAGGGAGAGCTAGCCACTTGGTTAAGGGCGGACTGCAGTTGATGAATCGTTCCTTGTATCAAGGGAACCAGTTCTTCTCCTTTCGGCGTTAAAGACAATCCTCGAGCATGGCGATAGAAAAGGTCGCAGCCAAGGCTTTCTTCAAACGAGAGTACCTGACGACTTACTGCACCTTGCGTGACATTGAGCTCATGTGCCGCGCGCGTAAAGTTAAGATGCCTTGCTGTAGACAGGAATGCGAGCAAGGTTTTAGTTGAAGGGAGCGTGTTGTTCATATCTTTACCTATGACTTTTTATCATGGCTATTATGTGATTATTTCGATTCATTTATCAACAGTGTTTTGTTTGAATGTAAATACTTAGTCATCATTTGTGATTCAATATGTGTATATGGCGCATATTTTGAATGTGAAGGCAGTGGTGAAGACATTTTGATTATGTGAAAGGGATAGCTTTTTGACATCTTTTATTGATAGCTTAGTGCCTCAGGCTGTAAAAAAATTAATGCCTTATCAATCAGCAAGAAGAATTGGTGGTGATGGATGTGTCTGGTTAAACGCAAATGAATTGGAAAGCGCTCTGTTTCAAGGAGAAGCCAGCCATAATCGTTACCCAGACTTTTTACCACAAGACATTGCCAAGGCTTATCAAGCTTATTGTGGAACTGATACTGCAACCGTTGCGGTGCGTGGTGCCGATGAAGCGATTGACTTACTGATCAGAACATTCTGTAAACCCGCTCAAGATAATATCCTTATCTGTTCACCAACGTATGCTATGTATGAGTTTTGCGCTGATGCATTAGCGATTGAAACGCTCGACTCTCCTTTGCAGGAAGATTTCAGCTTAGACGTTGCTGACATCGTGAATAAAGCTGAGTTGGCCAATATCGTTTTCCTTTGTTCACCGAATAACCCAACCGGCAATGTGATTCCGAAATCGGATCTGATTCAGGTGCTTGAGGGGACTCAGGGTAAATCTTTAGTTGTGGTGGATGAAGCTTATATTGAGTTTGAACCACAAACTTCAGCCGTTAGCCTTATTGAGCGTTATCCGCACTTGGTTGTGATTCGCACTTTGTCTAAGGCATTCGGCTTGGCTGCAGTTCGTTGTGGTTTTATCTTAGCGAGCCAAAATGTGATGCAGTATGTTGCTAAGCTCATTCCGCCATACCCTATGCCAGATTGCTCATCGCAAATCGTGTTAGACGCTTTGTCTGATGAACGAGTCTCAGTGATGCAAGACGCGACGCAAAAGCTCGTCGAACTACGTAATTGGTTTGCTTGTGAGTTAACGCAGTTTGATTTCGTTGAGTCTGTTTACTCTTCATCAACAAACTTCATTTTGCTGCGTCAAAAACCTGGGCACCAATTGTTCGACGTTTTGGCGAAGGATGGCATTGTGACAAGAAATCAAAACCATGAACCCGCTTTGCGTAACTGTGTTCGAATCAGTATTGGTAGCCAAGAGAGCATGCTGGAAGTGATAGCGTCACTTTCAAGTTACCAAACCGAATTAGAAAACAAGCAACAAACTCAACAGTTTCAAGATAAAGAACCTCAATCTCAACTCGACAAGAATCATATCTAGGATGGCAATGATGAAAAAGATAATACTAGGACTCGCTTGTGCGGCCGCTTTACTTGGTACAACGGTACAGGCGAAAGAAATCCGTTTGGCGTCAGACTTTACGTATCCGCCATTCAACTACAAAAACAGTGACGGTGTGCCTGTCGGGTTTGATATTGAGATAGCTGATGCTTTGTGCGAGCAAGCCAAACTCGATTGTACTTGGGTTTCACAAAGTTGGGATTCGCTAATTCCAAGTTTGTTGGCAAGAAAGTCAGATGTGATTATGGCGTCGATGCGTATCACTGAAGAGCGTAAGCGCAAGATTTTGTTTACCGATAAATATTATCAAACACCAGCCGTATTTGTTGCTGCCAAGAGCGCGGAGTTCAGCGTGGATGAGACAGGCTTAGCAGGCAAAACCATCGGTGTTCAGCAAGGCACGATTCATGATCGTTACGTAACAGACAAGTTTGGTGATGTGGCAACGATTAAGCGTTATACGGGTCAAGATGAAGTGTATCTGGATCTGCAAAACGGTCGTTTAGATGTCACCTTCGGTAACTCAGATCAACTGTCATTGGCTTTCTTAGACAAGAAAGAGGGGGAGGGTTTTGAATTTAAGGGTAAAGCAGTAACTGACAAAGCCTACATTGGCGAAGGTACGGCTTTAGCACTAAGAAAGCAGGATTCAAAACTGGCGAAACAATTCAACGCGGCAATTGAAGAGATCAGAGCAAACGGCACCTACGACAAGATTGCATCTAAGTATTTCACGTTTGATATCTATGGCGCTGATCTGTAATTCGCGCAACACCTCAAATTAGACCATCAAAACAAAAATCCGAGGGCTGTAAGGCTCTCGGATTTTTTAGTTTAAGCTGGTGGGGCTAATTCAGCCATCACTAGCTTAGCGTTTATTTATTACGCTTGCTGTTTTTGTAGCTCAGCTTCTTTCGCTTCGTCTTCAATTAGTGAGTCAACGATCACTGCACATGCTGCATCACCAGTGATGTTTAGAGCAGTACGAATCATGTCAAAGATACGGTCTAGAGCGAACAATAGAGGCAGACCTTCGATAGGGATACCAGCCGCTAGAAGAACCGCAACCACTAGGAAAGAAGGCCCTGGAACACCTGCTTGACCAACTGCGCCTAGAGTAGACGTTACGATGATAGCTACGTAAGCACCCATTGATAGGTCGATGTTGAACAGCTGTGCAAAGAAGATAGCCACTAGGCCGTAGTAAATTGCGTTGCCAGACATGTTGATCGTCGCGCCAAGAGGCAGAACGAATGAAGCTGTAGAGTTACGAACGCCAAGCTCTTTCTCTACCGTTTCCATGGTTACTGGCAGCGTTGCCATTGAAGAGGCTGTTGAAAGAGCAACCGCTTGAGGTTTCTTCATTGCCACTAGGAACTTCTTCGCAGAAGTCTTAGTGAAGATTTGAATCATTAGTGGGTAAGCAACAAAGCCGAAGATTAGGATCGCAGCAATGTAGACAATGAACAGCTTGAACACGACCATAAGTGCGCCAAAACCGAACGTCCCGACTGCTTCTGCCATTAGACCGAATACACCAAGTGGTGCGATGATCATTACCTTGTTGATAGTCGTGGGTAATGTTTAGCGTTGAAGAGCTTAAATAGTGAAATACTTAAAAAATATTCGAGTCTAGCCTACGTAGCTATAAGCACTATACGTTTTATAGTTGTCTCGACTTCTTTAGCTGATATCAAAAGAAATAACATTGATGTGCTGATATGTTTGAACACGCAGATTATTCAATTCAGTTGTGTGCGATATCACTCAAGGTATGACCATAAGAGTAGTGGTGTGTTATGGCTAACCCCATTATTGCCATGGATAAATCGATGGATACGAAGTCGAGTGTGACTCTTCATTCTAACTGCCACCCAGTAACAGTACTTTCAGTGTGATTACTCTTTGTAAAGAAAGAGGTAATCACGTCAGACAAAGAGCAAAAAGTCTTTCAAGAAAAAAGTGGTTAAAGATCAATATATTAATATTAAATTTGTAGTAATATTGAGCATCTTTTGCTGTTTGAATATTATGAGGGTTGTTTGACTGTTGAATTCTTTGCTTTTGGGGCCCTACATGGAGATGCCTTTCTAGTATCAAACGAAAATACTGTGGTGTTAGTGGATGGCGGTATGCCGAGCACTTATGGAGAAATAACAAGGGTAATTAAAGGTAAGCGGTTGGATGCCATTTTTATTACTCATGTAGATCAAGATCATATTGGTGGTGCGATCAAGCTACTGGCTGATCGCAACAACGACTTAAGTGGTTGTGCTGTATTCATGAATCATCCAGAGCTAGTTACATATGATGATACAGGCTTGGTTGCTTATCATCACGGAGATACGCTAAAGGAATTGGCTCTACGTAGAAATCTAACTTTTTGCCCAGTAGATGTGGAAAATGAGGTTAAAGTTGGAGATTTTTCCGTATTAGTCCTGTCGCCAAGTAAAAGTGATGTGAAGGAACTTCATCATAATTGGAATGCAAGTCAAGTAATACAAGATGGTCAGCTCACTTATCAAGAGCGCCAGATTAACAACAACGACATTATTAATCGCTCTTCGATTGCCAAGATCCTAACTCACGATGGAATTTCATTGCTCTTACTGGGAGACTCTCACCCAGAAGTGATTTGCGCAAAATTAAACTCATTGCAGTATGATCACGATAATCCGATCAAGTTAGATTTGGTAAAACTGTCACACCACGGCAGTCAGCATAGTACAAGCCCAAAGCTACTAAGTTATTTAGAATGCGTAAACTATTATGTTTCGACAAATGGTGGTAGATACTCTCACCCCGATAAGGAAACTATTGAAATGTTGCAGGGTGAAGCACAGAGAAAAAATAAGATTTACAACATATACCTTAACTATGATATTGAAAGTGATATTCGCAGGAAGTGTGCGATCGATTTACCAAATTTGAGGTTTCACTTTAAAAAGAAAGTGGTGTTACCAATATGAATTATTTAGTTGAACGTAAACCACATTTTTTTGGGTTTGTAATAAAAAATGGGTCTAAGGTTGGTAGTTGTGTTCCATTTAAACACAATGATAAGGTGTATATCCTAACATGTGCTCATGTTTTGTACGGAAATAACTTTGAGTTTAATATTGAACCTAAAGATGTACTTGAAGTTGATACAGCGTATGGAAAGTTTTGTATTGGTCAAATAGTTAGTGATGAGGGTTTCTCGAAAAAATATGATCTATCATTAGTAGAAATTAATGTAGGTGATAAATTAGACAATTTTCTAAGTGTGAAATTAGGGAAACCATCATTAAATCCTCTGTTAATAGAAGGGTATTCTCTAATTACTAAGCACTTTGATGATGAGTACTTGTCTGATGAGCAACCCGTTCGTATCGAAAACCAAGATACAATGCAAGAGTTTCATTATGCCATTAAGTTTGATAAGGATTTATTTCACAATAAATATATCATGACTTACGGAGCTGATGCCTTTAAAGGAATATCTGGATCAGGTTTATTTTATTCAGATGGTTCCAATATTATATTATCTGGATTAATTAAATCTTTAGAGAACTCTGCTGTTACTAGCTATGGTACGTTTATTGATCCTACGCTAATCAGCCAGTTTTTGATTGATATTGATATTGTGAATCTTAAAGAATTTGATAGCGATAGACTGTTAATTAGTAGTCTTATTAATGATTGCATTGAGAAGACAGAAGAAAGAGCAGTAGCTGATTGGATAGATACTAATAACGAACAAGCTAGTAACGTAGTAAGAAAACTGACGGTTTTATATAATAAGAACGATGTTTCAGAAGAAGTTAACAAAGTAGTATCTAACTTACTTAATGGAGATCGACAAGTACAAGAATGGAAAGAACGCAACGTTAATATAGATAAACTATATAAACAAGCTAAATATTCGACAAAAAGTAACCACCTTAAGCACACTGTAAATAGTATATCAGAAGCTCAACGAGTTTATCGAGGGCTATTAAATGAGCATAAAGATATGCTTAAAGATTCATTCGAAGATCTAGATGGTATTAAAATTAGAATACGAGAGTCTAATATTGTTGCAAACCGAGATTTATCCCAATGGTTAGCAATTTGTGATCTGGATTTTACTATGGAATAAATATGTATCATATCAACTTTTCAAAACCAAGTGTAATTACATCGAGTGAGAACTCAACTGAAATTGACTTAATGATTGTGTTGCTAATTGTTTTTATTTGTACAGAAAAAACCAAAAGATTATCTTACAAGAAATTATCTTATATTTATTCTCGTTTAAATAGTAATAAACATAGTGATGTTGAAATGAAAGAGTTTTTGAGTCCATGGAACGTTGAAGATTTAAGAAGAATAATCATTCATGGCGCAAACAATAAACTGTGGGACATTGAAGTTGTGACTGGAAAAATTGCAATTATTAAGAATGATAATACTAGAGAAATATATCAATCAGTTGTTGCTGATGATGAATTTAGTTTCACTAGAGAAAGAATAAATGATCTTAGTAAAGTTTCAGATGCAAAATTGAATAGATATAAGTTGGCTTGGTAATGATTAAGATTAATAGAATAAAAACATACATTGATGCAGAGAACTATATAGGTAGGTTTGGTTTTGACCATAAGTTCGATTCTGGTCTTAATATTATATATGGTGATAACTCTAGTGGTAAAAGTACAATTCTATCTTGTTTGTATTACTGCTTAGGTATGGAGCAGCTATTAGGTGGTAATCGAGAGAAGATACTAGATAAAAGCCTTAGGTCTACTTTCACTATAGACACTATTGATTATAAGGTGGTTTATTCTGAGGCAATAATTGAAATAGAGAATAAATCAGGTCAAAAAGCTATAGTAAAAAGAGTCATAAAAGGACGAGGCCATGAGAATACTAATTCACTGGTCGTCAAAGAATATAATGATGGAAAAGAATCGACTAATACCTATTATGTTAGATCTACAGGAGATCATGACAATGAAAATGGGTTTTACAACTGGCTTAAAAATTTCACCGACATACAACTGCCTACAATATATCAAACCGATGGAAAAAAAGCCAAATCACTTTATCTTCAAAATTTAATGTCATGTGCTCTAGTGGAGCAAACTAAAGGTTGGTCAGATTTATTTAGTCAAATGCCGTATTTTGGAATAAAAGATCCAAAAACTAAGGTAGTTGAGTACTTACTCGATCTAAAGAGTTTAGAAGATGATATTAAAAAGGATATTTTAGAGCAAGAAAAAAATGAGTTGAAGAAAAAATGGTTTTCTTATATCGAAAACTTCAATCTATATATGAGTAGATATTCGATTCAACTTGACGGGATTACCGAAAGATACAAGGCTAAAACAACAGTTAATAGTGTAAATCGCTCAGATATTTATTGTATTTTAGATGGTAATTCAACAAAAGTTAAAAGTGTAATTAAAGATCTTAAAAAACAGCTATCAGATATCTTGAAGAGCGACAAGAAATCGAGTACGGATGAAAGTACAGCAGAACAAACAAAACTAATTAATGAAATTAGAAGCTTGAACAAGCAACTTCGAGAGCTAGAGCATAAGAAAGTTACTGAGAAGCAAAAAATCAATGAATATAATGATCTAATTAAAAAAAATAATACGAGTATAGAACAGATCTCTGGTATTAAAAAAGTTAATAGAATTAATGATCTGAAAGTTATCGAACAGTGTCCAACTTGTAATTCAAAGTTAGGTCACGAATCTAGAATGAATATTGACGATAGTCAAATTGATTTTGAAAAGTCTATGGCATTTTTGAAATCTCAGCTTGATCTATATACCTCATATGTGAAAAGTTCAACAGTACTATTTGAGAAGCTCGACAATGCTATTTCTTACTATCGAATCGAAATTAAAAACAAAAACTTACAGTTAAATTCATTGAAAAAGGATATAACTGAAAAAGAAGTGATTTCGAGAGAGAAAATCCACAAGGAAATTAGTCTAACCAAAAGTATATCTGACTTAGAATCTGCGATTACTGATTTTTATGATTTGAAGGCTAAGTTGATAGAGATAATTGGGAAAATAGATGACATTGATGTTGGCTTAAATAATCTTGACATTAATAAGCAGGAAGATGCTAATCAGATAGCGAACTTTTCAAGAGAATTCAACAGATACTTAGATGATTTTGAGTACTCTAGCAACTCTATAGATAGTGTAAAAATTAAAGAGGATTATCCTTCAAAGCTATTACCCTTTATCGAAATATATAACTTTGGTAAAGCGAATGAAATGCAACCGATCAGACTCAGTTCTTCTGCTAGTGACTTTGTCAGATCAGAATGGGCATATTACTTTTCGCTTACGGCGTTTTTCAAGGTAGT
>NZ_MCZZ01000142.1 GCF_002875705.1 Vibrio sp. 10N.261.45.E2
TTGGGCAACAGATAGCGCTTAACTGTAATGTGGTTGCGGGAGCCGGATTTGAACCGACGACCTTCGGGTTATGAGCCCGACGAGCTACCAAACTGCTCCATCCCGCGTCCGGATGCATCAATTAAGTTGATGAATCTTGCCTTAAAAGGCTAATTTGGAGCGATACATCGGGTTCGAACCGATGACCTCAACCTTGGCAAGGTTGCGCTCTACCAACTGAGCTAGTATCGCATTATAAAAGGTGTTTCACCTTTCGATTACCGCTTTCGCCATAACCTACAAATTGGAGCGATACATCGGGTTCGAACCGATGACCTCAACCTTGGCAAGGTTGCGCTCTACCAACTGAGCTAGTATCGCAATCTGAAAACGTCTTTCGCCGTTCAGGGCTGCGAATTATAAGAGCATTTTTTTGTGATGCAAGTCCTTAATGCAAAATTACGAAACTTTTTATTCAACTGCTGTAAAAGCACACAGATTTGCAAAAAAATTGGCTCTTATGTCCCTGAAAAGTTAGACAAACGTGATCATTTTATCTGACTAGATGTTAATAATCGTTTTTCGGTAGTACTGCAGCTCAGCGATCGACTCTCGAATATCATCTAACGCAAGGTGACTTCCCGACTTAGAAAAACCATCTAACACTTCAGGTTTCCAACGGCGAGTCAGCTCTTTCAGAGTACTTACGTCAACATAACGGTAGTGGAAGTACTCTTCCAACTCAGGCATGTGTTTGTATAGGAAACGGCGGTCTTGACCAATGCTGTTGCCACAAATCGGTGACTTACCTTTTGGTACCCATTTTTCAAGAAACTCAATCGTTTGTTGGATGGCATCTTGCTCTGAAACCGTGCTCTCTTGAATTCGCTTCACTAGGCCGCTGCCAGTGTGCGTCGTTGTGCACCACTCATCCATTTTGTCCAATTCACTCTGAGGTTGGTGAATAGCCAAAACAGGTCCTTCAGCCAGGATGTTAAGCTCACTATCAGTAACGATAGTCGCAATTTCAATGATTTTATGAGTTTCAGGATCAAGTCCTGTCATCTCTAGATCAACCCAAATAAGGTTCTGATCGCTAAAGGACATAAGGCGTCGCCTATTTGTTTATGTGTAAAAGAGGTACTATACCCAAATAACTATACTCAAACTAGCTTTAGGGCCATCGAAATCATGTGGTACCAGCAACATCCAGTTTGAGTCCCCAATCATCAAGTTAGATGTGTTAAGTGAAAAATTGTGGCTAAAAAAAAGAAGTTAACCAAAGGTCAAGTACGTCGAGTACGTAGCAACCAGAACAAGCGACTCAAGAAAGAAGATTCTATCCAGTGGGATGAGAACATGCTTGGTGGAACCAAAAGCGGACTCGTAATTACGCGCTTTGGCCAACATGCCGATATCGAAGATCTTGAAACTAACGAAGTTCATCGTTGTAACTTACGCCGTAGTATCGAGACTTTAGTTTCTGGTGACCGAGTGACTTGGCGCGCAGGCTTAGAATCCATGGCCGGCATTTCTGGCGTTGTGGAAGCGGTTGAACCGAGAACTTCAATGCTGACTCGCCCTGATTACTACGATGGCCTAAAGCCGGTTGCTGCGAACGTTGACCAAATGGTTATCGTATCGGCTGTGTTACCAGAGCTATCACTTAATATTATCGACCGCTATTTAATCGCTTCAGAAACAGTGAACATCGCGCCGCTTGTTGTGCTGAATAAGGTCGACCTGCTGACTGATGAGCAGGTTGCTGAATACCGTGAAACACTTAAAGAGTACGAGAAGATCGGCTACAAAGTGATGTTCGTGAGTAAAGAGTCTGGCTACGGCATCAAAGAACTGGAAGCTGAACTCAAAGATCGTATCAACATCTTTGTTGGTCAATCGGGCGTGGGTAAATCAAGCCTAGTGAACGCATTGATGCCAACGCTCGACATTGAAGAAGGTGAAGTCTCTGAGAACTCAGGTCTTGGCCAGCATACCACCACGGCAGCTCGTTTATACCACTTCCCTTCTGGCGGTGATCTTATTGATTCTCCAGGAGTTCGTGAATTCGGCCTATGGCACCTAGAAGCCGACGAAATCACGGAAGCCTTCATCGAGTTCAAGCCTTACCTTGGCGGTTGTAAATTCCGCGACTGTAAACACAACGATGACCCAGGCTGTATCCTGCGCGAAGCGGTAGAGAATGGGAAAATCAGTCGATTACGTTTCGACAACTACCACCGCATCATTGAAAGCATGGCGAGCAACAAAGATAACCGTCAGTATTCACGCAACAAAAAAGCCGATCTTTAATCGCGTTTTTGTGAACAAATGTGTGCATTTACTGACAATTGGCGCGAATTTAAGTAACATCTCGCGCCCTAAACCGTCATCGACAGATTTAATTGAAACACAATTAGCATTGGAAAATTAATACAATGGATAAGATTAAAGTTGGATTGCAGTACTGGATTCCACAACATGGACTGACTCGTCTAGTCGGCAAACTTGCGTCTGCTAAAGCGGGCGGCTTAACGACAGCGATCATCAACTGGTTCATCAAGCAATACAAAGTGAACATGGATGAAGCTCTGCATAGCGACCCAAAACACTTTAAAACATTCAATGAATTCTTCGTGCGTGAATTGAAAGAAGGCATGCGCCCTATCGCTGAGGGTGATTCTGTTATTGTTCACCCTGCAGATGCACGTGTAAGCCAATTTGGCCCAATTACTGATGGTCAACTGATTCAAGCGAAAGGCCATAACTACTCAGCTCGTGAGCTATTGGGTGGTGATGCTGCGCTAGCGGATGAGTTTAAAGACGGTGAGTTCGCAACGCTTTACCTGTCTCCAAGCGACTACCACCGCGTGCACATGCCATGCGACGGCACGCTGCGTCAGATGATCTACGTTCCGGGTGACCTTTTCTCTGTTAACCCGTTAACGGCTGAGAACGTTCCAAACCTATTCGCACGTAACGAGCGTGTCGTTTGTATCTTCGATACGGAATTTGGCCCAATGGCACAAGTGCTGGTTGGCGCAACTATCGTAGGTAGCATCGAGCAAGTATGGGCTGGCACCATCACTCCACCTCGCGGTAACTCGGTTTACAAGTGGGATTACCCAGCACAAGGTGACAAAGCAATCATCTTGAAGAAAGGTGAAGAGATGGGTCGCTTTAAGCTTGGTTCAACCGTTATCAACCTGTTCGCTAAAGATGCAATCAAGTTCGACGACACTATGCTAAATGGTGAGAAAACCGTTCTTGGTACTCCTTATGCGCACATTGCGGCTAAAGAAGTTGAGGCTGAAGCTGTTGATTCAGCAAAGAGTACTGACCAAGCTTAACGATTGAGTTAATTCATTCAGTTTTAAAGGCGCGTTGCTTTTTCTATTTCAGAGAAGAACGCGCCTTTTTCTTATCTAGTTCGAGGCTCTTCTCCTCAAGATTTCAACCAATCTAACTACCGACAACCTTGTTCCCTACGAGCCGGACGTCGAATTGCCCAGAAAAAATATTGACCAAAAACAAAACAACTGTCGAAACCTTAAACAACTTTTCGATTTTACAACCCGTCTCCAAGTACAAAAAATCCAGATAACTTACTCTATTTGAAGATATTTTATTCATAGGGTCTTTGTACATGCCTAAACTCAATGTTGGCGTTCTGGTCAAGCTGTTGATTTGTTTTGCGATTCCCTTAGGCGTGCTATTCATGCCGATAGATTCAATACCAATCGATGATCTTACGCTGATTCAACACCGCTTATTGGCAATATTCTTGTTGGCCGCTCTGCTGTGGGTGCTTGAGCCTGTTCCGGTATTCGCGACTTCCATTTTGATCATTGCGCTTGAATTGGTGATGATTTCCGACAAAGGCCTCCACTTATTTAGAAATCCACCAGCGGGACACGATCTCGGTGAGTTAATTAACTATACCGACATCTTCGGTGCATTTTCATCACCAATCATCATTCTATTCATGGGTGGTTTTGCTCTTGCGATATCGGCATCTAAATACGAACTCGACAACAATTTAGCGCGAGTGCTACTCAAACCCTTTGGCACAGAGCCGCGCTTTATTATGTTGGGCTTAATGCTGATCACCGCAGTGTTCTCGATGTTCATGTCTAATACCGCTACCACAGTCATGATGCTTGCGTTGCTCGGTCCTATCGTAGCTTCTGCACCAAAAGGTGATATGGGGATTAAAGCGCTCGTATTATGTATTCCAATTGCTGCTAATACCGGTGGTATCGCAACACCCATCGGTACACCACCCAATGCCATCGCGCTGCAATACCTAACGGGTGAAAACACCATCGACTTCCTCAGTTGGATGATGATGGGCTTACCCTTTGTGATCATCCAACTCACCATTGCTTGGTTCCTTCTTCAGAAAATCTTCCCTTCCAAGCAGAAGAACATGGTGCTCAAGCTCGACGGGCAATTCAGAAAGAGCTGGCGAGCGATTGTGGTTTACATCACCTTCGCGGCAACAATCTTATTGTGGATGACCACCAAACTGCACGGCATGAACACCTATGTGGTCTCTATCATTCCACTGGCTGTTTTCACTTTGACTGGCATCATGGGCAAAGAAGAAATCAAGCTGATTAACTGGGATGTGTTATGGCTAGTTGCGGGTGGTATTGCGATTGGTATCGGCCTTGATAAAACAGGTTTAGCTGCGGCACTTGCACACGCGATTGATTATGAGTCACTGTCACCAGCAGCTGTGGTACTGACGTTATCCATTGTGTGTTGGTTAATGGCGAACTTCATGTCGAACACCGCGACGGCCAACTTGTTGATGCCAATAGCCGCTGCGATTGGCGCATCCATGGAAAGCCTAGTTGCAATTGGTGGCCTGCAAGGCTTACTAGTTGTGGTCGCCTTCTCAGCGTCACTTGGTATGATTTTGCCAGTATCGACACCGCCAAACTCACTGGCGTACTCGACTGGACTTATCGAAAGTAAAGACATGGCGAAGATGGGCATCATCTTAGGTATTGTCGGTTTGCTAATGGTTTACCTCGCGTTGTTTATCATCACCTAATAGACGTTCAACGATCACCCTTACTCCAGACTAAGGCGCTAAATGTAAATTTAGCGCCTATTCGCGCTGTATCACGGATGATTACCAGAACAAACAATTGATTTTTAATCAATTAATAACTGTGATTTTACTTCACTGTTTTACAAAAAGCAGAGTAAATATATTTAGAATTTATGATTTCAAACACATTCATTCTGCCTAAGACAGCGGCACTATACACGCATCAGAGACACATCAATTCACCATCAAGTACGTCACCGTAGTTAGGTTTTTGTCTAATAGAGAGGAATAGACCTTGAGACATACTATTAAATTTAAAATTCAGATCGCCATTGCGGTCATTATCGCCGTCGTGAGTGGCGCTCAAGCCTGGATATCGGTTAATCAACTGACTCAAGAAACTGAAGTCGCGATCAACCAAGAAGTGAAGAATGTCAGTGCAGGAACAACCAATTACATTGCCGATTGGCTGTCGACTCGCAGTAACATGATGCTGGCCAATGAGCCAACCATTTCAAGCAACAGTAATTCAGACCGCGAGTTATTAATCACCAAGCAAGCCGGGCAGTTCTTGTCTGTTTATGCAGGATTCAGCGACGGCACTATCGCTTATGGCGACAAAAGTGAAGATTGGCCAGCAGGCTACGACCCACGCACTCGCCCTTGGTATAAAGATGCCAACGCAACATCCGATCTTATCATTACCGAACCGTATCAAGATTTCGATGGCAGCATTGTTATCAGCTTTGCGAGAGCATTCAACGGTAAAAGGCAAGGTGTTCTCGCGGCAGATTTAACCGTAACTAGCATTATCGATACCGTCCTCAATGTGAAACTGGATAACGATGGCTTTGCATTTTTAGTGGATGGTAACAACAATATCGTTGCCTACAGTGATGAAGAACTCAGCCAAAAGCCACTGACAAGTTTGAACCCAGAGCTAACGACCAATAAAGTGTCGCAACTTATCCAAGACCAGATGATCACCACACTAACTTGGCCAGGCCAAGGGGATAAACTGGTCTACATCGCCAATGTCCCGAATACTGATTGGTCGTTAGGTATTGTTATCGATAAGAAAATGGCTTTCTCTGCGGTCTCTGACGCGATTCAATTCATATCCCTAACCTCTTTGGTTTTATACATCGTCATTTCGATTGCGAGCACAATGGTGATCAACCGACTGCTTTCTCCACTACAAACCTTGTCTGAAGCGTTGACTCAGCTTGCTCAAGGTAGAGGTGACCTCACTCAACGTATTGATATCACGCGTATGGATGAGATAGGCAAACTGGCCGAGCTTGTGAACCAGTTCTTAAGCCAGATGCAAAGCATGTTGAAGGGCGTCATAGAGCATAGCCACGATTTAAACAATCATGCTGAAAAAGCCAATCAACTGGCGACCCAATCCTCCATTCGAGTTGAGAATCAACAAAACGATATCAACCAAATTGCCACCGCGATTCATGAGATGTCCGCCACAGCAGCAGAAGTGGCGAGCCATGCAGAACTCACTGCTTCCGCTTCTCAAGCTTCGGCGACCGCTTGTAACGAAGGCCAAGAGGTTATTCAACAAAACCGCGATGCGATTACTGGCCTCGCGACTCAAGTTGAAGACGCAGCCAATGTTATTCGTGAATTAGAAAGTAATGCTCAAAGCATCAACAAGATCCTATCCACCATTCAAGGCATCGCAGAACAAACCAACCTGTTGGCATTGAATGCCGCGATTGAAGCGGCGCGTGCGGGAGAACAAGGCCGTGGATTTGCGGTTGTTGCAGACGAGGTTCGAGTGCTAAGCCAAAGAACGCATGGCTCAACGGAAGAAATCCGCGTGATGATTGATACGCTGCAGAAGAATACCGAACATGCCGTTGAAAGCATGACCACCAGCACTCAACTGGCAGAGAACAGTGTTGGCTTCGCAGAACAAGCTCACGGCAGCCTGACTAAAATCACTCAAGCAATCACTGAAATCAACGATATGGCGTTGCAAATAGCGAGTGCTGCAGAAGAGCAACGCGCGGTAAGCGAAGATATCAGTCGTAATACGCAAGGGATCAAAGATGCCTCTGACGATCTTGCACAACAAGCTGAAAGCAGCCGTAATAGTTCAAATGAAATGAGTCACGCTGCTGAGTCGATGCGCCGAGACGTAGAACGGTTCAAGGTATAAGGCACTCCTAGTCGCGAAGGCTAATCAACGACAAAAGGAAAACGGGAGTAAACCAACAGCTGAGAATAAAGCGGTTCTTTTATTAAGAATCACTTTGTTCTCAGTTTGGTTTAATGCATATTAATGAGCTAATTTATCCCAGACACAAGGATGTTATTCAGATGGGATTCGAATGGTTGGCTCTTGCCGCTGCCTTTCTTTGGGCGATTGCGAGCCTAATGTCCGTAAAGCCTGCTCAGCACTTGGGTTCCTTCGCCTATAGCCGCTGGCGTATGGGTTGCACCGCGATCATCTTATCGAGTATGGCTTGGTTTACCGGTGGTTGGTCAACGGTCGAAGCTAGCCTAGTCACACCGATGATGCTATCTGGGCTGATTGGCATCTTCATTGGTGATACCGCCCTATTTGCTTGTTTGAATCGAATGGGACCGCGCCAAGCAGGTTTGCTGTTCTCTTGTCACGCCGTGTTCTCAGCGATTCTCGGTTACTTCCTGTTTAGCGAAAGCATGACGTCTGTTGAGCTGATTGGCTCGGCGTTGGTGTTTAGTGGTGTATTAACCGCGATATTCTTTGGTCGTCGAGGCCAAGCCAACAACCAACTCGAAACCATCAAGGGCACCGTGTGGATTGGTGTTGCCCTCGGGATCACAGCAGCTATCTGTCAAGCCTTAGGCGGCATTATCGCCAAACCCGTGATGCAAACCAGTATCGACCCAGTTGCCGCTTCTGCGATTCGAATGATCTCCGCCTTTGTCGCCCACTCCGCATTTCGTTTAACCGGCGCCAAGCTCTCTCGCGCAATCAACCCGATGAATGGTCAGATATTTACGATTACCGCAGTGAACGGCTTTTTAGCGATGGCGGTGGGAATGACGCTGATCTTGTATGCATTGCAAGAAGGCAATGTCGGCATGGTTGCTCTGTTATCTTCAACCACACCTATCATGCTGTTACCAATCCTATGGCTGTACACCAAGCAAAGACCGAATGCCTATGCTTGGATCGGTGCCATTGTTGCCGTCATTGGGACTGGTATTCTAGTCAAATAGCGGCACTGGTATTCTGGTCAGTTAGCCAAACAGTAAGTAAGGCTAACTGAGTCGTGAGCTAAGAACGTGGGAACGGAAAAGCCGTCACGTCATCGATGTGATCGTAACCCAAAGCCAGCATGATCAGGCGATCAATACCTAAAGCAACACCCGCACAATCTGGTAAGCCCGCTTTTAATGCCTCAATCAAGTGATGGTCAATCGGTTGAGGTGATAAGCCCATCTCAATACGTTTGGCATTGTCGTCTTCAAAGCGTTTGAGCTGCTCTTGTGGCTTATCCAGCTCATGGAAGCCGTTTGCCAGCTCGATGCCTTTGAAATACACCTCAAAGCGATCGGCTACGCGTGAATCCTCGGGGTTAATCTTAGCTAATGCCGCTTGTGAAGCAGGGAAATCATAAACAAACGCTGGTACTGTTTGACCAATCTTTTCTTCAACACCTACACTGAACAGCAGTTGAAGTAAGGTATCGCGATCTTGTTCAGGGTCAGCAATGTCGCTGAGTCCAAGCTTTGCCGCCGCTTGCTTTAACGTATCCATAGAATCTTCCAATGGACACACACCCAACACATCAACAAAGGCTTGTTGGTAAGTCATTCTTTGTGCTGGGCCCGACTTAAGGATTTGCTGTAACAGCCGATCCATCTCATCCATCAAGTCATGGTGATCAAAACCAACGCGATACCACTCCAGCATAGTGAACTCTGGGTTGTGGTAACGACCGTTCTCTTCATTACGAAACGACTTACAAATTTGATAAATACAGCCACTGCCCGCTGCCAATAGACGTTTCATATGAAACTCAGGGCTAGTCATAAAGAATAGAGGCTGACCGTGCGCATAACCCGGCCCTACGAATTCAGTTTTGAAAGTATGTAAATGCACGTCCGTTACCGTCGCGTGGCTCATCGCAGGCGTGTCCACTTCCATCACGTTTCGATCAGCGAAGAACTGACGAATTTGATTAAGGATATCAGCACGTTGCTTTAACTGTTGAATGGTTGCGGCCGGTTGCCATGTAGAGTGCATTACTATGTTCCATATTACTGAATTCTAGGCGACGGAAATTATCACTTTTCGCTGCTTTTGTAAGCTTCTATCTTTGGATTAATTAAACCAGCGTGCTGTTTGCATGAAGCCAGAAAATCACGTTCTACAATACAATTACTCATATTTCACCGCCCTCAATATTGATAACAAAAATCATACTCAACAAGCCGTTAACACAAGCCTTGTGGGTGAATCGTTATCAACAATTCATTGCCGTGATTGCAGTCACATAACCTATAATTTCTATGCCTCCATATGCATTACCGACCTAAAAACCCAAATGCATCAACTTTTCGAATACCTTCCTCTCTTACACTGAACCTACCACTTAAGGCTTAGGGGTGATAAACGATTCCTACGATTTAGAACCTCCTAAATAGGCTTTTTATAATAACAAGCGGAATACTCCGCATCACACTGGAGAATAACTGTGAAGACAATTACCACAGATATCGCAGTCATCGGCGCAGGCGGCGCTGGTCTTCGTACAGCAATTGCAGCAGCTGAAGCTAATCCTGAACTGGAAGTAGCACTGATTTCTAAAGTTTACCCAATGCGTTCGCACACGGTAGCGGCAGAGGGCGGTTCAGCAGCGGTAATCAAAGACGAAGATAGCTTAGATAACCACTTCAACGATACTGTTGGCGGCGGCGACTGGCTATGTGAACAGGATGTTGTTGAATACTTTGTTGAAAACGCGACTCGCGAAATGATCCAAATGGAACAATGGGGCTGCCCATGGAGTCGTAAAGAAAACGGTGAAGTAAACGTACGCCGATTCGGCGGTATGAAGGTAGAAAGAACGTGGTTCGCTGCGGATAAAACCGGCTTCCACATGCTTCATACTCTGTTCCAGACTTCGATGAAGTACGACCAAATCAAACGATTTGATGAGTACTTTGTGGTGGATTTGCTCGTTGAGGAAGGCGAAATTCAAGGCCTAATCGCGATTCACATGTCTGAAGGTGAGCTTGTTACCATCAAAGCGAAGTCTGTTGTTCTAGCAACAGGTGGCGCAGGTCGTGTGTACCACTGTAATACCAACGGCGGCATCGTAACGGGCGACGGTATGGCAATGGCTTATCGCCACGGTGTACCACTGCGTGATATGGAGTTCGTTCAATACCACCCAACAGGTCTACCAGGTACTGGCATCTTGATGACTGAAGGTTGTCGTGGTGAAGGCGGTATTATCGTTAACAAGAACGGCTACCGTTACCTACAAGATTACGGCATGGGCCCTGAAACTCCAGTGGGCGAGCCGAAGAACAAATACATGGAACTGGGTCCTCGTGACAAAGTTTCTCAAGCATTCTGGCACGAGCAGCAAAAAGGCAACACCATCAAGCACCCTCTTGGTGATGTCGTACACCTTGACCTTCGCCACCTTGGTGAAGAGTACCTGCAAGAGCGTCTACCGTTTATCTGTGAGCTAGCAAAAGCGTACGTAAACGTCGACCCAGCAAAAGAGCCAATCCCAATTCGCCCGACCGTTCACTACACCATGGGTGGTATTGAAACTAACGGTACCTGTGAAACTCGCATTAAAGGTCTATTCGCTGTTGGTGAATGTGCTTCAGTTGGTCTGCACGGTGCAAACCGCCTAGGTTCTAACTCTCTGGCTGAGTTCGTAGTATTTGGCCGCGTAGCTGGTGAAGAAGCAGTGAAACGCGCTGCTGAATTCAAAGGCTGGAACGAAGAGTCTATCGCTAAGCAAGTGAAAGCGGTTGAAGATCGCATCGCTGGCATCTTGGCTCAAGAAGGCGACGAGAACTGGGCTGATATCCGTACTGAAATGGGTCACACCATGGAAGCGGGTTGTGGTATCTACCGTCAAGAAGACTTGATGCAAGAAACCATCGACAAAATCACTGAACTGAAAGCTCGTTACAAGAAGATCAGCATTAAAGACAAAGGTAAAGTGTTCAACACCGACCTACTTTACGCTATCGAAGTGGGTTACGGCCTAGAAGTTGCCGAAGCGATGGTTCACTCAGCGATTCTTCGTAAAGAGT
The DNA here is from genome assembly GCF_002875705.1 of Vibrio sp. 10N.261.45.E2. GTDB lineage: Bacteria > Pseudomonadota > Gammaproteobacteria > Enterobacterales > Vibrionaceae > Vibrio. The sequence continues at coordinate 11,333 of NZ_MCZZ01000142.1, forward strand.
CTCGCGGTGCACACCAACGTCTAGACGACAACTGCACAGAACGTGATGACGTGAACTTCCTGAAACACTCTCTATCGTTCTACAACGAAGATGCAGCACCAACCATCGACTACAGCGGCGTTAAGATTACGAAATCTCAACCTAAAGCTCGCCTATACGGTGAAGCAGCAGAGAAAGCCGCTGCCGCTGAAAAAGCAGCAGAAGAGAATGCGAAGAAGAGCGAAGAGGAGCAAGCATAATGTCAGCGAACCGTATCCAAAAAGTAGACATTCTGCGCTACGACCCAGAGAAAGATGCAGAACCTTACATGCAGACTTTCGAAGTCCCATTCGATGAAACCATGTCAGTACTTGACGCGATTGGCTACATCAAAGACTACCAAGATAAAGACCTGTCTTACCGTTGGTCTTGTCGTATGGCGATCTGTGGCTCTTGCGGCATCATGGTTGATGGCGTGCCAAAGCTAGCGTGTAAGAGCTTCTTACGTGACTACCCGAACGGCCTGACTATCGAGCCATTAGCTAACTTCCCAATCGAGAAAGATTTGATTGTCGATATGACGCCGTTCATCGAGCGCCTTGAAGCGATCAAACCATACATCATTGGTAACGATCGTAAACCTGAAGACGGCACTAACATCCAGACTCCAGAGCAAATGGCGAAATACAAACAGTTCGCTGGCTGCATCAACTGTGGTCTGTGCTACGCAGCATGTCCTCAATTCGGTCTAAACCCTGAGTTCATCGGCCCTGCGGCACTGACTCTTGCTCACCGTTACAACCTAGATAGCCGTGACAACGGTAAAGATGAGCGCATGAAGCTTATCAATGGTGAAAACGGCGCTTGGGGCTGTACGTTCGTTGGTTACTGTTCTGAAGTATGTCCGAAGAAAGTAGACCCAGCGGCTGCGGTAAACCAAGGCAAAGTTGAGTCTTCAATGGACTTCGTTATCTCGATGTTCAAACCAGATGGTACATCAGTTAGCAAGAACCAAGTAAAAACTACAGAGGAGGCATAAGATGAGCAATCGTAAGCCTTATGTTCGTGAGATGAAGAGAACGTGGTGGAGCAACCATCCGTTCTACCGCTTCTACATGCTACGTGAAGCGACTGTACTGCCTTTGATTCTGTTCACTGTGTTCCTAACCTTCGGTTTGGGTGCGCTTGTGAAAGGCCCTGAAGCGTGGGCTGGTTGGTTGAGCTTTATGGCTAACCCTATCGTTGTCGGTATTAATATCGTGGCACTGCTAGGTAGCTTAATGCACGCTCAAACCTTCTTCAGCATGATGCCTCAAGTAATGCCAATTCGCCTTAAAGGCAAATTGGTCGATAAGAGAATCATCGTACTGACCCAGTGGGCAGCGGTGGCTTTTATTTCTTTAATCGTTCTTGTTGTGGTGTAAGGAGCTTTCGTTATGAACACAAATTACAAAGTAAAACCTGTTAACCACCTTAAGTCTGTCAATCAAAACCCTAAACGCTCTGATGAGCCAATCTGGTGGGGCCTATTCGGCGCTGGCGGTACTTGGTTCGCGATGATCACTCCGATCACGATTTTAGTGTTAGGTATCTTAGTGCCAATGGGCATTATCGATGCGGACGCAATGAGCTACGAGCGTGTGTCTGAGTTCGCAACCAGCATTATCGGTGCGCTATTCATCATCGGTACACTGGCACTGCCAATGTGGCACGCTATGCACCGTCTTCACCACGGCATGCACGACCTTAAGTTCCACGTCGGTGTTGCAGGTAAAGTGGGCTGCTACTTCTTCGCAGGCCTAATCAGCGCGCTATCTGTTATTTTCATCTTTATGATCTAACAACTAAGAGCAGATTCGGGATTCGAGTAATCGAGATTCGAAAAGCTTAAGAGCGAAAAGACTAAAAGCAGAACAAGTTATCTTGTTCTGCTTTTTTGTTGCTTGTCGAATATCACCCGCTCTTGCTCTTCCAGGTCTTCGCATCCCGTATCTCGTTTACTCTTATCTGCTCTTTCCTGATCTTGATATACAAAAAAAGGCCGCCTAAGCGACCTTTTTCAGATACTTGAAGTAAATTACTTCACACGACCAACGTATTCGCCAGTACGAGTATCAACTTTAACAACTTCACCGATAGCGATGAATAGAGGAACGCGAACTACCGCGCCTGTTGCTAGAGTTGCAGGCTTACCGCCAGTACCTTGCGTGTCGCCTTTCAGGCCAGGATCGGTTTCTGTTACTGCGATCTCAACAAAGTTTGGTGGAGTTACTGTGATAGGGTTATCATTCCACAACGTTAGAGTACATACGTCGTTTTCAACTAACCATTTCGCTGTATCGCCAACTGCTTTTACTTCAGCAGCGATTTGCTCGAATGTTTCATTGTTCATGAAGTGGTAGAATTCGCCATCGCTGTATAGGTAGCCTAGTTCAACGTCTACAACGTCCGCTAGTTCTACTGTATCGCCTGACTTAAATGTTTTCTCTAACACTTTGCCTGACAGCAGTTTACGAAGTTTAACACGGTTAAACGCTTGGCCTTTACCTGGCTTAACGTATTCATTTTCGATAATTGAGCAAGGCTCGTTATCCATCATGAATTTTAAACCGCCTTTGAATTCATTGGTGCTTACTGACGCCATGATTTTCTCTTCCACATCTTTGAGTTAATTTCAATGCCGCATATCATAACCCGAAAAGTCGAATCTGTTGAGCAAAACTGGCTCAAACAACTATCGAATGCGATCTCTGACCCGACAAAATTGCTTGAGGCATTGGAAATAGACCCAACACCGTGGCAAGCAGGCTTTGCTGCACGTGAGTTATTTGCGCTGCGGGTTCCTCTTAGCTTTGTCGACCGAATGGAAAAAGGCAACCCACACGACCCTTTGCTGCGACAGGTTTTACCGCTCAGCGAAGAGTTTGAGGTTCATCCAGGTTATTCAGCCGATCCACTGGAAGAGCAAGAAAACGCGATTCCTGGGTTGCTACACAAATACAAAAACCGTGCATTGATGATTGTGAAAGGTGGCTGTGCGATTAACTGCCGCTACTGCTTCCGCCGTCACTTTCCGTACCAAGATAACAAAGGCTCAAAGTCTGTTTGGCAAACTAGCCTCGACTATGTGTCTGCGCACCCAGAGATCAACGAGGTCATCTTGTCCGGTGGTGATCCTTTGATGGCCAAAGACAACGAACTCGAATGGTTGATTCACGCCATCGAACAAATCCCTCATATAAAAACCGTTCGAATCCATAGCCGATTACCAGTTGTAATCCCTGCTCGAGTGACAGATGAACTGTGCCAGTTGTTAGCTCAGACTCGTCTCAACGTGGTGATGGTGAGCCATATTAATCATGCCAATGAAATCAACTTAGAACTTAAGCAAGCCTTCCATAAGTTGAAGCAAAGTGGCGTGACCCTGCTAAACCAAGGTGTGATGCTTAAAGGGGTTAATAACAGCGCTAACTCATTGAAAAATTTAAGTGAAAGGCTATTCGATGCGGGTGTTTTACCTTACTATATGCATGTACTTGATAAAGTTCAGGGCGCTGCTCATTTCTATATTTCTGATGAAGAAGCGAAGCATCATTTTAAGGGGTTAATCTCTGAGGTTTCTGGCTACTTGGTGCCTAAGCTAACTCGTGAGATTGGTGGACGCAGCAGCAAGACGCCACTCGATCTGCACATTGAATAACTCTATCTCGAACAATGGTCGCTTCTTATCGTCTTGAGTATCAAGAAGCGACTGAGACCACGACACCGGTCTTCACCTTAACAACAGATGGCTGCTAGACTTTAAGCCACCTTTATCAATCGTTAAGACAAAAAGTTTTTGTTCGATCGTCCGGTCTATTATTAGCATACTCGGCTCTATTCTAAATTTTTAGGAGGGGTGATATGACACAATTTATAGAACAAACTCTCAACCTTGCCCCCTTTAGCTGGGCAGGCCTTGCAGTATGCATGCTGTGTGGTTCGTTAATCGGCATCGAAAGGCAAACACGCGGCAAACCGGTCGGGATCAGGACATCAATTCTGATCATCAGCGGTACCTATTTCTTCCTTACTATGGCGATTAGCCTTTCCCCTAACACGCTCGATCAAGCTCGTGTGCTTGGCCAGATCATTACTGGGGTGGGTTTCCTTGGTGCGGGTGTCATGATGACTCTCGACGGCAAGATTCACGGTGTAACCTCGGCCGCAATTATCTGGGTGCTCGCTGCATTAGGTATGATGATCGCCCTTGGTCACCTTTCACAGTCCGTGATTATCACGCTGTTGGCACTAGTGATTCTGCTTGGTGTCGATAAAGTAGAAAACAGCTTCCAAAGCCTACGCCGCGGTGTGCACCAAAAATGGATGCGAAAAGGTCGCGTGAAGAAGTGACGTCAACCTGAGACAGACATTAAAAAGGCCTAGTCACACGACTAGGCCTTTGTGTATCCGACTAATTAATAAACACGAATACACACTTGATTCTTACCCGCAGCCTTTGCCTTATAAAGCTGCTCATCCGACGAACGAATACTCTGGTTTTCCCATAAGTGCCCTACACTGTCGAACTTGTACAGGGAGTAAAGTGTCGCGCCACCAGACACAGAAATCCTAACCTTGTCTCCTGTGGGACACCGATAGCTTTGCAGACTAATGTCGTTTTGAATTCGCTCAAAGATTGATGAAAGCAACTCAGACGATTCCCCCGTAATCGCGACAACAAACTCCTCGCCACCAAATCTCGCGACGATATCTTGCTGTCTAACGCTGTTCATCATCAGTTGAGCAACATGACAGATCACTTCGTCTCCGATCTTGTGCCCATAGCGGTCATTCACCTCTTTAAAGTCGTCAATATCAAACACACCGAAGCCAATAATCGGTGCTTCTTCTTGTGCTAACAATTTAGCTTCAAAGCCTCGGCGATTCAGTAAGCCCGTTAATGGGTCGCGCATTGCTAGGTTATTCAAACGCTGGTGTTCTTGTTTTGTGTAAAAGCGCCATAGCCATAAAACCGAAAGCAGATACAAAACCAACAGTATCGAAAGCTGAATCTTCTCCATCTCCAATACATGTAGAAAGTGCTCGCTCTTATCTTCTTCAATACTCAGGTATAACTGGGTGTTTATGCCATCAACATACAGAGGCTTAGAATAGGTAAAGTCCATAAAGCCGTATTTGTTTGCGCCTCGCGTACTTGTGACTTTATAGCCATGGGTAGGGTTTGATACTAGGTTAGAGACATAGCCATCGACACCCAATACCCCTTTAAACTCACCATTAACGTAAATCCCTTTGGTTAAGGTCACCACTTTTTGACCTGTCAGATAATCATCGTATTGGCCGGTATACACCACTTGGTCTTTGCCTTGCGATAGGCCAAAGCGAACCGTATTGATCCAATATGGTCGGCTATTTACGACAGAGTCGAACGTATCACCTTTCATATATTGGGCAATATCAGAGGGGGAAGAGATAATAAACTTCTCTTTCGAGATGAAGTAGATCGCTGAGATGGTATCAATGGTATTGGCGAAATAGGCCATGGTAGGCGCAATAAACAAACGCTTACCCGCTTCAGTATAAAGGTCCGATTTCGGGTTACACATCTCGCGAGGGCCAGAGAACATAAAATCAAAACGAGGGGCATGCTGCTCCTCACTAGTGAAGTAGCACGTCTCACCTTCAATCTTTTTGTCATGCGAGAATACGTAGGTATCCCCATGTAGTGGATAAAGCGCAGTGATGTTGTACTCAAGCGCATTTATGATCTGTGTGAGCTCCGCTAAAGAGCGTGTCACGCCTTGGTTTTCGATTCCATACTGTTTATCTGATTCTTCCGCTGAATCAACGAGCAACAAGCTCAAAACTACTAAAAAACTGGCGGTCAGACTTAAAAAAGCCTTTTTAAAATCGATGGTATGGTGGTTAATCAAAGCATATAAATCATCATTGAGAATTTATCGCACATTGTACCTATAAATTAGAACATCGCAACAATAAATATAAAACAACATGCTTATCAAGCAATTTGGGGGAGTGTGGGTCAGAAATGGAATTGAACGTAATGACGCCTAAACAAAGAGTTTAGGCGTTGATAGGCTTAGCCTTTAAATTCTAATGCTTAACTAAAAGCGAATGCGCTAACGAAAAATTGCTCGCCAATCGCAGAAGCAAAGGCTAAACGACCGCTTTATTTAGCGAAGTTTACAATCGGGAAGCACGGGAAGAAACCGTTATCAGCACAGTTGATCAGGCCAACTTGTACACCTTCAATTTTGTTGGTTTTGTTGAAGATACCAACCTGAACCGTCGACACTTCTGAAAGGTTCGCAGCGCCAACATCAACCATAGTGTTACCTTCTGAGTAGTTGACGAAACTCACGTTCGCGCCTTTTACATCATTGGTAATGTTCACTGCACCAAGGTTAACACCCGTTGTTTTACCTGTGTTCCAGTTGAAGAAACCTAGAGATGCGCCGGTCATTTCTTGGTTCACTTTTGATGCACCGAAGATACCCAGGTTCACACCTGTTGTTGTTTGCGTCTCAGACATACCAACAACCGCAAGATCAACACCTTTAAGGTCGTTTACTTGTCCGTGAAGCAGAGCTAAACGTACACCGCCAACCGCATCTGAATCAGGTGCGTTGAAGCCGTTGATCGTTGAAAACATAACAGGCGAAGAAGCGAATGCCGCTGGTGCCATTACTGCTGCCGACACAGCAAGTACTGAAAGTAGTTTTTTCATTGGGGAGTCTCCACTGACTTATTGTTGACTTGATTAATCCATTTTCAATCAAGCATTTATTATCCTTTATTCAACAGCTATCCATGTTAGACCAATGTCATAACTGTACTGTTGAATATAAGCCGCTAAATCATAAAGAGCAATGGTAAAAAGCAGATGCGGGATTCGAGTGAACGAGATACGAAAAGCAAAAAAAAACGGAGACCGAAACCTCCGCTCTAGCGCTTGTTATTCCAAATAAGAATCTAGGCAAGAAAATTAACATGCTTCACAAGCTTGTAGCCCACACACTCATTGCTGCATCTAAAGCGATGTCATCCTAAAAAATTTAATGACGAAAGCTCAACAGACCTCTGTTATTCAAAAACTAATGTTCGTTAAATCCTCAAAATAAACTAAGTTTTAATGACAGGGACACAAACATATGAAACGCATAGAGCATGGTAAGTATAGTGATTAAGGAAACTGCGAATAAACAGACCATAAAAGCAATTATTTCGCGTGGCTCTTTAGCTATAGTGCTGTTTCTGTGCCTTTATCTCTATGCTAGTTATGTCCTGAAGAACAAAGAGCAGGACATGATTGATCTCCAGCTTAGCCTTTCACAAGCCTATAGCGTTATGCTCTCTGTCAGGCGGCAGGAACAACAATTTATTTCTACAAGGCAACCAGAAACTCATGAGCTTCTCGATAGAAAGCGAAGTCAGCTAATCGAAAAACTGGCTGAGATCGATGGAAAAATCGTACGAAGCGACCTAAATATTTCTTTTAATTACGCCAAAGTTATCGAGCATCTCGATGAGTACCACACAGCCTTTTCATTATTAGCCCTTGAGTTAGTCAGCATGCATGGTCAGGGGGACCAAATTGGGCTCATAGAGAAGCTTAAGAACGCAGCGTTGACACTTGAGCGCTTCGTACATAAAGCAAATAACAAGCGGCTTGAAGAACTGTTTATAGATACGCAAGATCTCATGTATCAGTTTTTCACTGGCTTTGAGCAGAAAACATTAGATCAGATTGTCGATTCATTGTTCAAAATCCAATATGAAGTCGAAGAGAATACCCGAACGATTACTGCACTGGCTTCGTTTAATAATTTTAAACGCCATTTTTGGCGATTGCAGCGGGGGTTAAAGAGTGTAGGGTATAGTTCTGACAGCGGTTTGAAAGGAGAGCTCACGAGCAGCATTTATCATGTTGAAGATGAACTCAACTTGCTGTTCACCGAAACACCTAAGCGAATCGCAGAGAACCTGATACAGGTAAAGTGGTACCGATATATATCAACAGCCACATTAGGAGGGGTGACTTTACTGGTGCTGTTCTATGTTGTGTGGCGTGCCAGTCACCTCGAAACTCAGTTAATTGTTTCACAAGAGAAAGAGCGACAGGCTAATCGTGCCAAAAGTGCCTTTCTTGCCAATATGTCTCATGAGATACGAACACCGCTTAATGGTGTTATTGGTATGTCAGAAATTCTGGCAGAAACTAAGTTATCGCCAGAACAGAAAGACTGCCTTGGAACGATCAACACCTCTTCTCAAGCCTTACTTATGTTGATCAACGATATTCTCGACCTATCCAAAATAGAATCAGGCAAACTGGAAATTAATCCACATACGACAGACTTAAGAGAGCTGCTATTTGACAGCGCGACTTTGATCTCCTCTAAAGCTTATCAAAAGCAGATTAAGCTGGAAGTTGAGGTTGATGACGAGCTTCCAGAGTACATTCATGTTGATGAGAATAAAGTTCGCCAAGTGTTGATGAACTTTGCTTCAAATGCGATCAAATTTACAGAGCAAGGCTCAATCGTATTCGCGGCTCAACGGCTTGCATCATTAGAAAAAGAGTATGTGATCGAGTTTTCCGTTCGAGATACTGGTATTGGTATTGCAAAAGATCAGCAAGAACACATTTTCAAAGAGTTTTGCCAAGAATACACCAATAGCCCCTCTAATATTGTGGGCACGGGGTTAGGACTTAGTATTTCGTCACGTATGGTGGAGATAATGGGAGGCTCGATAGATGTTGAGTCAGAGAAAGGCGTAGGCAGTTGCTTCCGTTTCCAATTAACGGTGATGCAATCAGAACATTCTGAAACTAAAAAGCGTAAACAGACCGTTGTCTATTATTCAGATGCCCCATCGAAGCTTTTACTCGATGATTTGTTCCGCTTTGGTTACTCACCAAAACTAAAATCAATTGAAGCAAATTTGGCGTCAGGTGGCATCCCAGATATCGCTTTTACAGAAGATATTAATCAAGCTAAAGCACTACACCACCAAGCACCAGAGGTGAAAATCATCATGGTGAAAAATAACCTTAGTGAGCCGGTGAAGGAGTGCGATTTTGTCTCAGGTTATGTCACTCTTCCTATGCTCGGTTCCCGCTTAAGCAGCATGATGAACTCATTACTTGAAAGGGTGCCGCCGCCTCAGTCAAAACCAGTAGAAGGGAGCGGACGTCAAAAAGTACTCGTGGTTGAAGATAACCGCGTGAACCAGAAGGTGGTATGTATCAATTTAGATAAGCTAGGAATTGAGTATTGGATTGCTAATGATGGACAACAAGCCATTGATTTATATCGAGAGCATCATCAAGAAATCGGCCTTGTTTTGATGGACTGCATGATGCCGAATGTCGATGGCTTTGAAGCAACGGAGCAAATCAGGCGCTATGAAGAAAGCCTGCAGCTTCAGGCAACGCATATTCTTGCTTTAACAGCTTCAGTGCTCGATGATGATATTAAACGTTGCTTTGAATGTGGCATGGATGATTATCTTCCAAAGCCATTTAAGCGTGACATGATGCTGCAAAAAATTGACGCACAACAGTTTACACACGAGGCTGGGTGACCACTGATTAAAAGCAGATGCGGGATTCGCGTAAACGAGATTCGAAAAGATTGAGAGCAGATGAGAGATACGGGTGACGAGATGCGAAAAGCAAAAAAAAACGGAGACCGAGGTTTCCGTTTTCTAAAGCTTATGTATGGCTCTCTCTGTTACGAGAAAGGGAGATGATTACATCATACCGCCCATGCCACCCATACCGCCCATGCCACCCATATCAGGCATAGCAGCAGACGCATCTTGAGGCTTGTCTGTGATCATCGCTTCTGTTGTGATCATAAGACCAGCAACTGATGCAGCGAACTGTAGCGCAGAACGAGTAACCTTAGTTGGATCTAGGATACCCATAGCAATCATATCGCCGTATTCGCCAGTCGCCGCGTTGTAACCGTAGTTACCTTCGCCAGCACGAACATTGTTAGCAACTACTGATTCTTCGTCACCCGCGTTCTTAGTGATTTGACGGATAGGTGCTTCCATTGCACGTAGTGCAACACGGATACCTACGTTTTGCTCTTCGTTGTCGCCTTCAAGGCCAGCAACTTTAGATGCAGCGCGGATAAGTGCAACACCACCACCAGCAACCACACCTTCTTCAACAGCAGCGCGAGTTGCGTGAAGTGCGTCTTCTACGCGGTCTTTCTTCTCTTTCATTTCAACTTCAGTCGCAGCGCCAACTTTGATTACTGCAACACCGCCAGCTAGCTTAGCTACGCGCTCTTGAAGTTTCTCTTTGTCGTAGTCAGACGTTGCATCTTCGATTTGTTGACGGATTTGAGAAACACGACCTTGGATCATTGTCTCTTCACCCGCACCATCGATGATAGTAGAGTTTTCTTTAGTGATCGTTACGCGCTTAGCTTGACCTAGGTCTTCTAGCGTTACTTTCTCAAGGTCTAGGCCGATCTCTTCAGAGATAACCGTACCACCCGTTAGGATAGCGATGTCTTGAAGCATCGCTTTACGACGGTCACCGAAACCAGGCGCTTTAACAGCAGCCACTTTCACGATGCCACGCATGTTGTTCACAACAAGAGTTGCTAGCGCTTCGCCTTCTACATCTTCAGCGATGATCAGAAGTGGACGAGATGCCTTAGCAACCGCTTCTAGAGTCGGAAGAAGTTCACGGATATTTGAAACTTTCTTGTCGATTAGAAGGATGAATGGGCTTTCTAGATCAACAGAACCTGCTTCTTGGTTGTTGATGAAGTAAGGAGATAGGTAACCGCGGTCAAACTGCATACCTTCAACTACGTCTAGCTCGTCTTGTAGAGCCTGACCTTCTTCAACGGTGATAACACCATCACGGCCTACTTTTTCCATCGCTTCAGCAATGATGTTACCTACTGTCGCGTCAGAGTTTGCAGAGATAGTACCTACTTGTGCGATAGCTTTGGTATCTGCACATGGAACAGAAAGGCCTTTTAGCTCTTCAACTGCTGCAACAACGGCTTTGTCGATGCCGCGCTTAAGATCCATTGGGTTCATGCCAGCAGCAACGGCTTTTAGGCCTTCAGTGATGATAGCTTGAGCAAGAACAGTTGCCGTAGTCGTACCGTCGCCCGCTGCGTCATTCGCTTGCGAAGCCACTTCTTTAACCATTTGCGCGCCCATGTTTTGGAACTTGTCTTCAAGTTCGATTTCACGTGCAACAGAAACACCATCTTTAGTGATCGTTGGTGCGCCAAATGATTTGTCTAGTACAACGTTACGGCCTTTAGGGCCTAGCGTTACTTTTACAGCGTCAGCCAGAACGTTTACACCTTCTAGCATTTTAATACGTGCGTCGTTACCAAATTTAACGTCTTTAGCAGCCATCTTTATTTCCTTTAAATTCTTTGTTCAATCAGTTCAATGTTATGGGTCGGATTACTCAACGATCGCCATGATGTCGTTTTCAGACATGATCAGAACTTCTTTGCCGTCGATTTTTTCAGACTTAGTGCCGTAGCCTTCAGCAAAGATAACAGTGTCGCCAACTTTAACGTCCAATGGTTGTACTGAACCGTTTTCTAGAATGCGGCCTTTGCCAACAGCTAGAATGACACCGCGAGTAGATTTTTCAGCGGCAGAACCAGTTAGAACGATGCCACCAGCAGATTTAGATTCAACTTCTTGGCGCTCAACGATAACTCGGTCGTGTAGAGGACGGATATTCATCGGTCGTATCTCCTGATAATTTCCATTTAATATGATAGTTGCCACGATTGGCATGGGTTAAAGAGTATGTTGGGGCGATGTGAAAGATCCCAAGGGGGGAAAGGGAAAAATTGTGATCTTGGTAGAGCAGATTCGGGATGCGAGTAAACGAGATTCGAAGAGCTTAAAGAGAAGAGCAGTTACTGGATTCGAGTAAACGAGTAGCGAACCTTCTTTGGCTTTGCTTTTCGTATCTCACATCCCGTTACCCTCATCTAATTATTTGTATCTGCTCTTCAAGGTCTTCGCATCTCGAATCTCGTTTACTCGCATCTGCTTTTCTTCCCTTCCCGACCACATCTGTTTATCCTACGCTTTTGGTTTCTATCGGCGCTTTACATGCAAGATAAACACGGGCTCTTAACCGCCCCTATTGAGAGTACATTACGTACCATGACCATACCGACCATATTCGGTATGGTGGCGATCTTGATGTTTAACCTCGTCGATACCTTCTTTATCTCACTACTTGGCACACAAGCCCTTGCGGCGGTAAGCTTTACCTTCCCTATCACCTTTGCGATTAACTGCATCACCATGGGGATTGGCATTGGCCTTTCGACGTGTATTGGGCGCTTACTCGGTCAAGGCTGCGCACAAAATGCCGCTCGCTTTACCTGTCACGGCTTATTACTCGCGGTACTTCTTGTTGGTTTCACGTCAATACTGGGGCTTGTAACCCTAGAGCCCATGTTTACCTTATTGGGAGCCGAGCCTGAGTTACTGCCACTGATATCCGAATACATGTCAGTTTGGTATTTAGCCATTCCACTGCTCGTTATTCCGATGGCAGGCAACAGTGCGATACGAGCGAGTGGCGATACCAAAACACCCGCCAAGATCATGATGCTGGCTGGCCTAATTAACGGCATTCTCGACCCGCTGCTGATCTTCGGTTACGGACCTTTCCCTGAGCTGGGGATTCAAGGCGCCGCCATTGCGAGCGGATTCAGTTGGTTTGGCGCGTTGTGTGGTTCACTTTATGTGTTAACCATACGAGAGAAACTGCTTGCTCCACCCAAGCTAAAAACCATCATCAATGACTGGAAACAGATTTTAACCATAGGCACACCCGCAGCTCTTTCCAACGCCCTAAACCCACTTGCTGGCGCTATCATTATGATGATGTTAGCCAAACAAGGAACCGAAGCCGTCGCGGCTTATGGTGCTGCTCAGCGAATTGAATCCATTCTGATCATTGTATTGATGTCTCTGACCTCAGCCCTCACGCCTTTCATGGCGCAGAACTTTGGCGCAAACAACCCTCAACGCAGTTTTAAGGCTCTGTTTATCAGTATGCGTTTTGCTGTGTTATTCCAAGGCTTGATCTTTTTAATGATGGTACCGCTAAGCATCCCATTAGCCGCCCTATTCTCTCAAGAGGAATCGGTGCGAGGTATCTTGTGGCACTACTTGTTAGTCGTCCCATTGAGCTATGGCTTCCAAGGTATCGTGATGATGCTGATCAGCGCCATGAATGCGATGCATCAACCGCTCAAAGCCTTTCAATGGAGCTTCATGCGTTTGTTTGTCTTTACCTTGCCGTTTGCTTGGGTAGGTAGCCAAATCGATGGCGTCGAAGGGCTGTTTATCGGCTTAGCCTTGGGGAACATCATGGGTGGTATTTCAGGGTACTTGTTTGCGCTTCGCATAAAAAAAGATACGAGATGCGAGTAACCGGGATGCGAAAAGATTTAAGAGCTTGAGAGCAGAAAAAGACTAAAAAAGGAAGATGACATGGAAGACACCACTTACAAAATGTTCTATGACGCACCGATTGGCAAGATGATCATTGTTAGCAATGGTGTGTCGCTTATTGAAATTGACCATGTAAATCACGAAGAGCTAATGATTAGCAATCCAGATGACCTTTGCCAACTCGCGACAAAACAGTTGGATGAGTACTTTGCAGGTCAACGAACAGAATTCGATTTGCCATTAAGAGCGATAAAAGGCACTGACTTTCAAAAAGCAGCATGGCAGGCTCTTACCTCAATTCCTTATGGCGAAACCATCAGTTACGGTGAGCAAGCGAAAAGAATGGACAATCCAAAAGCCGTAAGAGCCGTCGGTGGTGCAAATGGTAAGAACCCATTCAGCATTGTTGTTCCTTGCCATAGAGTCATCGGCGCCAATGGGACATTAACCGGCTACACCGGCGGCATGAACCGCAAAGAGTGGTTGTTGGACTTTGAGCGTTCAGTTTTGAAAACAAGATGAGAGTAAACGAGATTCGGGATATGAAATGCAAAGAAGGAATCTCTTTCTGTTTTTGGCTTTATCGCTTTTCGCTACTCGTTTACCCGTATCTCTCATCTGCCTTTTAAGCTCTTCGAATCCCGTTTACTCGTATCTCACATCTATAAAAAAGCCCGCACTTTGAAGTGCGGGCTTTCAAAATCGTTAAAGCTCAACGTGAACCGCTGAGCCAAACAATTACTTAACTACTAACTACTTAACGATCACATCGCCTGACATCTCAGCTGGGATTGCGATACCAGACAGAGAAAGCATTGTTGGTGCTAGGTCAGACAGCTTACCGCCTTCTTTGAACTCAACGTCTTTGTTGCCAACGTAGATAAGTGGCACTGGTAGGTTAGTGTGCGCAGTGTGGATGCCGCCCGTTTCAGGGTTTACCATCATTTCCGCGTTACCGTGGTCTGCAGTGATAAGCAGTTGGCCATCGGCTTCTTTGATTGCTTCAACCACTTTACCAAGACATTCGTCTAGCGACTCTACGGCTTTAACTGCTGCATCGTAAACGCCAGTGTGGCCAACCATGTCACAGTTAGGGAAGTTACAAACGATAGCGTCGTATTTACCGCCTTTGATTGCAGCAACTAACTTTTCAGTCAGCTCTGGTGCGCTCATTTCTGGCTGTAGGTCGTACGTTGCTACTTTTGGAGAAGCAACAAGTTGACGCTCTTCGCCTTCGAACTCGTCTTCGATACCGCCGTTGAAGAAGAACGTCACGTGCGCGTATTTCTCTGTTTCAGAGATACGTAGTTGCGTTTTACCTTGCTTAGATAACCACTCACCGTAGGTGTTCTCTAGAGAAGCCGGTGGGAATGCACAAAGCAGTGGGATGTCTGCTGCGTATTGAGTCAGCATCACGAAATCGATCGCTGGGAATACGTTACGAGCAAAACCGTCGAAATCAGGCACGAATGCACGTGTGATTTCACGAGCACGGTCGGCACGGTAGTTCATGAAGATAACCGCATCGCCATCAACGATAGCTGCAGACTCTTCGCCTTCTGCTTTAATTTCAGTCGCTTTAACGAACTCATCGTTTTCGTCACGAGCATAAGCCGCTTCTAGGCCAGCTACTGCAGTGTCGAATGTGAACTCAGCTTTTGCTTGAGTCAGTAGGTCGTAAGATTCTTGAACGCGATCCCAGTTGTTATCACGGTCCATTGCGTAGTAACGGCCAATAAGCGAAGCCACACGGCCTTTGCCTAGCTTAGCGAACAGTTCTTGGAAACGTGCAAGTGTGTTTTGTGCGCTACGTGGCGGCGTATCACGACCGTCTAGGAAAGCGTGTAGGTAGATTTTCTCTGCGCCACGCTCTGCTGCCATTTCAACGGCTGCGTAGATGTGATCTTCATGAGAGTGAACGCCACCTGGAGACATAAGGCCCATGATGTGAACCGCTTTCTCAGCTTTCACCGCTTTATCAATAGCATTCACTAGTGTTTCAGTTTGGCCGAATTCGCCATCTGAAATTGACTTAGTGATACGAGTAAGATCTTGGTATACCACGCGACCCGCACCGATGTTGGTGTGACCCACTTCAGAGTTACCCATTTGGCCATCAGGTAGGCCTACATCTAAGCCAGAAGCCGAGATTAGCGTGTTAGGTTGGTTAGCAATAAGACCGTCTAATACTGGTGTATTAGCGTTCGCGATAGCGTTGTCTTGGTTGTCTTCACGGTAACCGTAACCGTCAAGGATCACTAGAGCCATTGGCTTCTTAGCTGACATAGGACTGACCTCGTTCAATTCAAAATAAATCGGTATAAAAACAAATTAGCGTAATTTTACTACAGTTTACAGTCAAAACTGTAGTGGAAGATCAAGAAACGTCTCAGGTAAGAGGATCGGATATGAAAATAAATGTCATTTGATGGTGACCGATACTTTGTTTCCAAACTAAAGTTCATATAAATAATCCCTGTGAGCCTAAGTATTAGATGATGGCTACTCCATCAAGTCTGTTTTCTTAGAGCTTTAATGATCGGATAAATCTCACAAGCTTGAGTATTGCCCCCTATACCAATGCTAGTTTGAAGCATATAAATTCTGACAACTAAAACCTAGCTCTCTATCATAACCAATACCCAGAATGCCGGCCTCCACTCCCAGAGTTAGTGGCAATGCACCTTTGGTTAATGAGCAGGTTCGTATGAGTCAAACTAGATCCGCAATAGTTGTGTTGTTGTCATTGTTCGCATGCTCCTTCACCAATCCAAACGTCAGTGACTCAGGATTGACTAAGCTTGGTTATGTTATTTCCAGGTCATTGTGTTACTACAAGACTTGGTCATTAGTCTAAATCTTGAATGAAAGCTTAGTCGAACAGGCCATAAATTGAGATTAAGCTCCCTAAACTTAGGAAAAACCTGCACCTTATAACCTCGCTGCTAACCTTAAATTTTGATACACTCCACCACAAGAAACACAACATACGAATTACTATGAAGCTTTATACTATCCAACATTCATTGGCACTTCTTAGCATTCAATTAATCATTACAAGTTGGTGTCTATTCATATACTCTCATTTACCAAGCACTGTTCTTAACTCTATGATTTTGGTTATGCTTGTATTTTTATTAACTACTTATACTCTTCCGTCAAAAAATAGACTATTTTCAAGTAAACAGCACGAGTTCATTATTACACTTATAAGTAGTTATGGCGTTTCAGCTCTATTTATTACACTCCTCCGAATAGAATACTCTCGTCCTGCTTTGCTTATAGGGGCTGCCTTAACCTTTATTTGGGTCCTCATCTATTATCGTTTACATAAAAAACAAAAAATCACACTATATTCTCTTACCGGTTCAGTAGATAATATTGACTCACGTTATAAAAATATTACCGTATATCAGTATCAAAAAGAAATATCACTGCTTCAAATCAAAAAAAACTCCGATGGACTAATTACTAACCTTCATAAAACACACTCAAGAGATACAGCTAAATTCCTTGCCGATTGCGCTCTTGCTCAGATTCCCGTTTATCATTCAGAAGTGATTACAGAGCGCTTAAATAAACAAGTATCAACCACTCATTTATCCGAAACCACCTTACAGTCTCTCACCCCAAACTCTAGATACTTAAAAATAAAGCCCATATTAGAAGCGGCTCTTATCCTATTACTTCTTCCTATAACTCTTATTTTATGCTCTATCATTTCCGCCCTACTTTATATTCAAGACCCAGGAAAATTAATATACACCCAAGCTCGAATTGGAAAAAATGGTACAAAATTTACTCTGTATAAATTCAGAACCATGTACAATTCAGCATCAATTAAAAGTGCACAATTTGCTACTCAAGAAAAACATCGAATTCATTTTATTGGCGCTTGGTTAAGAAAATTTAGATTAGATGAAATACCGCAGTTTTATAATGTACTAAAGGGAGATATGTCCCTAATTGGCCCTCGACCTGAGCAGCCTGAATTTGTTGAGTCCTACAAACAGAAAATCCCATGTTACAACTATCGCCACACGGTAAAGCCAGGAATAACCGGTTGGGCACAGATAAATCAAGGATACACCGACAATTCAGAATCAACGCAGACAAAGCTAGGTTATGATCTCTATTATATTAAGCATTACAGCTTCGAGTTAGATTTAACTATCGTAATAAAAACGATTAGAACCTTACTAACAACAGATGGATCTGCGTAATGAAACAAAGAAAAATAGTACATATACTCATTGACAATGCCTCTCGACTTGATTTTTTCCAACGAGTTCTTAACAATGAAAACACTACGCCCTCTTGTGTATTTCATTCGAATATCTATTCCTATGTGCTAGCAAAAACAAAAAAATATCCTGGTAGCCATATTTTACTTAGACAAAGTAAAGTTAAGAAAAACACAGCACAATCGAGCATAGAAGAGATTAAGGGACAGAGAGAATATCAATACGGTATTAATATAAGTAACTTTAAAAAATTAGTAGAATCAAGTGATGAACTATGGGTATTCTCAGGATTTCAATACGTTGCTTTAGAAATAAAGACTACACATCATAATATTCGTTACTTTGAAATAGCTAATTTCCCCAATAAATACCAGTCAAGTTATACAGGGGTAAATGCGGACGCAGATCATCATAATAAAATAGAAGAATTACGAACAACTCATACTGTGACGCCTAGAGAAATAGAACTGCTAAAAACACAACTACTCACTTTTCGTCCGCCACACGTTGACTCCTCAATCCTAAGTAAAGCTCTAGAACAGTTTGTGAACCTGATAGGCTTTCATTGCCTAAAAACGACAGCTCCCCATTCATCACCATTGCAACAACTACAAAAAGCTATTGAGATCCATCGAGTTAGAAAGGTTATTCATAAGCATAAGCACTTACAACGTCCAAGTAACTTCAATTTATTCATAGGACAAGTAGCACAAGATTCGCAAACCCTATTTCAATCCAATACAAATGCTATTGATTCAATTAAAAAAGCACACCAAGACTCAGAATCAAAAGGACTTCCTCTTATCGTACGGCTTCACCCAGGAGAAAAACAACTCTGCGTAATACAAGAACAAATCCGTTTTTGCAAACAAGAAGGCATCCTCATTTACAACCAAGGAGCTTTACTGGAAAGCGTTCTTCAAAGTGAGCATATATATACAATAAACTCCACTGGAGGGTTACATTCTTTACTCCTTGAAAAACCAGTAACCCTTTATGGAAACAGTTTTTATCAAGGTTGGAAAGCCAGTGATGTCGTCCTTTATCACCAACATTTACTTCAAGAATTACACTCTCCTAACTCATAAAAGGAAACAATAGTGAACTTAATAACTACATCCACTAAAGTTGGGGATAATGCTCAACTTTCATTTAAAAAAGTGGCGCTACTAGATATCCGACGACACTCAATCCCTGAACTATGCAAAGATAAACGAGTTTTAGTGATTGGCTGTGTAGATATGATTGATATGCTCTCTATGCAAAAGTACATAGAACAAGGAGAGCATCAATTCCACAATATATCCCAAAAGGCTAGCTATACAGCTGGGCTTGATATCAATAAAAAGGGCATTAAATTACTGCAAGAAAAAGGATACCATGTTGATTATTGCGATATATTCAATGATCAAAGCAAGTACCTAGAAGAAGAGTATGATTATGTCGTTTTATCTCATGTAATAGAGCATGTGGTTGATCTAACAGGCTTCATAAAGAAAACAATGAGCATTGTAAAAACCAAAAAAGTTATCTTTGCAGTACCAAATGCATACAATATAAAACATGCGCTTCCCGCTCTATTACTACAACGAGAAAAAGTCAGTAATGACCACTATTACACTTTTACACCAATCACCTTTGTAAAACTTATCGAAGGATTGAATTTTGAAGTAAAGGAACTCTATTTTGATCAAGATAGAAGGCTGAAATCAGGTAAAAAACACCGCTTACTGGGAACATTATGGTCACTAGTAAAATCAAAGTTATTCAAACACAGTGGTGATATTATTTTAGTTGCTCAATATAAATATTAACTTTTGTTTACGCCACTCTGAAACTTATATGCAAAATAAGCAGTAAATAAAGTATAAATGGTTTTACCTCCAATCGAGGCTAACACAGCCCCCCATACTCCATAGTTAATAGTTAACACAGCGAGTAAAACAAAAACGAAAAGTGCGGACATAACTGTCGAAATGGTAATATAGCCTAATTTATTTTGGGCTATTAAAAAGCTCTCAGTCCAACCACAAAAAGCCGCAGGAATCAGAAGCAATGAGCTATAAACCAGTAATTCATGAAAAGGAACATACTCACCGCCAAATAACGTCATAATTTTTTCACTGAAAATAAAGATAATCATGACACCAAACAACATGGTAACGGCAGGAAAAACTGCACCCGCATAACATAACTTCAATACTGCTTTTGAATCTTTAAGGCTCACCGCTTTGGTAAAGCGAGGTAATAGTAATATTCTTGCACCAACAACCACAAAGAAAAAAACATTCATTAAACGAGCAATAACTCCCATCACTGCAATACTCTTATCATCTAACCAAAATGAAGAGAAAGGCAGTGCCAGATGAGTAACCGCAAGACCAAGAGACATGATAGATAGGTATGGTAATGTACTTTTGAATGTCTTATTTAACTCCGTAACTGACATTCGACTAAAGCCTATAGCACCTATTTTAATTAAATATCCTAATGCAATAACTAGCGTCACTACAACACTAAAAAGATACAATTCAATAAGAGAATATGCAGGTATAGTCAGCACTAATACAACAAACAGAAAGGGTTGTAACACAAATTGAAAAAACGCCCCTAAAGGGGCCTTATTGTGAGCTTGAAATATAGCAATTGTTAAATAAAACAACGACATTGCGTATATTTCAAATAAACCCAATCTAACAGTAAAGTCAAGCAGCCTAACTAACACCCCAAAATACAATCCAGAACAGAGCAACGAACCCAATAAGGAAAGTATAAAAACAGCAGAAATGGAACAGTATTTTTCTTTTAAGTCATCGCTGGCGGCAATATTCTTTACGAGTAATCGCCCCCCTCCCAATGTCGCTACTTGCGATAAAAAAACAAGAATGCCGAGAGAGATAAAATATCGTCCAATGAGCTCTGGTTGATATAAGCGAACCAGTAATAGGTTGACCAATAAAGCCCCGATTGCACCTGTAACCTTAAGGGAACCAAGTTGAATTCCCTGCTTAATCAATCCACTCGGCTTACTTACACCATTATTCACTAAACCCTATCTCCAGAACCCTTACCTGAAACTGTCTGTAGAATATAAATAAAATAGAGTTTTACTGAGAGCGTTTGAATCATTGTTTGATCCCATTCCGCGAGCTTTTTCGGTGTAGACATATCGATATCATTGATTTGAGCCAACCCCGTAACACCAGGCCTTACCGCCAGCACGCCTCTCGATTCTCTCTCATCGATGAGTTCTTGCTGGTTGAATAAGCATGGTCGCGGGCCAACCAGACTCATTTCGCCTTTCAGAACGTTGTATAACTGTGGTAGTTCATCCAGCTTAGTCTTATGTAAGAAACCACCCAATTTAGTCACTGAACTAGCCCCCACCAAGTGAGTTGCCACTGACTGTGTTTCTACCGGCATAGTGCGGAATTTCACTAAAGTAAATGGCTTTTTGTTACGCCCTACCCGAGTCTGAAAAAAGACGGGAGAACCGGTATCAAAATATCCGATGATGCAAATGACGAGAAATATTGGCCAAAGGAACAGTAGGCCAAAGAAAGCAAAAAAGAAATCTAACAAACGAATCAAAATGTATGCCTTATTAAAATTCAGATTGGATGAATATGGGTATGAGATAATTGGTATTAATAGAGTAGCTAAAAGCTTGGTACAAAAGAACGTCACGTGTCACTCAAAACATATCAATGTGACTTCAAGTATGCTTCTACCGTTCTTTTAATCCCCTCTTCGAAAGACACTGGAGGTTGCCACAGATTCTTTGAGCTATGTGCTGTTTATTTAAAACTGATGAACCAGCTTGTATCCAAGACATTGGAATAGGCAAAAGCCTCGGCGCCTTACCCATTGATTGAGCAATAGTCCGCATTAACTGAGTAGTCGACACATCATGATCATCAGAAGCTAAGAAGGTATAGCCAAGAGAAGCTCTACAAAGAGCTTTTCTCTTGGGGATAACGTAAAAGCAACGATGATTAAAAGATAATGATAGCCAAAGAGCAAATACTTAGCTAAAAAGAGATATAACCTTTTTGGAAACAAGCCCCCTTACCTAAGGCTAGTGGTCAAATTCAGTGTGCTACTGCTACCTTATGAAGTTACACCTTTGCGCAGCCCCACTCAGGAAAATGCTTGCGAACATAAGCATTTAGATCTTTCTCAGATTGAGAGTACACACGACTTTCTTCTGTTTTCTCACCGGATATGGAGAAAATCATACCAGCACCTACAGTCACGTTGTTGTGGCGGTCAATTACAATGAATGAGCCTGTTTGTGGTAGTGTTTGGTAAGTATCCACCGCGATCTTATCGGTCAATGTAATCTCAGACAGTGCAATCTCGTTAAGATCAAGTGTCTCACTCTCTTCAGCGTGCTGTTCAAGAGTATTGACATCGATCTTATGAGGGATGCCCGTCACTTTACCTAAGCACGATTTGGTCGCAAATTTAAATATGTACTCTTTGTGCGTACGCATTGGGTTCTCACCCATCCATACTACATTAGCATTTATTTTATTCGTAACTATAGGCTCGTGACCGTTATGCACTAGCATATCACCACGTGACACATCAATTTCATCTTCCAGAATCAACGTGATCGCTTGACCAGGATGAGCGGTACCTAGCTCACCATCAAAGGTATAAATAGACTTTACGCGTGAGCTCTTGCCTGATGGCAGCGCTGTCACCTCATCGCCCACTTGCACCAGGCCAGACGTGAGCGTGCCACAGAAACCACGGAAGTTTAGGTTGGGGCGATTCACGTATTGCACTGGAAAGCGCATGTGGTCAAGGTCTTTATCTTGGTCAATTTTAACGGTTTCAAGCAGCTTCATCAGCGTTGCACCTGGATACCAATCCATCGCTTCACTTGGTTTCACCACGTTGTCGCCGTTAAGGGCTGAAATCGGCACAAAACGTATATCATCGATGTTGAAGTTCTTCGCCATTTCACGGTAATCGGCTTTAATCTTCTTATACACATCTTGACTGTATTCCATCAAGTCCATCTTGTTAATGGCTACAATGATGTGTTTAATACCCAGCAAACTGCAAATGTAACTGTGGCGACGAGTTTGCGTTTGAATGCCGTAACGAGCATCCACCATGACAATCGCTAAATCACAGGTAGAAGCACCTGTCACCATGTTACGTGTGTACTGCTCGTGTCCTGGAGTATCAGCGATGATGAACTTACGTTTATCCGTTGAGAAATAACGGTATGCTACATCGATAGTAATGCCCTGCTCTCGCTCTGATTGCAGACCATCAACTAAAAGAGCCAAATCGAAATCGCCATCGGTGGTGTTAAACTTCTGAGAGTCTTTCTCAATCGCCACCATTTGATCTTCGTAAATCAATTTTGAATCGTAAAGCAAACGACCAATCAATGTAGATTTACCATCATCAACGTTACCACAAGTCAAAAAACGTAATAAATCTTTGTTTTCATGGACTTTAAGATACGCTTCGATGTCCGTTGCGATTAGCTCTGAGCTGTGAGACATTTCGTTCTCCTAATCTTCTTTTTCAGGCTTCAATGCCCTGTATAATTGGGTTGTCTACTCGAATGCTTTGCACTCTAGAGCATGGGAGCTTTAGCGCCACATTGCAGAAAGTAGCGGTGTACCTTCCGCAATTACATTTCATTTAATGAGCGTAATACGCTGACAACGTGTAGATGAACTTCTGCTTGTCATCTAACGTTAACGCGTTAATGCCTGCAGCTGCTTTACGACCGCCACCGGTTGGAAACGATGAGCAGATGTCATCCGCACCCACACGGTTGTTCAATGGTGCACGCACGCTCACCGTGTAATCTTGCTTGCTCGCGTTTAGCGTTAATACTGCATGCGCTAAATCAGGACTTTGATTTGCAAGCTCGTTGCCAAACACACCACTAATGCGCCTTGCCCAGGCTTCACACGGTAATTCAAACACTTCACATTGCGTGTCCGAGTGAACCGATTTGATGCTCAGCACTTGGTTACGATCTAGCTCATAACCTTTTTTCAGAGTGTGGTACGGCGAGCTCTCATCATCGAGTAGCGATAACGGGTCAACGTAGGCTGTCAATTGTTGATACAGGTCTGCCGGGTCAATGTGCAAATCATTCAGCGTTGCGCCATAACCGTTATAGTTGATCAAATTGCCCAGCTCTTTTAAGAACTCGGTTTCGGATTCGGTTAAGCTAATCTCTTGTGCTAGCTTATAGGCTGAAGCAAACAGGTTGTCACCAAACGCGGCCGCAACAGCCCATTTAGCGCACTGTCCACCTAGCCGATCATTAATCAGTAAACTGGTGCACACTTCTGCATCCAAAGTAATTAGTACCTCTAGGCTGTCTGACTGTGGGATATCGCCACTGCGGTGATGGTCGCAATAAAACACTTTCACATTATTTTGCAAAAGAGCTTCCAGTTCTGGTAGGTTTTTCTCCATGGATATATCCAGCGCCGTCACTGATTCAGCTTGGTCGATATCCACTTGCTTCAGCAGTTGAATGTCACGTTTCACGCCGGTAATCAAAGTAGACTCTTTGGGCTCTGCGAATCTAAGTTGCAACAAGGCAATGATGCCATCAGCATCACCGTTAAATACGTCATAATGCATTAAGCATGCTCCCCTAGTTGTAGATAGCCTCTCTTCTCAAGCTCAGTTACGACAAAATCCGCGCAAGCTTCAATCGATAGCTCAGCCGTATGCAGATGGATTTCAGGGTTTACCGGTGCTTGGTATTCTGAGTCGATACCTGTGAAGTGTTTAATCTCACCGGCACGTGCTTTCTTGTAGAGCCCTTTAGGGTCACGAGCTTCACACACATCTAGCGGTGTATCGACAAACACTTCAAGAAATTCGCCTTCAGTTACTAATTCACGCACTTGTTGGCGGTCAGAGAGAAATGGAGAAATAAATGCGGTTAACACAATATTACCAGCATCAACAAACAGCTTCGCCACCTCACCGATACGGCGGATGTTTTCAACGCGGTCTGTATCTGAAAAACCTAAATCTTTATTAAGGCCATGGCGCACATTATCACCATCAAGTAGGTAACTGTGATTACCTATTTGCAACAGTTTACTTTCCACTGCATTGGCGACGGTAGATTTGCCTGAGCCACTTAAACCAGTGAACCAAAGTATGACAGGCTTTTGCCCTTTTTGAGCCACACGGTCTTGATGGGTCACCGTTGAGTTATGCCACACGACATCATCACTCACGGAGTCATTGTTTTTACGTTGGTATGGAGTCGTCATAACAGTTTAGAAATACCCTTCGCGTTTCTTCTTCTCCATTGAACCAGAAGAATCATGATCAATGGCACGTCCCTGGCGTTCAGAAGTTGTGGTTAGTAGCATCTCTTGGATAATTTCTGGTAGCGTCGCGGCTTCAGACTCTACCGCACCCGTCAACGGGTAGCAGCCAAGCGTACGGAAGCGAACCATCTTCTCTTCAATCACTTCGCCTTCTTTGAGCTCCATGCGCTCATCGTCTTTCATTATGAGCATACCGTCACGCTTAATCACTGGACGCTTAGCCGCTAAATACAACCCTGGAATTTCGATGTTCTCTAGGTAAATGTACTGCCAGATATCCAGTTCAGTCCAATTTGATAGAGGGAACACACGAATGCTCTCGCCTTTATTTACCTTGCCGTTATACACATTCCATAGCTCAGGACGTTGGTTCTTTGGATCCCAGCGATGATGCTCATCGCGGAAGGAATAGACACGCTCTTTGGCGCGAGACTTTTCTTCATCACGGCGTGCGCCTCCAAATGCAGCATCAAAGCCATGCTTGTCTAGAGCTTGCTTCAAGCCTTGAGTTTTCATGATGTCAGTATGTACGGAGCTGCCATGGACAAATGGGCTGATGTCCATCTTTACCCCTTCAGGGTTTTGATACACAATCAACTTCATACTTACTTTTTCCGCCATATAGTCACGAAACTGAATCATTTCTTTAAACTTCCACGTGGTATCTACGTGCATTAATGGGAACGGAGGCGTAGCTGGCGCAAATGCTTTTTGTGCTAGGTGGAGCATCACCGAAGAATCTTTACCGACAGAATATAGCATTACCGGGTTATCAAACTCAGCGGCAACCTCACGCATAATATGAATAGACTCAGCTTCTAATTGCTTTAGATGAGTCATACGCTCTGAAGAAATATTCATTTCAAAGAAGTCCTTAATTACAATCCAATAAAGGCAGGTATTGCGGTTAACACAATCACGCCATAAAGCAGGCACATCGGTACGCCTACTTTCACAAAATCTTGCAGCTTATACTGCCCCGCATTAAACACCATCAAGTTAGTTTGGTAACCGTACGGGCTAATAAAACTGGCGCTAGCACCAAACGCTACTGCGAGTATATACGCTTGAGGGTTTGCAGATAAACTCGAAGCCAATTCGATTCCAATAGGAAGTACGAGTGCAGCCGCCGCATTGTTAGTGACCAACTCTGTCATTAACCACGCCAACAAATAAACAACAATCAAGCCAGTAAGTGGAGTAAACAAATAATCATATGAATGAACCATTGTTTCTAACCCACCCAAAGCACCACTATTCGTTAAAGCCTGAGACAAGAGCAGGGCGGAGGATATAATTAACCAAATATTTTTAGGCAAACGCTGTAGAGCCTCATTAGCCGTTAAACACCCAGACAACAAAAGTGCACCTAATAATATCAACATCACTTTAAAAAGAGACACAACACCTAACGCCGCCAACAAGATAGAACCGAGAAACCCAACAACAGTCAGCTTTTCTCTCCAACCACTTAAGCACTGATCCGTTTCAACTTCGCTCAATAAATAAAAATTCTTACGGATATTATTTCTTGAATAGTGATCGTTTCCCACTGCAAGCACTAAGTAGTCACCGGCCTCAAGCGTCACCTCACCAAGCTTGCCTGACAACGCCACTCCATCACGTTTAATCGCAACGACAGCAGCATCAAACAAAGCACGAAAACCTGAATGCTTAAGTGTTTTTCCGACCAAGTTACTTTCCGGCTTAATAACCACTTCGGAGAGGTTATCGAGAGGTAAGCCACTATTACTCGCAAACAAAGAAAGGCCATTGAACTCCCTTAGTATCGTGATCTTCTTAACGTCCCCACTAAACAATAAGCGATCATTAGGTGCAATAACCTCCTGAGGAGTCACAGGCGATATCAAGCGCCCCTCTCTCAATATTTCAACCAAAAATAACGACTCTAAATGTCGAAGACCATTTTGCTCTACAGACTTTCCGATTAGCTCTGAATCTGAAGCGACTTCAGTATCGATAATATAATCACGAATCTGAACTTGCCCCTTATCGTACTCTGGCAATAATGGGCTTAATGCAAGCAAAAGCGCCCCACAACCCACGACCAAACATAAGCCCACAACGGTAAAGTCGAAAAACTTCAAACTGGGCAAACCAGAGTCGATAACCAAACTATTAACGATTAAGTTAGTGGACGTTCCAACTAAGGTTAAGGTTCCACCCAGCATGGCAGCATAAGAAAGAGGGATAAGTAGTTTACTGGCTTTGTGGTACGGATTGTTTCGGATCGGTGCCAACATAGTGGAAACTACCGCAGTATTGTTCAATATAGCTGAAGAAAAAGTAGTTAAACTCAATAACCTGAGTAAAGTAGAGCGATAATTAGGTCCAATAACATAGTTGGTAATTACTCTTAGTAGCTTCGTTTTCTCTAATGCTACAGAGCAAATAATCAGCAGTATCAAAGTTAATAAACCTATATTTGAAAAGCTTTGGATAACCTGTTCTGTCGTAACCAGAGAGCTAGTAAAAAGCACTAACAACAATACACCAAACACTCTATCAGACTGAGATTGAAAGCGTATCAAGCCGCAGATTGTTGCAACAAACAAGCTAAGTACCTGAACAGCAGGATTCATGAACCAATCAAGCAAAACCTATGCTCCAAATAAACAAACTAAGGTATGAGAATACAAACACCAAAGAGAACAACCTATCATGGTGACGTTTAGGGTTAAGTATAGTGACATTGTAAAACAGGGAAATACAGGCGTCAGCTCACGGCTCTCGTCAACACTGAAATTAGCTAACGAACATTGGCTTTGTTACGTAAACTTATGTTTATAATTAAATAATCTACGATCTAATCAGCCACACTCACTACACGTTATAGCCCCTGCCTAAGCCTCGTCAAAATACAAAACTGATTCTAAAAAACGTCAAAGACAGGCAAGAAAGCAAGAGGCAAATTAAACGCGGTCGCCCGAGCCTTTGCCTAATACTGTTTGAATGATGTATTGGAAGTACAATTTAGTATTCAATGTGTTAATCATGCGTTGATCCCATTCCGCTAGTTTTTCCGGTGTCGACATATCGATATCATTGATTTGAGCTAACCCCGTCACACCCGGTCTTACCGCAAGTACGCCTCTTGATTCTCTCTCATCGATCAGTTGTTGTTGGTTGAACAAACATGGTCTTGGGCCAACTAAACTCATTTCACCTTTCAAAACGTTGTATAGCTGAGGGAGTTCATCTAGTTTCGTCTTACGTAGAAATCCCCCTAATTTGGTGACAGAACTAGCACCAACTAAATGAGTCGCAACAGATTTTGTTTCCACTGGCATGGTGCGGAATTTAACTAAAGTGAATGGTTTTTTGTTGCGCCCTACTCGGATCTGAAAAAAGACAGGTGAACCCGTATCAAAATAGCCGAGGATACAAATAACAACAAATACAGGCCAAAGGAACAACAAGCCAAAGAAAGCAAAAAAGAAGTCTAACAAACGGATCAAAATATGTGTCCTATCAAATTCGGATTGAAAACTTTGGGGGCGCTATAAACACCACTAATCAATAAAGAATACCTGAAGAGTTTATGAACAAGAAAGCCATAAGCTACCTAAAACGCATCAATGCGACTTAAAGTATGCTTCGACTGTTCTTTTGATCCCTTGCTCGAAGGTCACAGGAGGTTTCCAACCCAGAATATCTTTCGTCAAGCCAATTTCAACTTGGAGATTGCCACATACTCTTTGTGCAACTTGCTGTTTTTTCAACACTGAAGCACCCAGTTGTATCCAAGACATCGGGATTGGAATCAATCGCGATGATTTTCCCATAGTTTGAGCGATGATCTGCATCAATTGAGTTGTCGACACATCATTATCATCCGATACCAAGAAGGTACGCCCCGGAGCTGAAGGGTGCTCGCAACACGTCAGTATCAAATCACATAGATTATCCAAATAAACCAAACTTCTTTGGTTTTTTATCGCACCAAACGGTAACGGAATGCCTTTATCAATCAAGCGCATCATAGATAAGAAATTCGCTTTTACGCCAGGTCCGTAAACCAAAGGCGGTCTAATAATGACGATGTCTAACCCTGTATCTTTGGCAAGTTGCGCTAACTCAATCTCGGCTTCATATTTACTCAAACCATAAGGGGCTTGTGGAGTATGACTTAAATCAGGATCAAAGGGTGAGTCTAATTCACTCAATTCTCCGTTCACCTTAATCGAGCTAACAAAGACAAATCTCTTAACGCCTGCATCAGCGGCTTGTCTCGCTAGAGTTAGCGTCCCCAAAGTATTAACTTCTCGATAAGCGGCTAAAGCATCTTGCTCACTTTCATTCATTTGATGTACTCGAGCAGCACAGTGAACAACACAATCCACACCGTCAAATGCACCAGACCAATCTGTACTCGAATCAATAGAAGAAACAACCAAGCTATTAGGCTGTATTTGTGCCGCTTTTCGCACTACGGGCAAAACTTCCCACTGACACTCTTGTGCTAACTTCGCAAAGCGAGAGCCGACAAAGCCCGTACTACCAGTGACCAATAATTTCATAATACAAAAAAGCTCTAAATATTGAATAAAAAGTAAGCAGCATTAACAGCAAAATTACTGAACAACACAGAACTGTCAATTACGACTAGCTTACCGCACTCAACAACATTAAAATACATTCAAAAAACTATAACTATCAAACTTAAGACACTCAGTGGCTCGCTAAGGAACACCATGATCAGACCAATACACATATTGCTTAATGCCAAACGAAAGAACAAGCGTTTCATCAGTATTGGCTATGATATTTTCGCTATCGTGATTTCACTCTATCTAGCCATTACCTTAAGGCTTGGAAATGCATTTTTTGAAGTTGAGATAGAGGAACTAATCACTCTTTTCATTACTGTTTCAATCACGATTTATAGCTTCGTTAAGCTAGGGATGTACCGAGCAGTCTTGCGCTATATGATGTTGCCCGCAGTTGGCAACATCTTCCTTGGCGTTATCATTTCCACCTTAGCTTTAATTATGAGTGGCTTTTTTTTCCACTCATTCATCCCTAGAAGTGTCCCATTTATCTATGCAGGTTTGGCGACACTGACTTTAGGCGGCCCAAGAATCCTCATCCGTTCAATTTATTATCACTGGTTTAAACGCCAGAAACCTAATGTATTTGTTTATGGCGCAGGTGCTACTGGTCGCGATCTAACATATGCCCTAATCCAGGGAGACGAATACAACCCAGTAGTATTACTTGATGATGATCCAACAAAATCGGGGCAAATATTATTTGGGCTTAAGGTCCATCACCCGAGTGAGTTTGAACACCTCCAATCACTTTATCAACCCGTGAAGCTACTTTTAGCCATTAATGGGATCAATAAAGGCGAACGTCTAAGGCTAGTGGAGAAATTATCACACTGGCCGATCGCAGTGCAATCGGTACCATCAGTGGAAGATATCGCTGCAGGTAAAGCAACAGCAACCGAAGTGAAAGACCTTGACGTCGCCGATCTGCTTGGGAGAGCAGCCGTTGATCCAGACAAGGCACTTTTAGCACAAAACATTTTTAATAAGAATGTGATGGTGACTGGCGCCGGTGGATCTATCGGCTCTGAGTTATGTCGCCAAATCATGTCACAAAAACCCAAAACACTCGTTCTGTTCGAACTAAATGAATACAACCTTTACAAAATCGATCAAGAACTAAATTCGACAAAGATCAACTTAAAAAGCGAGACTCGAATCGTCGCAGCTCTTGGTTCAGTTCAGAGGCAAAACCGCTTAGA
This sequence comes from Vibrio sp. 10N.261.45.E2, assembly GCF_002875705.1. Taxonomy (GTDB): domain Bacteria; phylum Pseudomonadota; class Gammaproteobacteria; order Enterobacterales; family Vibrionaceae; genus Vibrio. The sequence continues at coordinate 42,175 of NZ_MCZZ01000142.1, forward strand.
AAAACTGATGACAGCACATGGGATTGAAACCGTTTATCATGCTGCAGCTTATAAACACGTCCCTTTAGTTGAAGATAATATTGTTGAAGGTGTTCGTAATAATGTGTTCGGTACACTCGCTTGCGCTGAAGCTGCGATACAAACAGGTGTGAAGAATTTTACCCTAATCTCAACAGATAAAGCAGTAAGACCAACTAACGTGATGGGTGCGACCAAACGTATGGCTGAACTGGTTCTTCAAGCATTAGCACACAAGCAAAATACAACCACTTTTACTATGGTTCGCTTTGGGAATGTTCTAGGCTCATCTGGCTCTGTCGTTCCACTATTTAAAAAGCAAATCAAATGTGGCGGCCCTGTAACCGTAACTCACCCAGATATCATTCGTTATTTCATGCTGATCCCAGAAGCGGCGCAACTTGTTATACAAGCAGGAGCCATGGGGAACAATGGTCAAGTATTCGTGCTTGATATGGGAGAGCCAGTCAAAATTCTCGACCTAGCAAAACGCATGATTCATTTGATGGGCATGCAAGAAAATGTCGAAGGCGACTCTCAAGAAGGCGATATTTCTATAAAGTTTACAGGATTACGCCCAGGGGAGAAACTCTATGAAGAGCTTTTGATTGGGGATAATGTGGAAGGAAGCGGCCATCAAAAAATTATGATGGCCAAAGAACAGATGCTAGGTTGGAGCGAAATGCAAGCCTTGTTGAGCCAACTTGATGTATGCTGCCATGACTTTGATGAAGAATGTATTATGAAGATTCTATTAGATGCACCTACCGGATTTACACATGCGCAGGAAAGTTACTAAATGGCCCTTTATATTTCAGTAGTCAATCACAACCATGATAATATGATCTGCGCTAACCCAACGTTAATGAAGCTCGCAACAGAGCACACAGTGATTATTAAGTCAAATACGTTGGCTTCCAAAAAATTGAAAGATTATTGTTTATCCTCTTCCATACACCTTATTCAAGGCGAAAATAAAAGAGGATTTGGCTCCAACAACAATGAAGTATTTCTATATGCTGAACAAGCTCTTAATATGACATTAAGCGACCATTTTTTAGTACTTAACCCCGATGTAGAGATTAAAACATCAACAATCAACTTACTTCTGGAACAGATAATTACAGAAGAAAGTCCTATATCGACAATCAACTTATTTAAGAACCGAGAAATGACAAAATACGATAATTCAATTAGGCACTTCCCTAACCTTCTCAACCCAATAAAGAGCCTCTTGGGGGTGAATCGAACTGATCACTATGATAAAAGTAAGATAAAATCACCAATCGTAATCGACTGGGCTGCTGGTTCATTTTTATTATTTCAATGTGATATATTTAAAAGACTAAATGGATTTGATGAAAAATACTTTATGTACTTTGAAGATGTAGATATCTGTAGAAGAGCAAAAGAAACCGACGTATCAGTAACTTATTACCCTATGTTTCATGCGATTCATTTAGCACAACACTCTAATCGCAATATTTTTTCAACAACATTCTATCATTACCTAAAAAGCACAGTAATCTACTTTACTAAGTTACGGTATTAGATTAATAAGTATCAATTTGCACCGAGATAGAAAGGATATATTTAGCTTTTTACAATCAAATGCTGAACCTCCTTTTAACCTCTTCGAAACCTTTAACCAAAATTCATACTGAGATTTTAATTTCTTGAGATTTTTATAATACAAAACAGGGTGTTTTATAAATCTAACTAAACTATTACCATCTTCTATAGCTCCAACAACATTCCGGTCATGTTGTCGGTATCCGATCAAAGGCCTATCTATAAAACTCCAATTGCCATAGTAACGAGCAAGAATAGCAATCCACCAATCATGCATTGCAATCCGGTTACTGTCTTCGCCATCCAAAGACTCTCTTATCAAATTTATCATTTTACTGTTGATACACAGTGTTGCTCCTTGGACACAATTTGTAAAAAGAATATCATCACTATTTAACACATTTACGGATAAACCTTGATATCGAAAGAAACTATCAAATAGAAGAGAGCTTTCTTCATTAATTAATGATGCATCAGAAAAAATAACTTGAGGAGTATTGCTATCTAACTCCCTTGCTATTTTAAAATACTCTTCAACTTTACACTCATCCCATATATCATCTTGGTCAGATAAAAATAGCCAATCCGCGTCAATTTTATCAAGCGCGAAAATAAAATTAGAGCAAGCACTACCTTGCTTTGCTCCTGCAGATATTTTTATATTATTAAGATCGTTTTCGTTAATTAGACGGACTAAATCATCGCAGGAATCAGTATCATCAAATACAAACAACCTCACATTACCGCTATTTCCAGCAGATCTATTGATAGACTCAACTTGCTCGACAAGATTTTTATCTGGATGATATGTGCAAATCAAAACAGACACGTCCTCAGTAGGTTCAATGTTCATTAAAACCAATACCCGCTCTCACCATACCAACTTAAGATCATAATTTTATTCTATTAAACACTATTTTTGGTATCACCTTAATCACAAACATAATCAAAGACCAAAAACCTGGCGCATAAGAAAAGTTAGATCTCTTTTCAATTCTATTTTTAATTATTTCAGCCACCTTCTCAGGCTTTACCCAAAGCACCCCTTTATCAAACTCAGCGGTCATTGGCGTATCAACAAAGCCTGGCTTGATATCGAGGACGTGAACACCTGATTTACTGAGCTTCTGAGCCAGTCCTTGCAAGAAAGTGGAAACCATGCCTTTTGCTGCGCCGTAAACGTAATTTGACTGACGACCTCTGTCGCCTGCAACGCTGGTGATAACGGTTATGTTTCCTGATTTTTGCTGCTCCATTTTCGTGGCTACGTGAGTGAGAAGCGAAATAACACTTACTCCATTGGTATTTAACTCTTCAATGGCTTTAATTGAATCAGTTTGGCAAAGCTCTTGATTGGGTAGACTTCCGTGAGCAGCAAGCAATACATCAACACGACCGAGTGCATCGAACGCTTGCTCAATAAGTACTTGGTGAGAGTCAAACTGATTCGCATCAAACTGTACTGTATGAACGGTGTTTGCGCCTCTTACCATCAAGTCTTGCTTGATAGTGTCGAGTTTTGAGGTATCTCTAGCAATAAGATAGAGGTTGGCTTTTTCTATGGCGTATAGCTTGGCAACTTCTTTTGCCATTGCTGATGTTGCGCCAATAATAATAATGTTTTGCACGATCTTTATAATCCTATCCGTTTAGACTGGAACGAGTGATACAGTTCATCTACGCCATATTCTTTTCTTAATGCTTGGAACTCTTCCCATTGAGGGTATCCCGCCTTAAACATCTCTTCTGGCATCCTGACGTCTTTAGAGAGATACAAACGGCCTTCATATTTTCTAACAATGATGTCTAGTCTATCGAGTAAAGTAAATAGCTTTTCGTTTAGCTTGAAATCAAGCGCTAAGGTATAACCTTCCATTGGGAACGATAAGAGATTTTTGTTACCTTCACCAAACACCTTCAATACTGCAAGAAAAGAACCTTGTTTTGATTCCGCTATCGCTTCAAGGATTTCGGTCAGACCTTCTTTCCCTGCTTCTTTAGGAATAACAAACTGGTATTGTGTAAAGCCATTACTGCCATACATACGATTCCAGTTATTGATGCCATCAAGTGGGTAGAAGAATGGGTCATAGTGAACAGTATTGTTTACTTCTTCTTTCAGTTGCTTGTTATAATAGGCTGAATTAAATGTCTGTATGGTGTATTTGTTCAACAAAAAAGAAGGCATATCACACGGCATATTTAATAAACCGCCTTTGTGCGTGGTAAGTTCACCTTTGTCAGCGTGCTCTCCTAGCATTAGTAATGAGCGACCTAGGTTATCGCCTGTGGACAGACAATCAATCCACGCAACCGAATAGGTCACATCTTTATATTGCTCAAACAGTGCTAAAGCGATCTCTAAATTTTTAGCTTTAACTACTTTTTGATTAATGTAAGCACTAGTTATCGGTTTCAATTTGAATGTTGCCTCCGTGATAATGCCAGTTAATCCCATTCCACCACAGGTGGCGTGGAATAAGTCAGGATTATCTTCTCTTGAGCAAGTGATTTCTTGCTCATTAGTGATGAGGGTTAACGAAGTAACGTGATCACTAAAACTGCCCTCAAGGTGGTGATTTTTCCCGTGAACATCACTGGCAATAGCGCCTCCAACAGTCACGAATTTTGTTCCTGGTGTGACGGAAAGGAACCAGCCTTTTGGGACAAAGCTTGTTAAGATTTCATCAAGTGAAACACCTGCTTCACAGCGGAGCGTCCCTGTGTTTTCATCAAACGAGATAAAGTGATTTAACTGCTCACTGACTACGATGTTTTCTGAAAGTGCGCTGTCACCATAGCTACGACCTAAGCCTCGTGCTATTCCGCTTTGCGTTTCATTCGCTAACTTTTGACTTCTCGAAGGTACGTTGATATTTGCATCAATGAGTGGGTATTTACCCCAGCTTGTTATTTTTTTCATTCTAACGCTCTATAAATACATATTTTTTATCTAAGTAGTATTTAGTGACGTAGCCAATACTCAGCCCAATCACTGCTCCCACATAGCGCATTGTTTTGGTTTCAAACCAAAGGTCAAAGGTATATTCCGTAACCCAAAAAAGGACTGTAGTAATCACACCCATTAAGCTATAGAAAAAGAAGGTTGTGATATCTTGCTTCTGGCTTTTAGTTTCAAACCTAAAAATAAACTTCTTATCTAGCAAGTACTTAACAATCAATCCCGTCAGCGTGCCTGTGAACATACTAACAACAATTTCATATTCATATTCATAGTGAAAAAGGGTTGATGTTATTTCTTGTGTGAAAAGGTTCACAATGGTCGCTACGATAGCAAAAGCGACATAAAGCATACTCTTAGTCATTATATATACATTGATTTTTATAAACCATCAGCATATCATTTTGCCTAAATTTTGCCTAGATTTTGCCTAGATTTTATTAAGAAGAATTAAAATGTCCAATTTACCTCCAGTAATACGTCTTATGCGGCCAAAGCAGTGGGTCAAAAACGCCTTTGTTTTTGCGCCTTTGCTTTTCTCAGGAGTATTCACTGATATGCTGTCAGTCCAGCATTCGCTGTCTGCCTTTGTTATTTTTTGTTTAGCTTCATCAGCAACTTATGTGTTAAATGACTATAACGACATCGAAAATGACAGAAAGCATCCTGTTAAATCTAAAAGCAGACCGCTAGCATCAGGTGAAGTGAGTAAACCACAAGCACGCATTTTGATGGTTGTTTTGTATGGTGCCGTAGCGCTATCAGCTTTGGTTTACCCTGAAGTAGTAGCGGTAGTTGCAGCGTACTTGCTACTAAATGTGGCGTATACTTTCTACCTTAAGCACCAACCTGTATTAGATATTTTTACGATAGCGACAGGTTTTGTTTTACGCGTCTATGCTGGTGCGGTTTCTTTAGATGTGCCACTTTCTTCTTGGATGTTTATAACCACACTTTCCCTAGCACTTTTCCTTGCCTCAATTAAGAGACGACAAGAGCTCATGAAAAGCGGTAACAAAGCTCGAAATGTACTACAGTTTTACACGATAGAGCTTGTTGATAAATATGCCGAAATGTCAGCAACTTGTGCCATCTTATTTTATAGCTTATTTGTTATTTCGGATAAGCCAGATATGGTGTATACCATTCCATTCGTTTTATTTGGCTTATACCGTTACTGGTTTATTGTAGAGTCGAAAGATTCAGGTGAATCACCAACAGATGCCTTGTTTGCCGACCGTTGGCTTCAGCTAACTATTCTCGGATGGATTGCTGCCTGCATCTACTCATTAACCGTTTAAAAAAGGAAAACGTTATGGATCTTAGTTACCTTATTACACCTTTTTTTGCGTGGTTAGTGGCTGGCTGTACAAAGTTTGCGTTCAATACTATTCAAGCAAAACGTTTAGCTTTTGATTTGATTGGCTACGGCGGCATGCCAAGCAACCATAGTAGTATCGTGAGTAGTGCCGCAACGATTATTGCTTTAAATGAAGGGCTTCAAGAGCCAGCTTTAGTCGTGGCATTAGCTTTAGCGTTTATTGTCATACTTGATGCGAACAGTTTGCGCCAGCAAGTAGGCAAGCACGCTAAGGCTATAAATTTGTTGAACAAAAACAAAGAAAGGAAGCCATTAAGGGAGCGAATGGGACATACTCGCGTTGAGATTTTGGCTGGGGTTGTTACTGGCATCGCTTCTGCTTGGTGTGTGCATTATGCATTCACCTACTATCTAAACTAAGCAAGAAAACTAATGGGCAATAACATCTATATACAAGGCTTGAAACGTCTGTATTTATGGTTGGCTATAGGATTTGTCATCTATATCGCCTGGAACAATTCATCAGAATTAACCACTACATTAAAGTCAGCACATTCGCTCTCTATAGCGCTCATGGGCCTGTGTTTATGCCTATCCGGGTTGAGCTATTTGTGCCGTTCACTCCGCTGGCTGGGGTATATACGCCGTACAGAACGCAAGGCTTCGATAACTCGGCATATCATCATATACCTTTCAGGTTTTGCTTTTACTGCATCTCCGGGAAAAGCTGGGGAGCTAATGCGCGGAACATACCTAGATGATCTAGGGGTACCCTTTCGCTACACGTTTGTAAGCTTTATATCAGAACGATTACTTGATGTTATGGTCGTTTCACTCTTAGGCACATATTTCCTTATCGAGCATTGCAATCGTACGCTTAGCTTAGCGTCGTTAGCTACTTTTTTTTTGCCTTTCATTGTTGTCCCCGCTCTCAATGTGTTGCTGAATTCTCTTTCAACTAACCGAAGGTTTGAGTCAATAACGATGCTTATTGATTTATGGAGAATGCCAATAGCGTTCAAAAGTCAGCTTCTTACATTATTAGCATGGACAGCTCAGGGAGTAATCTTGTACCTATTATTGGCTAACTTAGATGTTAAGATCAACATAGCAATGGCGGTAAGTATTTATTGTCTAGGCTTGTTGATAGGTGCTGCATCATTAATACCCGGCGGTATCGGGGCAACGGAGGTTGGAATGATTTGGCTCTTGACTCAGGTTGGCGTTAGTATCGAAATAGCGACTATTGGTTCAGTTGTAACTAGAATATTGACTTTATGGCCTGCTATGTTAACTGGATTGGTTTGCGCTTTTATCCTTAGAAAACCAAAAGATGCTGTTTCTACTTAACGAGTCCCATAGACCACGGAAAAATCATGAACATCTGCGTCAATAAAAGCTTGCCAGAACCTTTAAAGGTACCCACAATTCATCGCACACATTGCTCTTTTGTGTTCGATGTTCGCTTTTAGCGTCGTTTCACTCTTCAACACGTTTAAGCACATCTGCTTGAACCTTGCGTAGTTTTCTGCACCTTCCTCTGCTCGTTTTCGACGCAGTGTCTAACGACCAGCGCATCGACTCAACCAACCAGCTTGAACGCGTGGCATTTAACAATTCTTTAGCACTTAATTCCTTCGAGATAATGTAGTATCTCACCGTTAATTCTGACTCTTTCGCGACCTCTCTTTTTGCCATAAAGAAACAACGATATCCATTTTTTGGTTCATCGCGGGTTCGTGGGAACTAAAAACAAAAACGATAGTAAGTGATATGATTTAGTCGCCAAACACAAACTACCGTTTTCATGCAGGTCCATACTTTCCTATCTTCATTCTGGGAAGGCTTTCAAATAGCAAAATCTCATCAAACAGCATCACTTATTACCCTGACTCTTAAACCTAACTCTGAGGCTAAATGCTTTTGTGGTATAGAGGCCGAGGCTATCCATAGGATCAATGGTGTCATGTAAAATAGGCCATGTTGCTCGTTGTTCCTGCTGAACTTTCTGTTCAAACACAAAGAATTAAGTGTCGTCAATGCGGTATAAGAACAGAGCCTCTATCTTGGTTGGGGCCTTATGAGCGTATAACGAAGCGCCTAAGAAATTATATAGAACAACTACTGCCTGTTCTTCCCATTAAGCATATCTCCCAGTTAACGAGCATTCATTGGCACACCATTAAAGAAATATATAAACGCCAACTTAGCCAGTGAAATGGTAGGGGCTAAAGCAATTCGTCATGGAGGAGTTCGCTATCTTTAAGGAACATAGGTATGCAACTGCTATTGCTTACACTAAGACTCACCAAGTCATTTGGATAGGACTAGGCCGTAGTCGCAAAGGCATACGACCGCTTTTCGAACAGATAGACAAACATGGCTACAATACCGAAGCGGGCGCGATGGATATGAATACGGCGTTTGACCTTGAAGTCCAAGCTCATTGCTCGAACGAAAAAATCTTTTACGACTTATTCCATGTTGTTGCCAAGTTCGGTCGAGAGGTGATGGATAGAGTCAGAGTCGACCAAGCCAACAAACTCAAGCAAGATAAAAAAGCGAGGCTATGGGTCAAGCGCTCACGCTGGGTGTTGCTGAAAAATAGAGGCAACTTAAATGCACATCAAGACAGCTATCTTACAGAAATATTGAATATCAATAAGGACTTAATGACCACTTATATACTCGGTGCACAACTCAAAGAGCTTTGGTATTGTGAATCAGAAGTACATGCTAAAGGGCTCCGAAAGGCGTGGTGGGAAAAAGTAAAAGGGAGTGGGATTAAGCCATTGAAAGAGATCGTACGAAAACTAGGTCCTTATCTTCACGGTATTATCGCATCGGAAAGTTATCCACTAAATACCAGCACACTGGAAGGGATAAACAACAAGATAAAGCTAATCAAGCGAATGGGGGGTGGGTATCGAGATACGCTTACTTCTTCTTGAAGATAAAAGCGGCTTTCACCGGAAAGCTGCGATGAACCTTTTTTAGCTCTGGCCATTCAAGTCTAATATCACCTAAAACAATCAAATCAGTATTCGTTGAGGCCAGTCTCGTATCCTGGTGAACACGAGATTTTTCTAGCGTGCTATGTGAATCACGATCGTGTTTTTGTAACATAACCATTAAACGTTTGATCTAAACGCCCCTGATTACCGTTAACCGCCAGTAAGTAATCAGCATTCTTATTACGTATTTTCTGAGCAATGTTCTTTTGACGTCCCATTGCATCAATAGTGACCAAACAACCTGATATATCAAGCAGCTCGAGCAACTCTGGGATAGCGGTGATCTCATGCGGTTTCTCGTGAACTTTACGTTATCCGATACTAGCACCATTTTCAGTCGCTAAAGCGTTTACCATGTGAATAGCACCAAGACCGCGAGACTCAACATAAGAGCTTCTAACGGCTTACCGTCAATGGCAATCACTTCACCTTTAGTAAGCTCAGTGCAATCCTTCATCCATTCTGGCTTTGTTGCGTAATTCAGCGAGACTAAATCAAGAACCTACGACCTAATCAGCTACATTTCGTAGCCCTATGCCTAGACTTTGTTACAAAACAACTAACTGGGAGCAATAAAAGCAGTCACTCATTAATCGTGACTCTCAGACCTTTTGGATCGATGAAGAGGTGATAAACGTTGGGCGCAAAGCAAACAGAATAAGCGCGGAAGGCCACGTCGATTCAGTTATCAGAACAGCGCTCATGGTGAAACGAGTTTTTTCTATGCCACGGAGATTCCTGCCAGGATTTATCGACTCAATGTTTAGACTTCTCCATGTTTCATTAAGTTGTCCGAATTTCACTTGCATCAGTCGTAGATCCAAGAAAGCTAAGGTCTCATTTAACACTAAAAGGAGAGGAGTAATACAGCACCTAGCCATTGATGCGACTGACTTTAAGGCTTATGACGAAGCTGAATGAAAAGTCAAAAAACACGGGACAGATGGCAAGCGTAGAGTATGGCGAAAGCTGCATATTGTCGTCGATATAAACACTCATGAAATTATTGCAGCCGAACTAAGTTAATCGACGGTTACAGATGGGGAAGTACTTCCGAACTTATTGAAAAAAACACGCGGGTGTACCCTTGAGGCGTCTGGTGAAGGCGCTTACGAAACGAGAGCGTTGTCGCACTGCTTTAAGGTTAAGCGAACCGATGCGCTTATTCCTCTAAGAGAAGGGGCAACATTCTGAGAGTGTGGTCACCCTCGAAATCTAGCCATGGGTTGCAAGAAGTTATACGGCTCAAATAATTATTGGAAAGAGCGTTATGGACACCACAGACGATCACTGTCAGAAACCGCGATGTATCGAGTTAAACAGTTGCTAGGAGGACGACTGTAGTTAAGAAATCACAATGCTTAGGTGGGTGAAACATACGCAATGATAAAAGCATTGAACCAGCTTACTGGGTTAGGCGTGCCTGAAACTTGTAGTATTGACTAAGAAACACACGAAGCGGGATGGCTCTATCTCTAAATTTAATCACGGAACAAAACCCGGAACAGTATAAATGAGTTGCTTGAATCACTCATACTCAGGTTTCTGTATTATCTAGGAGACGATTTAATAATCTACAATATGTCTTAACTTAAGGTAGTCGAATTTTAAACCTAAGACAAACCAAGCACTAGTATCGAATTCGCAACACCTCCTGAGCCACTATGTGTAAACGACCTTTACTCGGTGTCTTTGAAACTCTGGGAGACATCAAATGAATGCCTCCCAGAGCTGGTTCGAGTAAGGCTATCGAAGGTTTATAAGTGAAATTTGTTCAATAGCTATCTCTCCTTCTCTATCAAGAATGTCTACTCTTATATTCCGAACATTTCCTTCCAAATTGAGAGGCCAATACATCTCGACAAACTCTAGTCCTTTACTGACTGGAAGCTTAACACTATTCTCGAAGTCGTAGCCGGAACCGACATCGAATATCATCTCAAATAAACCACTCTCAGAGCTTTTTACTTTCAACTTTAGCAACATATTCCCACTTAGTTGAATGTCCTGGTTGTGAAGGTAGAAAAAAGGATCATCTCCACTCGTTTTAGCGATAACACTAGAGCCATCTGCACTGAAACCTTGAACTTGCGAGTTAACTTCTATATTACTTAAATCGAAATTGATGATGGTTTCTTCAACTAAAGTAGTTTGGTTTTCTAATTTCTTATACACTACATAATTGTGACCAAAAATACGAGGCAATGTGAATATAGGCTCATAACCAATTAAAAAGCTTTTACTTGTAAGAACTTTCGTAACTGGAAGATAATATGGTGTGTCTACTATTACTACGTAATCAGGTTTATACTTTTCAAGTAATTCAACCGAGTAATTCCTATAACCTCCATTGTCAACGACCTCGGGTGTAACTAAACCTAGTATATCATAAACCTTACCTGGAATTTCGTATCCGAGATAACCGACTTCAAACGCATAAACGGATGCCTCAGTCATTCCAGAATCGTTCATATCAGATAATATAACATCCGACATTACTCGGCGCTCTTCGTTTAAATATGTGTTTGCTCCCAAAAAGTCAGACTCAAATCGATTTACGTTATTCTTGACCTCAATGTATGCAGAGAACAAACAGCACACTAGTAAAACGACAGTAGACGCAAAATATAATTTATTCTTCATACTTTGCTTGGCAACAATTTTACCAAAGGAAAAACTAAGTAGTTTAATGCTAGTGTAATAAACTAAAGCATAGAAAACCGGTATTATTGGAGCATAATACCAAGGCGAATGAGGCATACCTTTAAACTGAAACATTAAAACATAGAATACGCTCCAGAGAAAAACCAACGAACCTCGCTGTTTGATATTAAATATACTAAAAGTAAATCCAACAAGAAACAAGATTAATAATGTACCACTCAAAATTGGATGATCATGGAACCTCATGAGTTCCAAATAGTGCGTCACATTAAATAATCCCGAGACTTCAGAGCCAAAGTAATTTTTCGCATAGAAACTATTAGGCAATAAAGAGTCGAAGTGAGCATACAAAAATATACAAACAAATAAAAACAAAGCAAATGCATACTTTGTACTATTTACTATATTCCAAAACCGTTCCTTCAAACTGTTTTGCTGACAAATAAAAAGGTAATGACAGGTTATCAAAAATGGGACAAGTATACCATCCAGTCGAGTAAAGAGCAGTAATACAGCGCAGAATGAAAGTAGTTTAAGTCTATCTAAACTATAGAAATAAAAGCACAACAGTGAAAGAAATGTATAAAGGGAGGTCTCCATCCCATAAGATAGGTACACCTGTATAGACAGGGGCGCCAGCATACAAATAACAAGTGAAGATATAGAAATACTATTATTTTTCCTAAGAATCAGATATATAACAGTATTACACAGAGCCCAAAAAACAGCTCCTAAAATTACACTTGATGTTGGTATATCAAAACCGAGTAAACTACAGAAAGCCAAAATAGAAGTATAGATAAAGGTCGTCGAACCATATACAGGGCTCGCATCCTGCAATGACCACAAAATCTGTCCTGTTTCAGCAAAATTTTTGGAAAACTGATAGGTAATATAGGCGTCATCTAGACCACCTATTTCAAATGTACCTAGAAGAAAATAAACCACACTAAATATAAAAAGCAACACCAACACAGTGTAATCGATATACTTATTGACCATTGGGGAATCCGTTTAGTTATATAAAATTGAACAGAATTAGCTATTTTTACCAGCGAGTATTCTCAGTATAAACAGTAGAAAATGTCATACCAGCGCTCTTAACAACCGTTGGTAGAAGTCGCTCAATCGCATGCATATATGAGCCATCATAAGGTAGCGGCTCTGGTTGAATATAGATTGAAAAGTCAGAGTGAACTAAGGGCAGCAATGCGCATGGTTTTGCCCAAAACATTGTCCCAACGGGAAACACACTAGTTACGCCTTCTTGAATACCGAGGTCCTTAGACAATGCATCAATAAAAAGTTGATTTTTACCGGCACAAACTTCATGAACATCTTCAGAGAAAATTAAACCTACATTTTTATCTTCCATGATAGATTGAATCTGGTCGAAATGAGCAGGACTACCAACGAGACTACCCATTAAATACTTCCTCCAACGATCTCCAACTCCGTCACCGTCGACATCGAAAGATTTTTTACTATGAAAATGTCCAATCATGTCATAATTTGAATTAAACAATTCATCCTTTAAATCTATAAACAGTGGACCTATATCTCTACCTTTGTTTGCTACTTTCTTAATTACAAGATTATTAACTTTTGTGATAGAGAAAGTCTTTCTCATTTCATCCTCGTCAACATCCTTGCAAACAGTTATATACAGGTCAAAACTAGACGTAATATTCTCAAAGTATGACGCGAACTCTCCTGCCAATTCGGTATAAAAAAGGTGTAGGTGAACTGCAATATTATTTTCGCTGAAGCTATTCTCTTTGTTGGTGTCGACTATATGACAGTTGTGGGTAGTGACGTTAGAATTAAGCTTTAATTGCTCATACAATGGCACGCAGTAGACCGAGGATTTATTCTTGCTAATCCACTCCAAATTAGAAAATCCAGGTAATGGCGAGCTAACATGTAGTCCTTTTCTAGAGTAGTTTACGTATGACTTTATGGCGTCATCCAAGCTTTGACTTGGATTAAAATAATCTACGTCGAACATACCCGATAGTTTGATTTCGTCACACATACTGATTTGTTCTCGAACAAGATCATGTGACTCCCCTAGCAGGGCTTCTAACTTATAACTGTAATCAGCAAAGTCCAAAACATCATCAACCAGACGCTTATTAAGATCAGATCTAGCCCCCATTTCAAACTGTCTAACTATTACATCAGAAGCGCTAGAAACATCTAAGTAGTCAACAACCGTAGCATCACACTCATTCTCACGGAAGAAATCCGCAAATCCAGTCGAGTGATTAAAACAAACTACGTGTTTATTCTTGTTCAGCGCATCAATAACCACATTTGGGAAAGGATCTAGCCTAGAAGTCAAAAGGAATACATCTGCCAGTTCCAAAAGTGGATCTATACTTTGTTGATGTTCTAAGAAGAAGAAGTTTTTATATAGTTGATATTCATCGAGCTGTTTTTTTAACCATACTGAGTAACTAAGGTCAAACTCAGGGTCATACCCCCCTCCAATCCATATAAAGGCAAACTCATCAGCATATTTATCCTTAACTATCTTTGCTATCTCGATGAATACGTCAACGCCTTTCCTTGGTTGCACATACCCGGCACCAACGACAATTTTAGTGCCTTTTTTAAGCCCTAGTTTGCTTCTGATTTTTTCGGGAGATAAGTTTTCTCCATAAGAAGTTGGCAGGTACTTCAATTTACCTTGAGGTAGTATATTTATGTTGTTGGGAATCTTATTGGCTCCCATTACTGACTCAATCTCTTCGAGAAGAGACTCTTTTATAATGTTAGCAGGAACAACCACATTATCTGCTAGCAACACTGTATTAACCAACTTTCCAACTGGTCGAGTGTAATCCTTGAACTCATGGACTAATGAAACTGAAGGAATATTTAACGTATGGCTAGCAATTAGCATTGGCAGCGTTTCAACTGAGTTACAAATAATCCCCTTGATCTTGTACTTTGATTGTATATTTGATAGCAAAGCTTCACATAACTTGGAATTATCCTGGCAGTTTTCTAATACGAGAAAGCTATTTTTAACAAAATCATCATGTATATTTGATTTTCTAAGCACTGCGGAAATAACGTTATATCTCTCTAACCACTCCTTCGCTAGGTTAAGTCCAACAAGCGGAGCTCCAGTACCGGAAGATTCGTGAGAAACTATTATGACTGTTTCTTTATTTTTGTCATACTCTATTTCCCCTAATCTTACATGGTAATCGTACAACTGTCTTTCGCAGCAAGTTCTTCCTTCCTGTCTACCATGTACAATATAATGCTGTAAGGGAGACTTAACATCCTTTAGGTCAGGGTTAGTATCTAAATAGTACTCTGGGTCTAATTTGTAACCACTACGAATGTAATGATAAATATTTCGCAGCAATATTACATATCTCATTTATAATTAACCTAATTACTTTCTGAACCATTGAATAGTGTTTTTGACACCTACTGATATATCTATGCTAGCTTCAAAACCAAACTCAGACTTTGCTCTACTGCAGTCTAGCTCACTTTTTTGCACATCGATGCTACGACTAGTTTTAAAACTGACCTCTATTTTTTTCCCTAAAGCGTTCTCAATAGCATGAATAATCTCTAACAACGATACTCCCTTACCACTACCAATATTGAAAGTATTGTGACTCCCTTCATATTCGGCAGACATCATAATCGCCTCAATTACATCATCTATATAAATATAATCCCTTACTACCTCCCCATCACCCCATATTTCTACTCCAACTCCTGATAGAGCTTTTGAAATAAAAGTGCCAATCACTCCTTGTTGGTTTCTTCCTGTTTGGAACGGGCCATATGGATTAGACAGTCTTAGTATTACAGCTTTTATCCCGTAAAGATGTTCATATAACTTAATATACTTTTCGATCGAAGACTTACTAACCCCGTAAGGAGATATAGGGTTTTCAGGGGTACTTTCGGGAATAGGATAGACTTTACTATTGCCATATATCGTCCCACCAGATGAAATAAATACTACTTTCTTAACACCATTGATTCTACAAGACTCTAGTAGCTGCAGTGTTTGGAGAATATTCTGTTGAGCATCTCGTACTGGGTCTTCCAAAGAGCTCGCAGGTGTACTGGTTGTAATTAAATGGAATACAATATCAATATCACGCGTACAATTGTTCAGGTCATCATTAGAAAGGAAATCGCCTTGTACCCATTCCACGCCGTCAATATGCCCTTGCGCTCGATCGAATATTCGTAAGCTCTTTACTTTACCAAGTAACTGGTTGCAAAGATTCGTTCCTATGAAACCAGATCCACCTAGTACTAAACACCTTGAATTTTCTAATATGTTGTTCATCTACTCTACTAACCTGAATTGTTGTTTTAGGTGACTTATATACTTGCTTGCACTAATTTTAGCATCGTCAGCTATATCGAACTCATTGGATATAAGCCTTTGTACTTGCTCTATTTCTCTGACGAGAGACTGTTTGTTCTCACTACCTATCTTACTTTGGTTATGTCTTCTATGTTTGTTCATGCTTGTAGGCTCAAAAGCTAATTTTCCTCTTTTCAAAGCCATAGCATAAATTAGCCAATCACCTGCATTAGATAAGCCTTTAATATCATCAAGGTACATATTTAATGTTTCTTGCAATACATCAGATTTGAAGACTACACCGCTTGCATTAGGAATAGTATTTTTAATTGCTAGATATTTTGAAACTTCATCATAACCGTCTACGCTGAAACTGTTAAGCCAGTGAGTATCTGAAAGGTCTTTCGTGTATTCATAATAGTTACCAGCAAGTACACGGCCTTCTTGATCAATCTGTATACTGTCACAGTAGCTCAACACAGTACCTTGAACCGAATTAAAGGGTTCAACTACCATTTTTAAGAAATTAGGTAGCGCCAAGTCATCAGCTTCAGCTATCCAGATTAAATCACCTTTAGCTAGCATGGATCCCTTGTACCACTGATTAAACACCGAGCCCGAGTTTTCTTCATTGACTATAAGTTTGCATTCAACTTGATTTGTCTTTATCCAGTTTTGAATCTCTTCCAAACTATTATCATTTGACATGTCATCTAATATAATGAGCTCGTAAAAGGGCATAGTTTGCTTCAATATAGAATCTAGCCTTTCCTTAATAAGGTTGCCATAATTATAATTTGGTACAATTACCGAAACCCTCGGTAATTTAAGATTGAGATGTTCTAAAATATTGAAAATGTAATTCCTAAAGGAATACTCATTGTCTACCAAGTTTCTCAACTCATTCTTAAGCACCTTTAGTCTTGTAGGCTCTCTCAGCAAAGTCGCAATAGTGTTTGAAAAACTCTTAACGTCCCCCATCGGAACAGATAACCCGGTCACATCACCTACCAGTTTAGCTGCGCCACCTGATCCTTCAAAAGCCACAACCGGTACTCCTGCATCAAATGATTCGAGCACTACATTAGGAAATGGATCCTCTCTAGAAGTTAAAGCGAAAACATCTGATGCAAGATGGTATTGTTCCGTATTAGGCTCATACCCCAAAAATTTAAAGTGTCTCTCTTTATCTTTTATAATCTCATCAACTTCTGATCTAGTAACACTGTCCCAATGTCCGATCCAAACAAAAAGCACGTCCAAATCCGAATAACTCTCAAGGATCTCTAAACCAACTCTAGCAAACAAGTCCGGACCTTTCCTATGATCGCCATAGCCAACAGCAAGGACGATTTTTGTTCCAGGACGTACACCTAAATTGTCTCTTACTTGTCGCCTAACATCATCTACCTTATGCCTATTGTGGATTCTTCTCCATAATCCTTGGGGACGTATAACCTTTTTTTCATCATTTAACGAGGCAAATTCCGAGAAACCATCAGCTACAACTTCTGCAGGAAATACTACCTTTGAGGCATGCTCTACAATATCTAAAGTGCACTGCTCTAATGAATACTGCTTAATTACATTAGGCATCTCATGTATCAAACTTAGACAATCGATACCTGCCTCAGAAAGGTATTTTATAAGTTTTCCCGATACCGTCGTATTGACAATTGCGTGACACACTCCGGAGGTTTTTAGGTTTTTAACTACATCAATAGCATCCTTATCAAAATTAGCTTCTGAAATTACCGAATGCGTTTGAGAATACTTTTGAAATTCACTTTTTAACTTGCCACCACCCAGAAAAACCGTATGTACTTCAAATTTGAAATCCAAAGCTAATGATCTGACGAGGCCCAATGCTAAGAACTGGGCTCCATGTGGATGAGCGTCATGTGATACTACAACGATCTTTTTTTTTTCACCAACATCTAACTCGCCAGTCAGCGCTTTTCGAGTCGCTTCTAGCCAAGCATAGCCATACTTCAGATCGGGTTCCAAATGTGCCCCTTCAGCCCATTCATTCCAAGCATTTACAAAAACTAATCGCTCGTCAGGGTTTTCTATATTGTCACAAGTATCCTGTACAGCGTTCTCTAGCCATTTTTGATAATCCGCTGGGTTACTACCCGCAAAAATTGTACTGTTATTCTTTCTTCTTGCTGTGTTATCCCAAGATGGACACACCGAACGAAACAGCCTGTATGAGACTGGTTTATTCCATTTTCTTGAACGTTTCAAAAATATAGACCAATCAAAAACATTCCCGGAAAATGAGCTGTTTAAAGGTTTTACACTGTTAGTAATATTGGGTGGCGTCGAATTGTTTGGTGGAAATTCAATAGCGGCATCAAATCCTAGTCTCTTAGGGTTAAAACGTTCAAAAGATTGAGTATATGCTATATAAACCTCGCCAATTCCGTTCTCTCTGAAATAATTACGCCAGCGTTTAACGGTCTTTTTAGCGGATGGCAGTAGGCTCGGTCTATAAACAACCAAAAGTGGCTTATCATCTATACGGATATACCTAGAGTCACGCATATATCTAGCTACGTCGGCAGCAAAGGCAATATCATCTTCACATGAGTGATCTTGTGAAATCAGAATCTCGTTTTCGCGACCATCCCATCGACGACACCAATTCTCATTAGCCCAACAGAGACAGAAAGGATGATCAAGTTCTTTGTTTTCCAGATAATTCTCTATTGGTTGCTCTAGGAGTCGTTTACCACCAAACCAATAGTAATAAAAACAAAATCCACCTACTCCATAAAGCTTGGCCATTTCAATCTGTTGTTGTTGTACTTTTGAGTCTAATAGATTGTAATACCCAATATCCTCATCCGGTACATGCGGCTGATAGTGGCCCTCAAAAAGAGGTTGACCCGATTTAACATTAGTCCACTCCGTAAAGCCATCTCCCCACCATTCATTGTTTTCTGGAATTTCATGAAACTGTGGTAAATAAAATGCAATTAGCTTAACAGGGAGCTCACTTGGACAAGGGACAGTGGTTTTAGATACGTAAGTGCTACTATCAAAGTCTTTAGTGATTCGAGAAGTATTAGCTATCGTCCAGTCATTTGATTCAGAGTGATTCATATTATACCAAGCTTTATAAGCATCAGTATTTCTAAATACGAAAGGAAATGTCTCAAAGACAGCTGACTTCAATTTTATTTTAAAGTCTGTAGATATCGGTAATCTATGCCAAATACTTCTAGGATCATATGATAAAAATTGCTCTCGTATATCTGAAAAAAATGCACTTACATTACGAAGAGGCTTGGTTACTCTCCAAGAACGACTGTTTAAAATTAAAGTATTTTGCTTTTTTTCTGATTGAATCGCTCTCTCGTAGTTCTCGTTGCTGACATTCAATTCAGAGTTAATGCTTTTTAAACCCTCATATTCTTCATTCAAGTTTAGTAACTTAGCTTCTAGTTCATGAATCTTTTGTGTTAAGTCCCTTTTATCCTCACCTACCAATAGTAACTCAGCAGATAAGCTCCCAATCTCTTGCTCAAGAGACTCTACTAGTATAGTCAGAGGTTTTATTTCTCCACAGCTCAACCTCAAACCAGTCAACACTTTATTCAATTCAATTACATCAACATTCTCTTCACGACAGGATTGTTTATTTAAAAATGAATAAAATTGATAAACAGACAAGGGGACATCTTCGTTATTCTTGAGGTCTTCTAGCGTATACTCTGTATGCCTTAAATCTTCATCGATAAAGTCATTAATAAAAGAACTTACCTGCTGAGAATCTTTACTCGGCACTGCCATTGATAGGGTTCCAGCAAGCCTAACGATCTGTGGGTATGGTTCCTTCATCAAGTTATCATAATCAACAATAACTCTACTAGTATTATGAGTTAACTCTAAACTAGGTATCGTGTGCTGTAGCCAAAGCACATGTGATTTGGCTTTTGCCATTTGATTTCTTTTCAAAAGAGAATCAGCAACACTTAATGGGTTACGTATCGCAATTACATAGCTCACATCACATTCGATATTTTTGAATACATCTTGCCAAAAGCTTAACAGCCTACATGTTCTGGGATCTTTAAACCCCCAAATACCGCCATTCTCATCTAGTTTTCTATTAATTAAGTCAATAGCTTGTCTCTTTAAGTCTTGCAATTCCAAGTTAGATTCAAGCTCTGTCCAAGAAAAAGCAAGATGGTCATGTGCTGAGCCAAGAATTGATAGTAATTTCTCATTTATTGCCAAGCAATCTACATCTTCCCAGAAGCCTTTAGGGTTATCAGCTCCAGCGGCATAAAGGTCGGTTCCTAAACCAACACCCAATGTTTGCAGACTTTTTGTAATCGCACTTGTTCCACTTCGATGCATTCCTAATACAACGATTAATTTCCTAACATTCATTCGTAACTCACAATATTTGAAATACAGCCAAAATCTACAATTGCAGTGCTTAAGTTGTCTACGTCTGGAAGAACTCTAAACATTTGTACATCTAATAATCGATGTAGGTGCGTTTCCAAGCCGTCAATTGTACCCACGGCTCCTGCATTCATAAAATAGACACCTTGAGTCAAATTACAATTGAATGTAAATTCTACATCATAGATATCTCCTTCTTGAACAGAAGGTATTGCGCTACTAGAGTTGTTTGCAGTGTGTGCACCACCAAGCTCAAGTCCAGATAAGGTTTTAATTAGCATTCCAAACCTTACGTTTTCTGCGCTCTTAGTAAATCTAACCTTGTATTTGTAAACATATTTGCCTCTAGGTATTAAATTGTTCACCTTTCTATCATCACTAGAATAAATAAATGGCACCGAAATAACCGCACCATTAGACTCATATTCAATAGTGCTCGATGGTTTTAGGTTCTCATCAAAATAGTCTTCCATTGACTCTTGGAAACTTGACGAACTAGAGTAATCTCCCCGATTTAATTCCTTCGTATCAGAAAACCCAGCAACATTGGAATTATTCGCATCAAATTTCTCAGTATTTTGTGAGGGCGGGTTGCTCAACTTAACAATTTCCGCACGAATATAAGGGCTCTTTTCTTCCGTTGCATATAATAATCGCTGGTAATGACCGACAACCTCTTTTGAATTACCTTCAATTAATTTCTCACCATAATCCATTAGAATAGCACGATCACATAGCTCAATGACTTGAGGGCCAGAGTGAGATACAAATAGTATTGTAGTGCCTCTTTTCTTTAACTCTTCTAATCTAGAGAAACATTTACGTTGAAACTTTTCATCACCAACAGATAATGCTTCATCGACAACTAGAATTTCAGGGTCAACGTTAATAGATACTGCGAACGCTAACCTAACAACCATACCACTAGAATAAGACTTGACCGGTTGATCGATAAAAGCACCTATATCTGCGAAATTTACGATGCTATTGAAGCGCTTTTTTGTTTCTTCTTTAGTTAAACCCAATATTGCTGCATTCATAAATACATTTTCACGACCAGTAAACTCCGGATTGAAGCCAGAACCTAATTCTAGTAACGCAGCTATTCGACCATTAGTTTTAATTGAGCCTGTTGTTTGAGATAATGTGCCACAAACTATCTGCAAAATCGTTGATTTACCCGAACCATTTCTTCCCACAATTCCGACTGTTTCACCTTTTTTAATTTCAAATGAAACATCAGTCAACGCGGAAAACTCATTATAGTATTGATGTTCATCTAAGCGAAATACTCGTTGTAACTTAGGATATATAGCCTGCTTTAGTCTATTCTGGGGGTTGTCGTATATTTGAAAAATTTTACTAATACCATCTACTTTAATCGCAGTATTATTATCAAAGGACATCAGCAAAACCCTTTCTTGTTTTTTGGAAAAAATAGAAACCTGAAGAAGCTATTAATAGTGCAATAATACTATAATCCCCAATTCTATCCCAATTAGGAACCTCTCCCCAAAATAGTATCAACCTCAATTCTTCAATAGGTAGCGTCAAGGGATTAAAGTAGACTAGATCTCTATATTGCTCTGGTAAGGACGTTATTGGAAAGAAAATTGGTGACAAAAACATCATAGCAGTTGTTAATAGGCCGACCATTTGACCGATATCTCGGATAAATACACCTAATCCAGCTAATAGCCATGCTAATCCAAGAATCAGAATAATCAAAGGAACTAAAACAATAGGTAAGAAAAGAATCGTCACATGAGGGGGACCAAATAAAGCAATATAAGCACACAACCACACAGAAATACTAACGACACAATGAAAAAGAGCCGAGCATACAACTGTTACAGGTAGTATTTCTAGTGGAAACACTACCTTTTTTACATAACTTACATTACCCAAAATTAGGCTAGGAGCTCTGTTCACGACTTCAGAGAATAGGTTAAAAATTATCAGGCCTGCGAATAGCATCAATGCAAACTGTCCTGATGATTCAGATTGCGTATGCCAACGTGCATTAAACACTTCCCCAAAAACAAATGTATAGACTGCTAGCATCAACAATGGTGTGATAAAAGACCACATTAGACCAAAAAAAGAACCTTTATAACGACCAACAACTTCTCGTTTTGTCATTGTTTTCAGCAAACTACGATGTTTGATACTAGACGCAAACATCTCAATTGGAGATGAGTTAAAACTATCCATTACTCAAATACCTTCGCTTCTATAAGTGCTTTTCCGAGCCTGTCTTTTTCAGATAGTAGCACTTGAGGCACTTCAGGCCAGTCAATGGATAGATCTTTATCGTTCCATGCTATGGAGTGCTCAAACAAAGGATTATAGTAATCGGTGCATTTATAGACAAACTCAGCAGTCTCACTCGTGACAAGAAAACCATGGGCGAACCCTTCGGGTACCCAAAGTTGTCTTTTGTTATCTTCTGATAGATATACTCCAACCCATTGTCCAAATGTTGGAGAGCTCTTGCGTATATCGACAGCTACATCAAAAACCTCTCCTGATACAACTCTTACTAGTTTACCCTGAGTATTTTCAGTTTGATAATGCAAACCACGTAGGATGCCCATTCCAGATTTAGAATGATTATCTTGTACAAATTGAGTTGGCCCACCTGTTACTAGTTGTTCGAATTTTTCTTGTTGCCAAGTCTCCATAAAGAAACCACGCTCATCACCAAACACACTTGGTTCTATAATTTTCACATCAGGGATGCGAGTATCAATTACTTTCATTTTATTATCCGGTATACGCTTGAATATTTTTTAAAGCGGCCTTCCAATCACTCGCTTCAACAGAGAAACCTAAAGTGATTTTCTCGGTACTTAAGCGAGAGTTACTTGGACGCTTTGCTGGTGTCGGGTATTGGTCGGTGGTAATACTCGTTAAGTTCGGCTTTTTCACAAGCACCCCTTGCTCAACCGCAACATCAAAAATGGCATCAGCAAAGTCAAACCAACTGACATGAGGCAAGCCCGAGTAATGGTAAACACCGTAATCGACCGTGTCTCCCTGAGTAATGCACTTCGCGATTTGAATTAATGTACCCGCAATATCACCCGCATACGTCGGCCCACCAAACTGATCGCCGACAATACTCAATGTCTCTCTGTTTTCTCCTAAACGCAGCATGGTTTTCACAAAATTATTACCATTCTCGCCAAATACCCATGCAGTGCGCAAGATAACGTGTTTTTCACACGCTTGCACTACAGCGATTTCACCAGCGAGCTTACTTTTACCATATACGCCTTGAGGGTTTGTGGTATCACTTTCAATATACCCTCCCACTTTATTACCTTCAAAAACATAGTCGGTTGAAATATGCAGTATTGCAGCACCAGCGCTCTGCGCTGCTTGTGCGAGGTATTTGGGACCATCACGGTTTATCGCGTAAGAAAGGTCGACTTCCTCTTCGGCCTTATCAACCGCGGTATGTGCCGCCGCATTAATAATGATCTCCGGTTGAAATTCAGCAACAACCGCGTTGACAGCTTCTTGACTCGTAATATCAAGGTGCTCTCGATCAAGAGCCAATACTTCAACATTTTCATTGTCTGCTAACTGTCTAGTGAGACAAGTACCGACTTGGCCATGACTACCGGTAATTAATAAACGCATTAAGCTTCCGCCTTCAGTTTGCTTTCATTAACCAAGCGCGATAAATACTGACCGTACTCATTCTTCATCATTGGTTTAGCTAGACCTAGAACTTGTTCACTGCTCAACCAACCGTTGCGCCAAGCTATTTCTTCTAAGCAAGCAACTTTTAATCCCTGTACATTCTCTATCGTTTGAACGAAAGAAGAAGCCTCATGAAGACTTTCGTGTGTACCTGTGTCTAGCCATGCAAAGCCACGACCTAATAATTCCACATTAAGAGAACCATCATTGAGGTACATTTCATTAAGAGTTGTAATTTCTAGCTCACCACGATGAGATGGCTTAACTTGCTTCGCCATTTCAACAACACGATTATCGTAGAAATACAAGCCTGTTACTGCATAATTCGATTTTGGCACTTCCGGCTTTTCTTCAATGGAAACCGCCTTCATATTTTCATCAAACTCTACTACACCAAAGCGCTCAGGATCTTTTACTTGATATCCAAAAACAGTAGCACCGTGGCTTTGGCTAGCAGCAGAAAGTAAAGATTCCGAAAAATGTTGTCCGTAAAAGATGTTATCACCTAATACCAAACACACAGAATCGTCACCGATAAACTCTTCACCAATAATGAAAGCTTGCGCTAAACCATCTGGACTTGGCTGAATAGCGTATTCAAGGTTAATACCGAAATCTGAGCCATCACCAAGTAGACGCTGAAAACCAGCATTATCTTCAGGCGTAGTAATAATCAAGATATCTTTAATGCCTGCGAGCATTAACGTCGAGATTGGGTAAAACACCATTGGTTTGTCGTAAATCGGCAAGAGTTGTTTTGATACTCCACGAGTCAATGGGTATAGGCGAGTGCCAGAACCTCCAGCTAGAACAATACCTTTCATTCTTTATTTCCCTTTGATTCAGTTGTTTCTACGCCCAAACGCTCACGTTGATAGCTACCATCTTGTACATTTTGACACCACGCGGAATTATCTAAGTACCACTGTACCGTTTTGTGAAGACCTGTTTCGAACGTCTCCTCAGGTGTCCAACCCAGCTCACGCTGCATTTTAGATGAGTCAATGGCGTAGCGGCGGTCGTGACCAGGACGGTCTTGAACATAGGTAATTTGCTCTGCATACGCTGACTCTTTCGGTACTAACGTATCTAAGATGTCACAAATCGTGTTCACCACTTCGAGATTTTTCTTCTCGTTGTGGCCGCCAATATTGTATGTCTCTCCCACTTTACCTTCCGTAACGACTTTGTAGAGCGCTCGAGCGTGATCTTCAACAAATAGCCAGTCACGGATTTGGTCGCCTTTACCGTAGATAGGAAGGTTTTTTCCTTCCAAGGCATTCAAGATGACCAACGGGATCAACTTTTCAGGGAAATGATAAGGGCCGTAGTTATTTGAACAATTTGTTATCATCGTTGGAAGGCCGTAAGTACGTAACCAGGCTCGCACAAGGTGATCACTCGATGCTTTTGAGGCCGAGTATGGGCTTGATGGCTCATACGAAGTCGTCTCTAAGAACATCGGTAGCTCGGAGCCTTCAGGTACTTCATCTGGATGTGGAAGATCACCATACACTTCATCAGTAGAGATATGGTGAAAACGAAATTCTGCTTTTGTACGGTCTTCAAGCGAATTCCAGTATTCACGAGTCGCTTCTAATAACGTATATGTGCCAACTATATTTGTTTCAATAAATGCCGCGGGACCGGTGATAGAACGGTCAACATGAGATTCAGCAGCTAGATGCATTACTGCATCCGGTTTATGTTCTACAAAAACACGGTCGAGTTCTGAACGATTACAGATATCCACTTGCTCGAACGCGTAACGTTCATTCGAATGCACTTCTATAAGAGATTCTAAGTTACCTGCATAAGTTAGCTTATCAACGTTTACCACACTGTCCGTTGTATTATTTATAATGTGACGTATAACTGCTGAGCCGATAAAACCAGCGCCACCGGTGACTAATATCTTCACAAAAACTCCTAAAATATAGCTTTAAAATCAAAAACTAACACGTACGAGCAATCTCCACCAGGCATGCTACCGCCCTTTGGTCACAAAGCGAAAACCACACTACGCATTCAAACATTTAAAATGTAAATTCCTCTATTATCTATGTATCAATGAATATAATCAAAAAAAAATCCAGTTATGTGCGCGGGTAAGCTAACTCTATGTACACCAAACCCCAAAACTCGCTATACTCCTGACCTATAGTTTTTCGCCCAATAACGAATAAGAGTTCAAGATATGCAAGAGTTAGTTCCATTTGTTCAAGAGAATATGATTTTAGCCATCGTATGGATCGGCTTGGTTGTTGCCATCATTGCGAACGTTATCAAGACATCAAACGCAGCCTACAAAGAGATCACGGCAGCGCAAACCACACACATGATTAACCGTGAAAACGGTGTTGTGGTTGATATTCGTACTAAGGATGAGTTCAAAAAGGGCCATATTACGGACGCAGTTCACATTTTGCCGTCAGATATCAAAGCAAATAGCTTTGGTAGCCTTGAAAGCCACAAAGCAGACCCAATCATCGTAGTATGCAAGACAGGTCAAACCGCTCAAGAAAGCGCTAACTTGCTGGTTAAAGCAGGTTTCGAAAACGTAAGCGTACTGAAAAGCGGCTTAGTGGCTTGGAGCGAAGCTAACTTACCTTTGGTTAAAGGTAAGAAGTAGTTAAAGGCAATAAACCGTTAACGACAAGAAGCAGACTGACCTGATTACACGAATATGACTTTAAGGTTTTGTTCGGCTGATATGACGAACAAAACCTAATTATAAATTTTTAAGGACAAGAAAATGGCTGAAGCAGCACAACAAGACGCACAACAAAACTTCGCAATCCAACGTATCTTCCTAAAAGACGTATCTTTCGAAGCGCCAAACTCTCCAGACATGTTTCAGAAAGAGTGGAACCCAGATGTAAAACTGGACCTAGACACTCAAAGCCGTGAACTTGGCGAAGGTGTTTACGAAGTAATCCTACGTCTAACTGTTACGGTTAAGAACGCAGAAGACACAGCATTCCTTTGTGAAGTTCAACAAGGCGGTATCTTCTCTGCAAGCGAAATGGAAGCTGGTCAACTGGCTCATTGCCTAGGTGCATTCTGCCCGAATATCCTGTTCCCATACGCTCGTGAAACAATTTCTAGCCTAGTAGTTAAAGGTACGTTCCCACAACTGAACCTAGCACCAGTAAACTTTGATGCTTTGTTCATGAACTACCTACAAAACCAAGCTCAGCAAGCTGAAGGCGAACAGGCTTAAGTCTCACAGTAGAACTTAACTCTAACGAACGCTTAAATAGCTTATGTTATAAGAAGCTTAGCTTTTAAATGCACATCGCAGCTTCTGCGATGTGCATTTTTTATTTACACTGTATTTTGATAGAGAGCTTTTTCTTCTTAATTTAGAAAACATCTCAAGAACTCTTCGATTTCCCTCATTATTTTTAGGTGGAAGCATGACAGAAACAACTCGCGCGACAGCCGCTTACGGTAAAGACAGCGCTTACGGTAAAGACATTGCGATGACAGTGATTGGCGCAGGTTCTTATGGAACATCTTTAGCGATCTCTCTAGCGCGTAATGGTGCCAATGTTGTTCTTTGGGGGCATGACCCTGCTCATATGGCTCGCCTTGAATCTGAGCGCGCTAATAATGAGTTTCTACCAAATATAGAATTCCCAGAAAGCCTGATCATTGAATCAGACTTAGAAAAAGCAGTGACTTCAAGCCGAGACCTTTTGCTTGTCGTCCCGAGCCACGTATTCGGCGTTGTGCTTAATAGCGTTAAACCTTACTTAGCCTCAGACTCTCGAATCTGTTGGGCGACCAAAGGCCTAGAACCGGAAACAGGACGCTTGCTTAAAGATGTCGCGCACGATGTGCTTGGTGATGGGTACTCGTTAGCGGTTCTATCAGGGCCTACTTTCGCCAAAGAGTTAGCGATGGGTATGCCAACGGCGATCTCTGTAGCTTCACCTGATGAAGAGTTCCTTGAACAACTTCAAGAAAAAATCCACTGTGGCAAAACATTTCGCGTATACGCAAACTCAGATTTCATTGGCATGCAGCTTGGCGGCGCGGTTAAAAACGTTATCGCAATTGGCGCAGGCATGTCGGATGGTATTGGCTTTGGTGCCAATGCTCGTACAGCATTGATCACGCGTGGTTTAGCTGAAATGAGTCGCTTAGGCGCTGCACTTGGTGCACAGCCAGAAACCTTCATGGGCATGGCTGGATTGGGCGACTTAGTACTGACATGTACCGACAACCAATCACGTAACCGTCGCTTTGGGTTAGCTTTAGGCTCAGGTAAAGACGTCGACACGGCGCAAGAAGAAATTGGCCAAGTGGTCGAAGGTTATCGCAACACCAAAGAAGTTTGGTTACTATCAGAACGCATGGGCGTTGAGATGCCAATTGTTGAACAAATTTATCAAGTGTTGTATCAAGGAAAAGATGCACACTTAGCGGCACAAGACTTACTTGCTCGAGACAAAAAGTCAGAAAGGTAAAAGAGCAGATACGGGATTCGAGTAAACGAGTAACGAAAAGATTAAGAGCACACTCAAGAGCGATTTTTCGAAGCTCATGACTCTAACCTGCTCTATCGCTCTTCGAATCTAGCATCTCGCTACACGTATCTGGTCTATAAAAATGGATGGAAAAATGAAACACTGTGAACAACAAAAAGTTTGGCAATGCATTGTGAAGGAAGCTCGACAGCAGTCAGAGCAAGAGCCTATGCTTGCGAGTTTTTACCATGCCACGATCATCAACCACGAAAGCTTGGGGGCTGCACTCAGCTACATTCTGGCAAACAAGTTAAAGACAGCTTCAATGCCAGCAATGGCAGTGCGTGAAGTGGTTGAACAAGCATTTAAGCAGGACCAATCGATAATTGATGCTGCCGCTTGTGATATTTGCGCGACGGTAAATCGAGATCCTGCGGTCGAGATGTACTCGATGCCTCTGCTTTATCTGAAAGGCTACCACGCCCTTCAAGGTTACCGAGTGGCTAACTGGTTGTGGAAGCAAGGTCGTATTGCGCTTGCCACTTACCTACAGAACCAAATTTCGGTTGCTTGCCAAGTTGATATTCACCCGGCGGCTCGTATCGGTAAAGCGATCATGCTCGACCACGCTACAGGTATTGTGATTGGCGAAACAGCCGTAGTCGAAAATGATGTGTCGATTCTTCAAGACGTGACCCTTGGTGGTACAGGTAAAGAAGGCGGCGATCGTCACCCTAAAATCCGCGAAGGCGTTATGATTGGTGCCGGCGCTAAAATCCTCGGCAATATTGAAGTTGGCGAAGGTGCTAAGATTGGCTCTTGCTCTGTGGTTCTACAAGCCGTACCGCCCCATACAACAGTCGCAGGGGTTCCTGCAAAAATTGTCGGAAAGCCTAAAACAGACAAGCCATCTTTAGATATGGATCAAGGGTTCAATGGTCGCTCTCAGAACTTCATCCATGGTGATGGGATTTAAGAGCAGATGCCAGATTCACGCTACGCGATATGAAGAGCTCAAAAGCAGATGCGGGATTCGATTCAGCGAAATTCGAAAAATTAAGAGCAGATGAATACAACTAAATGACGACAATGATGAAACAAATTCGAGCCATTAGCCGGACTCTTCTGATATCTGCCAGCCTTTGTGTTGCTCTTTTATCTACACCCTCATTTGCCGCCTCTCAGGGGGAACTGAAAGGCGTGTCGAGTGAAATATCTCGCCAACAAAAAAACCTATCCTCACAGCAAAAAAAGCTCGATAGCCTACAAGCAAGCCTCAAGAAACAAGAGCTATCCATCGCTTCGCTTGAAAAAGCGATTCTAGACAGTAAAAAGCAACTCAATACGGCTAATGCAAATATTGCTAACTTAGACACCAAGATTAAAGCGCTTACGGCTCAGAAAAAAGTCCATACCGACAAGTTAGAGCAACTGATTCAGACTTACTATATGACAAGCCGAGCTAAAGCTTCTTCTCACATCCTCAATACAGGTGTGGAAGAAGATCGCATCAGTCATTACTACCAACACCTTGCCAAAGCGCGATCTGCAACAATCAAAACGATTGAACAGACACAACTTGAGTTAGAAGAAAGTCACAAGCAGCGCCAACTTGAGCAAGAACAAATTGCGACCCTGTTAAAACAGCAAACAACAAAGCGCGACAAGTTATCTCAAACGCAAACACAGCGTAAGAAAACGGTTGGCAGCATCAAGAAAAACATCTCGGGTGACAAGAATTACTTGGCAGAGCTCCAGCGAAATGAAACCCGCCTTAAAGCTGAAATTGCGAAAGCAGAAAAAGCGGCTCGAGAAAGACGTAATGCAGTCCCGATGGATGGTCTAGCAAAACATAAAGGTAAGCTACCTTGGCCGATCAAAGATAAAGTGCTACATAACTATGGTTCACGCCAAACGGGTCAAATTAACTGGAAAGGCATGGTGATCAACGCCAAGTACGGTCAGCAGGTAAAATCCGTTTACTCAGGTACGGTGGTATTTGCCGAGTATCTGCGAGGTTATGGTTTAGTGGTTCTTCTCGACCACGGTAAAGGCGATATGACGCTCTACGGCTTTAACCAAGCGCTTTTAAAGAAAGAAGGTGACAAGGTTAAAGCGGGCGAAGCCATCGCGCTTGCTGGTGACACTGGCGGCCAAACTCGCCCATCTCTGTATTTTGAAATTCGCAGAAACAGCCAAGCTCAAAACCCAAAGAGTTGGTTGGTTAGATAAAAGCAGATGCGAGATTCGAGCAATCGAGATGCGAAGAGCTTAAAAGCAGATGCGGGATTCGAGTAACCGAGATGCGAAGAGCTTAAAAGCAGACGCGGGGTTCGAGTCATCGAGATGCGAAGAGCTTAAGAGCAGCGCAAGGTTCGGGTCACCGAGATACAAAAAGCATGAAAGCCGATACAAGGTTACAGGGTCTAGCCTCGTCGTCGCTCTACCCTGTTTTTCGTTTACTCGTATCTCGCTACTCGAATCTGCTCTTTCCCGATCTTCATTACTCGCCTCTTTCTACTTAGAGTTCAACGCCCTTACACCATCTTCCAATAATGTCAGCTGTTCAAAACCTTGAGCTGTCGCAATCGGTTTAACAGTAGCGATCATCTGCAGCATACCTTGATGGACGACTTGCTCAGTAATTTGAGCTTTTGGAGACATCGCAGACTGATAAGCCAACCAACCCGACGCGATCAAGTGAAGAGAAGTGACCATCGACTTCATTTCCGTATCCGTTGCTTTGAGCAAGTTCAACTCAACGAAGGCTCTCATGATATCGACAAGGTTGGTTTGCAATCTTTCTTGCACGGCCATGTAATCAAGGTGAAGTTGCTCATCACGTGACAATATTTCAGGTAGGTTCGCATAGAAGAATCTGTACTTCCACATCAGCGTGAAGATAGAATCTAAGTAGCTCTTTAGTAGCGTGAGACTTTCTTGTTGCCCTTGAATCGGTGTGAACCTTTCAAGCAACTCTGTTGAATAGAGAGTAAAGATATCACGGACAATTTCTTGTTTGTTGCGGAAGTGGTAGTAGAGGTTGCCAGGGCTAATCTCAATATGTTCAGCAATATGATTGGTCGTAATACTGCGCTCGCCGTGCTCATTAAAAAGCTCTAGTGCAGCGTAAACAATCTTGTCACGTGTTTTCATTAGTAATTAGTATCCCTATCCGTTTAGTGGCTCAGTATATCGCCACTAAACGGATAGATCGAGCTGTTAACATCTGGTCGAATTAGCAAGCGCTAAAATTCAGCTTGCTATCAATCCTTGCTGGAATCAATCAATGGCAAACAGATCTCGTGTATATACCTTATCTGCAACGTCTGCGATATCTTCTACCATTCTGTTAGATACAATCACATCCGATACGGCTTTGAACTCTTCGAGGTCAGAATAAACCTTCGAGTTAAAGAAATGCTCTTCTTCTAACACAGGTTCGAACACCACTACTTCAATACCTTTAGCTTTCAAGCGCTTCATAATCCCTTGAATCGACGACGCACGGAAGTTGTCCGACCCGGCCTTCATGATCAAACGATAAATACCTACAATTTTAGGGGAGCGCTTAATAATTGAATCCGCAATGAAGTCTTTACGAGTGCGGTTAGCATCGACAATGGCACCGACAATGTTGTTTGGTGCATCTTGATAGTTAGCTAACAGCTGTTTGGTGTCTTTCGGTAAGCAGTAACCACCATAGCCAAATGAAGGGTTATTATAATGATTGCCAATTCGAGGGTCTAAACCCACACCTTCGATGATCTGACGAGAATCCAAACCGTGAGCTTCTGCGTAAGAGTCAAGTTCATTGAAGTAAGAAACTCGCATCGCTAGGTAGGTATTTGAGAATAGCTTTACTGCTTCCGCTTCCGTGGAGTTAGTAAATAGCACATCGATATTCTCTTTTTCTGTACCTTCAACAAGAAGATTAGCAAACACTTTAGCTCGTTCAGAACACTCACCAACAATGATTCGTGATGGGTGTAAGTTATCGTACAGGGCTTTGCCTTCGCGCAAAAACTCAGGTGAGAACATAACGTTTTCGCAGTTCAGCTCTTGCTTAACGCGCTCAGTATAACCAACAGGTACCGTTGATTTGATGACCATGACGGCATTGGGATTGATATCCATGACGTCTTTAATGACCGATTCCACAGAGCTGGTATCAAAATAATTATTTTTTGGATCATAATCGGTTGGAGTGGCAATGATGACAAACTCAGCATCTTTGTAAGCCGCTTTATCTGTTGTCGCCCTGAAGTTCAGCGCTTTATTTGATAGAAAGTGTTCAATCTCATTATCTACAATAGGCGACTGCTTACTATTCAGCATTGTCACTTTTTCATCGATGATATCTACCGCGACCACTTCATGATGTTGTGCTAACAGCATTGCGTTTGACAAGCCAACATACCCTGTCCCTGCAACTGTAATCTTCACCATAAACTCCCAATTTATGAGTAAATCCAACAGGCATTTTGATTAATAGATATACTGACAAGTTTATGTTAAAGAATTATTCCACTAGCCCGCATTGGTCATTTATTGCTATAATCTCAGTAGTTTTATATTCAAAAGAGTAGGAAAAATATGATTATCGTAACTGGTGGTGCTGGCATGATTGGCAGCAATATTGTTAAGGCGCTTAATGAAGCGGGCCACAACGATATTCTAGTCGTCGACAACTTAAAAAATGGTAAGAAATTTAAGAACCTTGTGGACCTAGACATCACAGATTACATAGATCGTGATGATTTTCTAACTCAAATTATGGCTGGTGATGATTTCGGACATATTGAAGCCATTTTCCATGAAGGAGCATGCTCTGCCACCACTGAGTGGGACGGAAAATACGTTATGCTCAACAACTATGAGTACTCTAAAGAGCTACTTCATTACTGTGTTGAGCGTGAAATTCCGTTCCTATATGCCTCTTCCGCTGCAACATACGGTGAAACTGATACTTTCATTGAAGAGCGAGAATACGAAGGTGCATTGAATGTCTACGGCTACTCGAAACAGCAGTTTGATAACTATGTTCGCCGCCTAACCGCAGATGCAGCAGCGCATAACGAAACGCTTCCACAAATCGTTGGCTTCCGTTACTTCAATGTCTATGGACCTCGTGAGCAACACAAAGGGAGCATGGCATCGGTAGCATTTCACCTAAACAACCAAATGAACGCCGGTGAAAACCCTAAGTTGTTCGCAGGTAGTGAAACCTTCAAGCGTGATTTTGTGTATGTCGGTGATGTAGCAGCAGTAAACCTGTGGTTCCTAGAAAACGGTGTTTCAGGTATTTTCAACCTAGGTACAGGCAACGCAGAGTCTTTTGAAGAAGTCGCAAAAGCAGTAATCAAACACCATGGTAAAGGCGAAATCGAAACGATTCCTTTCCCTGAGCATTTGAAAGGCGCTTACCAAGAGTTCACCCAAGCTGACTTAACTAAGCTTCGTAATGCTGGGTGCGATATTGAGTTTAAATCCGTTGCCACTGGCGTCAGTGAATATATGAAGATTATTAATCTATAATCATTTAAATAAGACCATGATAATCAATAAACAGAATGATTAATTTTATTAACAGATACGAGCCCTATATTTTAGGGCTCTTTTTCCTTTCCTTATTAGTGTCTAAATCGGCTATTTATATATCGCTTACATTATTGTTGATATTACAACTGGTATTATTACATAACAATAAAAAAGCAATTGATTATATAAGCAGCAATCACTTATTCACAATTTCCATTTCAACATTTGTGCTAGGGATTATAACTACATTCCCCTATAATCTTAACTTTGTCGATTCAGGTGAGTTCATCAGAAAAAGTATATTATTATTACTTTTCCCTATATTAACGCTCCAACTAAAAAATAGTAGAAATTTACACTTCGCTCAAGTTTCATTATTTACTGGCCTGTATATCGCAGTAGGTTATTCTATATACAACATGATAGTTTTAGGCGGGTGGTCAGGAGAAAGGATTGCTAGCTTTTGGGATGTTGGACGTTGGTCTGAAGTATTAGGCTATATCCTAGCTATGACAGTACCATTTTATTTAGAGAATAAAAAAACAAAAACACAAAATATAATACTACTTTTTACTATTTTAATTAGTAGTGTATGCTTACTCGTTAGTGGGGGAAGAGGTCCGTTATTAGCAATAATTATAACACTAACTATATACCTCCTAATACGTAACCCTAAACTGCTAATCGCGATCGCAACTACTATAATCTTCGTTGCTTTTATTGGACAAGACGTCCCGGCTATTCATTCCATTACAGAGCGTGTATTCAGTATATTTGGCTTAAATACACTACCATCTAATAGTGCACGACTAGCAATGTGGGAACAAGGTTTTAATTTTACAGTTCATAATCTTATTAATAACCCAACATCATTTTTATTTGGTGTAGGAATAAATAACTTTGAAGAGAGCTATACTTATTACATAGAATCTATAGGGATAAAGCAACAGCTCATAGAGTTAACTGAAAATAATTATTCATTTACTGATATGCATAACACTTACCTAGATCTAGCAATAAAGTTAGGTTTTATATATTTACTTTCTTATGTCTCTTTATTATTAGCTTTATTTCTGCACTTCTTAAAAAAAGCAAAAACAAATCCAAATATTGCATACTCTGCGATGGCGTTAATATTAACCTATATAATTACGGGTATGTTTTATACTAGTGGTTTAGAATTCCAAACATCAATATTCTTTTCACTTGTTGCATTATGCTACGCACGCATAACTAATGATGAGTACTACTATGAAAAATAAAAAATTCGACGCTAGCATTGTAATTTCGTTTTACAATAACACTCAAGCACTTTCATGTATAATACGTGCTTTAGAGTACCAAAATGATAATTTCGAAATAATAATTGCGGATGATGGTTCGAAAAATGATAAAGTTTCAGAAGTATTAAGTATCATTAAAAATTCACCTTTACCCATTCGACACATTTGGCAGAGTGATAATGGATTTCGAAAAAATAGAATATTAAATAAAGCTATAAAAGCATCTCGTAGTGATTATATTATTTTTATTGACGGTGATTGTACCCCACAACGTCACTTCGTCCAGGACCATATTAGAAATCGAGAAATCGGCGTAGTACTCAATGGGAGAAGAGTTGATTTGGCATCATCCTTCAAAGATAAACTCTATGAAGCCCCCGAGCCAGAGATTTTTTTTGAAAGTAATAAATTAGATATTTTCTCAAAATACTTACTCGGCCACGGCAAGAATGTTGAAAAAGGAATTCGAATTACCAACTCTATTTTATCAAAAAAATTAAATAGAAAGAAAAAAGGTATTGTAGGATGCAATTTTTCTCTATATAAGAAAGATTTACTAAGCATAAATGGATTCGATAATAGATATGAAGTGCCAGGCGTCGGTGAAGACTCTGATATAGAGTACCGCTTAAAAAAAAGTGGTGTCAGAGTGAAAAACATTTTCTATCAAGCGGTAATCCTTCACCTGATGCACCCTGAATTAACTCGGGATAAGCTAGCTCAAGAACTCCTTAACGACACTATAGAAAAGCAACAAATCGTAGCTTTAAACGGCTACCTTCAAGCTGACGATGTAAAATAACCTATTTAGAAGGAGTTAATGTGAATATAGAAATAGAAAAACCTGCAATCGCCCACATTTGTCTTTCTCAAGGCTGGGGGGGGTTGGAAATGTACCCAATACGCACAGGAAAAGAAAGCATCGCTCGTGGTTACAAAACATATGGTATATGCGTAGAAGGAACCCAAGTTGCAACAGGAATGAAGGCAGCTGGCATCGAGGTTTTCGAAGTTTCAAGTAAAAAATCACTTGTTCTTTCACAGGTAACAAAACTAGATAAATGGTTACGAAGTCGTAATGTAGGGATAATACATAGCCATAAGTCTGGAGATATTTTAGTATCTTCACTACTTGATGTTTTAACTAAACGAAAAGCATTTTTTACCGAGCACATGGGAGTTACTCGATCTAAAAAAGATCCTTACCACCGCTGGGTTTATTCACATTTAGATCGCATCTTTTCGATTAGTGATGAGACTTACGAGCGAAATATAAATGCTCTCCCGATTAAACCACAAAAATTAACTAGACTTTGGTTAGGTACTGACATTCCAGAATATCCTATTGAAGATGTCGATGAAATAAAAAAAATAAAACAAGAACTAGCAATTCCGGTTGATTCAGTTGTTGTAGGTAATATTGGACGGCTATGTATTGGTAAAGGCCAATTAGAGTTAATCGAAGCTTTCTCTTTGCTAAAACAATCAACATCAAATATGCACCTTTTACTCGTTGGAGGGCTCGATGTTTCCGAAGGCTCTGATAATGCGTTTGTGAAAACTCTAAAAGACAGAATTTCAACGCTAGGGTTGACGAAGAGTGTCCATTTAGTTGGATTCAGAAAAGATACTAACCGCATGCTAGCTGCGATGGATATCGTATGTCTTCCCAACCATAATGAAGCATTCGGCCTAACGGCTATTGAAGCTATGGCAGCAAAAAAAGCAATTGTGGGTTCTAATACAGGCGCCTTACCAGAGATACTTGAACCTGTTGCATTGCTTTGTAATCCACTCTCCCCTCAAAGCATCGCCGACAAAATCGAAGAATACTTAATTGATCAGCACTATCTGGGCCAAAACGCCAAAAAAGCGTTTGAACGAGCTCAATCTGAGTTTTCTATGAAATCGCATGTAGACAAGTTATTTGACCATTATCTAAACGAGACGAAAACAGAAATAAAACGAGGCAACTTTCTAAGACTTCGCCTAAGAAATAAAGTAAAAGTTGAATCTAATAACACACTTAGTATTGCAAAAAGTTCAAGAATTCGACAATGTAATATATCAATAAAAGGCTTTGGCAATAAGCTACTTATCGACGATAACGTCAACATTAGAAGATCGCACATTGAAATAGATGGAAATAACTGCCTTATACACATCAAAGGGAATTCAACTATTGGACAAAACTGCTATCTATCAGCTAGAGAGAAGAACATAAATCTA
Source organism: Vibrio sp. 10N.261.45.E2 (assembly GCF_002875705.1). Lineage (GTDB taxonomy): Bacteria > Pseudomonadota > Gammaproteobacteria > Enterobacterales > Vibrionaceae > Vibrio. Next base: position 79,738 of record NZ_MCZZ01000142.1, read on the forward strand.
GTTGTAGGTGAAGACTGTATGTTCTCTAGAAATGTAAAAATAATGACGAGCGATGGGCACAACATCATTAAAGAAGGCAAGCGAATCAATTTTGCTAAGAGTATTAACATTGGTAGTCATGTCTGGCTAGCAGATAACGTAACTTTACTAAAAGGGGTCACGGTTGGAGACAACTCAATAGTGGGAATCAATTCAACGCTAACTAAAAGCAGCCCTTCTGGAAGTATTACTGCAGGAAACCCTGCTAGAATAGTTCAAAAAGATGTAACGTGGCAACATGAAATTGACTATTAAACCGTAGACTAACAGAACCCTAACTCTCATGAAGATCTTAATTATTGGCCCATCTTGGGTAGGCGACATGGTCATGTCGCAAAGTTTATACATAAAACTGAAAATGCTGAATCCTAACGCTAGTATCGACGTGTTAGCTCCAGCGTGGTGCAAACCTATTTTAGAAAGAATGCCAGAAATCGATAATGCTCTAGAAATGCCGATTGGGCATGGTGAGTTTAATTTGCTAGGCAGAAAAAGACTAGGTAAACAACTCCAACAAAAAGAATATACTCACGCCTATATATTACCTAACTCAGCTAAATCAGCTCTAATACCTTGGTTCGCTAAAATTCCAGTAAGAATTGGGTGGAAAGGCGAGTTTAGATTTGGCCTATTGACGGACCTAAGACCCAATAAGCGAGTCTTTCAATATATGGTTGAACGATATGTAGCACTAGCCTACGATAAAGAAACGATGCGACAACAAGTCGACTTAGATGCCTGCCCTCAACCAAAACTTTCAATTGAAGAGTCCTCACAACAGGCTGCAATACTCCGACTAGGTTTATCACAATCCAAACCAGTAGTTGGTTTATGTCCAGGAGCCGAATTCGGACCAGCTAAAAGGTGGCCTGACAAACACTATGCTGAAGTTGCTTCTTATTTAATCAAGTCGGGTTATCAAGTATGGCTATTCGGTTCCGTTAAAGACCAAGAAGTCACCCATAAAATCCGTTCCGCTTTGCAGGAAGCACATAAACACGATTGCTTCGATCTAGCAGGTAAAACATCCCTCACAGAAGTCGTCGACTTGCTCGCTGTTTGCCAAACGGTTATTTCAAATGATTCAGGACTAATGCATGTATCTGCTGCAGTCGGTTGTAACATTGTGGCAATCTATGGTTCAAGCTCACCAAAATACACCCCACCACTTACAACTAAGCTACAAATGGTTCATACTGATATAGAGTGCCGTCCATGTTTTAAGCGAGAATGTCCTCTAGGACATCAAAATTGCTTAAACAAGTTAATGCCTCAGCAAGTCATTTCAGCAATTAATAGCTTTACGAGTAGTACCTAGCCATGAATAATTTCTGTGTAGTCGCGTCAAATCGCCTGATTAGACTCATTGGCAACATTTTTAAAATGTTGTCATACCCTTTCCATTTTTTATTTCCAAAAAAACGCTTCGAGATCCCTTCTTTATCAAAAGCTAAAGTGAATTCGTCTAAAGAAACGAACATTCCAAGGATAATTTGGCAAACCAATTTTTCTGCAAAAAGTACACTCCCTGTTTATATGAATTACCTTTTTAACCGGCTAATGTCTTTGAATTATGAATATAGGTATGTAAGTACAGAAGAAAGAGCTGAATTCATGAAGAAAAATTCATCAAAGCGTGTGTATAACGCATATATGCAACTTAACGATGGAGCTGCCCAAGCGGATCTTTGGAGACTTGTCACAATCCATAAAATGGGGGGAATCTATATGGATATAGATGCGACTCTTGTATGGCCTCTAAAACACATCCTCCCGAAGAATGAAAGTGCTATGTATGTTAAGCTAAAAAAAAATGACCATTATACAAATTTTTTCTTAGCCTCTTCGCCAAACAACCCAGATTATGCAATCGCCATCAATGACATTGTTGAAAATATAGAAAATAGAAATATTGAGAAAGGTGTTTATTTCCTAACCGGGCCGATGGTGATTACAAATGTACTGGAAAATAAGAAGGTATTTTCCAAAGAGCGAAAATACGTCTGTATCCAAGGTACATTTACAAATGAGCATTTCCAATACCTTGACAAGCCTAGAAGTAAGTGGACACATAAAAAACCAGAAGATCTTTTAAAGAGGATATGACCTTGATCCGAATCCTCTATACATTGGCACTGTTACTAGCTGCACCTTTTTTATTATTTAGCCTATTAAAAAGAAAACCAAATAAGCCTGTAATTGGATCTAGATGGAAAGAACTGTTTGGCTACGGCCCAGTCTTAAACTGCCGATCACAGGAAGTCATCTGGATTCATGCTGTCTCCGTAGGTGAAACGATTGCTGTGACTCCATTTATTAAAGCTCTTAAACAACAAAACCCTGATTTAACTGTTGTTTTAACAACGACTACGGCAACTGGAGCTAAGCAAGCAGAGTCCCTCAAAGACCTTGTTACTCATCGCTATATGCCAATTGACTTTTGTTTTACCGTGAGTAACTTTGTAAATCGTATTAACCCAAGCAAGTTAATTATTGTTGAAACGGAAATATGGCCTAACACTATTGAAATAGTTTCTAGATCAAAAACCCCCATATATATCCTTAATGCTCGGCTATCTGAAAAGTCATTTAAAAATTATCAAAAAGTACAAAAACTTTTTATTACAATGGCAGGGAAGTTAACGAAGGTATTATGCATTCATCAAGATGATGCCAAGCGATTCTCATTGCTAGGTGTTGAAGAAAATAAGATCCATATTACAGGATCAATAAAGTTTGATATCAAAACTAGCGATTCAGCTATTAAATCCGGACAAGCTTTAAGAAGAACCTTTGGCACTAAACGCCCTATTTGGGTAGCTGCAAGCACTCATAGTGGAGAAGATGAAAAAATACTTAAGGTTCATAAGAAGATATTAGAAAAAAAACCTGAAGCATTGCTTATTTTAATTCCAAGACATCCAGAAAGATTTAATTTGGTAAAAAAATTGGCTAGGCGAGAGTTTTCTACCAACTCAAGAACAAGTAAAATCCAATCAAACTCCAACATTGAAGTTTATATCGCTGATACTATGGGGGAAATGATAACGATTCTTTCTTCATCAGATATATGTTTCATGGGTGGTAGTTTTCTCGGCTCTAAAGTTGGAGGCCACAACTTATTAGAACCAGCGGCTTTAGGGATTCCTACGCTAATTGGACCTAGTTACTTTAATTTTAAAGATATAACTAAACAGTTGTCTGATGTCGGAGCAACCGAAGTAATCCATACTGAAGAGGAGCTTACAGATGCCTTATTAAACCTATTTAACAACCCCAAAGAGTTGAAGGAAAAAGGAATAGCAGCCTATGCTATCGTAGAGAAAAACACAGGGGCTATAAACAAATCTCTTTGCCACATATTAGGGTAGTCTATGTCATTAAAAAAAGTTTCTAAGGTATACCATTACGTCCGATGCATACCAAAAACCATTTTTTTCAATTTTTATTATCTTCCATTTACACAGGCGATTCATTTCCCAATACTTGTAAATTATAGAACTAAATTCATAGCTCTCGGAGGGGGTATAACTGTACCTAGAAATGCTAAAACTGGAAAAATAAAATTGGGCTTCGGGCGAGTACAAATATCTGATAACAAGTACTCAAGGTTTCTATGGAATGTCGAAAAAGAAGGGATTATCAATTTTGGTGAACACATTAAAGTTGGTACCGGCTCTAAATTGCATATAAGAGGAACGCTTAACATTGCTTCTGAGTGTAATTTCACAGGTGAAGCCACCATTATATGTAATAAAGAGATTAATTTTGGGCAAGGGTGTCTAATATCGTGGCAAACATTATTCATGGATTCTGATTTACACCGAGTTTCAAGAATTGATGGAACTCAAATAAACACAGATAAGATTATTAATATAAAAAACAAAGTATGGATAGGTGCTCGTTCTACCATACTGAAAGGTGTCGAAATCGGCTCTAATAGCGTTGTCGCCAGTTGTGCAATTGTAACAAAAAATCACCCTGATGAACGCGTAATCGGAAATAATTCAGCCAAAGTTATAGCCGACTTTACTGGATTAAAATTCCATTCATAAAACTAAGCTTCTCTCTTCGTTTATATTGAGAGAAGCCTAATTTCATATTTAGCTAAACTATTTCAATAGATCTTTAATTTGATTAACCTTTGCATCGTTTTTTAGCCATTTTTCAGCGAGAACTCTCGCCCCCTGAGAGCTTAAATGATTATTATCACTATAAATAGGAGTAGACCCTAGTTGGCTCTTACATATTTCTTGTTCACATAAAAGCTCAACAACTGGAATCAAGATAACTTCTGGATATTTATTCACAACATCTTTAATTATTTGATTCGCATACTTCTGACGTAACTCCATATCTTTAACTTTAAGGTCACAATTATCTGAAGTCAACCAAGGTATGTTTTCCGATTTAATAAGGCAGTTACTAGGCTTAAAAGAATAAGACGGTGCTTGCTCGAATAAAACAGGGGTAATGCCGTTAGAAACTAGCAACTCAATTGAGCGTTCTAACCCCATCTTCAGAGCTCTACGGCTATTTTTAATAGATTCAGTATAGTCCGAAGTATCACCTAAGAAGACTCGACTTCCTTTTTCACCTACCGCACGAGTAGTCTCTGTGTACATGGCCCAGCGACCTGCAATAAATACCATTGATGGCTTTGTTTTAATTATAAGTTCAGCAAGCTCATTATTTCTAGTCGAACAAGATGCTTCAGGTTCACCATGTTTCACTAAATCAGAGCCAAGTAATGGAGGGCACCCCCCTAACCCACCAAATAGTGAAGAGAACCCAAACTCATTACCTAATTCATCCACAAAGCTTCTAAAATGTCCACCATGCGAATCACCCCATATAAATGTTGAAACTGGCTTTTCAACATCACCAATAATGTAAGGTTCAAAAGGGAAAAAGTCTTCTGTTTGGGGCTGTCCTAACTTCTCTTCATCATAGGTATAACTGGACGTTTGATATAAACGTAAAGCCTCATCCGTGAAGCGCTCAGGGTAACCATCATTCGAGGCGATATTTTTTGCAGCGACAATAGATAGAGTTACTGGAAGAATGAAATAAAATAGATACACCCAACGTTTTCTAAGATCAAAATGACGTAATGGGTTTTCTATCAACTTCCACGAGGCGACAGAAAGCAAGACTGTTATGAGTCCACATATCAATGCGTCTCTTACAGTAAAAACGTCATTGTAATAGCGGTAAAATGCTAGTACCGGCCAATGCCACAAATATAGGGAGTAAGATAAACGACCAACTAGCACAATAGGTTTTTGACTTAACAACGAAGACAATAGCGTAGTTCTGGACTCCCCAGAGAAAATGATCATCGCTGATGCTACTGCAACCCAAAATGCGTTAATACCGGGGAAGACACTATTCTTATCGAGGAAAAAAGCTAATACACATAAGCTGGTAAACCCAATAATGCCACTCAGTTGATAGACATGCCTTGAGAATGAAACCCCTTTTTCTCTCTTATAGAAAAAGATTATCGATAGCAGCGCACCGATCAAAAGCTCAAAGCCTCGGCTTTGAATTAAGTAATAACCCGCACCAGGCTGAGTTAAAGAGATAAATTCCGAATATCCAAGCAAACTAAATAGAGTGACTACCATCAGTATGGCGAATGCTTTCTTACTCAAAAGTTTAGACGCTACAAGTAAAGCTAGTGGCCAAACAAAATAAAATTGTTCTTCAATCGAAAGTGACCATGTATGCAATAAAGGTAGAGTTTCAGATGTTGGAGCAAAGTAACCTGATAGCCTTTCGAAATATATATTTGCAATAAATGAACTCGCATACCTCCAACTATCAGCAAAACTTGAAAAGTCATTGGGTGTATACAACAAATATGACAAAGCCAAACTACTTAATGAGACAACGTAAAAAAGCGGTAATATGCGCTTAATTCTTTTAACGTAGAATTCATTAAATGAAAATTTTTTAGTTAGTATTTGCGGATAAATTGCTGAAGTGATGATATAGCCCGAGATAACAAAAAAGACATCAACCCCAATGAATCCGCCAGGTATCCAACTTCCATTCATATGGAAAATTATCACTAAAATAACAGCTATAGCTCTAAGACCATCAATATCTGGCCTGTACTTTATATTACTCATTCTTGTACTACTCAATTCACATTCATTAATAATTTAGTTCGAGTTAAACGCAGTATTAACAACGTAGTTCCACTCGCTCTCATCCCACTTAATTTGGCGCTTGTTGAGCTCTTTAATGAACGAGCGCTTAAGTCTATCTAAGTTACCTTGCTTCCAACTGTTACCTAGCTGTTGGTAGCACTTATCAAAATCGATGATCCAGACGGTGTTATTCTCATCAATCAGGATATTGTGAATGTTTAGGTCTGTGTGGTTGACTTGAGCTTCATGCATCTTTTTAATCTGATCACCAATTTTCTTGTACATATCAGCAGATAACGAGCGTTCTTGAAGAATTGAAAACAAATCCCGTGCATTTGGAATTTTCTCACTTAACAAATCAGCCTGATAGCAGAACTTACGCCTAACGGCGCGAGCCGCAATCGGTCTTGGGACATTAACCCCAGCCTCGGTAAGTAGGTTCAATAACTGAAACTCTTGATAACTGCGTGTATTTTTCCAGCCAGGAAAAATGTAGTGGTCTTTAACTAACTTTCCAAATAAACCACCACGGTGATAATGCCGCAGAGCTGCATCTATCTTCTCAGTTTGCACAAACCAAGTCGTGCCTCGACCTTGCGCGCTACCCACAACTTTACCGGCTTGTTGCCAAAATTCAGGGTCAAAGCACCGGCTGGGCTCTTCTGACAATAATACTTCGTCATACCAAATTGTTTGATTATCTAGAGTCAGTTCTCTCATTTTTATCTCGATCTACTCTTCAGCTTTAATAGTGGCAAAAGCCTCGCTAATACAGTTGCAACAACATTTTACATCTAATGGTACTATCTGCATAATCCTTGATAACTTTCTCTACGTGGCACTCTTATGGCTCTTTTTTCTTCAGCTCCTAAATCGCTTTGTATTTTGCGTCTATCTGCAATCGGGGATGTGTGCAATACCATTGCAGCAGTACAATCAATTCAAAAACAGTGGCCTACGACCCAAATAACTTGGATCACGGGAAAGTTAGAAGCTCAATTAATCAAGGACCTAAAAGGTATTGATGTCATAGTCTTCGATAAGAAACAAGGTTGGAAAGCTTACACACAACTTTGGAAGGAACTTGAAGGCCAGAGATTCGACGCACTTTTACATATGCAATATGCGTTTCGAGCAAGCGTTGCGACATTAGGGATCAAAGCAAGATACAAACTCGGTTTCGATACTGCGCGTAGCCAAGACTTTCAAACTCTCTTCACGAATGTAAAAGTTCCCTCGCCCAAAGAGACACATGTGCTAGATGGCCTACTCGCATTCGCTACATGCTTAGGCGTTAAAGATACCAAAGCATCATGGCAACTAGGCTACAATTTTCACGATAAAACGTGGGCGGAACAGCAAATAATGCCACAGAGAAAAAACCTGGTGATAGTACCAGCAGCCAGTAAAGGCTATAAAAACTGGATGGCTGAAGGGTACACGGCAGTGATAACCCACGCCCAACAGCAAGGCTGGAATATCCTACTCGCTGGTAGCCCTGCACAAATTGAGCTGGATTTAGCCTCTGACATAGAAAAACTCATTACTAATCCGGTGACCAACCTAGTTGGTAAAAGTAGCTTAAAACAAATGCTCGCTTTACTCGATTTAGCTGATTTAGTTATCGCGCCTGATACAGGACCAGCCCACATGGCCAATGCTATGAACACGCCGGTTATCGGTTTGTATGCACACCATAACCCTGAACGCACAGGACCATATTTATATCGTGATTATGTTGTCTCTGCTTACGATGAGGCGATAAAAGCAGAAACAGGGAAGGACAAATCTGAGTTAAGTTGGCGTTCACGAGTCAAAGACGAACAAGCAATGCAACGTATCCAAGCGAAGGACGTTATCGCCATGTTTAATAAAGTAACGCAAGGTTGAACTAGTTCTATCCACCATATTTCACGCTACACTATTGCGATAGCTGAAAATCACTAAATAAACACCACCCAACATTCGAGGTATGAGAGTGACCAAACCAACATTAGCCGTAGCTTTAATTGTCAAAAATGAAGCTCAGCACTTAAAAGCGTGTTTAGATACCGTTCATGATTGGGTTGATGAAATCGTTGTGATGGATTCAGGCAGCACAGACAACACTGAAGAAATTGCACGAACTTATACCAACAATTTTGTTGTCAATGATACTTGGCCTGGCTTTGGCCCTCAGCGTCGTCTTGCTCAATCTCATATCAAATCAGATTACGTACTTTGGCTAGATGCCGATGAACGTGTCACTCCAGAATTAAAAGAAAGCATATTAGCGGCAGTGTCAACCAATCAGCCAAATGTACTTTATAGCTTTTCACGTTTAAGCTGGGTTTTTGGTCGCTACATTCGTCACTGTGGCTGGTATCCCGACCGAGTACTACGCCTATACCCAACGAAGCTAACTCAATACAACGACTCACTTGTTCACGAGAAAGTTGAAACCTCGGCTGACATGAAAGTAGAAAAATTAGCGGGTGATGCTATTCATTATACTTATAACGATATGAAACATTACTTAATTAAATCAGCAGGTTATGCAGAGGCATGGGCAGAACAACGTCATAAACGAGGTAAGAAAAGCAGTATTAGCCAAGGTATTTTTCATGCATTCGGCTGCTTCTTAAAAATGTATGTGCTGAAAGCAGGCTTTCTCGATGGTAAACAAGGCTTCTTGTTATCCTTATTGTCAGCGCATTCAACCTTTGTTAAGTACGCTGATTTATGGATTCGAACCAGTACAGATGAAATGCCCAAGTATTAAAACTCACCTTTGATACTGACTTTCCCTCACTGCACACATGATTAGAGAGGATCTTAGCCTTAATTAACTAAGATCTTCTCAATCCATTGGTTAAACTCACCAACAAGCGTAGCAATCTCAATACGACTCATATCATCTTGACTAGCTTTATCACCTGTTTGTGGCGGGCAAAAAGCTAAATGACGACCTTCCGAGTTAATCGGTTTCCACCTTAACGGCGTTGCTGAACGTTTGCTTGGGAAGAAACCTACCGTTGGCACATCTATCGCCGCAGCAATATGTAATGGTCCAGTAGAGCCCGCGATAAACAAATCTGCGCAAGCAATTGAGCGTGCAAAATCCACCAACCCATCATTTTTGTCATACACCACCGAATGAACAGAGTGCTGTGTCAATAACAATTGTAGTTCTTTGGCTTTCTCTTGTTCGCCAGGCCCTGCGGTTAATACAAATTCAACATCACGCTCTAAGCCTACTGATAACTCAGTATATTGTTGTAAGGACAAGTTATTAGCGGAGCCGCCACTCCCAGCATGGAGAAACACCCAAGGTTTACTTTGGTTCAGTTCAAACTGCTTCGCCAATTTCAGCTTTTGTAATTCTAACTCTTCGTAGTTAAAACTTAAAAAAGGAGCTTCCGGTTCGATGATACTTTCACCGGCATCATTCAAAAATGCACGGACTAAATCTAAATTGTATTCAAACTCCGGTTTAGCAGATTGAGAGCGTTTCTGTTTGATGCGATGATTATAAAAAATTTGTGCTAGTTTGGTTGCAGGAGCAAGGCGGTATGGAATTCGAGCTTTCCATACCAATAAGGCATTATAAGTCGTAGAGAATAAGCTGATAGAGGCATCAAACTGCTGCGCCTTAATATCTGAGATTAACTGCTTCTGCTCTGATTTACCTGCTTTCTCCGTAGGATCAATCATTACCTCATCAATCCAAGGGCAAAGCTTCGCAAGTGCAACCGTATAACTCGGCACCAAAGCAGTGATATGACAACAAGGCATTGATGATTTCAACATAGCGAAACTCGGCCATGCCAACATAAAGTCACCAATTTTGTCATTTCTAATTACTAGCAGCTTTTTCATATCCTACTTATCTTCTATTGCTCACAATTCACAAACTCTATACTACCTACTTCAATAGGTAATTTTGAGCCTTTTTGTTAAGATTGAATGAGATATAACATAGTGAGTAAATATTGTGACTAAAAAACGCCTCTCTCGCGTCATCTACCCTGGTACTTTTGACCCTATCACTAACGGCCATCTTGATCTTATCGAGCGAGCGGCAGAAATGTTCGATGAAGTGATCATAGCAATCGCAGCAAGCCCGAGTAAAAAGACCATGTTTACTCTTGCAGAACGCGTCGACTTTGCAGCAGAAGTAACCCAGCACCTAAACAACGTGTCTTCGAAAGGCTTCTCTGGTTTGATGGTAGACTTTGCACGGGATGAGAAAGCAAATGTTCTCATTCGTGGTTTACGTACAACAGTCGACTTCGAGTACGAATTTGGTCTGACCAATATGTATCGCCGTTTAATGCCTGATTTAGAGAGCGTTTTTTTAACTCCAGCAGAAGAGCATGCTTTTATTTCTTCCACGATCGTGCGTGAAGTGGCTATTCACGGTGGCGATGTTGACCAGTTTGTCCCAAAGATCGTCGCAGATGCATTACACCAGAAAGGCTCTGCATAACTTCAAGAGCTCACTTGAAGTTATAATTCAGATTTATATCTGACATTGAGAGCAAAAAAACGTATTTCTCTGTCCAATTTTTTGCTCTTCAATTTTCTCACCGCAACTCGGGCACTTTTCACCAGCTTTACCGTAAACTTGCAGTTCTTGTGCGAAGTATCCGGGCTTACCATCTGCTTGGGCGAAATCTTTAAGCGTAGTACCGCCTTGTTTGATGGCGGTAGCGAGTACTTGTTTAATCTCTTGGGTCAACAAGACCCACTCTTCTTTTGTCACTTTACTTGCTGGGCGCAAAGGGCTAATACGTGAAGAAAATAGTGCTTCATTGGCGTAGATGTTCCCTACCCCGACCACAACTTTATTGTCCATGATAAACTGCTTTACGGCCACTTTACGTTTTTCTGCCTTCTCGGCTATGTAGTCAGCGTTGAAGTCGTCAGTTAGTGGCTCAGGGCCAGAACCAAGCAGCACTGAGTGGATTTCATCGGGCGCTGACCACAACCAAGCACCGAAGCGGCGCGGATCGTTATAACGCAGCACTTTGCCATTGGTGAGCTTAAGATCCACGTGATCGTGCTTTGCTGCTGGGAAGTCCGTATCTAACACGCGCAGTGAGCCAGACATACCAAGGTGAACAATGGCAGTGCCAGTCTCCGTCTCAATCAATAGGTACTTAGCTCGGCGTGAGATAGAGCGAATCACCTGCCCTTCTAATCGCTTCAATTCTTGAGGGATATCCCAGCGCAGCTTAGGAGTGCGAAAGGTAAGCGTTTTAATGGTCTCGCCGACTAAATGAGGCGAGATCCCCATACGGCTTACTTCGACTTCGGGTAATTCAGGCATAATCTAGTCGTCCGATTTAGGTGGTTTGTCTGATTTAAATGAAGGTTTCGAGCTAAAATTTGGAAACAGGTAGCTCTCTTCAATAGACACCGCCAACCACTGATCATTCCAGTTTTTTAACAACCAGAACTCAGGCAATTGATAATAGGTAATACGCTGGGGCTCTTCTTGGTCTTGATACCATACTTCGATGGTGTGTGGTGTCTTTAACCGAGGCGTAAGGTCTGTGTAGGTCTGTGAGTCGACTTCCGTGCCCACAAGCTCTTTCCAACGTTGTGACAACTCTTGTGCATTGGTGGTTTGAGGGAAGTCTGTATCTTTGAACTGGAAAACCCATTGATTGTCTTGTTGAATGACAGACCACTTGGCAAAGTGCAAGGCTTGAAGTTCTGCTACTGGGTTAAGAAGATAAGGATAAGGGCTATCAACCTGCGGCTCAGGTTCGATAAGGTACGCTTTGATCAAAGTTGGAAGGTTCAATACACCAATAAAAGCGATCACGCTTAGCATGAGTATATTGTTCCATCGGCGTCCACGATATCTCATCTGATTCTGCTCATCTAACCTATTCAGTAATCAGTATATCGTGAAAGTGGGAAGACTTTCTATGTTGAGTGGTTTTCTGCCAAATATGCCCTTTACCTGTACGCCTTCTACTAATTAAGTGCGACACCAGCCAAGGGTTGTTGAATAGCTCAAATTTTAGATATAAAAAAACCCAGCGATTAAGCTGGGTTTTTCAATTCTTTCTTCTACTGAAGAAGAGCAAAAAAAGCATCAATTACTTGATTTTAGCTTCTTTGTACATAACGTGTTGGCGAACTACTGGATCAAACTTTTTGATCTCAAATTTGCCTGGCATGTTACGCTTGTTCTTATCAGTTGTGTAGAAGTGACCAGTACCTGCAGAAGATACTAGACGAATTTTCTCACGAATGCCTTTAGCCATTGCTTAATTCCTCTTAAACGTTTTCGCCACGTGCACGGATATCAACAAGAACAGCATCGATGCCTTTCTTATCAATGATACGCATGCCTTTAGCAGTTAGACGTAGTTTAACAAAACGTTTTTCGCTCTCTACCCAGAAACGATGAGTTTGTAGGTTCGGCAGAAAACGGCGCTTAGTAGCATTGCGTGCGTGTGAACGGTTGTTACCCGTTACTGGACGCTTACCAGTTACTTGGCATACTCGGGACATGAATGTCTTCTCCAATCGTTTCAGCTCGATATCAACCTTGGTGGCCGAACCTCTCTATCAATAAAAATAGAAGGTAAAAACCGTTATGGAAAATCCATACAAGGCTATCAAAGGTCGCGCATTATACTAACTTGACACGCATTGCTCAAGACCCGAACAGATCCTTTTTACGGATTTCGTGATCTTTTTTTGTGCAGCGCAGCTTGCTTGAGTAATCAGAGCTGATTTTAGGTCTAAAAATGTGGGCGGAATAATAGCAGATTTAACGCAACTAACAACCTAAAATGTGATTCAAATCCATCCACGCTCTGCAAAAGAGACAACTTCACCGTCTCCAACCACAAAATGGTCGAGAACTCGGATGTCCACCAGCGCTAATGCATCGGTTAATCGCCGTGTAATCCGCCTGTCCGCTTGGCTAGGCTCTGCGACACCTGAAGGATGGTTATGCGCTAAGATTAATGCCGCCGCATTATGATGAAGTGCCCGTTTAACCACTTCTCGTGGGTAAACTGATGCGGCATCGATGGTTCCTTCAAACATCACTTCGTCTTTTATTACCCTATTTTGGTTATCGAGGAACAATATATAGAAGGCTTCTCGCTGGCGGTCGCGCAATATGCTTGAAAGATAAAGCTTTGTATGACTCGGGCTAGTAAGTGCATCACCTCGAGATAAAGTCTCTGCGAGATAGCGCTGCGTCATCTCTAACACAGCCTGCAACTGAACATACTTGGCTTGCCCCATCCCTTTATGAGCGCAAAATTCTTCCTCAGTTGCAGAAAAAAGATGACGAAGCGAGCCAAAATCTTTGATCAACTTGTCTGCTAACTCCAACACATTCATTCCTTGTGTCCCTGTTCGCAGAAATATCGCGAGCAGTTCCGCATCACTCAAAGAATCAGGCCCTCGACTCAATAACTTTTCTCTCGGCATCGATTCGGCAGGCATTTTGTCTATTGGCATATCAAAGCTAACCACTGGTCATGAACACGACCCACCACCCTAATGAGATCGTAATCAGAGATCCTTCGATTGAAATAAAAGGAAACGACTCACTAGCAAAAACGTGTAATTGATAAGTTTGATAACACCAACTTGATGAGCGTCAAATCTGTTCCGGTTCTGCTTCTAGGCACTCTTCCTTTGTTCTGATATCGTAAGTCGCAGAAAAATTAAGGAACAGAATCATGCAAACACAGGTTAATCCACTGAGTAACGCTGACCAACAAGGCCTAGCAGGGAAAAAAATTCTACTTGGCATTAGTGGTGGTATCGCTGCTTATAAATGTGCCGAACTGACTCGCCGCCTCATTGAGCGCGGAGCACAAGTACAGGTCGTCATGACAAATGCAGCCAAGGAGTTCATCACTCCCCTCACCATGCAAGCCGTCTCAGGAAGGCCAGTGTCTGATAGTTTGCTTGATCCTGCTGCTGAGGCTTCCATGGGACACATTGAGCTCGCAAAGTGGGCTGACTTGGTATTATTAGCACCAGCAACGGCTGACCTGATTGCACGTATGACAGCAGGGATGGGTAACGACTTGCTAACTACTTTGGTTTTAGCAACCGATGCGCCAGTTGCGGTATCTCCGGCAATGAACCAACAAATGTACAGCCACCCTGCCACTCAAGAGAATATCGCAACACTAAAACGTCGTGGTTGTGAGATTTGGGGACCGGCGGCTGGCGAGCAAGCGTGTGGTGATGTCGGTATGGGCCGCATGCTAGAACCGATGCAGCTCGTGCACCGCTGTGAAGACTTTTTCCAACCTAAACCACTTGCTGGTCGATCTGTGCTTATTACTGCAGGCCCGACTCGTGAAGCGATCGACCCTGTACGTTACATTACTAATCACAGTTCAGGAAAAATGGGCTATGCACTAGCTGAAGCAGCCGCTAAACAAGGCGCTGCGGTTACTTTAGTCAGTGGCCCAGTATCACTCGCGACACCGAATAATGTCACTCGCGTTGATGTTGATAGCGCTCAACAGATGCTAGATGCCGTTTCTTCACGCGCAGCTCAGCACGACATTTTCATCGGTTGTGCTGCAGTTGCAGACTATCGCCCTGAGTCCATCGCAGACCAAAAGCTCAAAAAGGTTGATGGTAAAGACGACATGACCATTCAAATGGTTAAGAACCCTGATATCGTCGCTTCTGTTGCTGCAATGACTGAAGACCGCCCATTTACTGTTGGGTTTGCGGCTGAAACGCAAGATGTTGAAAAATACGCGCGCGGTAAGTTAGAAAGAAAGAACCTCGACATGATTTGCGCCAATGATGTGTCTGTCGAAGGCCAAGGCTTCAATAGCAGTAACAATGAGCTGCACCTTTATTGGAAAGGCGGCGATAAATCTCTGCCGTTGGATAGCAAAGACACCCTTGGTTTCCAGATCCTCGATCAGATCCAACAGCTTATTGATGCATAAATGCACAAATTTGCTCTGACAATCTGCTGACACCTCTCGATTCTGTTGACCTAGGGCTTACAAAACTAGGAAACAGAATTGAATGGTGTTTATAATCCTTCTTCACTCAATCCTCATCTTTAGGAAAGGAAGTAAATAGATGGCTGGTGCTCGAAAATCAAACCGTCGTGAAGAAATCCTACAAGCTCTCGCACAAATGTTGGAATCGACCGAAGGTGCTTCTCGTATCACAACGGTAAAGTTGGCTAAGCAAGTGGGTGTTTCTGAAGCTGCGTTATACCGCCACTTCCCAAGCAAAGCTCGCATGTTTGAAGGCCTGATCGAGTTCATTGAAGAAGCGTTGATGTCTCGAATCAACCGTATTCTAGATGAAGAGAAAGACACGCTAGAGCGCATACGCCTAGTGCTACAACTTATCTTAGTTTTCTCAGAACGTAACCCAGGCCTGACTCGAATTTTGTCTGGCCATGCTCTAATGTTTGAGAATGAACGCCTACGCGACCGCATCAACCAGCTTTTCGAACGCATTGAGACGCAACTTCGCCAGATCCTGCGTGAAAGAAAGCTTCGTGAAGGGAAATCATTCCCGGTTGATGAGAAGATCTTAGCCGCTCAGCTGCTCGGTCAAGTTGAAGGCAGCTTGAATCGATTTGTTCGCTCAGACTTCAAATATCAACCGACAGAAAACTTTGATGCTTACTGGGCACTGCTAAGCGCACAAATTAAGTGACGACTATGAAAAAAACGACTGTTGAGAAACCAGAATTTACACTTAGCCTCCTTCACCCTAAATACTGGGGAGTATGGTTCGGTTTTGGTTTACTTGCACTAATAGTAAACATACTTCCTTATGCGATACTCTACCGTATCGGTAGAACAATTGGCAAACTAGGGATAAAAGTAGGTAAATCACGAGTAAAAATAGCAGAGCGTAATTTAGAACTGGCGTTTCCAGATATGAATTACGAACAACGCAAAGCGATGGTTGAAGAAAACTTTAAAAACACAGGGATGGCTTTAATTGAAACAGGAATTACATGGTTTTGGCCAACTTGGCGCTTTAAACGAATTTTAATCGCAAAAGATATTCAAGCATTGCAACGATTAACGAATGAGGGAAAAGGAGTGCTTCTCTGTTGTGTACATGCGCTAAATCTTGAGATTACAGCTCGCGCATTTGCCGTACTCGGTTTGCAGGGCTATGGAGCTTACAGGCCTCATAGTAACCCCGCTTATGAGTTTATACAGTTTAGAGGTCGCACTCAAAATGGGAATAGACTTATTTACCGTCGGGACATTAAACAAATGATTCGAGTATTGCGTAAGGGAGAACGATTATTTTATCTCCCAGACCAAGATTACGGCCACAATAAGTCAGTTTTTGTTCCTTTCTTTGCTGTCAATGAAGCATGTACAACGACAGGGACAAGCATTCTTGCCTATACGAGTAAATGCGCCATTGTTCCTGGTTCTGGTTTTCGAAACTCAGAGGGGAAATACGAAATCATAGCTGACAGATCTATAGGCGATAACTATCCTAAAAATGATGAAATTGCAGCAGCGACTTACATGAATAGCTTCATCGAAGAAATAATTATGAGAGCACCTGAACAATGGATGTGGTTACACAAGAGATTTAAGTCTCTTCCAAATCACAGCCAAACCAACTCCCGTTATCAATAAATAAGAGGCTCTGCTTTAATGAGCAACAATGAAACAAAAAACAGTATCGATAACTACCTACATAACCCAACATTTCAATGGTCTTTCTTGCACCCGAAACATTGGGGGACATGGGTAGCAATATTTTTTGGCATCGTATTCGCATTTATTCCACCTAAAGCTCGTGATGGCCTAGCTCGAAAACTATCAACGTTCGTTGTTAAAAAAAATGGTAGGGTTGTAAGACGTTCACAAGTAAACCTCAAGTATTGCTTTCCTAACAAAACGAATGAAGAACGGCAAAAAATCTTAGAAGAAACGTTTGTTAAAGCAGCACAGTATATGCTTGGTTACTCTGAGTTTATCGTGAGGTCAACCAAACATAATCAAAAGCGTGGCGTGATGATAGGTGAAGAGAACTTACTACCACTTCTTGACGCCGGTGATAACGTAATTATTTTAGCCCCACATGCATGGGCTGTAGATTACCCTGCTGTAATGTTGGCTGCGAAAGGGTACAAAGTAACAACAATAATGAAACCACAACGAAACCCAATAGGCGACTGGCTAATGCATGTCCAACGTATGCAGTATGGAGGTAGAATTTTTGCCCGAAGTGCTGGCGTAAAACCTTTTGTGCGTTCAATTAAAGATGGATACTTGGGCTACTGGCTTCCAGATGAAGATCATGGCCCAGTAAATTCTGTTTTTGTCCCCTTCTTTGCAACTGAAAAAGCAACATTAAAAGGTTTTGGTAAGATGGCTCGTTTATCAAAAGCTAAAGTTATTCCTATTCTTCCTGCGTATAACGATAAAACAAGTAAATACGAAGTACATATATTACCTGCAATCGAAAATTTCCCTTCAGGAAATGAAGAAATCGACGCAAGAGCTATGAACCAAGCAATTGAAGAACTTTTGCTCCCTCATCCAGAACAATATATGTGGAATCTACCTTTATTGAAAACACAACGTGATGGTAGCGAAATCTATGACAACTCTCATTAATAAATATTACGCATGATACATAACTAGAGAGGGAGGGGGGATTACCTTGATTTAAATCCCCCTACCCATTCATGTTGGGCCTTACTTACCTTAAATCCCGTACTGAGCGCGGTACGCTTTTACTGCGTCTAGATGTGCTGCATCTGTACCTTTCTCTTCAAGGAAAGTCACAAGGTCAGTTAGGCTAACAATTGAGATGATTGCACAACCGAAATCGCGTTCAACTTCTTGAATTGCAGATAGCTCGCCTTTGCCTTTCTCTTGACGGTCGATAGCAACAAGCACACCCGCTAGATCCGCACCGTTCGCTTGGATGATTTCCATCGACTCACGAATTGCAGTACCTGCAGTGATCACATCATCTACCAGCATGATGCGGCCTTCAAGTGCGCTACCAACTAGATTGCCACCTTCACCGTGGTCTTTCGCTTCTTTACGGTTAAAGCAGTAAGGCGTGTCCACATCGTGGTGATCTGCCAGTGCTACGGCTGTTGTCGTTGCAATTGGGATACCCTTGTATGCAGGGCCAAATAGTACATCAAACTCAATACCTGAATCAGCCAACGCCGCTGCGTAGAAGCGACCTAAGCGTGCTAGGTCACGACCTGTATTAAACAATCCAGCATTGAAGAAGTAAGGGCTCTTACGGCCAGACTTTAAAGTAAACTCACCAAATTTAAGTACTTCTTTCTCTAGTGCAAATTCAATAAATTCACGTTGATATGCTTTCATGCTCATCCTCTAAATTAATTTACTTTCCAATTTCTAACTTCCGATCACTTCGAAAGCTAACGATGATGTATTTTCTAAATAGATAGCTCTACAACAAGGCAGCAAAGTTTTTCAGCCCTATGAGCATAGGGAACCTATGTGATTAGGGTGAAAAATTGTAGCTAACACAGGTGTAGAGTTATATATGACGAAAATAAAAAAATAGCCCCCAAATGGGAGCTATCTAAAAACTATTCTGCTAACGCCGACTTCTGCGCTTCAACAATATCGGCAATGCCCTTATTCGCCAGGGCTAAAAGCTGCATCAGCTCTTCGTGGCTGAACGGTTCGCCTTCTGCGGTGCCTTGAATCTCAATCATCTTACCGTCTTCCGTCATGACAACGTTCATGTCGGTATCGGCTGCTGAGTCTTCAACGTACTCAAGGTCACACAGTGCTTGTGCACCAACGATGCCCACTGAAACTGCCGCTACGTGGCCTTTCATTGGGTTTTTTTTCAGTTTGCCGCTTGCTAGTAGGCTGTTGATAGCATCCGCCATTGCAACGCTTGCACCTGAAATAGACGCAGTACGTGTACCGCCGTCTGCTTGGATAACATCACAATCGACAGTGATCATGATTTCACCCATTACTTTCAGGTCAACAACAGCACGTAGGCTACGCGCGATCAGACGTTGGATTTCCATCGTACGACCACCTTGCTTACCGCTCGCCGCTTCGCGACGGTTACGAGTGTGCGTTGCACGTGGCAGCATGCCGTATTCAGCCGTTACCCAACCCTTTCCTTGACCTTTCAACCAACGCGGTACGTTTTCTTCTACCGTCGCATTACATAGAACTTTAGTGTTGCCGAACTCAACTAATACAGAACCCTCAGCATAAGCTGTGTAGTTACGAGTAATTTTAATTGGACGAATTTGATCTACAGCGCGGTCATTTGGACGCATTGGTATCTACCTTATTAACAGTCTGAAGTGATTTACTATCGAAAGAGTGCATCACCTAAGAAAGGGGTGAGACAGTTTTGATTGGGGCAAGATTATATAGCAGTTTATCGTGCAAATCTATTTGCCGTTCAAAGCTATTTATCACGAAAGGCGATTTATAGTGAAAAGCGACAGGCTTCGAGAGCACACCATATCGTGATACTATGCGTGCGCGTTATTTTCAGAATGATAAAAGACAGGAAAATTCGATGATTTATAGTATGACCGCGTACGCACGCAAAGAAGTAAAAGGCGATTGGGGCAGCGCAGTATGGGAAATCCGTAGTGTAAACCAACGCTACCTAGAAACTTACTTCCGTATGCCTGAACAGTTCCGTGGTTTGGAGCCTATCCTACGTGAGCGCTTCCGTAAGCGCCTAGCGCGCGGCAAAGTAGAATGTAACCTACGCTTTGAAGCAAACCCTGCGGCAAAGGGCGAGCTAAGCATCAACGAAGGTTTGGCTCAGCAAGTAATCAATGCTGCGAACCAAGTTATGACGATGACAGGTGAAGACAGCCGTCTGAACCCATTCCAAGTGATGAACTGGCCTGGCGTGATGGAAACGCCAGAGCAAGACATGGATGCTATTAACAAAGACCTACTAGAAGCGTTCAACGATGCAATCGCAGAGTTCATTGACGCTCGTGCTCGTGAAGGTGAGAACATGAAGGCGCTAATCGTAACGCGCTTAGATGCGATCACTGAAGAAGTAGTTAAAGTTCGTACACGCATGCCTGAGATCCTAGAGTGGCAACGTGAGCGTCTTCTTACCAAGTTTGAAGATGCAAAAATTGAGCTTGAAGGTTCTCGCGTTGAGCAAGAGCTTATCTTACTTGCGCAAAAGTCAGACGTAGCAGAAGAGCTAGACCGTCTAGACTCTCACGTGAAAGAAGCGAATGTCGTATTGAAGAAAGGTGGCGCTTGTGGCCGTAAGCTAGACTTCATGATGCAAGAGTTCAACCGTGAATCAAACACGCTAGCGTCTAAGTCTATCAGCACAGACATCACAGCATCAGGCGTAGAGCTTAAAGTTCTTATCGAACAGATGCGTGAGCAAATTCAGAATATTGAATAACAGTCTGCTAAAAGCAGTCTTGATTAACTAAAAATGAGCTCCTAGTTGTAGGGGCTTTTTTTATGGATGCAGTAATGACAATCAGGATTAGTCAGTAAGCAGGTTATTACGCGGAGGTTTACTTAGAACAAAAAATAGATACAGCTATAGATAAAATAGAGCGGATGTACAAAAGGATTTAAAGATATTTTGAGGAGGTCTTGCAAGTCGAGAAGAGTGTTACGGTAAAACAGAGGGGAAACAGATTTGAGGGAGAAAGTGACGCAAGTTGCTGCTGCAACCTGCGCCGACTTAAAATCTTATAGAGCTACAACGTTTGCAGCTTGAAGACCTTTTTGGCCTTGCTCTACTTCGAAAGACACTTGTTGGCCTTCTTTAAGAGTCTTGAAACCTTCAGAAGCGATTGCACGGAAGTGTACGAATACGTCAGCGCCGCCGTTGTCTTGAGTTAGGAAACCGAAGCCTTTCTCTTCGTTAAACCATTTTACTACGCCGTTTACTTTGTTAGACATGATGTGTCCCTTATATAAAAATAAAAAATTAATCGCCAAAAAGTGCGATGCGCTGAAAGCTTGAATTATTTAATGTATCTATGAAGCTAAGGGAAACACTGAGAATAACAATGAAGCAATACTAAGGGTTTTACTTTACAACTGGATGTTTCATTTAATAACCCTGAAAACAGAGCCAGGCCATTCTTGGTGATCTGGGCCTGCTTGTAAAGCGTTATTTGGATAATTTGATGTTTTTTTGTTCAACTGGCTTAGATTAAAAGCCCAACGATATCGTTGGGCTTCATTTATAAAACTTTAACCTTCAAAGTGTTACTCATCTGGCTGCTTGGTTCGAAGATCGACATACGGCCAATAATGGTGCCCAACACGGATCAACAGTGTTGCAGCAGCTAAGATAAATGCCGCTAACGATAGCCAAACGATCAAAACCGCATCGAGCTCTTTCATACCCAAAGTGATGTAACGAGCAATCGCCATCATCGCGATATAGATTGGGTATCGCACTGGGATCTTACCGTTCATCACAAACTGCTGAACCATGGCCAACACTT
The DNA here is from genome assembly GCF_002875705.1 of Vibrio sp. 10N.261.45.E2. Taxonomy (GTDB): domain Bacteria; phylum Pseudomonadota; class Gammaproteobacteria; order Enterobacterales; family Vibrionaceae; genus Vibrio. The sequence goes on from NZ_MCZZ01000142.1 coordinate 101,407, forward strand.
CTAAGTAGATGAACATCAACAGGATATCGGTCAGTTGCACTCGGCGTTCAGCGAAGACATGCATGAACTCTTCGACCATCGCAAACAAGGTCGCGAGCGTGATCGCCACCAGCAATACCGCTTCCATAATGTGGAATACTTTTAAAAACGGCTTACTAAAAGATTTAGGTAAGTGAGAAGGCATAGTCACTCTTCAAAAAATAATTAATCCAGTCTCTACAATAGCATGCATCAATATAAGTCGCGTACTCTCAAAGCATTAACGCCATCAATTGCATTCGCTCAGAGAAGCAACAGATACAAAAATGGCCCCACATTCACTGCAGAGCCATCTATTTGTCTTTTACTTAGCGACTTCTTAGTAGCTAATGAGCCTTATAGCAGAATCAGATAAGTTAAGAACACCACACACAGTCCATAGATAAGCGGGTGTACTTCTTTGCGCTTACCTGCCACAACCATTGTGAATGCGTAGCTGATGAAGCCCATCGCCATACCGTTCGCCGGAGAGAAGCTTAGCACTGTGAACATGATGGTAAAGAAGGCTGCAATGCGTGACTCTTTCTTCTCCCAGTTAATCTGACCCAGGCGACCTACCATGTAAATGCCTACTACTACCATCGCCGGTGCAACCATCGCAGCCGAGAAGATAGAGAAGATTGGGTATAGGAATAGCGAGATTAGGAACAGACCAGCCACCATGACTGCCGCTAAGCCCGTTTTCGCACCTTGAGAAGAAGCAATACCAGATTCAGAGAAAGCAGTGATCGATGTAGTACCAAGAATCGAACCAATCACTGTACCACCCGCATCCGCCACTAGAGCTGACTTCGCGTTAGGCACCTTGCCATCTTTATCAATGATGCCCGCATCGCGACCTACACCAACAATCGTACTTAAACCATCGAAGAAATCGACAATCAAAAAGATAAGCACGATGAACAATAGGTCGAACATTTTCTCAGGCGTGAAAGCAGAGAAATCAAAGATAGCGCCGAAGCTGCCTGCCATGCTCGGTGGCATCGCAACTAGCTGCTCTGGGATTGGCGCGTTTGATGTGCCCATGAATACGTCAGCAAGGATCGTCAACACGATAGCCGAAACGAACGAGATGAACGTTGCTAGCTTGATGTCGCGAACCATACAACCTAATGCAATAAAGATGCTCACGTAAGCGATGATCACTTTTGGATCGGAAATGTCACCTAAGCCAACCAGTACAAATGGGTTAGAAACGATGATGCCAGCATTCTTAAGACCTAAGAAAGCGATGAACAACCCGAGAGATACGGTAATCGCCAACTTCAAATCTTCAGGAATCGACTCAATCATCGATTTACGAATATTGGTTAGCGAGAACGCAAGATACAGGATACCTGACAAGAAGATGCCGAATAGCGCTTCATTCCAAAGTACCGCGACTGAACCACTTAATAACAAGCCTTTGAAAAAGCCGTTCATGCTCATGCCCGGTGCAAGCATAACTGGGTAGTTGCCCCAAATGCCCATGATTAGGGTTGCAATAGCCGCAGACAGAGCCGTTGCAGTAAACACGGCACCTTTGTCCATGCCTGGAATATCACCCAAAATAGCTGGGTTAACCGCCAGAATGTAGCTCATTGCCAAGAAAGTAATGAAACCCGCGTACAGCTCAGTGCCAATCGTGGTTTTTCTTTCAGTGATTTTAAACATCGAATCAAGCGAGCCAGAGGTGTTCTGGGCTTTCAGGGTGGAATCGGTACTCACAACAAAACCTTTGCAATAAATTAAGAATTTGGTGATTCAAATGCTGTGAGGATAGAGAGGTCTCTACACTAAAAACTGTAGTCACCAAGGTAGGCTCGGTAGTAGAAACATCTAGTCCATATCACTAGATATATACAGCATTTAATCGTTTGCGCGGATTGTAAGGATTGAGATTAAAACTTCAACAAATTTTGTCCAGATCACATAAAAAAGTGCAGCTGATGAGTTATTACATTTCTACAAAGATCCTTGAGAAGATCATTCGCTAATAAATAACGATCAAGCCAGTTGTTCTCAATCATCTAAATATGCTACTCTTCGCCTCCATTTTTCTGACCTAATTTTCACCAGTTACCGCTTAATACGCGCAATCACCGGAACACAATTAGAGTCAGTGCTATCTTTTATAGTGTCGGTTTATCGCCTTCACTCAATCCAACCAACAGTGGAAATATACAGATGGGCAAAGGTACTCTTTACATCGTATCTGCACCTAGTGGCGCAGGTAAGTCGAGCTTGATCTCAGCAATGCTAGAAACCAATCCAACCTACGCAATGAAGGTATCTGTTTCACACACCACTCGCGGTATGCGCCCTGGTGAAGAAAATGGTGTTCACTACCACTTCGTAGAGAAGCATCACTTCGAAGATCTCATCAAGAAGAATGAATTCCTAGAGTACGCTGAAGTATTCGGCAACTACTACGGTACTTCACGCGTTTGGATTGAAGAAAACCTAGACCGCGGTATCGATGTATTCCTCGATATTGACTGGCAAGGTGCTCGTCAGATCCGTGAACAGATGCCTCAAGCGAAGAGTGTATTCATTCTTCCACCATCAAATGGTGAGCTAGAGCGTCGTCTAAATGTTCGTGGTCAAGACAGCGACGAAGTTATTGCGAAACGCATGAGCGAAGCAAAGTCTGAAATTTCTCACTACAGTGAGTACGACTATGTAATCGTGAATGATGACTTTGATGCAGCCCTAATGGACTTCAGAGCAATCATTCGTGCGGAGCGTTTGAAAGAAGATAAGCAAGCAGCTAAATACAGCGGCATGCTTACTGCTTTATTGGCGGAATAATCTAGATCCCCTAGATTTTCCATTGAGATAAGTATACGGTGATCTAGAAAGTCTCTAGTTAAACTTGTATACTTTCTCGTCATCAAAAATTTATTAGTTAATTACTATTTGGAGTCCTCATGGCACGCGTAACTGTTCAAGACGCTGTTGAAAAAGTTGGCAACCGTTTCGACCTAGTTCTTATTGCGGCTCGCCGCGCACGTCAAATGCAAACTGGCGGTAAAGATTCACTAGTGCCTGAAGAAAACGATAAGCCAACGGTTATCGCTCTTCGCGAAATCGAAGAAGGTCTTATCACTAAAGACGTACTAGATGCTCGTGAACGTCAAGAGCAACAAGAGCAAGAAGCGGCTGAACTTGCAGCAGTAAGCAGCATCGCTCACACTCGATAAGAACGTCATTCGAACTAATTAACCTTCCGGGCCTTTAATTTGTATCTATTCGATAGCCTCAAAGACGTTGCCCAAGAATACCTAACAGAGCCTCAAATTGAGGCTCTGCGTCAATCTTATGTGGTAGCGAGAGACGCCCATGAAGGGCAAACCCGCTCAAGCGGTGAACCATACATTATCCACCCTGTAGCTGTTTCAAGAATCCTGGCAGAAATGCGTCTGGATATCGAAACCCTACAAGCTGCTCTACTTCATGATGTGATTGAAGACTGTGATGTCACTAAAGAAGATCTAGAGGAAAAATTTGGCAATACCGTTGCTGAATTGGTTGATGGTGTATCTAAGCTGGATAAGCTTAAATTTCGTGATCGCAAAGAAGCGCAAGCAGAGAACTTCCGTAAGATGGTTCTCGCCATGGTGCAAGACATCCGCGTTATCTTGATCAAATTAGCTGACCGAACTCACAACATGCGTACGCTTGGGGCGCTTCGTCCTGACAAAAAGCGTCGTATTGCTCGTGAAACCCTAGAGATCTATTCTCCACTAGCTCACCGTCTTGGTATTCATAACATCAAGACCGAACTAGAAGAGCTGGGCTTCGAAGCCCTCTACCCTAACCGTTATCGCGTACTAAAAAACGTAGTGAAAGCTGCGCGTGGTAACCGTAAGGAAATGATCCAACGTATCCATAGCGAAATCGAAGGCCGCCTTGAAGAAGTCGGTTTGCCTGCTCGCGTACTTGGTCGTGAAAAGAACCTGTTCTCCATCTATAACAAGATGAAAACTAAAGAACAGCGCTTCCACACCATCATGGACATCTACGCTTTCCGCGTGGTGGTTGATACACCAGATACTTGTTATCGCGTACTTGGTCAGGCTCACAGCCTGTACAAACCTCGCCCTGGCCGCATGAAAGATTACATTGCGGTACCAAAAGCCAACGGCTACCAATCTCTGCACACGTCAATGATCGGCCCTCATGGGGTGCCAGTTGAAGTTCAGATCCGTACTGAAGATATGGATCAAATGGCAGACAAAGGTGTCGCGGCGCACTGGTCTTATAAAGGCAATGGCTCACGCAGCAGTAATGGCACAACCGCACAGGTTAAAGCACAACGTTGGATGCAGAGCTTACTTGAACTGCAACAAAGCGCGGGTAACTCATTCGAATTCATTGAAAACGTTAAATCTGATCTGTTCCCAGATGAGATCTTCGTGTTCACGCCGAAGGGTCGCATTGTCGAACTTCCTGCTGGCGCGACAGCGGTCGATTTTGCTTACGCGGTGCACACCGATGTCGGCAACATGTGTGTAGGTGCTCGTGTCGACATGAACCCTTACCCACTGAGTAAATCGCTGAAGAACGGTCAAACTATTGAGATCATCAGTGCTCCGGGCGCACGTCCGAATGCAGCATGGCTCAACTACGTGGTGACATCACGTGCGCGTACTAAGATCCGTCAGGTTCTGAAAACTATGCGTCGTGAAGAATCGATTACCCTTGGTCGTCGTCTACTGAACCACGCACTTGGCGAACACTCGATTGGTGATATCGGCCAAGAGAACGTTGAACATGTGTTATCTGACTTACGTCTCGACAACGTTGAAGACTTGCTAGCGTCAATTGGTCTTGGTGAGCTGATGAGTATCGTTATTGCTCGTCGACTGCTTGGTGATGCTGACGAACTGACAGAAGTAGAAAACAACAGCGACACGCCTAGGAAGAAGCTTCCGATCCGTGGTGCTGAAGGTCTACTACTGACATTCGCCAACTGTTGTCACCCGATTCCAGATGATCACATCATTGCCCATGTATCTCCAGGTCGTGGTCTTGTGGTTCACCGTGAAACGTGTCCAAACGTTCGTGGTTACCAAAAAGAACCAGACAGATACATGGCGGTTGAATGGTCTGACGATTACGAGCAAGAGTTCACTGCTGAACTTCAGGTTGATCTGCAGAACCACCAAGGTGCACTGGCTGAGTTAACTAACGTTATCTCGAAAACAGGCTCTAACATCCACGGTATTTCAACTGAAGAACGTGATGGACGCTTGTACACAGTGACAATCTTGCTGACCACCAAAGATCGTGTTCACCTTGCGAGCATTATGAAGAAGTTGCGTGTGATGCCACACGCGCTGAAAGTAAGACGTCGTAAGAACTGATCCAAGAGCAGATGAGGGATTCGAGATGGCGAGATACGAAGACCAAAAGACTTCGTGACTCACTATCTTGGCTCCACATCTGCTTTTAGTTTTTTCGAATCTCGATAAATAAAGCAGATGAGAGATACGAGTCTTGAGATGCGAAGAGCAAAAGCTTTTCACCACTCAACCTTTCGTATTTTGAGTCTGCTTTAATTTTATGTATTGCTTTAATCATTCCATATCCCATTCACTCACTCCCGATATCTGCTCTTAATCCCTTCGTATCCCGTTTACCCGCATCCCGTATCCGCCCTTGATCTCTTCGAATCTCGTTTACTCGCATCCCGTATCTGCTTCTAAGCTTTACCCTGTACAAAAATCCAGTAAAATGCTTGAATAGATCATCTTTCTTACGTTTATGAGCCTTGTTATGTCACAGCTTTTATCTGCTATCCCTCTCAACTCTTTATCTGGAGTCGGCGCAAAAGTCGCAGAGAAACTGGAAAAGGTTGGGCTTAACAATGTGCAAGACCTGCTGTTTCACCTGCCTTTGCGCTATGAAGATCGAACTCGCATCTACCCAATCGTAAAACTGCACGCGGGCTTATGGGCTGCAGTGCAAGGCAAGGTAATGCACGTCGATACCATTTTCGGTAAACGTAAGATGTTGGCGGTAAAGATAAGTGACGGTAACGGCACCATTACGCTACGCTTTTTCAACTTTACCGCAGGCATGAAGAACAACTTTGCCGAAGGCAAACAAGTCCATGCCTACGGTGAAATCAAGCGCGGTAACATGGGGCTAGAGATTGTCCACCCCGACTACAAATTCTTTGCACCAAGGCAGCAACCAGATGTTGAAGCTAACTTAACTCCAGTCTATCCAACCACCGAAGGGTTGAGACAAGTCACGCTGCGCAACCTGACTGACCAAGCGTTAGAACTTATCGACAAAGCAGCCGTCAATGAGTTGCTACCATCTGGCCTATACGATCACCAAATCACCCTCGCACAAGCACTGCATACCATTCATAGGCCACCTCCGGGCATCGACCTAGAGCTGTTTGATGAAGGTAAGCACCCTGCACAGCTGCGCCTGATTATGGAAGAGCTACTGGCTCAAAACCTATCTATGTTGTCTGTTCGCAGTAAAGGCCAACAAGACAAGGCGATGCCATTTCCTCCAGTGAATACCCTGAAAGATAAACTACTGGCTCAGCTACCATTCTCACCAACCAATGCTCAGGCGCGTGTAACCCAAGAGATCGAGGCTGACTTGGAAAAGCCGCACCCAATGATGCGTTTAGTTCAGGGCGATGTAGGCTCAGGTAAAACCTTGGTCGCAGCACTGGCAGCTGTTCGCGCACTAGAACATGGCCAACAAGTGGCACTGATGGCACCAACCGAACTATTAGCAGAGCAGCACGCAATCAACTTTGCCAACTGGTTTGAAGCAATGGGCATTCAAGTGGGTTGGCTTGCAGGTAAACTCAAAGGCAAAACGCGCGAGACTGAGCTAGCGCGTATTGCCAGCGGCGAAGCGCAAATGGTGGTCGGCACGCATGCTCTATTCCAAGAACACGTCGAGTTCAAAAACCTTGGCTTAGTAATCATTGATGAGCAACACCGATTTGGTGTCCACCAGCGATTAGAGCTGCGTGAGAAAGGCGCTAAGCAGGGCTACTACCCTCACCAATTAGTAATGACGGCAACGCCAATTCCAAGAACGCTAGCAATGACCGCCTATGCCGATCTCGAAACTTCGATTATTGATGAGTTGCCACCGGGTCGCGCACCGATTCAAACCGTGGCGATTCCAGATACCAAACGCGATGACATTGTCGAACGAGTGAAAAATGCGTGTCTCAATGAGGGCAAGCAAGCTTACTGGGTGTGTACGCTGATTGATGAGTCCGAAGTATTGGAAGCTCAAGCTGCGGCTGATACTGCGGAAGAGCTGCAACGCAAACTGCCCGACGTGAAAATTGGCCTCGTGCACGGCAGAATGAAACCTGCCGAGAAACAAGCGGTGATGCAGGAATTTAAGGAGAACAAACTACATCTGTTGGTCGCGACAACTGTGATTGAAGTGGGTGTGGATGTACCTAATTCGAGCTTAATGATCATCGAAAACCCAGAGCGTCTTGGTCTAGCGCAACTGCACCAACTGAGAGGCCGTGTCGGCCGAGGTTCGGTCGCTAGTCATTGTGTATTGTTGTATCACTCACCGCTGTCTAAAACCGCTCAGAAACGCTTAGGTGTGCTACGCGAAAGTAATGATGGTTTTGTGATTGCTCAGCGAGATTTAGAAATTCGAGGACCCGGAGAACTGCTTGGCACTAAGCAGACGGGCTTAGCAGACTTTAAGATTGCTGACTTAGTGCGAGACCAACGTTTGATCCCTGAGGTGCAGCGTATCGCGCGTCATATTCACGATAGCTACCCAGACAACGCCAAGGCGATCATCAACCGCTGGTTGGGTGAACGCGATGTTTATTCCAAAGCTTAATTAGACAAGATACCATCGCCCAGAACGTAGAAAGGCTTCCCTCAAGGAAGCCTTTTTGACATCAATGGTAGCTCAATACTCGAAGGTCTTTACCTATAAGCCAAGAGCGAGATTCCCTATTCGTTCGTTCCTCACTAGAGGGAAGAATGACCGAGTCGGGGATCTCTTAACAGCTCCCCGAACCGAACCTGTCGCCATAATACAGACCGATGATAACTAGGGCTTAACGGGGAAACTGATCTGCGCTTTTAAGCCACCCTCACTGCGGTTATTCACCACTACTGCACCTTGGTGTTGGCTAACGATACGTTTCACAATCGCTAATCCTAAGCCTGTTCCTTCACTGCCTCGAGCGGTATCGCCACGCGTGAAGGGTTCAAACAACTTACCAATCTGGTCTTGTGGAATACCAGGGCCATTGTCTTCTACTGTCACCCAAGCAAGCTTATTGTCTGCCGTCATGCCAGTTGATACTTTGACCCAACCATTGCCATAACGCAGCGCATTCACCACCAAGTTACTCACTGCGCGCTTCATCGCGATTGGGTTGCCCAACGCAGGTTTCATATTATCAGGAATATCCGTTTCAATCTGAACTTCATAGCCACCTTCCGAGCTCGACACTTCACGCGCAATATCATCAACGAACACCGCTTGGAACGAATTTCGGTCGACAGGCTTTAGGTAGTCCATAAACTGACTGATGATCTCATTACACTCTTCGGTATCACTGATGATCCCTTCCGCTAAATAGGCATCTTCTGGTGACATCATCTCCGTCGCTAAGCGAATACGAGTCAACGGGGTACGTAAATCATGACTGATACCGGCCATCAATAGAGCGCGGTCTTCTTCTAACTCTTGAATGCCTTTCGACATCTGATTAAAGGCTCGAGTTACTGAGCGAATCTCTTGAGCACCTTGTACTGGCAGTGGCGGTGGAATATCACCTCGCCCAACCCCTTGCGCCGCTTTCTCAAGCGCAATGAGCGGGCGGTTTTGCAATCGAATGAACAGCCAACCACCAGCGACAATCAACATCGCCATGATCAAGCTATTGCGAAATAGCGGTGCAAAATCTTCTTCTTGTAGCTCAGATAGTGGAATACGAATCAAGGAGTTAGGCATCTGCGCGATGTCCATCCACAACACATAACTCTCTTTACCCAAAATGAGCCGCACTTTCGTTTCAGAACCCAGTTCTTTGGTCATCTCCTCGCTCATCAGGTCGATCTCTACCGCATGATAATACTCACCCGCAGCTTCGCTGTCCTTGGCGTGAACAGTTACCCCTAACTGCTCAAGTACACGCTGGCGCAGTGGTGCATCGATTTCGATATCACTGCCTTGGTCCAACACCAAGTTTAACTCATGTGCCAATATCTTATTAAACTGCTGCAAACTCGGCATCAAAGCGTAGTTAAACACGGCGTAGTAAGAAAAAATTTGGCTAGCAACCAAGAGCGTTAAGAAAAGCACTATCGACTGAGTAAAGGAGCTACGTATGCGCATGGGGTACCCGATATGTAGAAAGACAAAGAAAATGTTATATGACTATAACTATAATACCAATCACAGTAAGTAAATGAGCATAAATAGCGCAGGAAAAATGCTTGAGAACAAGGCAGAAATTTTCGGTAAGTAGCCATTCTACAACCAAAATTTCTAACGAAGTTATCGAGCGTTTTAACAAGCTAGGATGACCAGTTACTTGCTACGATTGGTATCACAATTGTGCTGAATAGAAAACGGGCCATCACATATCAATGAGATGGCCCGTAAGAATTACAGAATCGATAAAGCTGCTGTAGAGCTTAATAAGCTGACTTACACAGCCTTACCATCTGGAACGAAGACATAACCCAAGCCCCACACCGTTTGGATGTAACGAGGCTTACTTGGATCTTCTTCTACTAGACGACGCAGACGTGAAATCTGAACATCGATAGAGCGTTCCATTGCTGAATACTCACGGCCACGAGCCATGTTCATTAGCTTGTCACGAGACATTGGCTCACGTGCGTTAGTCACTAATGACTTAAGTACCGCAAATTCACCCGAAGTAAGAGGCATCGGCTCTTCACCACGGAACATTTCACGTGTACCTAGGTTCAAGCGGAACTCACCAAACTCAACCACAGACTCTTCTGTACTCGGTGCGCCCGGCGCTTCAATCACTTGGCGACGCAATACCGCTTTAATACGCGCTAAAAGCTCACGTGGGTTAAATGGTTTTGGTAGGTAATCATCAGCACCTACTTCCAAACCCACAATACGGTCCACTTCATCACCCTTTGCAGTCAGCATCAGGATAGGCAGCGAGTTGTTTGCATTTCGTAGACGACGACAAATCGATAGGCCATCTTCGCCAGGCAACATTAGATCCAATACCATCAAGTGAAAATTTTCACGGGTTAACAGGCGGTCCATCTGCTCACTGTTTGCCACGCTACGCACTTGAAAGCCCTGCTCTGACAGATAGCGTTCTAACAGTGCACGTAAACGAGCATCGTCATCGACCACTAAAATTTTGTAGTTTTCTTGCATGTAATGGTTCCACCTATTAAAGCTTAAACCTAAGGTTAAGCATTCTTGGTAAATTGTATATTGGTATAAGACATTAAAAATGTAACATTATTGGAGAAAAAGTCGCCTAAATAATTGTTAACGTATGTTGCCTTTCTATATATTCTATCTTAGAACATCATTTCATTAAGTCAGATTTATGAAAACCAAACTTATCACCCGAGAAGGTTATAACAAGCTCAAAGCAGAGCATGACCACTTATGGCACGAGAAACGTCCCGAAATCACCAAAATAGTCACTTGGGCTGCAAGCCTTGGAGATCGTTCAGAAAACGCAGATTACACCTTCAACAAGCGTTTGCTTCGTCAGATCGATCGCCGAGTGCGTTTCCTACGCAAATTCCTACCTGATGTCACAATCGTTGATTACTCGCCACAACAAGAAGGTAAGGTCTTTTTCGGTGCTTGGGTCGAAATTGAGAATGATGATGGAGAAATTAAGAAATTTCGTATTGTCGGCCCAGAAGAGATCTACGGCGATGCTAAAGGCTACATATCTATCGACTCGCCTATGGCTAGAGCTCTACTGAAGAAAGAAGTGGATGAAGAGTTTACGGTAAAAACACCGGAAGGCGACAAAGAGTGGTTCATTAACTCGATCAGCTACGCAAACAACGAATAACCAAACTTAATCAATACTGAGCGATGGGTTGAGTGTTTAGACAAACCCAAATCCCAGATAAAAGAAAACCCCGCAAGGCTTTCGCCTAGCGGGGTTAAGTCTCTATCGCAGCAATCCGGCTACTGTTTATCTCTTCGAGATAAGGTGCTCCCTGCATCTTTCCTTGATAGTGGCTAAATCCTTTAACCAATTTCCTTTTTGTTCATCGCCATCCTAGCGGTGTCCATTCTAGCCTGTCATCCTGACTGGCGAATCTCATCCAGAGATTATCACTTCCTTGCTGACCACTCATCCTAAGTAATCAAATCTTCATCCTGAAGATACCTAGTCCATTAGGCTTTTTCCTGTTCCTGCCAACTCCCTGTCGACAAGTTAAATATTACGGTAATTGAGCGAGTTTCCTAGGTAGTCCTAAAAAACATTTCAGGTGGGAAATGCGCCCACAAACACGCAATTAAATAAAATCAATAACTTAGGAAGCGTAGAAGACGATTTCATCGGTTTAAAGTGACTTAGTCTCACATCACTTGTAAGAGATCTCGCACAAAGCAGGTATCAGAAACGGAAATTCGACTTCTGACAGGATAATTACACAGCCAAAGCTAGAAAAAGCGTACGCTCACCCCCATGTATTTGTCATGATATTAAATAAGAGATTCATCGGATGAGCCAAGCTATCTGTCGACTGATCGCTGAAGAACTGAATGTCCGTTCTGAGCAAGTCACTGCCGCAGTAAACCTAATTGACGACGGTAACACCGTTCCCTTTATTGCCCGCTACCGTAAAGAAGTTACGGGTGGCTTAGACGATACCCAACTACGTAACCTTGATAGCCGCCTTTCTTACCTTCGCGAGCTAGACGATCGCCGCCAAACGATTCTTAAGTCGATTCAAGACCAAGGAAAACTCACGTCAGAACTCGAGCGTGATATTACTCAAGCAGACAGTAAGACTCGCCTTGAAGATTTATACCTGCCATACAAACCAAAGCGCCGTACCAAAGGTCAGATCGCGATTGAAGCGGGCTTAGAACCACTAGCCGATACGTTGTGGAATGAACCACAGCACGATCCTGAAACGGAAGCGGCGAACTTCATCAGCAGCGATAAAGGTATTGTCGATATCAAAGCGGCACTCGATGGCGCACGTGCGATCATCATGGAGCGCATTGCAGAAGACGCAAACCTACTTGAAAAGATTCGCCAACACCTAACACGCAACTCTGAGTTAGTCGCTCGTGTCGTGACAGGCAAAGAACAAGAAGGCGAGAAGTTCAAAGACTACTTCGAGCACAACGAAACACTCAGCAAGGTGCCATCTCACCGTGCACTTGCGATGTTACGTGGCCGAAATGAAGGTTTCTTAACGCTGGCGATGAACGCAGACCCAGAGCAAGAAGAAGGTGCCCGTAGTTCTTACTGTGAGAACATCATCTCTGATCACTACGGCATTACCCTAAGCAGCGCACCTGCCGATGCTTGGCGTAAGCAAGTAATCAGCTGGGCATGGCGCATTAAGGTTTCTATGCACATGGAAACCGAACTGATGGGCGCGATGAAAGAGCGAGCAGAGATCGAAGCGATTGAAGTATTCGCAACCAACCTAAAAGACCTACTAATGGCCGCACCTGCTGGCCCTCGTGCAACCTTAGGCTTAGATCCGGGTTTACGTACCGGTTCAAAAATCGCTGTCGTGGATTCAACCGGTAAGGTTTTGGCAACAGAAACGATTTACCCTCACCCACCTCAAAAGCAATACGACAAATCGGCACATGTGGTTGAGCAGATGGTTCGCCAATACAATGTTGACTTGATTGCAATTGGTAACGGCACGGCTTCACGCGAAACCGACAGCTTTGTGGCTGACGTGATTAAACGTGGAAACCTAAAAGCGCAAAAGATCATTGTCAGCGAAGCCGGTGCATCGGTTTATTCTGCGTCTGAATTAGCAGCAAAAGAGTTCCCGAACATGGATGTATCGATCCGTGGTGCGGTGTCTATTGCGCGTCGTCTACAAGATCCATTGGCAGAGCTCGTGAAGATTGACCCTAAATCGATCGGTGTGGGCCAATACCAACATGACGTTAGCCAAACCATGCTTGCGAAGCGTCTAGATGCGATTGTCGAAGACTGTGTAAACGCGGTTGGTGTTGATGTAAATACCGCTTCGGCTGCGCTGCTGACTCGTGTTGCTGGCTTGTCTAGCACCATCGCTCAGAACATCGTAGATTTCCGTGATGAGAATGGTCGTTTTGAAGCACGTACTACGCTGAAAAAAGTCGCTCGTTTAGGGCCAAAAGCCTTTGAACAGTGTGCAGGTTTCCTACGTATCATGGACGGCAAGAACCCGCTGGATGCATCATCGGTTCACCCAGAAGCTTACCCAGTAGTGAAAAGTATCGCTGAGAAAAACCACAAAGACATCAAGTCTCTAGTGGGTAACACAGACTTCTTACGCGGTTTACATGCGATTGATTACACCGACGAAAACTTCGGTGTACCAACAGTCAGCGACATCATCAAAGAGCTCGATAAACCGGGCCGTGACCCTCGTCCAGAGTTCAAGACGGCTACTTTCGCCGATGGCGTAAACAGCGTTTCAGACCTAGAACCGGGCATGATCTTAGAAGGTGTGGTTTCAAACGTGGCGAACTTTGGTGCCTTCGTAGATATTGGTGTTCACCAAGATGGCTTAGTGCATATCTCAGCGCTAACTGATCGCTTTGTCTCTGACCCACGTGAAGTGGTTAAAGCCGGTGACATCGTGAAAGTGAAAGTGATGGAAGTGGATGTTCAGCGTAAACGTATTGCACTCAGCATGCGTATGAAGGACGAACCGGGACAAGACAACCGAGCTCAACGTTCAAGTGCACCTCGAACACAAAACCGCTCGAATCAAAACTCGCAAGGTGGACAGCGCCGTCGCGAGGAACCGCAACAAAACGCGGCGATGGGTGGTGCATTCGCTGCTGCTTTTGCCAAAGCGAAAAAGTAATCCGTTAGCTCATCTAAAAAACGGATTAGCTTAAAAACAGAAAACCTGCATCCCTTAGGGTATGCAGGTTTTTTTATTATGTGTTCAAAAAAGACATCGAAGCTTGGTTGACTCATAAACTTTTGATTTATAAGACCACCAGCATCTCTGATGGAGCATGAGGCGCAACAGCATGACCATAATGATATTTTATGACCTTACGTCGTTTCTCCATCTGTCCCTCCTGAATCGCCGCATCTAAAACATGCTTTGGCAGGCGAAAACGCATGGTATAGCCTTTTCCTTGATCAGCACTGTATGTTCTCAGTGCCAATAAGCTGAACAACCGATCAAAAGGATCTTGTGGTTCTTCTTGGCTAATCGAATTAGCCTCTGACTCGTTCTCCATTTCATAACCAGGATGGTCTGAAGGATCCCAAGCCGACTGCTGCCTTCGTTTATCGTCCGATTTTACCTTTCGCTCTGCATTGGTTTTCGCCAACGCTACTGCGGGAGCAACAGGCTCTCGGACTTTATTATCACGCGCAACTTGCTCTGTTTGCACATTAACGGACGGGGCGATAAGTGGCACACTCACTGCAGTTGCAGGTGACACAATCATCGCGAACTCCTCAAGAATCGCCCATCGGTATTGCTATAACGCTGTTGTACTGCGAGTCAGTACAACAGGCATAGCCCAACTTACCGCAATCAGCTCAGGAGAGAGTTAGGTCTGAGTATCATTCAGTGCATTGGTTAGGTTATATATCGACCAATCCAGCAATAAATTTAGCAATTATTTTTGGGCGAAGCTGACCAGTTCACTGCAAAAGGCATCGGCTTCGGTCATAAACGGCGCATGTGAAGACTGCGTAAAGATGTATTGCTCGGTATGAGGCAAGGCTGTACCCAGATCTTTCGCGACCTTGATTGGCACCAACCCATCTAATCGACCATACAAACGCAGCATTGGCACTGAAATCTCAGGTAGCTGTTCACGCAGGTCGACATCAGACAACATCTTTAATCCTGCCAATAATGATTCAGGGTTCGGCAATGGGCGAGACAGCACCGCTTGCTTGAGTTGTTTTACATCCTGTCTTGCTGACGGGCTGCCCATGGCTTGCAATGCCATAAAGCGTTCGATGGTGGTTTGGAAATCTTCAACCAACTGTTCGGTGAAAGCGGTTAATACATTAGGTTGAATGCCTCGCCATAATACTGGCTCTTTTGCGGCCGCGAATTTAGGAGAACTGGCGACAGTCACCAGTTTGCTCACGTAATCTGGATGATGGAGCGCCATGTGCGTTGCAACCAAGCCGCCGAGTGACCAACCGACCCAAATCGCTTGCTTTGGTGCTCCGGCCAGCAGTTGCTGAGCAATCTCTTCAAGATCTTGAGCGTGGCAGTGCGCGCTGTGTCCGTACCCTGGCAAATCGACGACATGTACTCGAAAATCAGCTTCCAATGCATTAACGGTTTGCTGCCATACTGCACCGTTCATTCCCCAGCCGTGAACCAGTACTAAATCGGGGCCTTGCCCAGAAACATGCCAATATAACGCATCACTCATTCTCAATATTCCCTACTTTTTCCATCAGCGATAATCCGCGCTTTTCAGTATGGTGAGCAAAAGGAACACCATAACCCAAAAGCATCGCGAGCTATGTTATCCGATTGGCTACAAAAACACACACCGCGTCTGGTCACACCTCAGTGCCACCTGTGCAAGCTCGATAAACTCTCTAGCGATATACATCCTCGATGGTGCAATTCTTGTCTCAAACTCTTTGATCCAGTACCACGCTGTCAGCGATGTGGCTTGAAAACAATCACCACCGTTGATCAATGTGGTGAGTGCTTATCAAAACCACCACCGTGGCATCGCCTCTATTGTGTCGGCGACTACACCTTCCCTACAGCAGGTTATATTCAACAGATGAAGTACGCAGATAAATTTTGGTTTGCTCGCGATCTATCAAAACTATTGGCGTCGCGTATCGAACATCCAGCTCCGCTGATCACCAGCGTACCGCTTCATTGGCGCCGATACATTCATCGTGGCTTTAATCAAAGTCAGCTGCTAGCCAATTACACGGCTCAAGAGCTTGGCGTTAAAAATGAGGTGTTGTTTCGTCGAGTGCGCTCAACCACTTCTCAACAGGGGCTTAATAAATCTGCACGATTACACAATCTAAAGAACGCTTTTGCGTTGAGAAAACAAGACGTTCAAGGAATGGTTCCCTCTCATGTCGCGATAATTGATGATGTTGTAACCACCGGCAGTACTGTGTATCAATTATGCCAATTACTACTTGAAGTGGACGTTAAAAGGATTGATATTTACTGCATCTGCCGCACTCCTGAGCCCTCTGGATAACTGACTTAAGTCGCCATTTGTACAGCAATCCAACAAAAAAGGGCTGAATTACAAATCTGACAGGAGTAGAATGGCGCTAATAGCCTACAAATTTACTCAGGTATTCGTCGTGTCAAATATTACTATTACAGAAACAGCTCAAACTCACTTTGCCAATCTGCTGTCACAGCAGCCTGAAGGTACAAACATTCGTGTGTTCGTGGTAAACCCAGGCACACAAAACGCTGAGTGTGGTGTTTCTTACTGCCCAACAGATGCTATTGAAGCGTCTGACACAGAGCTTAAATTCGAAGCTTTCTCTGCATACGTAGATGAGCTGAGCCTACCGTTCCTAGATGAAGCTGAAATCGACTTCGTCACGGACAAAATGGGCTCTCAACTAACGCTTAAAGCGCCAAACGCTAAGATGCGTAAAGTATCAGACGATGCACCGCTTCTAGAACGTGTTGAATACGCAATTCAAACACAAGTTAACCCACAACTTGCTGGCCACGGCGGTCACGTTAGCTTGGTAGAAATCACTGAAGACGGTGCTGCTATCGTTGCATTCGGTGGCGGTTGTAACGGTTGTTCTATGGTTGATGTAACGCTAAAAGAAGGCATCGAGAAAGAACTTCTTCAACAATTCGAAGGTGAACTGACTGCTGTTCGTGATGCAACTGAACACGACCGTGGTGAGCACTCTTACTACTAATGACTCAGTTAGTATGAATCGCTGATTAAAAGGTTGATGCGCAAGTATCAACCTTTTTTATTTTAGGGCTAGGCGGATACGCTCTCCCTATGCTCTTGTATTCCTGAATAAAATAAACAAGATTCTCGGCTCGTTACCATCTTGAGTAAGGTATTCAAGTGATCGCAATCGGTTCCTGCTCTAATAATTCTAGGATATGAAAACTCGGATCTAGGAACTCACCGTCATTTCCCCTATATTAGAATGACTTTATAAGAAAGAATTCCAATGAGCTAAGGAGCGAGCGCAATGACAAAAAGGACCAAGCCAGAAATTTTGGCTCAGCAAACTGTCGCTCAATCAAAACTATTCTCTATCGAGTCTCTCGATTTACGCTTTTCAAACGGTGAACAGCGCACTTACGAACGCATGAAGCCTAGCGGCCGCAACGCAGTAATGATGGTTCCGATTACTGAACAAGGCGATATTCTCTTGGTGCGTGAATACGCAGCGGGCACAGAGCGTTATGAGCTGGGCTTTCCGAAAGGGCTTATCGACCCAGGTGAGCAGCCAAACGAAGCCGCCGTTCGCGAGCTCAAAGAAGAGATTGGCTTCGGTGCCAAGAAGCTAACCCCGTTAAAAGAAGTGATCCTTGCACCCTCTTACTTCTCGAGCAAAATGACGCTGTTTATCGCAGAAGACCTCTACCCAGAAAAACTAGAAGGTGATGAGCCAGAGCCACTCGACATTGTGCGCTGGCCGCTTGCTCAAGCCGAAGAACTGTTAACACATCTCGACTTCTGTGAGGCTCGCAGTATTACCGCCCTACTATTAGCCCTTCGCGTCTTAAACAATAATTAGAACAGTTAGGATCACTCGAAGAGTAAGAGAATATTTATGCCAATAACAAAAGATTTGTCTCACCTCCTCCCTCCAGTCATTGAGATCGCTCGATCGGCTGGACAACTCATCTTAGAGATCTATGAAAAAAAGGATTACGAAGAGTTCACTAAGAGTGATGATACGCCCGTCACTAGTGCTGATCTCGCCGCTCATAAGCTTATCTCGAAAAAACTCAGTGAGTTAACACCTGATATTCCGGTGTTATCGGAAGAAGCCGCTGATATCAGCCTAGAGCAACGCTCTCAGTGGGATCGCTACTGGTTAGTTGACCCACTGGACGGAACACAGGAGTTCATCGCACGAAGTGGCGACTTCGCAACAATTATCGCCTTAATCGAGCATAATAAGCCAATTATGGGTGTAGTATACGCGCCCGTTTCCGGTGTGAGCTATTACGCTTACAGTGGTAAAGGTGCTTGGAAGATCCCAGATCTTAATGACAGTGTGAAAATCAAAACGCATCGTCACGAGCTACCAAACCAGTCCATCGCGATGGCGATCAGCCGTCGCCAAGACATCAATCGCATCACTAGCCGCATGAGTCCCGCTTGGAACTATGACTTAGTGCCATTAGGTTCAGCAGCTTTGAAAGCCTGTTTAGTTGCAGAAGGTGCTGTCGATTGTTACTTGCGCCTTGGGCCTACTGGCGAGTGGGATACCGCCGCAACACAGTGCATTGTTGAAGAAGCAGGCGGGCGTATCTTAAGCACTCAACTGGAGCCGCTCTCTTACAATGAAAGAGAAACGCTTGAGAACCCGAACTTCATTGTACTTGGTGATGCTGACTTACCATGGGCAGAAATCTTACAAGGCAAAGACTAAAGCCAGCTGTCTTTATAGCTATAAGATATTCAAACAAAACGGGCACCTCATGAGGTGCCCGTTTTTTAGATCTGAATTTAGTAGTGCTTAGCTATTTAGCTAAAAACGGCCTTGATAAGTAAACTGGTACTTACCTTGGCTATCAGGATTGCCCAACCACTTAAGCTGGCTCTGCATCGCTGATGGAAATTCACCACCTGGCTTAAACCATGCCGCTGACGTGTAGCGTTGGTTCGGTGTTACGCTCGCTGAGAACTCACTGTCCACCTGATCGCTCTTCTGAGTACCCTTCGCTGCAACTGTGCTGCCTTCACAGGTGATGTCTGCAATCACAGGGCCAAGGTCTAACGAGCCAACAGGAGAGTCGACTGCAGCACCAGACCAAACAAGTGTACCTTCGCCAGATTGACACCAAGGTTGAGCGTGAACCGCATGCTTGATCGTCAGTTCAACTTGTCCACCAACAGAAACCGGTACTGGAATGGCTGGGGCGTATTTCATCACGTTCATAGCAGGCATTGAAGCCACTAAGTTTTCTGCATACGCGCCGCTCATACTGTACCCTACACGCCCTTTACCTGATAAGTTCATGTCACTATTACGACCAAAACGAACCGCGAGTTCCGCTTTGCCTTGGAATAACTTAGAGAACTGGAAGTCCCACTGCACTGAACCATAATTGATGCGCTGCCACACGATATTGTTAGCGCTACCTTGCCAAACAGTGCCTTCAACGCCTTCGATACTCAAACCGCGCACAACCGGTGCCTGTTTGAGAGCAAAAGAAGCCGGTAAGTGCAGCAACAGGCTGACTGAGAAAAAGACGATAAAGATGCTACTGAAGAGCAAGCCATACTTAAAAGATAAACCGCGTTTCACATTAACCTCGTTTAAACTGTAGTCGGTTGACGTCAATAACCCCAGGGTTATCAGAGCGATCAATATCCATAAACTCAACCTCGACACCCTGCTTCTCTTTCAGGTATGTCAGCCAGTCAACAAACTTGTTAAACGGCACGGGCTTAATCCACACTTGCAGCATATCACCACGAGGCTGCACACGTATCAGCTCGATATTAAAGCGACGCATAGAAGCCGGCACAGATTGATTCAGAGGTTGACTGGCACTAATACCACCGCTGCCTCTTAGCTCCACCACTTCATTGGCTTTATTAGTTACCCAAGTCAGCAGTTGCTTCTCACTTTGAATACGGCTTTGCGCCATCTCAGCTCGTTGGCTAAGCGGCTGCAATAGCCCCCAGTACACGATGCCTACCACCAATAGAATTGAACAACCAATAACTAATCGTTGCTCTCTTTGACTTATTGAAGTCCACCACGCTTGGAGTGGCTCAATCATATTTCTCATCACTGATCTCCTTACGCAGGTTATTGATGGGGTTTAAGAGTAAAGCTGCCAAATACGGCATCGCCATTACGGTTTAATGGACCTTGTTCGACGGTAAACTTCTCTTCGAGCTTCACTCTCGCGGTCTCAAAATGTTGGAAGTCAGAGCTTTTCGCCTGAAGTCGAATCTCAGAACGATTTCCATCGTAGCGAATGCTTTCGACTTCGATCGATTTCACCTGACCTAAGGTTTCCGGCAGCAGCGCTAGCCACCCCAATAAAGAGTCACCATCGCCTGAGCCACCATATTTCTTCGCTTCATCGTTCATCTGACGCTTAAGGTAACTTACTGTCGGAATACGTTGTTTACCTGGCAACACAGTTCTAAATATACGCTCACTCTCCATGCGGTAAGCTTGTGCTTGAGCTTCGTATTGCTGAACCTTCAACACTTGTTGAGTCACAATCACAGCCACCAGCAAACAAGCTGCAATCGCTACTTTTTGCCATACGCGCCAATATTTACTGAATGAAGATTTGGTTTTAAAGGTGCCAGTCAGTAAATTTACGCCGCTTGTGATGGCCTGCTGGCTCAGCAAAGACATCACCAATTCTGCAGGTTTGGCTTGCCAATTCACGCCGCTTTGCTGTTGAACGTCGTCGCTCGGCATTGCTGTATAACTGAAGATCGTCGTCGCTTGCTCTTCGTCATCAGCAACAACCCAATCACTTTGCAAAAACATCGGTAACCATGCTTCGCTGATCGATACTGCTTGATAAGTACCTTGACGTAATAACCAATGCTGATCGATCTGTAGTGCACTGATGCCTTGCTCTTCAAAAGGGACGGCCAATGTATCTGGCAACACCTTACGGAAGATAATATTGGCTTCACGAAACAGGTCTAACGCTTGCTTTAACCATTCACGATCGACACCACACACGGTAGCGTGCGTTGCGTCTTTGTCTAAAATCGTCAGGTGTAAGTCTTCGATATCTTGTGCAACTTCGTCTTCTAATAAAAACGGCAGCATAGAATCGAACTGGCGAGCAGCACCTTTCGGGATCTCAACACGCTTAATTAAGCATTCATTTCCCGGCAATAAAGCGATACAACTGCGCTTTTCAGCGTAAGGCGTTAACTCATCAAGCTGCTCCCAGCTAGACAGTTCACCACTTGCTATCACTTCTTGTTGGCTTGTCGACCAAACTAACCACTGCACAGGGCTTTGTGGTTCGCTACTCAGTCGAACGGTCAGAAACTCGCTCACTGATTCCTCCAAAACGACGGCGTACTACCGTCACTGTTTCTCGATTACTACTATAGAAAAGCGTCCGTATACGTACACGTGACTGCTCAACTAATACCTCTGCATCTAGCTCAAAATAGGCGCTATCTACAGTTAAATATGCTTTCGCTTTTTTGCTGACTTCGGCACTCACACCCACAATGGCAGATTCAGCCATGAAAGCATCCACCGTATCCCAACCATCGAATGGGCGTTTGTCTATCAGCTGTTTGGCATCCGATTCACTTAAACCGGGAGCAAACATTGCTTCCAATAGCGGCGCCTGTTTTTCAGTGAGAGTATTCACATTCAAACGGAAATCATCGGTAGGCAGAGCACAAACAAAGGGGCGAACCTTGTTCATCACCTCACCCGTGACCTGATAAACCGCTCGTAACTCTGATTCGTCAGCCATTAAGCCATTTGCTGCCAAATAGGCTGGCTTCATCGCCTCGTAAGTACTGTCTTCCACACCAGTTGACGAGGTGGTTCGGGTGTCACTATCAACAAACTCCCAGCTTGAATGGGCGATAACCTCAGCCTGATAAGGCTCAACATCTTGGTTTTCCAACAAGGTTTGCCAAACCGTAATTAAATAAGGTGTTTGGTTACTTGAAGTCGTCGTCACACCCGCCAACGCATTAAGATTAAAACACGCCTGCGCATCAACGATACGGCCCTTAACTTGACCATAATCCAATGGGTACACCTGCTCTTCTAGCGCCCATGGCTGACTTAAGTTCACGGTATCACTGTCTTTGTAGCTTTGCCTAATACCGTCTTGCACCAACGCTTCTACACCAATGCTGTACCAGTAAGCCTGTTGGTAATTCAGTTGATTACCAACGCGCTTGAATTGAGTAAACAGACGTTCCGACATGCTGCCTGCAATGGTTGCCATGATCGCCAGTAGCATTAGGATAATGATCAGCGCGACACCACGTTGCTTGCGTCCTATGGCAGACCTAGTCAGTGCAGGCTTGTTAGTTCGATGAGTCATTATTCCCCTCATTATTGCCTGAAGAGTCACTGTTTGAAGAGTCATCGGCCTGATCTAGGGTGCCGCCTGATGTGAGATAAACTCGCTCTATCTCACCATAGTCTTTCAAGGTTAGCTTTAATCTCACCGCTTTAGGCAGTGATTTATCGGCTTGCCACTCTTTACCCCAGCGGCTTCCGTCATAAAATTCAAACTCCAAGCTTTCAACATCATCAAGCAGAGGCGTAATCACACCTTCTTGGCCTGCTGGTGTATCAGGGTAACGCCACCATACACGCTCAAGCGTCTCTTCTTTAATGCGGTAGCCCACTTTGGTGACTTCCCCGCGAGGAAACTGCTGCTGTGGGTTATGCCAACCAAGGCGAGTAAACATAATGCCGATGCTATCGGAATCCAGTAAATACTCTTTCATTAGGATCAGCTTAGATGATGCCTCTTCACCGTTAGTGCGAAATTGTCGCACTGCCATCTGGCGAAAATCATTATCTAAAATGACCAAACTACGTTGCAGTTGATTTAAACGCGCACTGCGCTCGATTGAAAGCTCGTTGCTACGCTGAACTTGATTCACCACCTGATAAGCCGCCATGCTTAACGTGGCAAAGATAGCGATCGAAACCAAAACCTCAATTAAGGTAAAGCCTCTCCCTTTCGAAGATAACCCCTGTTTACGAGGCACTCGCTTATTGGCGGACATGCTCTTACTTAACCACATAACTGCGCACCGTAACCACTGGAGAGGCTTTCTTACTGGTTGCCACACTCACATCAAACGCCTTCAATAAATTATCGCTGGTATCGATTGGCGTGACCTTCCAGAACCATTCTCTTCCAGCCAACTCTTGTGTGCCCTGCGCTTTTTTTAGCTTCTCAGGATGCAGCATCACCAAAGCCATTTGATTATCAACGACCATAGCAGCGAAGGTTTTTTCTTCTAAATAACTGAGCGTATTAATATGCTGAGTGACAGCACGAATCACACTGATCGCCGCAGTCGCAAAGATAGCGAGCGCAACCAGCACCTCAAGCAGAGTCATTCCTCGAGAACCAAGGGGCATACCACGAGAGCGATAAGGAGAACGGTTATTCCTCTTCATCTTCTTCTCCCGGCTCTAGCAATCGAATGACGCCATTGTCCAACACTCGAATACGCCAACCGTCTTGTATTGTGTCTCCGGTATTTGGGTAAAACGACAACACAAATGGCGTCATTTCAGCACTCGACAAGATGTAAATCTGTGGTGGTTTCGGCTTCTTTTCCTCTTCAAGATCAGCAAACATATCTTCATCAAACAAGCTTCCTGGATTGAACAACCGATCATCATCTTCCCATGCGCCACCACCTAGAGTCAGTGACAATGCGAGTTCTTCCGGTAGTTCAGTTAAAGAGGGGATTTTTTCAAAGTCGACTTCTTGCCAGCCTTCAGACTTAAGCGCCATCAGTACATAGGTCGATTTCTTTTCATCAACACGAACGCCAAAATCCAAACCACTCAAAATAGCCTCTTCATTGAGTAATTGAACTCGCTGATAAAAGCTTTGAGCGTATTTTTTTGCGGCATCTTTGCTATTGGTAGGAATGGTCGCGATCACCGCGACCGCCGTTACTGACAGTAATACCAACACCAAAAGAATCTCAATTAAGGTGAAACCTGGCTGTGTTTGCTTAGTTTTCACCTTTAGACTCCATCTGTTTACGTCCTAACATCAAATAACGGCATCAAGTGACAATAAGCCTAGGCTTACTGAAAATCTTGCATGTTCCAGTTACCGATATCCGCAGCAATACCCTCTCCACCTTCTTGGCCATCAGCGCCAAGTGTAAAGATATCGATAGTGCCGTTATCACCTGGGCTTAGGTATTGGTACTCGTTACCCCATGGGTCGTTAGGCAGACGCTTGATGTAGCCGCCGTCGCGGTAGTTGCGAGGCTCTGGGCTGCTTGGCTTAGAAACCAATGCATCAAGACCTTGATCCGT
This sequence comes from Vibrio sp. 10N.261.45.E2, assembly GCF_002875705.1. Classification (GTDB taxonomy): domain Bacteria; phylum Pseudomonadota; class Gammaproteobacteria; order Enterobacterales; family Vibrionaceae; genus Vibrio. The sequence continues at coordinate 125,861 of NZ_MCZZ01000142.1, forward strand.
TGTTGGGTAAACGCTGTTATCCAGTTTGTACATATCTAGCGCATTCTCTAGCGCCACGATATCTGTGATGGCTTTCTGTTGGTCAGCTTTCTCTTTGTTACCCAATAGGTTAGGTACAACAAAGCTCGCCAATACGCCAAGGATAACCACAACAACCATCACTTCTAATAGGGTAAAGCCTGATTGTTTCTTCATTCTGTTTTTCATTATTTTCTCCAAATTACAGACAGCGAGTTGAAGGTAATAATGTCCTTCTTCTCGATAATCCAAAAACTAACGTCTTGTGAGTAGTAATTAGCCGCTCATTAAATTGTTCATTTCAAGCATCGGCATTAGAGTCGCCATCACGATGAAAAGCACTAAACCTGCCATCAAAGCGATAAGTGCTGGCGTAAAGATACCTAACGCGATATTCACAGTCGATTCAAAACTTTGGTCTTGATTATCTGCCGCTCTTGTCAGCATCTGTTCTAACTGACCACTCTGCTCACCACTAGCAATCATATGCAGCATCATCGGTGGGAAGAGCTTGGTTTGATCCAACGCTTTACGCAGACTGGCCCCTTCTCTAACGCTATCTGATGCCTGTAATACTTGTTGTTTCACGTGATGATTCGACATCACATCGACCGCGACCTTCATCCCTTCAAGGATAGGAATCGCACTCGAGGTACAGATAGAGAGTGTTCGTGCAAAACGAGAGGTATTAATCCCCTTCGCGATCTTGCCGATCAGTGGAATGCTTAATAGCTTGCGATCCCAACTCATGCGAACGCCCGGCTTTTTCAGCGCGGTCTTAATCAACACAATCACACCGATAATCAACAACAGTAATTGGATGCCCCAATTCTGGATAAATTCACTCGATGCTAATAAAAACTGTGTCGATTGAGGAAGCTCTTGACCCATTTGGATAATAGGCTCAACGATCTTAGGTACCACGGTTGCCAGTAGGAACGAAACAATCGTCACCGCAAATACCACCAGCACCACAGGGTAGATCATGGCTTGCAGGAGTTTAGAGCGCATCTTCTGACGATTTTCAGCGTAATCGGCTAGTCGCTCCAATACCGCATCTAAGTGACCCGATTTTTCACCTGCGGCGACCATGGCTCTGAACAGTTCGTCGAAGATATGTGGGTAATCCGCCAAGCTATCCGCTAGCGAGTAACCTTCCGTTACCTTAGAGCGAACAGACAGCAGCATGGTTCGAATACGAGGCTTCTCAGACTGCTCAGCGACGGCCTTCAAACACTCTTCTAACGGCATACCAGACTGAACGAGCGTTGATATTTGACGAGTAATCAAAGTCAGATCAGGCGTACTGATACCACGCTTAAAGCTGGTTGATGGCTGAGCACCTTTCGCTGTTTTGGCTTTGGCTTCTGTCATCTCAACCGGCATCAAGCCTTGCTCTTTTAAGCGCTGGCGAGCCTGACGAGCGTTATCCGCTTCGATAGACCCTTTTTTACTTTTACCTTTAGCATCCAGCGCTTTGTATTCAAATGCCGCCATACTAGACTTCCTTGGTCACACGCATCACTTCTTCTAAGGACGTTACCCCTTTCAGAACTTTGCTCAAGCCATCATCTCGAATACTTGGGGTTGTGCCACGAATTGCTTTCTCAATCGCCTGCTCACCCGCTTCACTGTGAATCAGCTCTTGTACTGAGTCATCAATCATCAAGAGTTCATGAATACCGGTACGGCCTCGATAGCCTTTATGACTGCAGTTCTCACACCCTTTAGCTTGGTACAGCGTCAGGCTGTCTTTCTTCTTCAACCCAAACAGCTTCTTCTGCTCTTTGTCGGCTTCGTAAGGTTCTTTACAGTCGTTACACAGAGTGCGAACCAAACGCTGAGCCAAAACACCCAGCAGCGAAGAAGAGATCAAGAAGGGTTCGATGCCCATATCACGTAGACGTGTAATCGCACCAATTGCAGTATTGGTGTGAAGGGTCGACATAACTAAGTGACCAGTTAAAGAGGCTTGAACAGCAATCTCAGCAGTCTCCAAGTCACGGATCTCACCAATCATCACCACATCCGGGTCTTGACGAAGAATGGCACGTAAACCACGCGCAAAGGTCATATCAACCTTAGGGTTCACTTGTGTTTGGCCAATACCATCGATATCGAATTCAATTGGGTCTTCAACGGTTAAGATATTGCGCTCATTACTATTGAGCTCTTGCAGGCCAGCGTATAGGGTCGTTGATTTACCAGAACCCGTAGGACCGGTAACCAAGATAATGCCATGTGGACGCTGAATTAGCTTACGGAAGTTTTCGTGGTTCTCTGCCGTCATGCCTAAACTGTGCAAATCGAGACGAGTGGCGTTCTTGTCCAACAGACGCATTACCACCCGTTCACCATGAGAAGAAGGCATGGTTGATACACGAACATCGACCGCTCGGCCACCAATACGCAGTGAGATACGACCATCTTGTGGCACGCGCTTTTCCGCAATATCCAACTTCGCCATAACCTTGACACGCGAAACCAACAGCGGAGCCAGTTTACGGCTCGGTGCTAAAACATCACGTAACACACCATCAATACGGAAGCGGATCGACAGTGATTTCTCAAAGGTTTCGATATGAATATCCGAAGCACCTTCTTTGATCGCCTCACCCAGCATCGCATTAATCAGCTTGATGATTGGCGCATCGTCTTCTGACTCAAGCAGATCTTCATCTTGTGGCAGCTCCTCTGCTAGCGAGAAGAAATCGTCGTTGTCAGCACCAATGTCTTCCATTAGCTGACGAGCTTCCGACGAGTCACGCTGATACGCATCGGTCAGTTTTTTATCAAATTCGTCTGCGCTGATCGCTTGTGGCGTGAAGCCATTTTTCACAACACGGCTTACTTCAATGATCGCCGCCGATTTTAGAGGCTCTACATAATAAAGTACCGGCGGACGCTCTGGATGCTGATATTCCAACACCATCTTGTAGCGATTCGCAAAGCTAAACGGCAAGCGCTGATAAGTACGTGCCGCCCCTACCAATTCAGCCATTATTCTGTTTCCATTTGATCAATGAAGGCTTGGATTTCAGCCGGGTGATTCATGTCTGCACCAAATTTAGGCAGTACTGGAATATTATCGTCAGCCATCAGTTTCAAACCTTGCTCTGCCTTGTACAGCTGCTCAGCTCGAATGAAGTTGTATTTACGCTGAGTGATACCATCTGCTGTCATGCCATCACGGATGATGGTTGGCTTAATGAATACCATTAAATTCTTTTTCTCAACCTGAGTACTGGTTGATTTGAACAAGTGCCCAAGAACAGGAATATCACCTAGGAATGGCACTTTAGACTCACTCTCTAACGCACGTTCATCAATCAAACCACCCAGCACCAACATTTGGCCATCTTGAACAATCACAGACGTATTTAGCTGTCGCTTAGCAAAACGTACATCTACCGCACCGTTCGCGCCCAATACGTTCGATACTTCTTGTTCAATGTTCAACTGAACAGAGTCGCCTTCGTTGATTTGTGGCACCACTTTTAGCTTGATACCAACCTCTTTACGTTCAACCGTTTGGAATGGGTTATCGTTACTTGAACCCGCCGTCGAGCCAGTTAAAACCGGAACCTCTTCACCCACAATGAATGACGCTTCGCCGTTGTCCATCACGGTAATACTTGGAGAAGATAGGATGTTTGAGTTGGAGTCGGTTGCTACCGCACTGATCAAGGCTGTCCAGTCACCCATCACCACACTCATAGCTGCGCCGTTAACACCTGAAAGTGCAGAGGCTAATGTTGAATAGTCCCCTTGTTCAGTGGTGGTTTCATTTCGTAGGAACTTACCATTTTCATCGTACACAGCGGTTGTAGTTTCTGTATCTTTTGCTTCTTCTAGACCCACCATTACACCGCCAATCGATGCGCCGGTGTTGCTGTACTGGATCATTGCACCCGTTTCTAAGTTACCCCACTGCACACCAAGGTTAACGCCATCACCTTCTGCCATTTCAACGATCAAGGCTTCAATCAATACTTGAGCACGACGAATATCCAGCTGAGCGATCACGTCTTGCAGAGCGTTCATGATGTCAGGCTGCGCGGTAATAACTAGAGAGTTAGTATCACTGTGTGCAGAGATCATCACTTGGTTACGCTGCGATGAGCTACCTTTGGTTGATGACTGCTTCTCTGATTGTAGGTTGTCCGACACGCCTTTCAGCACATCGACCAAATCTTCGGCTTTTGCGTATTTAAGATAGATAACTTGGTTGTTACCCTTAGTTGCCATTTCGACATCAAGCTGCTCGATAAGCTTTCTTAGACGACTACGAACTTTAGGGTCACCAGAAATCAGAATCGCATTGGTACGCTCATCGGCAACCAGTTTAGGCTGTAGGAATGCAGGCGTATTCTTCGCATCTGTGGTTTTATTCAACGCATCAACAATGCGTACCATCTCTGCTGCTGAGGCATTTTTTAGCTCAACGACTTCAATCTCTTTATCACCTGCTTGGTCAACACGCTTGATGATTTCCGCTAAACGGTTTACCACCGCCGCTCGGCCGGTAATAAGAATGATGTTGGCAGGGTCATAGTGCACAACGTTACCCGCACCTGCATTGTCGTTCAATTGACGAAGCAAAGGAGAAAGCTCACGAACCGAGACATTACGAACGGTCACAACACGCGTGACTACACTGTCGCCAGTGATCGAATCACGGTCACCGACAACGGGAATTGCCGAGGTTTTAGAGTCTTTGGCTTTGATGATCTTAAGAACACCCGAGTCCATTTCAACGACCGCGTAGCCATACACCTCTAATACGTTTAAGAAGAAACTGTAATATTGCTCTTCATTCAATACGTCGTAGCTGCGTACATCGATTTTTCCGCGCACCGATGGATCAACGATGATCGTCTTCTCTAGATTACGACCAACAATATTAATAAACTCTTGGATATCAGTACCTTTAAAGCTGGCACTAAAATCACTCGCGATGGCTGCGGGTGTGCAGATCAAGCTTCCTGCCAATAACCATGCACTTTTCTTAAACCAATGCTTCACGTACTTCTCCTACACTTTCGTCTTTCGTTAGACGCAAAGTTTTAAAATTCAATAAACACTTCATGTTGTTGACCATCTCTCTCGACGACGAGGTTTAGCTCTGTCAGCTCTGAGATAGAACGGAATATGTTGCCCATAGCGGCTGGGTCTGTCAGGTCTTGACCATTTAACTGAGTAGCAATATCTCCGTTTTGGAGCCCTACTGAGTTAAAAAGTTCTGAATCTTTGCCAGGGCTCACACGATAACCAATAACGCTATCGTCGCGCTTCACCTGAGACAGTCGAACATATTGAAAGATTTGTTGCGGATCTTTCATTATCTTCGCTTTAATTTCATCAAGCTTCTCTTCTGCAGAAGCCGGATTATTACCACGAACCGAAGAAGAGCTACGAGGTGCTGCAGGCGCTGATACCGCCAAACGCTTGTACTCAATACCTTCAAGCATCAAGGTTTCGTCTCGTCCTGAGTTATCAATGATCACGCGATCGATTAATACGGCTTTTAGCTTAGCTCGGGTGCCTTCAATTTCTTCATTGATTCCGTAGGTCGCTTGTGTTCCGCGATTGGCAATCACCGCTAAGCTCAGTTTTGGATTTGAACTCGCTACCGCACCAACCAGAACCAAGTTCAGTCGTGTCTTAGGCGCATCTTGGATAACTTGTTGTTCAACCACAGCAGGTGTACTTGGGTTATAAGCTCCAAACATGTTGCTCTGCTGCAAAGAAGAAATATCAAGGGTCGATTGAGGTGTGGAAGATGATGAAGCTGTTGCAGCCCAAGGCACAACGGTTTGCTCAGCAGGTTCGATAAACCATGCAAGCTGTCCTAATATCCATGCGGAAGCAGCAATCAATACACAACAGGTCGCTAGGCTTAGTTTCTGCTGAAGTACACATCCATTCTCTAATAAGCGGCTCAACATAGGAGAATTCCCTATGCGATTTCTGAGCTCTAAAAAGTTCACTTTCCTTGTCCCTTTTCATGACGACAAACGCTGCAAATCATTAAACTTTCAGCTTTTTTATTCATTCGTTCGATACCAAGCTTATTTAGGCAATAAGATCCTGAATTATACCATAGCAAATCGATAATTCGGCATAACATGGCTATTTTGTATTATGACTTGAAAAAAATGCCAACCGCCTCCACTTTAAGCTTCTACTTAATGTGATAAGCATCATCAAAAACATGTTGCGCGCTGTTCATTACAGTTAAACCGCATTCATTTCTCACTTAATAAGGCACAGCCCTATATGAAAACTGCTAATGAAGCTGTCAGACTCGATAAATGGTTGTGGGCAGCTCGTTTTTACAAAACCCGGTCTATTGCTCGCAACATGGTCGATGGTGGCAAAGTCCACTATAATGGTCAGCGCAGCAAGCCAAGTAAAATTGTCGAACTTGGGGCTGTGATTACACTGCGCCAAGGTAATGAAGAAAAGACGGTAACGATCGAGAAAATCTCAGCCCATCGCGGTGGAGCTCCTATCGCTCAAACTCTCTACGAAGAAACCACCGAGAGCTTGGCAAAAAGAGAAGAGTTTGCGACACAGCGTAAACTGAATGCTCATAACCCAGCTCCAGAACGTCGCCCTGATAAGAAGCAACGTCGTGACATCATCAAGTTCAAGCATCAATAAGCTAGAAGGAATAGCCAAATGGCAGACCCAATGTCTACAAGTAATGTTTTAAATCGCTACCTATTTGAAGACCTATCAGTACGTGGTGAATTGGTACAAATGGATGAAGCGTACCAACAAATTATTTCTAGCAAGGAATACCCAGCGCCAGTGCAAAAGCTACTGGGTGAGCTATTGGTATCAACAACGCTATTAACTGCGACCCTAAAGTTTGAAGGCTCGATCACCATGCAATTGCAAGGTGACGGCCCAGTATCTCTAGCAGTTATCAATGGCGATCACGATCAGAAAATCCGTGGTGTTGCTCGCTTTGAAGGCGATATCGCAGAAGACGCAAGCCTACACGACCTAATGGGCAAAGGTCACCTAGTGATCACTATTGATCCGAAGAAAGGTGAGCGTTACCAAGGTATTGTTGGTCTTGAAGGCGACACGCTTGCGCAAGTGCTTGAAGGCTACTTCGCTAACTCTGAACAGCTTAAGACTCGTCTATGGCTGCGCACTGGCGAGCATGAAGGCAAAGCACACGCTGCAGGAATGTTGCTACAAGTAATGCCTGACGGTACTGGTACTCCTGATGACTTCGAGCACCTAGAACAACTAACGGACACCGTTAAAAACGAAGAGCTCTTCACTCTAGAAGCGAACGAACTGCTTTACCGTTTGTACAACCAAGAGAAAGTACAGCTATTCACACCACAACCGGTTGAATTCTTCTGTGGCTGTTCACGCGATCGAAGTGCAGCAGCAATCATTACTGTCGCTCAAGAGGAGATCTACGACATCCTGAGTACAGAAGGTAGTGTTGGTCTTCATTGTGATTACTGTGGCACAAACTACTCGTTCGACAAGAACGACGTTGACGCACTGTACGCAGAAGCAGCAGATAAAGGCGACAATACGGTTCATTAATTTACGGCGTTCCAAAAACACGTAATTTACCCCAAAAAGGTCAGCACTCAGCTGGCCTTTTTTGTGATCAAAATAGCGCAAACCCCGTAACATTTCGTAATAAAATCACCGCTTAATTTTAATCGATTAATAATGTTCTCGCCCCTAGCGCAAAGGTTTGCGTACAGGATAGACTAGTCGGGCCAATATGTGACGAGGCGCTTAAAACCTCACGGTTAATATGGGTATTTTTTGAGCTATATCCCTGTTTCCCCCGAGCCTCGTTGTTAGCATGGTGAGCAGATAACAATAAAAATTTATACAAAATCCCTACAAAATATCCTACAAGGAGCACCTATGACCGTTATGGAACATACTAAGGCTGCACAAATTGATCTAACTAAGCACGGACTGACTGGCGTTACTGAAGTTCTTCGTAATCCTAGCTACGAGCAGTTATTCGTTGAAGAAACACTGCCAGGTTTGGAAGGCTACGAAAAAGGCGTAGTAACGGAACTAGGCTCTGTTGCAGTTGACACTGGTATCTTTACTGGACGCTCACCAAAAGATAAGTACATTGTTAAAGATGACACTACGCGCGATACCATGTGGTGGTCAGATCAAGGCAAAAATGACAACAAACCGATTACAACTGAAGTATGGAATGAGCTGAAAGAACTTGTGACAACTCAGCTATCTGGCAAGCGCCTGTTTGTCATCGACGGTTATTGTGGTGCTAACCCTGATACGCGCTTAAGCGTGCGTATTATCACTGAAGTAGCGTGGCAAGCGCACTTCGTTAAGAACATGTTCATTCGTCCAACAGACGAAGAGCTAGCAACGTTCGAACCTGATTTCGTGGTAATGAACGGTGCTAAAACAACCAACCCTAACTGGGAAAAACAGGGTCTAAACTCTGAGAACTTCGTTGCTTTCAACCTAACAGAGCGCGTTCAAATCATCGGTGGTACTTGGTACGGCGGTGAAATGAAGAAAGGCATGTTCGCAATGATGAACTACCTACTTCCTCTGCAAGGCATTGCTTCAATGCACTGTAGTGCCAACGTAGGCGAGAAAGGCGACGTAGCCGTATTCTTCGGTCTGTCTGGTACAGGTAAAACGACCCTATCAACGGATCCTAAACGTGAGCTAATCGGTGATGATGAACACGGTTGGGACGACGATGGTATCTTCAACTTTGAAGGTGGTTGTTACGCGAAGACAATTCGTCTATCTAAAGAAGCTGAACCTGAAATCTACAACGCAATCCGCCGTGATGCACTGCTAGAAAACGTAACGGTTCGTGGCGATGGTTCTATCGATTTTGATGACGGTTCTAAAACAGAAAACACTCGTGTTTCTTACCCGATTCACCACATCGACAACATCGTTAAGCCAGTATCAAAAGCAGGTCACGCTCAAAAGGTTATCTTCCTGACTGCTGATGCATTTGGTGTGCTACCACCGGTTTCTAAGCTGACTCCAGAGCAAACGAAGTACCACTTCCTATCTGGCTTCACAGCGAAACTAGCAGGTACAGAGCGCGGTATTACTGAGCCAACGCCTACATTCTCTGCGGCATTTGGTGCAGCATTCCTAACACTTCACCCAACTCAGTACGCTGAAGTGCTTGTGAAGCGTATGGAAGCAGCTGGCGCTGAAGCTTACTTAGTGAACACAGGTTGGAACGGTACTGGTAAACGTATCTCTATCCAAGATACTCGCGGCATCATCGACGCTATCCTAGATGGCTCTATCGACAACGCTGAGACTAAGGTTATCCCTATGTTTAACCTAGAAGTACCGCTAGCGCTGCACGATGTTGACCCAGCGATCCTTGACCCACGTGATACGTACACTGACCCACTACAATGGGAAAGCAAAGCGAAAGATCTAGCAGAGCGCTTCATCAACAACTTTGACAAGTACACAGACAACGCTGAAGGTAAATCTCTGGTTGCGGCAGGTCCTCAGCTGGATTAATCCAACCATCTGCTCGGGCTTAGCCAAAAGCGAACGCCCAATTAAAATGATATTTTTGTAGCAAGCCCCTCTTTTGAGGGGCTTTTTTGTTGCTGCTTGCCCCTTTTTGTTCCACTCTGTTTTGAGACTATTGAAATTTAAGGCTTTCAAGGAATGAAAAAGGTATTCATGGTGTTCGGCATTGTGTTGGCTATCGCCGTTGCAACTATCGCAGCGTTGCTATTAAGCCTACAGACCCAATACCGTGCGGATGTTGCTAACTTTTTTATCAAACATACGATTGAACAACCTGTACTCATTGAAGATGTAGAGTATCAGGCGCCTTATCACATCACCTTAATGGGCATTACCCAAAGCCAACCTGACAAGCAAACACCTTTGTATATCGATAAGATCGATATCTGGTTCAGCCCAGATTCTCTCATCGAAACCAAACTGGTTTTGGACTCTGTGTTGATCAGCGGAATACAGTTAGAAGCCGACGATCTTGAAATACTCACATCAGTGCTTACCCAACCAAACTTCAAGCTACGTCAACTGGCGATCAATAATCTCGATTTTTCAACGCCAGAGTTTAATGCGCGAGGCATCGACCTGCAGATCTCCGACCCAGCGAGGACCAACGACAACTCGCTTCTACCTTATGGAAAAATTCAACTTTCTGCCTCACAACTGTACTGGCAGGGTGAAGCATTCGATAATCTGTTGATTGATTTAGACCTCAAACCGAGTGACAGCACACTTTATGGTGCTTCCTTTAACTGGCGCGGCGCTAAGATTTCAGGACAAGCAGAGCAGTATCAACAAGATTGGTCGTTGGTAAATGTGACCATTGATAGCTTACGACTCAATCAACAACAAACTCAAAGCCTACTAAGCAAAGAGTGGGATGTGGCAGGTATTCAGATCAACCACATCAATAGCTTAGATGTTCTGCGTAGCGACATAGAGTGGAAAGGCGGCCACCTTGTAGCCTTTGATGCCTCACTAGAAAATATCCAACTGCCCTTTGAACTGTGGAAGCAACAGAAAGCCATTTTCTCTTTGCAAGCAGAGGGAGTGACCATTGACGATGACATGTTCATCGAGCCAAGCCTTAAGCTCAATTTAGAACCAAACCAGATCCTAATTGAAGATTTCTATACGCAATTCCTACAAGGCACTATCCAATTAAATGGGGAAGTTACCCCTCATGCTGTTGATTTGGCAGAGCTCGACCTGCAAGGCATCAAATGGATTACCGAAAGCCAAGATAAGCCTCTACCCGCGACTCGCCTAATGCCTTGGCTCACTCAACTCAAGAACGTCGAAATTGGCCGACTAAACATAGAACGCAGTCAACTCATCCAACTCGCACAAAAACCTTATTGGCAGGTTTCTGGACTGCACGTTGGGGGAGACCAAGTTCAACTTATGCAAGATAGAAAGCTAGGTTTATGGCAAGGGGAGCTGTTGGTGAGCGCCAATGATGCCAGTTACCAAAATATTGTTAGCGCGCAGCCTGTGATTGAGATGAATAGCGAACAAGGGAAATGGACGCTGACACGCATGTTCCTCCCACTCAAACATGGCTATGTTGAAGCCAATGCGACACTCGATTTTAACCAAATCAGTAAGCCATGGAGTGTAGATATCTCGGCAGATGGCTTACCCATTTCGCCTTTGCTGCAGCAACTGGAATTACCGCTCGATGCAACGGGTTATGGTGAGTTCGAACTTCAAGCCGCAGGGTTATACGGCGACTCACTGATGCTGGGCTACTCAACCACAGGCCAACTCAAGGGCAGCGTTCGCCAAGGTGTGATGACCTTTAATGACAAGCTTTCTGAAGCCTCGACTGATAACGTGTTTGAGATCCCAGAGCTTAATGCGAATTTTGACCGTGGTCGCTTCACTCTCGAACCAATGCACATTATTGGTGCATCCGCAGCAGAGCAAGGTACACAAAGAGTTCAAACGCTCAATGGTGAGGTTTCTGGAGAACTCGACTTGCTTAAGATCGAGCAACACACACTATCGATTACCCTGTCCGACCCATGCAACCAAATATCAGGAAAACTCACCCAAGCTAAGTATTCGGAGATTAACGACTGCCAACAAAAAAGCGCCACTCCTCAGGAGTAGCGCTTTCAGTCAATATCGACAGTATTACCGGTGTTAGCTATTCGCTCACATTGGTATCTGTCGAGAGTATCTTTTTGTAGTCAGGGATCAGCATATAGGTTCCAGTAAACTCTACCGCTTCCACATCACCACTGTTAATAGTCACATGAATGATGATACGAGCCTTTCTGCCCGACGCGAGGCGGTCTAAATCACCACTGATCCCATCCAATGAGGTAGAGGCCACTGGGTTTTGCTCGACTGGATGACGATAACGAATATTACTGTCTGCCAGCACTATATCACCGGTTAGGCCGCGCTCTTTCATCAGTAACCATGTCATCCCCCAGCCCGTTAAGGTCGCAAGCGTAAAGGCGGAGCCTGCAAACATGGTGTTATGCGGGTTTAAGTTGGGATTTAACTGAGCACTACACTCAAATTGGTAACCCGTGTATTGGTTAATCTTAATACCCATTTTGTCACTGATCGGGATCTGATGCTCCCAGCGCTGCTGAAGCTCATTACACCACTCAGGCTTACGCAGAACATCTGCCATTGGGTCAAGCTGTTTAACCATCTGTTGGTGACGTACAGGGCCACGTTGGTCATTAATCTCACCGCGACGTTCAAATTCATTCTTCTCATAGAATGAGATCGCATCTTCACGTGCATTACACACCAAGCGCTTAGCGCCCTCTTGGCGAGCCAATGACTCAAGTGCGACTAGAATCAATGAGCCCATACCTTTGCTTCGGCGAGAGTTCTTCACCGCCATGTAGCGGATCTGACCTTCTAGATCTGGGGTTATGTACAGACGACCAATTGCCATCGGGCGACCACGGCCATCAACAATCATGCGATGGTGACTCATTGGGTCATATTCATCGCGCTCTGAACCTACCGGCATTCGCCAAGGTTCACGCAGCATCTGCCAACGAAAATGGTAATACTTGTTTAGCTGATTTTCGGTGGTCGGTGTTATGAGTTTAAACATGCTTATTCCTTTAAGCCTAAACCTGCAGCCAGAATGTCACTGGGCCATCATTAACCAAAGACACTTTCATGTCGGCTGCGAATCGGCCACGTTCCGTTGGCAACACTGATTCACATTGGTCAGAGAAGTAGTTGTAAAGACGCTCAGCATCTTCTGGGTGAGCGCCACGAGAGAACCCTGCTCGCGTCCCTTTCTTGGTATCGGCTGGCAGTGTAAATTGAGACACCACTAATACCTTACCTTCTACCTGCTTCACGTTGAGATTCATTTTATCGTCTTCATCTCCAAAGACACGATAAGTGGTCATTCGTTCCATCAAACGTTTGGCTTTGGCTTCGTCATCACCTTTTTCTACGCCTAATAGAACTAATAAGCCTTTGTCAATCTCACCAACTACTTCGCCATCAACACGGACGGCAGCTTCACTTACTCTCTGGATCAGTGCTATCACTGTTGTTTCCTTGCTCTGTGATTTTGTCTTTATCCGAAGAGTGTACCATTTCTTTCGAGTCACTCCACTGTTCCTGCTCGCCCAATGCGGCCGTTACCTCAGCGCCCACCAGTACGATCAACCAGCACAAATACACCCAGACAAATAGAATTGGTATTGCCGCTAATGCGCCATAAATCAACTGGTAGGAAGGGAATTGAGTAATGTAAGCCGCAAAACCTTTCTTACTTAATTCAAACAACAGAGCCGCAACTAGAGAACCTGCAGCCGCATGAGAAAAGTGTATCTTTTTGTTGGGTACCAGCAAATACAGACCGAAGAACGCAAAGAAAGAGAGAATCAAAGGAAGTTTGCGAATCACGGTATTAAAGGCGCCAGACACCACCTCGTTTTGCAGCAGACTTAATGAAGTCACGTAAGACGTTGCAGCAATGCTCGCACCGACCAAAATAGGTCCAAGCGTGAGCACCATCCAGTACATAGAGAAAGACAGCACCGCACGTCGTTTCTCATCGACACGCCAGATGTAGTTTAAGTTCTTATCAATATTCGAGATCAGCATCAGCGCTGCAATGAATAAGAACACACTACCCACAGCTGTCATTTTTCCGGTATTGGCAACGAACTCTAACAAGGCACCGTGTACGGCATCCCCAGACGCTGGAACAAAGTTGGTAATGACGAAGTTTTGAATCACGATACCAACATCAGCAAAGACGGAGAATGACGACAAGATAGACAGCAGAACCGTCAGCATCGGAACGATCGAGAGCAAAGTAATGTACGCCAAGTAGCCCGCATTCACATTGACTCTATCGTGGGTCATTCGCGCCAAAAGATAGCGAGAGAACTGAATACTGAGTGTGCCGACCTTTTTTATCTTCAACTTGTAACTCCCTTGTAACTCGTTCATAGTCCTAATTATTATTCCGTCACTTAACTATAGGAAACTAGGATGCCTTATTTAATAGTTATAGTCCTCTCTATTTTTACTCTAACTGGATGCCAGTCAGCTTATTACTCCGCTATGGAGCAAGTGGGCTACCACAAACGCGACATTATGGTCGACAGAGTAGAAGACGCGAAAGAGTCGCAGCAGGATGCTCAGGAAGAGTTTACTAGCGCACTTGAAGCACTCAGCAGCCTGACTAATTTCAGTGGCGGCGACCTAGAAGACATGTACAACAAGATAAACGATAAATACCAAGACAGTGAAAAAGCCGCACAAAATGTCAGTGACCGCATTGCTGCGATTGAAGATGTGTCGGATGCGCTGTTTGAAGAGTGGCAGAGTGAGTTAGACCTATACACCAGTGATTCACTTCGTCGTTCAAGTGAGCAAAAGCTGCGTGAAACCAAATCGTCTTACCAAACCATGCTTTCAGCAATGAAGCGCGCCGAGAAGAAAATGGACCCGGTACTCAATACCCTTCGCGACAACACGCTTTATCTGAAACACAACCTCAATGCGAGCGCTGTGGGCTCGTTGCAGGGTGAGTTTATGAGCTTAGAAAAAGACATCGCCTACGCGATCAAACAGATGAATGCTGCAATAGCAGAGTCGGACAAATTCTTAGCTCAGCTAAATCAGAAATAACACAGCAAAGCAGAACACAATGAAGCCAATCATTATTACTGGTGGGCCCGGAGCCGGTAAGACAACACTGATCAATGCCTTGGGAGATGCGAGCTACCCAATATTTGCAGAGTCCTCTCGCCAACTAATCGAACAGCAGAGTCAGCTTGAAAACGGTATCTTGCCTTGGTTAGACCTTACCGGCTTTGCTGAACTGTGTTTAGGTGTGATGAGTGAGCAAAAAGACCAAGCCAGTCAGCATCCGATAGCGTTTCTCGATCGCGCCATTCCAGATATTTGCGGTTACCTAACTCAAGCCAGTCTAGAGGTAAACGCGACCTATCGAGAAGCGAGCCAAGGTTATCACCCTCAAGTCTTGTTCTGTCGCCCAGAGGCTTCAATCTATGTGCAAGATGAGGTGCGCCCTTACACCTTTGAAGAAGCCCTAGAGATTCACCACACACTAGTCAGAGTCTACCAAGTGCTAGGTTATGAGGTAGTTGAAGTACCGTTTATGTCGGTGGAAGAAAGAGTTAAGTTCGTTGAAAGTCACCCGGGAATCAAAAGCTAGATTCCTGATATCTCGTCCCTCGATTCTGGAATGACGACTCGATGAGTAGAAATGGATAAAAGACAACGAGTATCGAAGTGTAGTGGCATAGTGAAT
>NZ_MCZZ01000143.1 GCF_002875705.1 Vibrio sp. 10N.261.45.E2
ACCCACAAGTGCGTATTATGTATATTATGTTAAATTGGTTTTGCTGTTTATAAGGCAAGACTCTTTGTGTGATGCCCTGCCTTGGTATTGTGTCAATATTCTCTAATTTATACTGTGTATTTAACCATAATGGTTATTTACCATAAAATACCTAATAAACATATTTCCTAATCTTCGATTAAGAATACGTTTATTAGACTTCAAGCATTAATCGATCAATTGCTTCTGTGATCTCTTTAGTTCTTACTGGTTTAGTCACGAAGTCATTCATTCCGACATCCAAGCACGAACATTTGTCTTCTACTGACGTGTGTGCCGTTAGCGCGACGATTGGCGTTGTGATGTTCGCGTCTCTCATGTATTTGGTTGTGGTTAATCCATCCATGACTGGCATCGACACATCCATCAAGATAATGTCTATTGTGTCATTGGCTCTTTCAACAAAGCCAATAGCTTCCTCACCGTTGCTTGCAATGAAAACTTCGTGGCCTTGTCGCGTTAAGATTAATTTGATCACCATTTGATTCGTTGGATTGTCTTCGACAACTAACACTGAATAACGGCTTCTTAACTCTCTTGAGGTCTCATTATCTTCATTGTTAGCAAGATTGTTCGTCACTCTAGTAAGCACCGGTAACTGTACTTCGAATTTGGAGCCTTTTCCTGGCTCGCTCTCTACCGATATGCGTCCGCGCATCAACTCAACAAGTCTTTTGGTGATCGCCAACCCTAAACCTGTGCCACCAAATCTGCGCGTAATTGTGCTATCGGCTTGCACGAATGGACTGAATAAAGAAGCAAGTTGCTGTGAACTGATGCCAATCCCAGTGTCTTCGACGGTTATATAGAACGAACTCTGCTGGTATTTGATAGACACATGAACATGTCCTTGTTCAGTAAACTTAATCGCGTTGCCGATCAGATTAAATAAGATCTGTGCCAGGCGACTCGGGTCGATGTAATGAAGTTCACCCTCAGGAATATCGCTGGTTACGGTTAGCGCCAAGCCTTTATCGTCTGCTGTCTTCTTTTGTTCGGAAAATACAAAAGTTACAGTGTCTCTTACATTGCTCCATTGAGGTGCCAACGAGAAACACCCAGATTCAATCTTAGAGAAGTCCAATACATCACTGAGAATTGCTAATAAAAGCTCAGATGATGTGCTCATATTGAGCAGTATAGATTGTTGTTCTTCGTTCAGTGATGTGGATTTTAGTGTATCAATTAAGCCAATGATTGCATTTAAAGGTGTTCTGAGCTCGTGACTCATCATCGCTAGGAATTCAGACTTGGCTTTGTTGGCTCGTTCTGCGTCTTTTCTTGCTGTGACAAGCTCGGCGGTTCGCTCTCTAACCGTTGCTTCAAGCTTCTCTTTGTTCTCAATATCGAAAACTGCACGCTCTATCAACGGGCGAAAACGGTTTAGTGTTGCCTTGGTTTCAATACTAAAGTGCTTGGTATTTGAGTGAACAAAGATGATGACGGATTGCGTTAATCCGCTATCTATACCGGTAATCAGAACGGAGTTTATTTGGTCGAGAACAATAGGATGCAGAGAGTTGAACTCCCCAAGAGACTTGGGTTCGAAAAGGATGGCGCATTCACCATTGATGACTCGAGATAGCTTGCCGCAATCGTTCCAATTCATCTGTTCGAAGACTTTATTATTGGTCAGCAAGGTCTTGAAACTGCCTTCGTTCCCTACCCTTGATACCACGATAAAGTCATCAAATTTAATGTATTTTTTGAGTACGAATTCAAGGCTGGAGAATATCTCAGATATGTTGCTTGCCTTACTGATCGCAGAGATGGTCGATAATATCACCCTGTTCTCTTCAGCCAGTTTTCGCTCACGGGCTTTTACTTTTTGCAGTTCAATACGCGCTTCTTGCAGCGCTTCTCGACCTTCAGAACCCATTATTTTTTCAACCTATAAAACGTTGCAGACGATACCATTAAATTCCCGTGCGCATTCTCACCACCAGAGAGCCTACCTTGTTCACCAAACGTAAAAGGACATATGTAAGGAAGCCCATTAAGTGCTTGATTTATTTGCTCACAAACCTCATCCATATCTTGCTTAAGGTTCAACATGGGGCCGGCACAAAAGATATTGATCGCCCCTAATTTCTCTTCAAGATCCATGTCATTATAGTATGAGGAATGAATGATATTTGCGGCACGGCTGATTAACTGTTGCTTAGAGCCCTGCATCAAATAGATGGTGTCACCTTCACTTATGTCTGTGAATAGCTCAATTCCATTACACTCTGTCTCTCTGATCGAATGAGACAATTTGAAATATGGATAGTCGTATGATGAGCCGACTTTCCTGCCCAGTGGATAGACAGAGGACTTTTCAAATATGTAGCCATCATCACTGCCACCCAAGTGGAAATTAGTCCATTCGTTATAAACAGTGACGGCTGGCCTGTGGTCTATCTCCAATAAGATTCGGTTTCTTACCTTGGTCACGGTGCCTGAATAGCGCGTTGGTGTGTGGCCAGCACTGAATGAGGAATAGATAGACTGGGATGCAAATACGACGGTTAAAGACACACCATTGATAGACAGAGACTCTTCAGTAAAGATGCTCCAATTTCCAGAAACCTGATTGTCTGCAGCACTGCCACCAATAATTGGAACCTCAGTACCGAACTTTTTGTCGATAGCCGCCATCACCTTCTCTTCGTTACCTGGTGTGGAATGCAGCAAGATCAGATCAGGAATTTCACCTTCTCGGTTAGCGTTCTTGAGTGCTTTATCGATCGCGGTGAAGGTGCTGAGGTCTACAGAGTCACCGAAGTGCTCGATGCCTGTGCCGTATGCGTTGATCCCCGAGTCATAAATGATGAGAACGCCAATCACCGGACCTGAATGAAACCCAGTTTCGGTCATAATGCCGTGACAAGTAGTACAACCATGTATTGGGGTGTTAGGGAGAGCGTCTACGAAATATCTCTGCACAGCGAGTGTTGAGTACTCTTCTGTGCAGTAGCAAATAAGACAAGCAATATCGTCAGGGTTTTCCACCCCACTGAGCAACTCATCTACTGCGATTTTATCGTCTAGGGAGTAAGAGACTTTTGATAGAAATTTCATAGATTCTGGGAAACTTTATTAATGCCCTCTTTATAACACTTTAATGCATTGTGTTTCACTGATTTGGTACATATTTCTATCAAAAGAACCGAGCCGTGACTCAGTTTTTTCATTGTTACTCTTTAGAAAGGTTTACAGAGAACGTGCTCGCCTGTTGTGGAAATGTAACCGTTATTGAGGAGGTCTTATCATTAGTTTGTAACAGCCAATTTGATGACCCTTTTTCTTCTAGAATTCCGCTTCCACTGTGGCTAATGATAAATTTGCCAGTTTTAGATGTTTCGATCGAATACCCTAGGTTATCGTCCGAAATTAAAACATTATGATTATCAATACTAAATTCACAAGGTTTTGAAACGATACAGTTTACTGTTTCGTTATTATCGTATGTCACTGTTCTCCAAGTAAATGCAGCTATTAAAATAACCAACATGACGATAATTTGAACAAGCCTGCCTTTTGTTAGCTTTTGTGCCGCCATTATAATCTTTACTCCTTGTTACAAAGTTCAAAGTTTTTAAATAAAAATCCAATTCCAGACCAAGCGTAAGGTTACTACTCTGTCATTGATTTGTTAATTCAAGTATAGTGTCGCGTTGAAAATGCCACTTTTTTTTAAAATCAGCAAGTGGAAATAAAGCCCTGAATAGGCTGAATTTCCTTTTCTAATTTGGGTGGCATTACGACGTGAGTCGTGTTGGAAGTAAAGTGTAGTAAATAAGAAATTGGAAGCATGCAAATGAGCCAAGAAAAGCAGCTTGAACAAAACTACAACTATACGGTCGTCCGTCAATTTACCCTAGTTACAATTTTGTGGGGTATTGTCGGTATGGGCGTTGGTGTTTTGATTGCCGCTCAATTAGTTTGGCCACAGCTAAACTTTGATACGCCGTGGTTGACGTACAGTCGTTTACGTCCCCTGCATACTAATGCGGTTATTTTTGCGTTCGGTACAAGTGCGCTGTTTGCAACATCATATTATGTTGTGCAACGTACCTGTCAAACGCGTCTCTTTGGTGGCCCTCTCGTAGCCTTTACCTTTTGGGGTTGGCAAGCGATTATCCTGTCCGCTGCAATTACTTTACCGTTAGGTTTAACCTCTGGTAAAGAATACGCAGAACTTGAATGGCCAATCGATATTGCTATTACTCTTGTGTGGGTAGCTTATGCGGTCGTGTTCTTCGGAACTATGATTAAGCGTAAAACATCGCACATTTACGTAGCAAACTGGTTCTTCGGAGCCTTCATCATCACGGTTGCCGTGTTGCACATCGTTAACAGCCTAGCTGTTCCTGTATCTGCGTTTAAATCGTACTCGATTTACTCAGGTGCAATTGATGCAATGGTGCAATGGTGGTACGGACACAATGCGGTAGGCTTCCTATTGACAGCTGGTTTCCTAGGTATGATGTATTACTTCGTTCCTAAACAAGCTGGTCGCCCTGTTTACTCTTACCGTTTGTCGATTGTTCACTTCTGGGCTCTCGTGTCTCTGTATATCTGGGCTGGTCCTCACCACCTACACTACACTGCACTTCCTGACTGGACTCAATCTCTAGGTATGGTTATGTCTTTGGTTCTGTTTGCTCCATCTTGGGGTGGCATGATCAACGGTATTATGACTCTATCTGGTGCGTGGCATAAGCTTCGCTACGACCCAATCCTACGTTTCCTAATCGTTTCTCTATCATTCTACGGCATGTCGACTTTCGAAGGCCCAATGATGGCAATCAAAACGGTTAACGCACTATCTCATTACACGGACTGGACTATCGGTCACGTTCACTCTGGTGCGTTAGGTTGGGTTGCAATGGTTTCTATCGGTTCGGTTTACCACTTAGTTCCTAAACTATTTGGTCAAGAGCGTATGTACTCTGTATCTCTAATCAATGTTCACTTCTGGTTAGCAACGATTGGTACGGTTTTCTACATTGTTGCAATGTGGATCTCTGGCGTGATGCAAGGTCTGATGTGGCGTGCAGTTAACTCTGACGGTACATTAACTTACAGCTTTGTTGAATCTGTAGAAGCGTCTTACCCGTTCTACTTTGTACGTTTCCTAGGTGGTTTCATCTTCCTATCTGGTATGTTCTTAATGGCATACAACACGTACAAAACTGTGTCTGCACCTAAAGATAGCCTTAAAGCTATCCCTCAACCGGCTTAAGGAGATTTAGAATGAGCTCAAATTCAAATAATCGCCATGAGTTGGTAGAGAAGAACGTTGGCCTACTAGCGATTCTTATCGTTATTGCTATCAGTTTTGGTGCTTTAGTAGAAATTACCCCACTTATTTTCCAAAAGCAGACTACTGAACCGGTAGAAAATCTACGTGTTTACTCTGCTCTGGAAATGGAAGGTCGTGATATCTACATTCGCGAAGGTTGTAACGTATGTCACAGCCAAATGATTCGTCCTTTCCGCTCTGAAACTGAACGTTACGGCCACTACTCTGTAGCTGGCGAAAGTGTTTGGGAACACCCATTCCTATGGGGCTCAAAGCGTACGGGGCCAGATCTAGCGCGTGTTGGTGATCGTTACTCTGATGAGTGGCATCGCGTTCACCTTATCGACCCTCGTGAACTTGTTCCTGAATCAAACATGCCTGGTTTCCCATGGCTTGCTGAGAATGTACTTGATGGCAAATTGACTAAACAGAAGCTTGAAATCTTCCGTAATCAATTTGGTGTTCCTTACACAGACGAACAAATTGCTAACGCTAAACAAGATGTTGAAGGAAAAACAGAGATGGATGCAATCATCGCTTACCTTCAATCGCTTGGCCACGCAATGAAATAAGGAATAATTATGGACATTATTACATTTCAAAGTGTTTGGACTGTTACTGTTTTTGCTTGTTTCATCGGCATCGTTTGGTGGGCTTTCGGTAAAAATCGTAAGTCGCGCTTCGACGAAGATGCAAACCTAGTGTTCGCTGATGAAGCACCTGCGAAAGATAAAAATCAAGGAGTGACGAAGTAATGAGTACATTCTGGAGTATTTGGGTAACAGTAATCACAATCGGTACATTGATTGGCTGTGCAGCCTTACTTCGTTGGTGTTCCAACGATAAAACAGGTGTAGAAGAAGGTCAGGATATGGGCCATGAATACGATGGTATTCGTGAGCTTAATAACCCGCTACCTAAATGGTGGACATACCTTTTCGTTAGCACAATTGTGTTTGCAGCTGTTTATCTAGCTCTATACCCAGGCCTTGGCAACTTTAAAGGTCTACTAGGTTGGACGAGTTCAAACCAAACAGTTCGTAGCGTAGAAGAGTCTCGCTCTGCAATCGCTGCTGCGCAAGCAAACAAACAATTAGACGCATACGCGAAAGAGCTTGATGATGCAGACACCTACTTTGGTGAAGCATTCAGAAAGCTAGCTCACGACGAAAATGGTCTACGTTCTGTCCCTGACATTGCATCAGATGCTGATGCAATCAAAGTGGGCCAACGCTTGTTCCTACAAAACTGTTCTCAGTGTCACGGCTCTGATGCACGTGGTCAGAAAGGTTTCCCGAACCTAACTGATGATGCATGGCTATATGGTGGTGAACCACAAGCTATCGTTACTACCATCATGCATGGTCGTGTAGGTCAAATGCCAGGTTGGAAAGACGCTCTTGGCGAAGAAGGCGTAAAAGAAGTAGTTAGCTACACGCTTAGCCTTTCTGGTCGTAGCGTAAACGCACGTGAAGCAGAGGCTGGTAAAGCTCGCTTTGTAGTGTGTGCAGCGTGTCACGGTACTGATGGTAAGGGTAACCCTGCTGTTGGCGCTCCTGACCTGACTGACCGTGACTGGTTATTCGGCGATTCTCGTGCTGATGTGACGGAAACAGTCATGTACGGACGTTCTGGTGTAATGCCGGCTTGGAAGGACATCCTCGGTGAGGATAAGGTTCAGCTCGTCTCAGCCTACGTCTGGAGCCTCAGCAACTCAGATAAAGAGTAACATAATAATAACAGCCCCTTCTTAAGGGGCTGTCTTTCTTTTACAGTTATAACCTTAAGTGTTTGTAAAAATTAGTTTTATTTCATTGTATATATTGAGAATAATAATATGGAACAACCTTGGTATAAGCAGTTTTGGCCGTGGTTTTTGATCTTCCTAACCGTTGGCGTCTCTATGCTAACATTGGTTCGAGTCGCGATACTTACCAACCATTCAGTTAACGTTGTCACTGAAGATTACTATAAAAAAGGTAAAGGTATTAATGTCGACATTTCAAAAGTAAATGTTGCTAAAGAGCTTGGCTTATCAGCTTCAGTTAGCGAGAAAGGTAACTCTGTTATCATTACTCTCGACAAAGGCAAGCTAGACCACTTCCCTGCTATTAACGCAATGTTCGTGCACCGAACGCTGCCTGACCGTGATTTTACTCAGCTACTGACCGCTGATGCGAGAGGCAACTACACGTTGACTCTGGACCACGAAATGCAAGGTCCATGGTTTATCGAGCTTTCTCCGCATGATTCTGAATGGTTAGTGCAAGGTCGCATGAACTTCCCTATTGAAACCCCTACTCAACTAACGAACTAAAGCTTATGTGTGAATCCTGTTATCACTGCGGTGAAGATGTACCAGCGGAAACGGATTTTAAAGTAGAAATCTTAGGATCGGTGCGACCTATGTGTTGTCCGGGTTGCGAAACCGTAGCCCAGACAATCGTTGACAGCGGTTTGGTCTCTTATTACCAATATCGTACCGCTCCAGCTGAAAAAGCAGATCTAGTTCCAGAGCAACTTCTGGCACTCAGTCATTACGACAACGAAGATGTTCAATTGGAGTTCGTCCGTAACTCCGAAAACACCTCTGAAGTGACATTGTCACTAGAAGGTGTCTCTTGTGCTGCTTGTGCATGGCTTATTGAGAAGCAAGTCTCTTCAAAGTTAGGGGTTGTGAGTATTCGTGTTAATACCACGACAAACCGCGCCCTGCTCAGTTGGGACAACACTCAGGCTAAACTGAGTGAGCTGTTGTCTGCAATCCATACCCTAGGCTACAAAGCCGCACCATTCGAAGCTGACCAACAAGAGGCGGCTTACCATCGCTCGATGAAAAACTACTTGTATCGCCTTGGTATTGCTGGTTTAGCAACCATGCAGGTCATGATGCTGGCTGTGGCACTGTATCTTGAAGTCTTTGGTAACCTTGAGCCTGAATTCAAAAATTATTTCCGTTGGGTGAGCTTGATCTTCGCCACACCGGTTCTGCTCTACTCTGCATTGCCTTTCTATATTAATGCGTGGCGTAGCATCAAAGGTCGAACATTGGGTATGGATGTACCTGTGTCGATTGCTCTGTTGTTTGCCTATGTTGCAAGTTTGGTTGCAACGGTGACAGAGAAAGGTGAAGTCTTCTTCGAATCTATCTCGATGTTCACCTTCTTCCTACTGCTTGGTCGTTTCCTTGAAATGCGCGCTCGTCGTAAAGCTGCGGCTGCGAGTGGTAACCTGCTTAAGCTCGTTCCCGCTATGGCAACAACGTTAGATGGCGAACAAGTTCCGGTAAAAACTTTAAAAGTTGGCGACAAAATTCGCGTTCTTCCGGGTGAACACATTCCTGCCGATGGCAAAGTATTGTCTGGTAGAATTCATATCGACGAATCGATGCTGACGGGCGAATCTATCCATGTAGTCAAAAACGAAGGTGATACCGTCTTCGCTGGTACATTGAATGGTGATGAATCGTTTGAATTGGAAGTGATGACATCAAAAGCGGACTCGGTGATTTCCAACATCGTTCGTCTGCAAGATGAAGCGCAATTGTCTAAACCTCGTATCGCCGAAATCGCTGATGTTGTTGCTCGTTACTTTGTAGCGGTAATCTTGATTATTTCATTTGGCACTTGGTTTTACTGGCACCAAACACGACCAGAAGACGCTTTCTGGATCATGCTTTCGGTATTGGTAGCAACGTGTCCTTGTGCTCTCTCGCTCGCAACACCAACGGCGATTACCTGTTCCACTTCTCGTATGGGTAACTTTGGCATCTTGCTACGTAAAGGCCATGTATTTGAAACCTTGTGTAAAGTGAATCACTTGATCATCGATAAAACAGGCACATTGACTGAGGGTGACATTCGTATCAGTCAAGTTGAAACCTTTGCCGAACTTGATAAAGATACTTGTCTCCAAGTTGCCGCTAGCCTAGAGCAACACGCCAACCACCCTATTGCAAAAGCGTTTAAGGCTCATCTTTCTGATGATATCGAAGTAGAGTCTGTCAATAACGTGATTGGTTCAGGCATCACTGGTGAGTGGAATGGGAAGGAAGTGGCTATTGGTAGTAGTGAGTTCATCCTCGGTGAAGCTCAGCCATCAGAGAGCAACGGTATTTACTTGTCGTTGGCAGGGTGTCATATCGCCACCTTCACTTATGAAGACCCAATTCGCAAAGAAAGCATCGAGTTCATCAAGCAGTTTAAAGAAGCGGGAATTAAAACCACTCTTCTGACTGGTGACTCGTTAATCAATGCGAAGCCTGTTGCTGAAGAGATCGGTATTACTGATATTGTCGCCAATGCGAAACCTGAAGATAAGCTTGCTTACCTTAACTCTCGTGATGAAAAAGATATCACCATGATGGTCGGCGACGGTATTAACGATGCCCCTATTCTTGCAGGTGCCCACCTTTCAGTTGCTATGGGCGGTGGTACGGATGTAGCGAAAGCCTCTGCGGATATGGTGTTGTTGGGTGATAAACTCGATAGATTACTTAAGTCACGTACTTTGGCGTTAAAAACGCGTAAGATAATCCGTGAAAACCTAGCCTGGTCATTGGGATATAACTTACTGATTCTTCCATTGGCTGTTGCTGGTTTGGTTGCTCCTTACATTGCCGTTGTTGGTATGTCTGCTAGCTCTATTATTGTTGTGTCTAACTCGTTAAGGCTTTTAAAAGAGCAAGGTAAATAATGGAAAGTTTATACATACTCATTCCAATCGCGATCGTACTCGTATGTATCGCTGTCGGTATCTTTCTATGGGCCGTTAAGAGCGAACAGTTTGAAGACCTTGAGCGCCAAGGCCACAACATTTTGTTTGATGAAGACGAAAAGGCTCACAACCATTCTGATAGCAAGCCTGTCAAGAATGAGAAAGCTAACAACGAAAGTCAAACTAACGTAGACAAGAAAAACAATGACGCCTAATTGGATCGGAGCCTTTGTTGTTGGATTGATCGGCGCGGGCCACTGCATGGGAATGTGTGGTGGTATTGCGTCGCTTCTTTCTATCGGCAATGCAAAACCTTCCCCTGTTACTCCTCTACTTTATAACTTAGGGCGCTTACTCAGCTATGCCGTGATTGGTGGTGTCATCGGTGGTGCAATCTCTTCAATAGGTCAGCTAAGCGATTTTAACGCGCTACTCGGCTGGCTGCGTCTGTTTGCTGCCGGTTTTATGATCGTCTTAGGTCTGTATATCGGTAAATGGTGGTTCGGCTTGTTGTTCTTTGAGAAAGTCGGCCAGAAGCTATGGCGCTATATCTCTCCTTTAGGCAAATCATTTCTACCCTTGAAACACCCTAGCCACGCTTTGCCGTTTGGTTTTATTTGGGGTTGGCTTCCATGCGGCTTGGTTTACTCTATGCTTACGTGGGCCGCTGTATCAGGAAGCTGGTACAACGGAGCTGGGATCATGCTTGCGTTTGGTTTAGGTACGCTTCCAGCAATGTTGACCGTTGGAATGGGTGCAAATTTCCTCAAAAAACTGCAACAAGCTGACTTATTTCGCCAGTTTGGTGCAATTTTAATCCTCATTTACGGCTTGTATACCGGTTATATGGCGCTACAGCTTATCATTTATACCGTATAGCGGCGTCTTTAATCCGGTTTTTTTACTACCCTTTAGGATTAAGGAATGCTAAAATATTGACGTATATCAAATAGTGAAAGATTGTTATGATTTCTGAAAAGCCTGTGACGAAACGTGTTCAGTCTGGTGGCTGTGCGATCCATTGCCAGGATTGTAGTATTAGCCAGCTCTGTATTCCGTTTACTTTGAATGAATCTGAACTCGATCAACTTGATCAGATCATTGAGAGAAAAAAGCCTATTCAAAAAGGCCAAGAGTTATTTAAAGCCGGTGACGAGCTTAAATCTCTATATGCTATTCGCTCTGGAACGATCAAGAGCTACACGATTACCGAGCAAGGTGATGAGCAGATTACTGCATTCCACCTAGCGGGCGATCTTGTTGGCTTCGATGCGATTACTGGTGACCTACACCCTAGTTTCGCACAAGCGCTGGAAACTTCTATGGTATGTGAGATTCCATATGAGATTCTTGATGACCTATCAGGAAAAATGCCTAAATTGCGTCAGCAAATCATGCGCCTGATGAGCAACGAGATTAAAGGTGACCAAGAAATGATTCTGCTTCTTTCAAAGAAGAACGCGGAAGAGCGTCTTGCTGCATTCCTTTACAACCTTTCTACTCGCTTCTCTCAACGTGGCTTCAGCCCGCGTGAGTTCCGTCTAACGATGACTCGTGGCGATATTGGTAACTACCTTGGCTTGACTGTTGAAACAATCAGCCGTCTTTTAGGTCGTTTCCAAAAAGCAGACATCTTGAGCGTTAAAGGCAAATACATCACTATCGAAGATCACGATGCGTTGATGGAACTTGCTGGCGTTTCAAAAGAATAGTCTAGATATCAATGATGTAGTTCAATAATGAGCTACATCATGTTTCTCTCTTAAAACCTCTTATATTTCTCTTAATCTCTCCATAACTACGCTACATTATTTATATGTTCGGTCTGAAAAATAGGCTTAGTTATGAGTATCTATAACAAAATTTTAGTTGTCGCAGACATTAATCACGATGAGCAACCTGCTCTAGTTCGTGCTATCCAACTTGCTAAGAAAAGCACCTCAACAAGCCACATCACTTTCTTTTTGTCGATATACGATTTCTCGTATGAAATGACATCTATGCTTTCTATTGATGAAAGAGACGCAATGCGTAAAGGTGTAATTCACCAACGCGAAATCTGGATGAACAAAGTCGCCGAGCCTTACCTAGATGATTCGATTGAATTTAATGTACAAGTGGTTTGGCATAACCGCCCGTATGAAGCGATCATTGCCGAGGTTTACAGTGGCGAGCACGACATCTTGATCAAGGGTACGCGTAAGCACGATACCTTAGAATCGGTCATCTTCACTCCTACTGATTGGCATCTATTAAGAAAGTGCCCTAGCCCAGTACTATTGGTTAAAAATGATTTCTGGCCAGAGCACGCGAAGATTTTTGCTTCAGTTCACGTAGGTTCTGAAACAGAAGCTCACTTAGAGCTTAACGATACGATGGTCGACAGATTGCTAGAGATCACCGGTCGTTTGGATGCAGACCCGTTCTTGGTGAATGCTTATCCGGTGACACCTGCGAATATTACCATTGAACTGCCAGAGTTTGACCCAACGTCTTATACTGACGCTGTTCGTGGCCATCACCTAACCGCGATGAAGGCACTGCGCCAGAAACACTGTATGTGTGAAGAGCAGACAGTAGTTGAGCAAGGCTTACCTGAAGATGTTATTCCTCGTGTCGCGTCTGAAAATAACGCCGCGATGGTGATTCTCGGAACAACGGGTAGAACAGGTTTGTCTGCCGTGTTTATTGGTAATACAGCGGAACATGTTATCGACAAAATTAACTGTGACGTGTTGGCCCTTAAACCGTCTGGCTATGTGAGCCCATTAGACCCTAACCTTTCGAAAGGTTAAGTCGTTTAAACATCGAATGTCACTACGAGTTCAACTCATAAAAAACGCCTCAAGCATTGCTTGAGGCGTTTTTGTTTATCTTGAGTAATGCCATTCCAAATATAGTATGGCTAAATCACTTTTATCTATTTAAATGACTAAACGTTCGTCACGTCGATGAACATTGACTCATCAATGTTTGAAGATGAGATTTCAGCTTCTTCGAATTCGTATTCTTTGCGGTCTTCGCTACGGTCTAATGGAAGGTTCACAAAATCAAACAGCTCGCGGTCCGCCAATTGGCTTGGGCTTACGTTCTGAATTGACTTGAAGATCTTCTCAACACGGCCTGGCGTTTTCTTATCCCAATCAATTAGCATCGCTTTAATGTTCTGACGCTGCAGGTTCTCTTGAGAACCACATAGATTACAAGGAATGATTGGGAACTCTTTGTGCTCAGCGTATTTGATTAGGTCCGTTTCACGACAGTAAGTCAGTGGACGAATAACAACGTTACGACCATCATCAGAGCGAAGCTTTGGTGGCATAGCCTTAAGGCGCGCGCCGTGGAACATGTTTAGGAACATAGTCTCTACGATGTCGTCTAGGTGATGACCAAGTGCGATCTTAGTCGCGCCAATCTTCTCTGCGAATGAGTACAAAGTACCACGACGAAGACGAGAACATAGGCCACATGTTGTTTTGCCTTCTGGCACTTTTTCTTTAACGACTGAGTACGTATCTTTATCTACGATGTAGTAAGGAATGTTCAGCGTTTCAAAGTATTCAGGAAGAATGTGCTCAGGGAACCCAGGTTGTTTTTGATCTAGGTTTACTGCCACAACATCAAACTTGATAGGTGCTGCTTCACGTAAACGTAGCAAAATATCTAGCATCGCAAATGAATCTTTACCACCACTAATACATGCCATTACTACGTCATTCTCTTCGATCATGTTGTAGTCGATGATGGCATTTCCAACATTTCTTCTCAGGCGTTTCTGAAGTTTGTTGAATTCAAGTATTTCTTTTCTATTATCGTTTTGGTTCATTGCGACTCTCACACCGTCGTATTACCGACTGTAGATTGCTAGTGGGACTGTTTTAGGGCGTGGATTATACGGATTTTTATTTCATGTTGAAATAGTAACGGTAGGATAAACAAGGCGAGTAATAGAAAGATTCGGTTTTTATTGTTCGATAAGCTCTCTAAATGGTTAGAGATACATGTCTTAGGAAGAGCTAGCCTTGATGATAGATAAAGAAAAGCAGCCTTCTCTTATACGATGGGGCTGCTTAAAGGTACCTTATTAACGCTTGGGGAGTGACTCCGCCAACAATTACTCTGCGAGTAATTATTCCGTTAAAAATTATTGCGCGGGAATGTACGGCATTACACGAACTGTTGATTCTGGTAACGTGATGCTGTCACTTCCATTCAGCTCTTCTAGAGTGAACTTCGCTCGCCCTTCTTTGATTGGTAGTTGATTGCCGTTTGAAAGTTCAATGTTGCCATCAAGCTTATTAGCGAATTCCAGCGTTAGCCCTTGGATATCTGGCGTAAACCATCCAGAAAACATGCCACTAACGTCTTCTAGCATTGCCTGCATCTGTGGTAAAAGGCTTTCAATTTGAGCCACATCTACCGTGCCAGTCAGGGGCTCTTGAGTCATCACAACCAACGAATATGCACACTCTTGTTCTTGTGTTTGTACAAAGATAAGCGGATTTGCGGAACGTAGGTTTTGATCGACTGGGAGAAGCAGTTCATTCGCAGAAGAGACTTTTAGTTCTTCGTAGTGCTCTTCTTTCTCCATCCAAGCCTTGCTGATGTGACAGGTTTGCTGAGCTTGTTGATCAACAAAGAAGACCGCAACTTTGACATCATCGTGCCCTTCTTTGGTGTTGTTTTTCAGCTGAGTATAAAGCTTAGAATACGTGAACATGTATTCTTGCGCTGAAGCAGGAAGAGAAACCCCAAGGCTTAATGAGGCTAATAAAGCGAGTGCTGTCTTTTTCATTATTATAATCTTGTCGAAGTTGAGCGTTTATAAATAGAAAGACCAGCCAATGAGCTGCTCTTTTTGCGATGTTATTTGGTCAGACTTAATGTTTAAGCTAACCAAACTACTATCAAATCAAGTTACTTTTGCCAGTATACCTTGTTGTGACGGATCATAGCTTGTAAATCAGTCACATAGTCTGAACCTCGCTCAGAATATTTTAATAAACCATTGGTGAGCTCTGTTGCTGTTTCGGTTGTTAAAATATCATCACCTTGCGCAGCAAGTTTTGCACGAATCGCTCTTAAATCGGAATAAGCACGGTTGCGGTTAAGGTTCATGAAGTAACGGTGCACGGATTCTTGGCTTGAAGAGAATGTAGCTACTTCATGCGAGCTACCCTCGTTGCGTTGCAGTGGAACAAGGCCACAACCTTTGGTGTAGCACCAGTGTCCGAAATAGTTGTTCGCTTTAGTAGCAAAACGCGACGTTCCCCAAGCAGACTCATTCGCAGCCTGCGTTAGTACCAGTGCCTCTGGCAGTACATTGACGCGGTTAAGCATCTCTGTCAGCCATGCTTGATCTATGCCTTCACTCGGCACAGGTAAGCTGTATAACTTCCCTAACCTTTTCGCATAAGAGCTGTCTTCCGAATCAATGTTACTTAAACCAGACTCGTCGAGTTTGGTTAAAAAGGCACGCTCTTTAGTGATACGTTTGTTTTCAATATTGATGCTTGGACGTAAGAACGAAAAGAATGTGTCCTTTTTTTCGTTCACATCTTCGATAGCTGCAAAATTTGGTGTGCTCGAAGAAACCGTCAAGTCACCAAATTGGTCAGTTGAATTAGAACTCTGCTCTGTGGTGCGTCGACGTTCTTCTTCTTGGTAAATATAAGGACCAATCAGCGAAATAGAGCCAACAAGAGCCAGTGCCGTCACTTTAAGCGCAAGTGATTTGCTTGCGCTTGCCTGAATGTGTTTATGCATCGAACACCTGTGGGTTTTTGTTATTGTCGTTGTTGTTATCGTCATCGCTCTTTGGACGTTCTGAAGCAATCACTTTTAGCTTGATGCCAAACATCTCACGGTAAAGAATACCTTTCACGTGGAAGAAGAACGGAAGAACGAAGATTAAACCAATGCCGTACATCATCGCAGCGACAATGAACATCAACATAACCATTAGATAAATAGACGCGACCACGAAGATCTTCTTGTTTACCGCTCTTAATGAAAGTAACAGCGACTGCATTGGTGGTACTTTCTTATCACAAATCAACAGAATCGAATGGCTGAATGCAAGAGAGAAGTAAATAGACAAGAACGGCAGAATCATACCTGCGATGCCTTGGAGCATTAGACTAAACAAAGTTACTAGAATAACCGGAACCGTAAACTGTAAACCTTTACCGATGTGGCGTACTTTGGTTTGTAGGCCAGCTGCATGACTCATTGCCATTAAACAGATACCAGCATAGATAGGCGCGCTGATCACTTCATAACTAAAGTTCGCAATAAAAATCGATTCAACGATTTGAGGCGTAAACGATTCAGGGTCGATAACCGCATCCAAGATAACCGCTGGATCACCAAGCTGTAGTTTAAGTGCGATATAAAAGATAGCGAGTTGCACAAACATTAGAGCAACAATCGCAGGGGAAAACGAAAGAAAGTGACTTATCGTATGTTTCCAAGCTTCTTGGAATACAGCCGTTGCTTTGAGCTCATAATCGCCTGAAAGTGCACGGTTGATACTACCGCCCAAATTAAAATCTTTTTCGATGTCGTTGTTCATATTGATACCTAGGTGCGCCAAATAAGCGAAGCCACCTAACTTATTGATAAAAAATTACCTTCATTATACTCATATGTCAGATACAAACTAAAATATGAATCTGTAACAAGGCTTGCTTTTGTGTCTTTATGGTTAATAATTAGACACTTGTTAAGGTGTAAACCCAGTAAATAATAGTATGGTAAAGGATGTTTACTTTTACCTGCGAAATTTTTTATCTTCGAAAGGTAAAAAATGCTTTGAATTCACGTTTTTGGTGATTATGATGCGCGCCTTAAAGGTGTATAGCAACAGGTCTCAAATAGAACCAAGGTGGAGAAAAACAGACGTTGAACGCTAAAAAATCAGTAGGAAAGCCAGTAGTACAGCTAACTGGCATCAGTAAAAGTTTCGATGGTAAGGAAGTCATCGGCAATCTGGATTTAAACGTAAATCATGGTGAGTTTCTCACGATTTTAGGCCCATCAGGTTGTGGTAAAACAACCGTGCTAAGAATGATTGCGGGTTTTGAAACGGCAGATAGTGGTCAAATACTATTAGCTGAACAAAACGTAACCCAAGTTCCTGCTGAACAAAGGCATGTAAACACTGTATTCCAAAGCTATGCCCTATTCCCACATATGACCGTTTTCGAGAATGTGGCATTTGGCTTACGCATGCAGAAAGTTCCAAACAGCGAGATTGAACCTCGTGTAATGGATGCTTTAAAAATGGTGCGCCTAGAACCAATGGCACAACGAAAGCCACACCAGCTATCTGGTGGTCAACAGCAACGTATCGCAATCGCTCGTGCTGTCGTTAACAAGCCTAAAGTTCTTTTGTTGGATGAATCTCTATCTGCTCTGGATTACAAACTACGTAAACAGATGCAAATCGAGCTAAAACAATTACAACGTCAACTTGGTATCACGTTCATTTTTGTAACGCATGACCAAGAAGAAGCGCTATCTATGTCTGACCGCATTATTGTTATGCGTGATGGCGTGATTGAACAAGATGGAACACCGAGAGAAATCTACGAAGAGCCTAAGAACCTGTTTGTAGCGCGTTTCATTGGTGAAATTAACGTATTCGAAGCGACAGCGAAATCTCGTCAAGATGAAAAACGCATCGTTGCGACAATCGAAGGTGAAGAGTCGATTATCTATCACGATAAAGACGTTACACCGGGTCAAAAACTGCAAGTATTGCTTCGCCCTGAAGATCTTCGTATTGAAGAAATCAAAGAGTCTGAGCAACGCGGTATTGTTGGCCACATTGTCGAGCGAACCTATAAAGGCATGACATTAGATTCAGTTGTAGAACTTGAATCTGGTATGCGTGTCATGGTTAGCGAATTCTTCAACGAAGATGACCCTGATGTTGATCACTCACTGGGCCAAAAAGTTGCAGTAACTTGGGTTGAGAGCTGGGAAGTGGTATTAGAAGATGAGCAAGAAGTTTAATTTACAAAACGCGATTGTTGCTTTAATCACAGGTTGGCTAGTGTTGTTCGTGATGATTCCAAACATCATGATCATCGGTACTAGTTTCTTAACTCGTGATGAAGCGAACTTGATCGAGATGACCTTCACTCTCGATAACTACGTGCGTTTGGCTGACCCGCTGTATTTTAAAGTGTTGATGCACTCTTTCTATATGGCCATTGTCGCAACCCTACTTTGTTTAGTTATTGGTTACCCGTTCGCCTACATCGTGGCGAAAATGCCAGTGAAGTGGCGCCCTATCATGTTGTTCTTAGTGATTGTGCCATTTTGGACGAACTCTTTGATTCGTACTTACGGGTTGAAGATTGTGTTGGGTACTCAAGGTGTCTTGAACAAAAGCCTGTTAGCGCTAGATATCATCGATAAACCGTTACGTATCATGTACACAGAAACCGCAGTAATGATTGGCTTAGTGTACATCCTACTTCCGTTTATGATTCTGCCGCTGTATTCAGCGATTGAAAAACTGGACGATACGTACTTAGAAGCGGCTAAAGATTTAGGTGCCAATAAACTGCAAACGCTATTAAAAGTGGTATTGCCACTAACAATGCCAGGCATTATCGGCGGCTGTTTGTTAGTACTACTGCCTGCGTTAGGTATGTTCTACATCTCTGACCTATTAGGCGGTGCTAAGAACCTATTGATTGGTAACGTGATTAAGAGCCAGGTGCTCAACGCTCGAGACTGGCCGTTTGGTGCCGCAACGAGTATCGCACTGACCATGGCAATGGCTGTGATGCTGTATGCCTACTACCGAGCAGGTAAGCTATTGAACAAGAAAGTGGAGCTAGACTAATGGGTCGCACAGTTAAGTTCAGCTTTATGGCGCTGGTATACGCCTTCCTATACCTACCTATTATCGTATTGATCGCGAACTCGTTTAATGCCAATAAGTTTGGTATGAAATGGGGTGGCTTCACGACTAAATGGTATGACGCGCTTATTAACAACGACAGCCTAATGCAGGCTGCTTGGCACTCGATTAACGTAGCAGTGTTCTCAGCAACAGCCGCAACGATTGTCGGTAGCCTGACAGCAGTAGCCCTATTCCGTTACCAGTTCAAAGGTAAAGGCATCGTCAATGGCATGCTGTTCATCGTAATGATGTCTCCAGATATCGTAATGGCGATTTCGCTTCTTGCGCTATTCTTGGTAATGGGTGTGCAACTTGGGTTCTTTACCCTACTTGCTGCTCACATTACCTTCTGTCTACCGTTCGTTGTGGTAACGGTCTACAGTCGCTTGAATGGCTTTGATGTGAAGATGTTAGAAGCAGCAAAAGACTTAGGTGCAAGTGAATGGACGATTCTAAAACAGATCATCCTTCCTCTTGCGAAGCCAGCGGTTGCTGCAGGTTGGTTATTGAGCTTCACTCTGTCTTTGGACGATGTGATCATCAGCTCTTTCGTAACTGGCCCAACCTATGAAATCTTACCACTGAAGATTTACTCAATGGTTAAAGTGGGTATCTCTCCTGAGGTAAACGCCCTAGCAACAGTAATGTTAGTGGTGTCGTTAATACTGGTGATTATTTCTCAGTTATTAGCGAGAGAAAAAATTAAGTAAGTCTCCTACTCTGTACAGAGACAGGCTTGATAAGAAGTTAACAAACTTCAAGTTCTACAAAGTGTTAATCATAAACAGAATGGTAAATTGCCATTCTGTTTTTCTATCTACTGCCTTCGGGCAACGTTTAGTTTGGAGCTAACGTCAATGAAAAAATGGGCTACTCTATTAGCTGGTAGTGCATGTGCGCTTTCAATGTTATCTGCACCATCTTTTGCAAAAGATAACAAAGAATTGGTATTCATGAACTGGGGACCTTACATCAACAGTGAGATTCTAGAACAGTTCACTGATGAAACTGGTATCAAGGTTATCTACTCGACTTACGAGTCGAACGAAACTTTGTACGCAAAGCTAAAAACACACAACAAAGGCTACGACCTAGTTGTGCCGTCGACTTACTTCGTATCTAAGATGCGCGACGAAGGTATGCTACAAAAGATCGACAAAACTAAGCTGAATAACTTCAAGAATCTAGATACTAACTACCTAGATAAGCCGTACGACCCAAACAACGACTACTCTATTCCACATGTAGTTGCGATCACAGGTCTTGCTGTTAACACTGACATGTACGATCCAGAAGATTTCCAAAGCTGGGCTGACCTATGGAAGCCTGAGCTTGAAGGTCAACTGATGATGATGGACGACACTCGTGAAGTGTTCCACATTGCACTTCGTAAGTTAGGTTACTCTGGTAACACAACAAACGAAAAAGAGATCGATGAAGCCTACGCTGAGCTACAAAAGCTAATGCCAAACGTTCTAGTATTTAACTCAGATAACCCAGGCGCGCCTTACATGTCTGGTGAAGTGGGTCTTGGTATGCTGTGGAACGGTTCTGCTGCTGCGGCGCAAAACGAAGGTCTGCCAATCAAACTGGTTTTCCCTAAAGAAGGCGGTATCGGTTGGGTTGATAACTTTGCAATCAGTTCTGGCGCGGTAAACGTAGAAGCGGCTCATAAGATGATCGACTTCCTACTTCGCCCTGAAATCGCAGAGCAAATTTCTCGCGACACGGGTTATCTAACAGCAGTTAAAGCGTCTAATGCGAAATTCAAAGACGTTGAGCCACTATTCCCATCACAAGAAGATCTTGATCGTGTTGAGTGGCAAGCAGCGGTTGGCGATAAGACAGTGAAGTACGAAGATTACTTCATGAAACTTAAAGCAGGCCAGTAACTTAGCTTATAATCTAATGGCGAGTAAGTAGCAGGACTACTTAACAAGCGACCTAGATAATCAACAAGTTAAAAATAAGAATATCAATGAATAGGCAGCTTAGGCTGCCTATTTTATTTTATCACTGCTATAATATAGCGCGATTTTTCGAAATCCTTTTACCTTGGGTTCTCTACCCAGCTCCAAATCAAACAAATGAACGGAACAGTAATGAAAAAAACACTGTATACCGGCGCATTGTGTGCTGCTACTTTACTTTCTACATCCTCTTTCGCAGCTGACCAAGAACTGTATTTTTACAACTGGTCTGAATATATTCCAAATGAAGTACTAGAAGACTTCACAGAAGAGACTGGCATCAAAGTTTACTACTCAACTTATGAGTCTAACGAAAGCATGTACGCTAAGTTAAAAACTCAAGGCACGGGTTACGACTTAGTGGTTCCTTCTACTTACTTCGTTTCTAAAATGCGTAAAGAAGGCATGCTTCAAGAGCTTGATAAAACCAAGCTAAGCCACTTTGCAGATTTGGATCCAAATTACTTAGATAAGCCATTTGACCCAAACAACAACTACTCTATCCCATACATCTGGGGTGCGACGGGTATTGGTATCAACTCAGATATGCTAGACAAATCTTCAGTTAAAAACTGGGGTGATCTGTGGGATACGCAATGGGAAGGTCAACTGATGATGATGGATGACTCTCGTGAGGTTTTCCATATCGCTCTATCTAAACTAGGTTACTCTCCAAACACGACTAACCCAGAAGAGATCAAAGAAGCCTACGAAGAACTTCGTAAGCTAATGCCAAACGTATTGGTATTTAACTCAGATTTCCCAGCGAATCCTTACCTAGCAGGTGAAGTGTCTCTTGGTATGCTTTGGAATGGTTCTGCTTACATGGCACGCCAAGAAGGCGCAACGATTGATATTATCTGGCCAGAAAAAGGCGCTATCTTCTGGATGGACAGCCTAGCGATTCCAGCAGGTGCTAAAAACACAGAAGCGGCTCACAAGATGATCGACTTCCTTCTTCGCCCTGAGAACGCAGCTAAGATTGCTCTAGAGATCGGTTACCCGACACCAGTTAAAACAGCTTACCCTCTTCTTCCTAAAGAATTTGCTGAAGACAAGAACGTTTTCCCACCACAGTCAGTGATGGATAACGGCGTATGGCAAGATGAAGTTGGTGAAGCGAGCGTTATCTATGACGAGTATTTCCAAAAACTTAAAGTGAACAACTAAGTTGCTGTTAGTTAATCAGTTAAGTAAATAAAGCGGCGTAAGCCGCTTTATTTTTTTCCGATTTAGATTCAGGTTCAGAAACTGATGTGCTTTATTAAAGACAAGGCTTAGGCCGTTAAAGAACCTCTCTCTGTACATAATAACTCGCCAACCAGTTTAGGCACCTCGATACTCGCTTTGCCGTAACGCTTCTCTTCAAACTCACTCTCTACTGCACTTGGTTCTAGATTGATCTCTATTGTGTGTGCGCCATGCATTTTGGCATCATGCACAAATCCCGCAGCTGGATAAACAACACCTGAAGTACCGATAGAGATAAACAGGTCCGCTTCTTCGAGTGCTGAATAGATATCGCCCATTCTTAACGGCATTTCGCCAAACCACACAATATGAGGACGCATTTGCGCTGGAATTTGGCAGCAGTGACAAAGCTCACCGGTTTCGATATCACCTTTATGTTCGATAACTTGATTCGATTCACTGCAACGTGCTTTCAGAAGTTCGCCATGCATGTGAATAATATTGTTGCTACCGCCTCTCTCGTGCAGGTTGTCGATGTTCTGAGTGATGATTGTTACTTTGCCATCAAGTTTGTCCTCAAGCTCACCGAGTGCCTTGTGGGCGGAGTTTGGTTGAATGCTCTCACCTTGCAAGCCGTGACGACGTTTGTTGTAGAATGCTTGCACCAAGTCGGGATCTTTTACAAACCCTTCTGGAGTCGCGACATCTTCGATTTTATGGTTTTCCCATAGCCCGTCTTGAGCTCGGAATGTTTGAATCCCCGACTCCGCAGAGATACCAGCGCCAGTAAGAATTACGATATTTCGATATGGGAAATGCATACAACGTCCTTTTCAATATGTCACTTTGTAACAGCTTAGCACTGTTCAAATTCCAACAATAGTTTTAGGGATTAGACCATAGTCTTAGCCAACTGAATTCATTGGCTATTTGTGACATAACTCGCTTGATAGTTGTCGTTGTACTTACTCAAACTCTCCGTTTTACATTTCGCAGAAACAAAAAAGCGACCGAAGCCGCTTGTTTCTGTTTTACTGATGTCTAACTGATAAGCCTAAACTCATCAAGGTAAACAAAATTAGTCTTCGTTGATTGAGGAGATCTTATGGATTGATAGATCTGCGCCGTTGAATTCATCTTCTTCACTTAAACGTAGGCCTGTTAGTTTGCTCAACACGCCATAAACAATCAGTGCGCCAACTAATGCGACTGCAATGCCCGCTAGTGTGCCGATAACTTGAGAAGCGAAGCTTACGCCACCTAAGCCCCAGAATGTTTGCGAACCAAAGATACCAGCCGCAATGCCACCCCAAGCGCCACACACGCCGTGTAGAGGCCACACACCTAATACGTCATCAATCTGTGTTTTGTTTTGCATGTAAGTAAATAGGTAAACAAACAGTGCGCCTGCCACGCCGCCAGTCACTAATGCGCCTAATGGGTGCATTAAGTCTGAACCGGCACAAATTGCTACTAAGCCAGCCAAAGGACCATTATGAATAAAGCCCGGGTCATTCTTACCTGCAACAAGCGCTGCAAGAATGCCGCCAACCATTGCCATGAGTGAGTTCATCGCCACTAGGCCGCTGATGCCGTTGATTGCTTGTGCAGACATCACGTTAAAGCCAAACCAACCCACACATAAGATCCAAGAACCTAACGCTAAGAATGGAATGTTCGATGGCGCGAAGTTAGTGTGTTTACCTGCGCGGATACGGCCTTTACGCATACCAAGGAAGTAAACCGCGACCAATGCAATCCAGCCGCCAACGCCATGAACCACAACAGAACCCGCGAAGTCATGAAATCCGTAACCAAACTGACTTTCTAGCCATGCTTGAAAGCCAAAATTACCATTCCAGATGATGCCTTCAAAAAACGGGTAGATGAATCCAACAGTAAACAGTGTTGCAATCAAGATTGGGTAGAAACGTGCACGTTCTGCAATACCACCGGATACAATCGCAGGGATTGCTGCGGCAAAGGTCATTAGGAAGAAAAACTTAACCAGCTCGTATCCATTCGCTTGCGATAGCGTTTCTGCATCGGCAAAAAAGTGCGCGCCGTAAGCGACCCAATAACCGATAAAGAAGTAAGCAATGGCGGAGACTCCAAAGTCAGAGAGGATCTTAACCAACGCATTAACTTGGTTCTTCTTTCTAACTGTACCGACTTCCAAAAATGCAAAACCAGCATGCATTAAGAAGACCATGATCGCGCCTAGTAATAAAAACAGAGTATCCGAACTCTGCGTCAAGCTCTGTACTGCGCTATGAACTTGGTTAACCGTTTGACTCATTAAAGCTCTCTCCCTTAGCTTTGTCTCAATTGCACTAGAACCGTGCGAATTGATGTCGTAATTAATTAAAGACTCAACAGTAAACGCAAGATGCGTTCCAACTCGGTTACGCAAAAAACGTGCAACAAGGTGTTATTTTAAGTTGTTGATATTTATTGGTTAATTTCTTAGGTGCACTTTATTGGTTCTCAGAGAGAGAAAATATTCGATAATTGATTGCACCAATTGAGGGAGTTGCACCATATTGATGCGGTCAATGTAGGGCATTAGATCAGTTACCTAGCGACCATACGACAAAAAGCCCAGTGAAATGAATCACTGGGCTTTTAATGTCTTTCGCTGATTAGAGTTAACTCATCGACAAAGGAGCTATTATCGAGTTTGGTAACCCAAACGACTTACATATAAACGCTTAAAGGTTTGGACCTGTTGTCGGGTTTTGCGGTAGGTTTTGACTTAAACGCTGCATGCCTTGATACATACGAATAAACCAAACCACAATCGCCACACCACCAAATAACATGCCTATATATGGAATGTAGTAAGCGATGTCATCGATAATATGGTTTTGATACCAGTAATCGTTCACGCCGATTAACACGCCGTTAGAGGTCG
The DNA here is from genome assembly GCF_002875705.1 of Vibrio sp. 10N.261.45.E2. Lineage (GTDB taxonomy): Bacteria > Pseudomonadota > Gammaproteobacteria > Enterobacterales > Vibrionaceae > Vibrio. Next base: position 25,041 of record NZ_MCZZ01000143.1, read on the forward strand.
CTACCGTGACGATAAGCACAACAAAGAACGTCAGGTTCAAGAAGAACGAGCGAATCAAGCCGTAGTAATGGGTATCCACTACTTCGCCGTCTTCGCCTTTATCTAAACGATAGCCCGCGTAGATAATGGCAATCACACCAGAGAGAAGACAAGTAAATGGTGTAAAGCAGCTTAGGATGTAAGCAACCCAAATACCCTTATGAGGTTTGTTCATTCTTATTCACCCCTTCCGTTTTCTCTGTTGCTACGTTAGCGCTTCGTTCAACGCCGTTTTTCTCTTGTTCCATCACTTCTTTGTACCAAAGGTCATGGTGTTCTTTAGCCCAGGTTTCATCGACTTCGCCTGTTACCATACCTTCTAGTGCGCCTTCCATACCGAACAAGCCAATATAAATGTGGAACACAAAACCACAGATAAGGATCAAAGCAGCAAGCATGTGAACTAAATTCGAAAGCTCCATATCACGTCGTGTTTGGCCAAAGATTGGGAAATCTAACACCAAGCCACTGATCGCAGCGACACTGCCCATAACGATAAGCAGCCAAAATAGCGCTTTTTCACCCGCGTTCGAAAACTCTGCAGATGGATGAGAACCTTTGTGTTTCCCTACCATACCACCCAGTTTCATGAACCACTGGATATCGACCATCTTGAAGATTGACTTGCGCCACCACTTGATAAGAACAGCCATCAACAGCACATAGAAAATCGGGCCGATGTAGTTGTGGTATTGCTTTGCCAATAGAACGATAAAGCCCCAAAGGTCAGTTGGAATGTACGGCTTTAAAAAGTGCTTGCCGTAAACCAACATCAAACCACTGAACGCGAGCGTTAAGAAAGTAAACGCCATGCTCCAGTGCAACGCACGATCCAGTCGAGACCAACGTTTGATCTTCCGGCCTGTTCTTGGTGCACTTAACATCAATGGGCCAATCACAACATACATCAGTGTTACGAAAGCAATACTGCCAAAGATAGCGACGGCACCGGCTGGTGACATCCACTTCTCTTTCAATATGTACCACGTTTGACCTGGAGTACTGATGAGAACGCCATGCTCAGGAGACTGAGATGTGGTGTAACCTGATTGTCCATCTCTAACTTGTCGCCAGTAATCCGCACCAGCAAGTTGAACCACTTCTCTTTCAGCTGAGCTTGCTTGAGTTTGTGATGAATTCGTCTCAGATGCATGACTCATAGGAGAAAGCATTGTTAGTGCTGCCAACATTGGCAGCACAACAAGGAAGAGACGCTTAAACATTGTAAGCATATGTCTCTCCTACTTAGCTCTTAGTTGCGTCGTAAGACAGGTCATTGCCGTTTGTCCAACCTGCGCCTTTCGCACCACGTTCAACAACACGTTGACGGAAAACATCAGAAACCTTCTCGGCGTCACCCGCTAGCAGTGCTTTGGTTGAACACAAAGAAGCACACATTGGTAGTTTGCCTTCGGCAATACGGTTCGCACCGTACTTTTGACGCTCTTCAACAGAACCAGGTTCTGTTTCAGGACCGCCAGCACAGAAGGTACATTTGTCCATCTTACCGCGCTCACCAAACGCTTCCTGTTTAGGGAATTGAGGTGCACCAAACGGACAAGCAAACAAGCAGTAACCACAACCGATACATAGATCTTTATTGTGAAGTACAATGCCGTCTTCTGTATGTTCAAAACAGTCTGCGGGACAAACTGCCATACAAGGCGCATCTGTACAGTGCATACACGCTACTGAGATAGAGTTTTCACCAGGTTCGCCATCGTTCAATGTCACAACGCGACGACGCTGAATACCCCATTCCAGAGCATCATCGTTTTCATTCTTACATGCAGTGACACAACCGTTACATTCGATACAACGCTTGGTGTCACAAAGAAATTTCATTCTAGCCATTTTAAGACTCCTTACGCTTTACGAATATTACAAAGGGTTACTTTCGTTTCCTGCATCAACGTGACAGGGTCGTAACCGTATGTGGTTGCTGTGTTAGCAGCTTCACCAATAACGTAAGGATCAGTGCCTTCTGGGTATTTAGAACGCAAATCTTCGCCTTGGAACTTACCACCGAAGTGGAATGGGATGAATGCCAGACCCGGTTTCACACGACGTGTAACCATCGCTTTTACCTTAATTCGGCCCTTCTCTGCACCCTCAACCCAAACATCGTCACCGTCTTTAAAGCCGATGTCGTTTGCATCTTTCGGGTTCACTTCAACAAACATCTCTTGCTGTAGTTCTGCTAGCCAAGGGTTAGAACGGGTTTCTTCACCACCACCTTCGTACTCAACCAAACGACCAGAGGTCAGGATAATCGGGTATTCGCCAGATTTGTCTTGCTCTTGAATCGACTTGTAAAGCGTAGGTACACGGAAGATAGCTTCTTTGTCGTCCCACGTTGGGTAATCAGCAACTAGGTCGCGACGTGGCGTGTAAAGCGGCTCACGGTGCAGTGGTACACGGTCTGGGAATGTCCAAACAATCGCACGCGCTTTTGCATTACCAAACGGGATACAACCGTGCTTGATAGCCACGCGTTGAATACCGCCAGAAACGTCAGTCTTCCAGTTTTTACCTTCAGCAGAGGCTTTCTCTTCTGCTGTTAGGTCATCCCACCACCCCAGTTGTTTCAGTAGCTTGTCACTGAACTCCGGGTAACCGTCTTTGATTTCGCTGCCTTTCGAGTAGCTGTCTTCAGCCAATAGGCTTTGACCTTCAAACTCCACACCGAAACGAGTACGGAAGTTACCGCCACCTTGTGCAACAGGCTTCGACGTATCGTAAAGGATATGTGTACCTGGGTGTTTCATTTCTGGTGTACCCCAACATGGCCAAGGAAGACCGTAAGTCTCACCATTTGCAGGCCCGCCTTCTGCTTCCAGAGACGTTTTGTGGAATGTGTGCCAGTTCTGTTGATGCTCTTTCAAACGCTCAGGGCTTTGACCTGTGTAACCGATTGTCCACATACCTTTGTTGAATTCACGTGTGATGTCTTCAATCAATGGTTGGTTGTTCTCAACACGGATGTTTTTGAACAGTTGATCAGAGAAACCAAGCTTCTTAGTAAGAAGGTACATAATTTCGTGGTCAGGCTTAGATTCGAACAGAGGTTCAACAACCTTGTCACGCCACTGTAGAGAACGGTTTGACGCCGTTACACTACCATAGGTTTCAAATTGAGTGGTTGCTGGAAGCAAGTAAACACCGTCGGTGCGATCGTTCATTACTGCCGCGACTGTTGGGTATGGGTCAACAATAACCATCATATCCAGCTTCTGCATCGCCTTCTTCATCTCTGGACCACGAGTCTGAGAGTTCACTGCGTGACCCCAGTAGAACATGGCACGGATGTTCTCGCGTTGACGAATCTTGTCTTTGTCTTCAAGTACGCCATCTACCCAACGAGATACAGGAATACCTGCACTGTTCATTGGTTTTTGACCACCGTATGCGTTGTCGTCGAAGCGTCCTTTCACCCAGTCAAAGTCGATGTCCCAAACTTTTGACCAGTGACGCCAAGAACCTTCAGACAAGCCGTAGTAGCCTGGAAGTGTGTCAGAAAGTACGCCAAGGTCAGTTGCGCCCTGTACGTTATCGTGACCACGGAAGATGTTTGCACCGCCGCCTGATTTACCAATGTTACCTAGCGCAAGCTCAAGTACACAGTAAGCACGTGTGTTGTTGTTACCAGTCGTGTGTTGAGTACCACCCATACACCAAACGATACAACCCGGACGGTTTTCAGAAAGCAGTTTCGCTGTGTGGTATACGTCTTGTTCACTAACACCAGTTACGCGTTCAACTTCTGCTGGGTTCCATTTCGCAACTTCTTCACGGATCTCATCCATGCCGAATACACGTTGGCGGATGAATTCTTTGTCTTCCCATTTATTAGCAAAGACATGCCATAACACACCCCAGATAAACGCGACGTCAGAACCTGGACGAAGAGAAACGTAGTGATCAGATTTCGCAGCAGTACGCGTACGACGAGGATCCGCAACAACGATCTTACAGTTGTTCTTCTCTTTCGCGATTAAGATGTGTTGCATCGCAACTGGGTGAGCTTCTGCTGGGTTTGAGCCAATGAACAGCATCGACTTACAGTTGTGCATGTCATTAAACGAGTTTGTCATCGCACCGTAGCCCCAAGTGTTTGCAACACCGGCTACTGTGGTTGAGTGACAAATACGCGCTTGGTGGTCAACGTTGTTCGTGCCCCAAAGCGACGCCATCTTACGGAATGCGTAAGCTTGCTCGTTACTGTGTTTTGCACTACCTAGGAAGTAAACCGAATCAGGGCCAGACTCTTTACGCAGTTCTAGCGCTTTGTTACCGATCTCTTCAATCGCTTGTTCCCAAGATAGCTTCTTCCACTTACCGCCTTCCAATTTCATTGGGTACTTAAGACGACGTTCACCGTGGCCGTGCTCACGCAGAGCTGCACCTTTCGCACAGTGTCCACCAGCGTTGAATGGGTGGTCGAATGCAGGCTCTTGACCTGTCCAAACACCGTTTTGAACTTCAGCGTAGATACCACAACCCACAGAACAGTGAGAACAGATAGTACGTTTCACTTCTGTTTTCGCTTCTGGATCGACTGATTTAGCTTGCGCCTTTTTCATCATGCCTGGAGCGAATAGACTTGCGCCTACTACTGCGCCACCAGCAGCCAATGAAGTGTTTCTCATGAAGGCACGTCGAGACACGCCTAACTGATTGGTTTCTTTGCTCACACTATCGGAGCGTTTGACAAGTTTCATCCGTTATCTCCTAAAGTGTGTCGTAGTAATCGCGAATATGTTGCGTTTCACGATACCCAGTCTTCTTCACGTCTTCTTTCGAAATTTCAACAGTTTCTGAAGCGGTTGCCACTTTAGTTGTACCAGCGACAACGGCACCAGCAACGGCTGCAGTCGTCAAGCCTTTGAGTAAGTCCCTACGGCTTGTATTTATATCTTTATTATCTTTCATCATTGCTTCCTTACCTTACGGTAGATCTTTTTTTGGAGGCTTAATGCCCCTCTATCGATATAATCGCGTACTGCTCGATTACTCGTAATCAGTGACGTTTTTCACATCAATCTTTAATTTGTGCTTACTGCTTTTTGTATTCACGCTAAAACGTACTTGTTCTAACGTTAAGAATGCTTCACATAGCTGAGCGGCCGATTTGTAGAAGTTCGCGCTTTCGGCCCCTTCAAGCTGACTAGTGAAAGAGTTGAACCAAGGGCCAAGATGCTTATTGAATACCGCTTGTTGCAGTGCTTCTTCCTCAGCAGTTAGCATGGCCATCACTTCACACAATGCAGCGATATGATCTTCTGGTTCTTTCACTTTATCGTCACGCTCAATGCCTAAAAGCTCTAAGTCACGACGAATCTCTGCCAATGGTTTTTCCATCATCGCGCCAGTGCGATGCCAAGAACCAAATGGAACGACCTCTCCGCGACCAATGCCGATGAACAAATCTTGATATTCGTCTTCAAGAGCTTCACGGTTTGATTCTGTTGCCGCTTGTTGAATCGCAATCCAAGCTTTTTGCATCGCGCTTTCAGACGCTTCAATGTCTAGTGTTTTTAGAAAGTCGATCACCTCTTCAGAAGGTGCGCTACGAAACAGTGCAGATAGAACCAAATAAATCTCAGTTCTTAGTGTCTGTTCTTGTGCCTGATCCAAATTCGTTTCCAAGGCTAACTCCTAGTATTTCAATTGTTTCAATGGGTCTTGAGCCATTGAATCGAACATATCCACTACACGACAGTCTTCACACATAGCAATACGATTAATCGCTGCTTCATCTGAGAAATGAGAGTGACCACGTAACTTGTTCTGTAACATATCAATCATGGATTGAGGTGCGAATGGCTTATGACAACGAATACATTCCGCTGCTTTCTCTTCATGAATCACAACTGCTTTCTGACGTTCTTCTTTCACCCAGTTCATGCGAGGCGTAAGAGTCAGAACATTTTCAGGACACGCTTTTTCACACAGGCCACATTGAATACAGTCTTGTTCTACAAACTTAAGTGATGGAGAAGCACCGTCGGTATGAAGTGCGCGTGTCGGACAAACCGCCACACAACTCATACACAAAGTACAACCTTTGCTTTCACACGAAACCGTGCCATATGGCGCGTTTGAAGGAAGCTCTACAATGTTCTCAACTGGAATACGAGATGAAGACATTGCATCAAGTGCTGTGAATAGACGTTGGCGCTTGTTGCCTTGAAGATCGCCAAGTACAAGATCGAATGAATCTACGCATAATGTTGGAGGACCTTCACGTAGAGACTCTAAGTACAAAATATCGATGGTTTCTTTTGGAATACCGATTTGGTCTAGTAGCTCTTGAGCGATCCCTACTTCGTTATTCAGAACTCGAATGATGGTTTCTGGCATAAAACGAGATGCTGCAAACAGAACCTGAGTTGCACCATTTACTAAAGCTGCAAACCAAGTATCAATACCAATAGATGGAAGTTCTTCAACAACGATTGGAATGACGTTATCTGGTAGCGCTTTAAGAGCCATCACATTGTAGGTTTCATGACGTGAGCTACAGATAAGCACGATAGGATCAAGACCGCCCGCTTGCTCGTAATTCGCTAGCGTACGTTCTATGAATTTTTGAGTATCGTCAGGATTAGGCAACGCGTAAGAGATTGCTTCTGTCGGACAGCTCGTTGCACAAGTACCAACGCCTTGACATAGGTAAGGGTTGATCTCAATCTTATGGCCGGTTTTATCTGAGCCTTCACTTGACAGTGCGCCAGCAGGACAAGCATCAACACAACGCTCACAACCTTTTACGCCACGAGAACTGTGCGCACAAAGGTCAGTGTCTAGACGGAAGAACTTAGGTTTATCGAACGTGCCCATTAGCGTTGGAATCTCTTCCAGTGCTTCAGCCAGTTTTGGATAGCCACGGCCTACTGGGTAATAACCAGGTACAGGCACTTCTTCTGTCATGCAGCTATTCAGACATAGGTCTAGAACAACATCGAAACAATCGTGATTAATCGCGACTTTCGCTAGGTTACTTGATGTGCCTTTATTTTCGATCACAACTTCAAACGTGCCAAGGAAACCCGATACTTGAACCGAATTCGCAAAGTACAGTTCTGGGTTTGTGCCCTTTTCGCCGTCTGTCGACAATAAGGTTAGGCTCGTCAATTGAGGTAATTGCGCCGCAGCACTTTCAATGATCGCAGTTGGACCAATAACAAGAGTATTACCGCCGCTTTCGTAGCTAACAGTAGGTGGAATCAGATTTGTTAACTCAACTGTATTTTCAAATGCATACAGTCTTGCTTTAGCGTTATTTGAAGTTGCTTGTTCTAATAATTGTTTAAGCATTGCTCAGTTCCATCTTTGGACATGGATAATCTGTTCAACTTTCATTGTAGTAAGCGATAGAGAACTTGCTGAGTAATCCGTTAACAACTAACCCTTTAGCTAGTGTGCCGTTCGTCAGACCGTGAACTCGTCTATCTACAAAAAAATTGATAATGAACGTTATTTAGCAAATGCCATGCCAGTTTAATAAGGCTTATATATCAGTAATTTAATACTTTATAGCGTTTATTGTGCGTATAAAAAAACCGCTTGGGACATTTTGTCGCAAGCGGCTCATTGAGTGTTTAGTCAAAATGTACCTATTTTTTGTGTGGTATATTTTGTCCCATCTCTTTCAGGTCAGCTTCGTCTGACTCTGTAGCGCTAACATCTAACACTGTGCTTTTATACAGTTCTTTTTCTTCTTCTGTTATTTCGGCACTTTGTGAAGCTTTAAGTTCATTATCAGACATCTCAAGATCGCTTTCAGAATTCCCTAGAACTTCACTTTCATCTTGATTATCAATGGTTTGTTCTTCTTCTGGAGCAGTTTCTTCTTCCGTTTTATCTTTAACCCAATCACGCAAGGTTTCCGCAACCCCTTCAGAAAGAGACTTCAAATTACTGTAATCGTCGTCGTAATCATCTAAACCATCACGAACGTTAAACTCTTCCGAGAGAAATAATTTGCGTAGTGCAGCTTTTTTTACGCTTTCTGAGGCCTCTGACACCAATAATTGAGCAACAGACAGGTCTTCAGTCGTTCCTGATGCTATCTCCTGAGAGTCAATAGCTTGAGATTCGACAGCATCAGTTTCTTGATTACTTTTAGAAGACTCATTTTCTAAAGTCTCAGGATCTAATGACTCCGATCCTTCTACGTCTATAGTTGAAGCTGCAGTCGAAGCCTTTGTGGACGTAAGCTCTGTTTCCTCAAGTGTTAGCTCTGCTTTTGATGGTTCATCAGTCGATTCATCAAGCTTTCGTTGAGACCAACGGCTAAAAAAGTTAGTTGCCATTCGAACGACCTGCACCTTTACGTTTCTTACGTCTTGTCTCTAACAATTCGCCATGACGACCAATGAACGCTTCCATCCAAGCTTGTACAGGTAATGGAATATCGTATGAAAGTACTTGGTTGTCACCGTCCATGTATTGTCCTGCAACGGTTTGTGATGCCGTAAGTAACTGAATAACTGGCTTTACATCAGAATCGACATTATCCATTACTAAGAAAAGCTTAGGTTGCTGAGAGCTTAGGTTGAATCGATAGTCTGTGCGTTCGTCTTTATGTAACTGCAGCAAACAAACGTCTTGCGTATCGTCTTCTGGTGATAATTCAAACCCGGTCAATTCCCACTGCGTTGTTACCCAGATACCTGTTTTGATCTCTTTCTCTATTCTTTGGACACCGATTGGCCAAGCTGCTTCTGTTTTTTCATATTGTTCTTTGAATTCTTTTATCTCAGACATACTTCACCCAATTGATTTTCTTTGCTCTGAATGCACTTAGGACATTTTGTACTGTGCGCAATCATATACACCCTACAAAGCAATAAACACGCCAATACAGGTTAACTTCACGTGCGTACCTATCGCGTTCGTTATTAACTTGTCACTATAACGTTAGTCGATACCGGTTATTTCAGACAACTTCCCCCGGTGAACTCTCATATTTTGCGCTATTTTAATCTAATGCTTCATGTTTAAACGAATCCCCGTTATTTTGGAATAAGATTTGCTTTAGCTATTCGCAACACTATCGTGTGTTCTAGAGCGGTAATCGAAATTAAGGCTTTAGCGACACCAACAAGCTAGCGCATTGATGAATTAGAGCTTTATTGCTCTTGTTGACTTCTTATCTCATAAAATCGCTATCTCATTAACTAGGAAATGACTGTGGTAAAACCAAACATAATAAAAACCAGTGAGAACCCACTTCAGACAATCGAAGTTGAAGTGTTTGATGAATATGGCGAAAAGCTAACGAAACAAATCGCGTGTGAGCGCCCTCTTACCGTGATGTTGAACTGGAAAGAGATCGTAACGTTAATGACATTGGGTTCTCGTCCTGAGTCATTGGTATTAGGTTATTTGAAGAACCAAAGCTTCCTGTCTGATCCAGAAGCCATTGAATCTATCATTATCGATTGGGAAACCAGCTCTGCAGCGGTTATCACCAAAGAAGACACGAGCCAACTTGAGCAAGCGCTTAAGAAGAAGACAGTCACCTCTGGCTGTGGTCAAGGCACCATGTATGGCAACGTGATGAAGCAGTTGGAAGATTACCAAGTGCCTCAAACTAAGATTAAGCAATCTGAAATCTACACTGCGCTTGAAGCGCTGACTCATTATAACGATACCTACAAGAAAGCCGGTGCAGTGCACGGTTGCGCAGTTTGTAAAGACGACAAGGTTCTATCGTTTGTTGAAGATGTTGGCCGACACAATGCCGTTGATACATTGGCTGGTGAGATGTGGCTTAACAAAGAGTCAGGTGAAGACAAGATCTTCTACACCACAGGCCGTTTAACGTCTGAGATGGTGATTAAGGTTGCACAGATGGGCATCCCTGTTCTGTTATCACGTTCTGGCGTAACGCAAATGGGCTTGGACTTGGCTCAGAAGTTCGGCATCACCACGATTGCACGCGCAAAAGGTTTACGCTTCCAAGTGTTCACAGGTGCAGACAAGATTGATTTTGATGTAAAAGGTGAACAATCAGCAGCCGGACAAAAAGCGTGAGTTCGATTTGGTGATTCGCTAACTGCTTTTAATGTGTAATCCTGATGTAAAGAGTTAGCGGCTCACAACATATAGATACAAAAACGCCGTCATACTAAAAGTACGACGGCGTTTTATTAATTCAAGCATATGTAGTTAAAACTACGGCTCGTTTAATGCTTAGCCACGAGCTTTTAAGAACTCAGCGTAAGTACCGCGGAAATCGTTGATCTTGCCATCTTTGATTTCAAGGATACGAGTTGCTAAAGAGTCTACGAATACGCGGTCGTGAGATACGAAGAACAATGTGCCTTTGTAGTTCTCAAGAGCCAAGTTAAGCGCTTCGATAGATTCCATATCCATGTGGTTAGTTGGTTCATCCATAAGTAGGATGTTTGGTTTATGCATCATGATCTTACCAAGAAGCATACGACCTTGCTCACCACCAGAGATAACTTTTACAGATTTTTTGATGTCGTCTTGGCCAAACAGCATACGACCTAGGAAACCACGAACAACTTGCTCGTCTTCACCTTCTTGACGCCATTGGCTCATCCAATCAAATAGGTTCATGTCTGTTTCGAAATCGTGTGCATGATCTTGAGCGTAATAACCGATGTTTGAGTTTTCAGACCACTTGTACTCACCTGTGCGAGGTTCTAGAACACCCGCTAGTGTGTTAAGTAGTGTTGTTTTACCCACACCGTTCTCACCGATGATAGCAACACGCTCACCCACTTCGAAGATACCGTCGAACTTGTTGTATAGGTCTTCTTCAAAACCTTGAGACAGGTTTTCAACCACAAGTGCGTTACGGAATAGCTCTTTAGACTGTTCGAAACGGATGAATGGGTTTTGACGGCTAGATGCTTTAACTTCGTCTAGTTGGATCTTATCGATTTGCTTAGCACGAGACGTTGCTTGCTTCGCTTTAGATGCGTTAGCAGAGAAACGAGATACGAACGTTTGAAGCTCAGCAATTTGTGCTTTCTTCTTAGCATTGTCAGACAGTAGACGCTCACGAGCTTGAGTCGCTGCCGTCATGTATTCATCGTAGTTACCTGGGAATAGACGAAGTTCGCCGTAATCAAGGTCAGCCATGTGTGTACAAACAGAGTTTAGGAAGTGACGGTCGTGCGAAATGATGATCATTGTGCAGTTACGTTGGTTTAGCGTATCTTCCAACCACTTGATGGTGTCCATGTCCAGGTTGTTCGTTGGTTCGTCAAGAAGCATGATATGCGGGTCTGCAAACAGTACTTGAGACAATAGAACACGCAGTTTCCAACCCGGTGCTACTTCGCTCATTAGACCGAAGTGCATAGATTCTTCAATACCTACCGCAAGAAGAAGCTCACCCGCTTTCGCTTCTGCCATGTAGCCGTCCATTTCAGCGAACTGAACTTCAAGGTCAGCCACTTTCATGCCGTCTTCTTCGCTCATTTCTGGCAAAGAGTAAATACGGTCACGCTCTTGCTTAATAGCCCAAAGCTCTTTGTGACCCATGATAACTGTGTCGATTACCGTGAATTCTTCGTAAGCAAATTGGTCTTGGTTTAGCTTAGCAACGCGCTCGTTTGGATCGTAGCTTACGTTACCAGAAGTAGGCTCTAGTTCACCAGATAGGATCTTCATGAACGTCGATTTACCACAGCCATTCGCGCCGATTAAACCGTAGCGGTTGCCTTCGCCGAACTTAACTGAAATATTTTCGAAAAGTGGCTTAGCGCCGAATTGTTGGGTGATATTTGCTGTGGAGATCAATGCCGTTACCTTTTTAATGTGAAAAACGCCGCAACGTTACTTGTTCAGGGCTTTAACTGCAAGTATTGATTGCAATTACTGGCCATTAAGTGAGTGATAACCTAACCAAATCATAGTTTGAGCTGACTCACATTTTTGATTTTCTGTTTATTGCTTAAAAGCCGTTGATTTTCAGGGAAAACAAAATATCGAACAACACTCTATAATCGCGGGTATATAACGTCCCAAATCATGCCAACCATTGAATATATCGTATGCTGCTTGGTCATAGTAAAAACCAACCCGATCAAAGCAACAACAGACGTAGGCAAGACTAGCCTAATCCCTGACAATTTCATGACAAAATTGGTCAAAACAGGAACAAAGTACTCGCCCCCGATACGGGGTTGGATTTCACAAAGTAAGATTATCTAACTATAGTAATCCTAACCTCATAATTCTAAGAGACTTTTATGCGTTCACTATCGCGCTTCTTAATCCTCACTTTGGCTATTCTCTCTTGGCCTAGTCATGCCAACTTGGAATATGACTTACAATCTCAGCCGCAGGTGTCTGATACAGCTGTTGACCTCGATGATCGAATTGATTCATTACCTGACCCTCTCTTTATGGAGCCGTCGGACAGACGCCAAGTCAATATCTTGCTCGCTGAAGTTCTGCGAGTTCAAAAGCAGGAAATCAAAACCTTCGAACAACAGCTGAAAGCTTACAGAGATGACAACGATGCGGAACAATGGTTTGCTGTCCAAACTAGCTATGTCACCCTGAATAGCTTGAATGTAAGCAAGCAACAGCTGTTAGAGCAGACAAACTCGGCTAATAAAGAGCGTCTAACGGGCTTTGGCCCATACGGCGTAACTCAATTTAAGCAAGAGTGGGAGTTAACTAAGCTCAATATTGAGTATCTTGTTTACTTCCAAATCCGTAGCTTTAAAGCACTTGTTAAAGACATCTTCATTTCCCCGGTGCCTGTGATTGGCGCATCGTTAAAAGTGCTCTTTATCTACTTTGGCTTAGTGTGGTGGCTTGCCAACAGCACTCGCTTGATCGAGTTGTTCAGAATTAACTTTCTTGAAGCGAAAACGAACCCTACTTTCTTGGTGCGTGTGATTTGGTATATCAGCCGCGCCGATCGCGCAATCGCTTGGTTAATCGCGATTACGCTTTCATTAAGAGTGCTTTCCAGCATCCCTAGCCTACAACACTTGATTTTCCTCGAGATCTTCACCTGGTGGATTTTAGGTGGTTCGATTGCTATTAGCTTTATTCTTGAATTTGCGTATCGCTTGGGTCGCACATCGAATCAAGAAGTGATTGCGCTGCGCCTATCGACGATTCGCCGTTATGTATGGAGTTTCATTGTTGCAGGCGTGACTCTGCAAATATCAAGCATTACGCTAGGTAAAGGCACCATTTATAGCTGGATCTACAGCGCCCTGTTTTTCTGGTTTGTACTGGTCACCATTTCGGTACTCAGATTATGGCGTGCGAAAGTGTTCGATACGCTGCAACACATTTCTGATCGTCCGGTGTGGGTGAACTGGGCAGTAAACCGCAAGGAAACCTTCCTACTCAATATTCTTGCAACAGCGATTGGCATCGTTTGGCTGAGCGTGTACAACTTCCAGCACCGCATCATGGCGCTGCTATCGAATTACACGCTGTTTAGTCAAGCTTTGGCTTATCTATTTAGAATCGAAGTGGCTAAGCAGTCTGACCTTGATAAAAACCAACAAAACTTGGTTCGAATCAAAGGCGATCAAACCTATGAATACATTCTGCCGGGGAACATCGACAGCACGTTGGTTGATTATGCAGGTGACGAAATTAAGCAATTGTCTCGCTACTTGATGTCGGACAGCCCTGCTATCTGCATTGTTTCTGGTGAGCGTGGTGTGGGCGCAACAACGCTGCTTTATACCTTGCTACACAAAGTCTCAAACGCTGAGCCTGTTTATGTGAGCTGCCCTTACGCGGGTTATCAAGAGCTGTTAGCACATCTAGCTGTGAGTATCGGTTTAGAAGAAGAAGCCACTGAGATTCAGATCTTGGCACACCTTCGTAAAAGCAAAACCACGTACTTGATTGCGATCGACAATGCACAACGATTGGTTAAGCCAATGGTTGGCGGCCTTTCTGACCTGATTCGATTAACCAACTTGCTGCGTCGTTCTAAAAAGAACCACCGCATCGTAATTTCAATTGCTAAATCGAGCTGGCGATTTGTCGATCGAGCCCGTGGTGAGCGTTTGCTGTTTGACTTGGTATGTTTCCTACCACGTTGGACAGAGAAACAAGTCGGTGAGCTTCTCAACAGCCGTATCAATACCGACCTTGAAAAGCCGTTGTCGTTTGACGGTTTGGTGGTGCCTAAACAATGGGACCAAGATGACATGAGCGAGGAAGATCGTGCACGCCAAGGCTTCTATCGAATCTTGTGGCACTACTCTGATGGTAACCCTACTGTTGCCCTGCGTTTCTTCCGTCTCTCATTAAATCGAAACAAAGAGACCGATCAAGCAGTGGTGCGCTTGTTCCATGTTCCTGAAGCGCAAGAACTGGAAAACATGCCGAAACCTATGTTGGCTGTACTTCGCTCTATTGTGCAGTTGGAAATCGCGTCTCCGGAAGTATTGTCTGATTGTACGCAGCTAAGTACAGCAGAAATAACGGGGATTCTGCGTTACTTTGAAAGCCGTGGTTATATTGGTTGGCATGAAGAAAAGGCTCGAATTTCAGAGCACTGGTTCCGCCACATTACTAACGTTCTCGACCGTCAACATCTATTGGTGAAGTAAAATGAAGAAGTTATTTATCCTATTGTTTGTTGGCTTGGCAAGCCTTGTCAGTTTCCCGACCTTTGCGACGGAAGAGTTAGCCAATGTAGAAAACATCTCAAAGATAGCAAGCCTTGTACGATGGAGCGGCGTGTTCTTCTCTATGATCGTTATTGCTGCGATGTGGTTATTGCTTAAGTTCATCAACTCGATGGTGACCAGTTTTGGTAGTCAATTCGTGCAATATCGAATGCTGCTGCAAAAACTGCAGTCGTTCACTCAGTTCTTCATCTACGTGAGCACTGGCCTTATCGTGTTCATGATGAGCTTTAGAATTAACGACCAAATACTGGCTTTGATTGGTGGTACCCTTGCCGTGTCGGTGGGCTTTGCTTTAAAAGACTTAGCTGCATCATTCATCGCAGGTATCACGGTGATGATTGACAGACCTTTTCAAGTTGGTGACCGCGTCACG
Source organism: Vibrio sp. 10N.261.45.E2 (assembly GCF_002875705.1). Classification (GTDB taxonomy): domain Bacteria; phylum Pseudomonadota; class Gammaproteobacteria; order Enterobacterales; family Vibrionaceae; genus Vibrio. The sequence continues at coordinate 40,119 of NZ_MCZZ01000143.1, forward strand.
TTCGAAGGTAACTACGGCGATATTATTACCATCGGTTTACGTTCAGTGCGAATGAGAACCTTGAACGATGACATCATTACCATTCCGAACAACAAGTTCCTAAATGAAGTGACGACCAGTGGTAACTACGGCGCGTTAGACATGCAGGTGGTGATTCCATTTTATGTCGGTATGAATGAAGACATCACACTGGCCCGCGACCTGATTCAAGAGGCAGCGTCTTCAAGCCGTTACATCCATTTACCTAAGCCGGTTACAGTTCTGGTTAAACAGACGATTACTGACAACTACTTAGCGATACAACTAACCTGTAAGGCTTATGTTGTGGATACGGCGTATGAGAAGCTGTTTGAGACCGACATAACCTTGCGTGTGATGAAAGAGTTTAAAAAGCACAACATCAACCCACCGAAGATTTCAGTGGCTGCGCATTAAACTTGGCTTCTCGCTGTCTCAAAGTAACTCGCTATAAATAGAAAAACACCTCCGAACTTATCTAAATCGGAGGTGTTTTTATAAGCGTGGTGCTCTAAATTATTGAATAATGGATTAGAGGTTTGACACCAACAGTTGAGGTGTCGCTTTCTGTTGAAGGTAGATACTAAAGCAACTTCCCTTTCCTACCTCTGATTCAACTCGGATCTCACCGCCAATTTGGCTCAAGATACTTTGAGATACTGACAATCCCAAACCAGTACCGTCACGTTTGGTGGTATAGAAAGGCGAGAATATACGACTTAGTTGCTCTTCCTTGATACCGCATCCTTCATCTTGAACATGAACGATAGCACCATGAGAAATACCGTTTTCGATCCAATCTTCACTCGAGATGGTTAACGTGCCTTGCCCGTCCATTGCATGAATCGCGTTCATTTGTAGGTTAACCAGAATCTGCAGTAATTGGTTTCGGTTCACTTCGACTGAGGTTTTAGCGTTCAGCTGTGATACGTACACTATGCCTTTCTTCTTCGCTCCTGTTTTTACGAGTGTGATGCTTTCATCGACAATTGGGTTGATATGCTGCCATGTAATTTCGTCTTGTACGCCACCGTGACGGCTGTATTGAAGCAGGCTTCGCGTAATATTTCGAATTCGGTCAATCTGTTCCATGATCGCGTGGACTTCTTCATCTACACGGCTCACTTCATCGCCTAGTTCAAACTTCATCAACTCTACGTTGCCAAGAATCACTGCGGTTGGGTTATTGATCTCATGAGCAATGCCTGCCGTTAATTCACCTAACGCGGCGAGTTTTTCATTGACCACCAGCTTATCTCTGGCTTGATTGAGCAGCTTAATGTGTAGCTCGAGTTCTTCAGTTTTCTCTTTTAAACTCGCAGTACGAGAGTGAACCTTACACTCAAGCTCAGAAGCCGCTTGTTGAATTTCTTGATTGCGCTCGTGAAGCAAATCCAACATCTTGTCGAACTGTTTAGCGAGTAGCGTAAGTTCGTGTTGATCATCCAAACCTAGCGTACCAATTCGCTTGTCTTGCCCCATCTGGACTAGCTTGACGACTTTATGGATGCGTTCAATTGGGTTGAAAAGATCACGTGCGCCACGGTGAACGATCAAACCTGATACCAACAATAGCAACACAATGGTAATACTGATTTCACCAAGGTTGGTTAAATACGTTTCTACCAGCGGCCAAATCAAATAACCGGTGTAAAGCATACCAATGACATTATCAAACTGATCATGAATTGGCTGATAAGCTGTGATGTACCAAGCATCGTAAACATACGCTCGATCTAACCACTCTTTACCTTCAATCAATACTTTAGAGTTCACTTCATGAGAAACCCGCGTACCAATGGCGCGCCCAACACTGTCTTCACTGCTTAAGGGCACGTTGGTGCTGACACGAAGATCATCAAGGAACACTGTGACTGTGCCGACATGACGATTAAAGCCTTCTCTTTGCGGATAAATAAGGTTGCTGATTTGGTCGACAAGTTGAGTGCTGTTGTTCAGTAAGATCCCACCATCCAGAAAACCAATCACATGATCGTGTTCATCTTTTATGGATACAACGGTTCGGCTGACCAGTCCGCGTGTCTCGACTTCTTGCCCATTGAGCATCGGAACTTCTGCTTTCTTAGCAAGGTCACTATCGAGATAGTTGAGTTCGTCACGGCTTAAGACACTGAAAAACGAAGATTTATGAGTTAAATTTAGAAACTCGAGTTTCTTGGGCATATTCTCAACACTACGCCAACGTAGAAAGTCGAGCTCATAACGAGATTTGTTCTCTGACACCCAACGGATGAGCTCGTCTTGGGAAACCTCACTCGCAAGCTTCATTTTAAAATTGTAAGACTCAGCAAACGCGCGAACGTTGTATGCTTGCTGATTTTGAATCAGGTGAATACTGTTATCGGCAACATCCAAGCGCTCATCGACATCAATCAGTGCGCCCTGCCATGTGTAATGAACAGACCAATACAGTGTGATAGCCACAAGTGCACACAAAGTAAGAATGATCGGAGCGGATGTAAGAAATAGTAAGCGGTAGCGAACCATGGTTTTGAACCGGAACGTCCACTTTGACCACCAATGACGTCTAATCGGCATAATCAGAACCTTCTGTATTCCAGTCTTTGTACTTACGTTCTAACGTTTTACGTGCGACGCCAAGATCTCTCGCAGCAGCCGATTTATTGCCATCATGAAATTTAACAAGCTGTTCTATATGAGATTTCTCAACTTCTTTTAGCGTCCAAGTGTTTGGATAACCCTCGGCGACGTCTGCATTATTCAAGTTTGGCATTTCCGCACCATGTGACACCGTCACTGAAATGTTGGCCGGTACAGGATCTCCGTTAATCTCGCGCCAATAGTGTGCTGGTGGCTTGTCTAAAAGAATACATCGTTCAACCAAGTTTTTAAGCTCACGAATATTCCCCGGCCACTCGTATTCATTCATCGCCAAGATATCTTCATGTGCCCAATTTGGAACGGGCATACCAAGCTCGCTCGACAAAAGACGCGTGAAGTATGGAACAAGCTCTATCAAATCCGATGGTCGCTCTCTTAGTGGAACAACATCAATCTTTAGTACATTAAGTCGGTAGAATAAATCTCGGCGGAAGTGCCCTTTATCAACCTCTTCTTGAAGGTTTCGGTTGGTCGCCGCCACCACACGTACGTCAACAGCAATCTCCTTCTCGCTACCGACCGGACGAATCGTTCTTTGCTCTAACACGCGTAACAAGGCTGCTTGCATTGGCAGTGGCATTTCACCGATCTCATCAAGGAACAGCGTGCCACCACTTGCGACTCTAAACAGACCTTCGCGGTTTTTCTTCGCACCCGTAAATGCGCCAGAGGTATGTCCAAACAATTCACTTTCTAAAAGTTCAGGGGCAATGGCACCACAGTTGATAGGTACAAATGGACCAGTGCGTTTACTCGCTTCATGTACACCACGAGCTACCAACTCTTTGCCCGTACCTGACTCACCTTCAATAAGAACGGACGCTCGAGACGGTGCAAATTGACTGATCAGCAATTTAAGTTGTTTGGTCTTGTCTGAATTACCGATCAATTCAGTCTTGATATGACGGCTAACATCACGCTTCAACGCGTACTGCATTCTTTGGTCAAGGCGCTTGTCCATACAACGAAGAACCGCTTGTATCATTTGCTCTAAGTTGAAAGGCTTAAGAATAAAATCTGAAGCACCAAGCTTAAGCGCGGATATGGCCATTTCTAGATCGGCATAGCCCGTCATGAAGATCACATCGGCGCGTTTGTCGTTGTCGTTAAAAGCCTCTTCCCACTCAATGCCAGAACGGCCAGGCAGGTTGATATCAAGCACAATCAGATCAAAATGCTCACTCGAACGGAGCGTTTCAGCTTCTTCAACTGACCCTGCGCTCGACACCTTGCCGAAGAACTTACCTAGTGCTTTCTTTAAGATAGCCTGCATACCTAATTCATCATCGACAACCAAAACGGAAAACGCTTGATATTGAGTCAATGTGTTCGGATTGAGATTAGATGCAGATGAACTAGATAAAGACATAATGATTAGCCGGTGAGGAAAGTTGGGACAGAGTGTACCAATTAACCTTTTGTCCAACAGGGACAATGTGCGACATTTTGTCCTAGCTCATGTTTTGATTCATTTTAACGGGGTAATTGACACAGTTTTGTCCGAAATAACAGCAATTTAATGAGATCTGATGCATTATTTATTGGCATCAAGATTGCTTATAAGGTGTAGATTTCTAATTACAACAATTAGCGTCTTGTGCACATGACCTTCTTTGAGCCCTTTAAAACTGAAGGCATGTCATTCATTTATAACAGAATGGACATAATAATAATGAAAGCAATTCCCTTAACTATTGCAGCTCTATCTATCGTCAGTTACACCGCTAGCAGCGCGGAAGACACCACTCATATCAAGTTGGCGACAACCACAAGTACTTATCACTCTGGTCTACTGGACTACTTATTGCCTGAGTTCGAAAAGGATTCTGGTATCAAAGTTGATGTTTTAGCCGCTGGTACGGGTAAGTCACTTCGCATGGGCGAAAACGGTGACGTTGATTTGGTGATGACTCACGCACCAAAAGCGGAAGCGAATTTCGTAGAAAAAGGCTACGGTGTTTTACCTCGTAAACTGATGTACAACGACTTTGTTATCGTTGGTCCACAAAGCGACCCTGCGAAAATTGAATCTCAAAAAGCTGTAGCCGATGTGTTTAAAGCGATCGCGACCAATAACGTGACGTTTGTATCTCGTGGTGACGACTCTGGTACTCATAAGAAAGAGATGGGCATTTGGGCACAAACTAAAATCGAACCGAACTTTGGTGGTTATCGCAGTGTTGGTCAAGGCATGGGCCCTACTCTGAACATGGCGTCTGAGATGCAAGGCTACACCATGACAGACCGTGGTACTTGGTTGGCTTATCAAAATAAACTGGACCTAAAAATCCTTTTCCAAGGTGACAAGAACCTATTTAACCCTTACCAAGTAATTCTTGTTAACCCAGAACGCTACCCGAGCATCAATTACCAAGCTGCGAAGGAATTCAGTGATTGGTTGGTTAACCCTAAAGGTCAGAAACTGATTAACGACTTTAAACTGCACGGTAAACAGCTGTTTGTTGCAAGCGCAGAATAGTTTGTTGTAATTAAAGAGTCGGCTTCTGTCGTTAAAAGTAGCGCTTAAGGTTCAACCCGAATCAATTAGCGCTACCGTTACTCAGCAGTAAACGAAACATCTAAGCTGTTTCCTTTTAAAACCGTCTTGCTTTAAAACGTTCACACTTAAAAACAATAGCTGACCATTACAGGCTCAAACTCTTTGTGTCAGCTATGATTAACATCAGTCATTACCGATAAAAACCTATTATCGATTTACACGAGATACTTCATGACCCTATGGCAAACAACGATTGATGCAATGAACCTACTGGTGAGTTTTGACCACGAATTGTGGCAAATCGTCGCGGTATCTTTCAGCGTATCTTTGTCCGCCATCTCATTAGTGATTGTTCCTGCAATCCTTATGGCTTTTTTATTGGCTTATACTGAGTTCCCCGGGAAATGGGCTCTGCTTTCGGTGATCAACACCCTTCAAGCGATTCCTACTGTGGTTATTGGTTTGTTGATGTACATGATGCTTTCTCGCTCTGGTCCGTTAGGTGATTGGCAATTGCTGTTCACCCAAAAGGCGATGATTTTAGGCCAGATGCTGATCTGTTTCCCTATCCTCGTGGCGATGATGCACGGTGCTTTACAAGCCAGTGATCGTCGTGCAGTAGAAACAGCACGCACACTTGGAGTATCAACAACACGCGTGGCTTGTACATTGATTTGGGAAACGCGCTTCCCTCTTTTAGCTGCCGCTATCGCAGCCTTCTCTCGAATCGTGACAGAGGTAGGTTGTTCAATGATGGTTGGTGGCAACATTATGGGTATGACAAGAAACATTCCAACAGCCATCGCCATGGAAAGCCACAAAGGTGCATTCGCTCAAGGTGTTGCCCTCGGTATGGTGTTATTAGCATTGGCATTAGCCCTTAACTTTTTCCTTTCCAGTGTGAGAGGAAAAGGCTATTTAAGAACTTAGGAACGCTGTCATGAGTATAAAAATAACAACGCAGCAAATTTCAATGCGCTACAAAGAGCGTGTTTTGTTCCACATTCCCGAATTGTCGATCGGTCCAAACGATGCCATTTATCTCAAGGGAGACAATGGTGTTGGTAAAACGACCCTACTTAAAATCTTGTCTGGATTAATTCAGCCGAGCTCTGGGCGTATTCAGTCGCCAACCCAGAGCTGGCAGCAAAAACTGTTTCCTCGACTCAAGTTCAAAGACATTATCTACCTGCATCAAACCCCCTATCTTTTTGATGGCTCGGTGTACCAAAATGTCGCTTATGGCATTCGCTTTAACAAAGAGAGCCAAAAAGATAAGCGAGCTCAAATAATTAATGCATTGAGAATGGTAGGTTTAGAAACCTTGGCAGATGAGCACATCTCTGTGCTATCTGGTGGTGAGCGTCAACGCGTAGCGATGGCACGAGCTTGGATTCTTAAGCCTTCAATCTTGCTTATGGATGAACCAAGTGCTTCTTTAGACAAAGAATCTATTGAAAGATTGGTGATTATGGCCGAAGATCTTCTTCAGAGAGGCGCGAGTTTGGTCATCACCAGTCACCAGACTAACGCGTTAACCGATTTATGTAAGAAGCAGTGGTGGATCAAAGACAACACTTTGACTGAATCACCGCTTCTTCAAGTTATTAAAAAGAACAAAGCACAAGAGAATATTTATGTTGCTTCCAACGCAAACTAGTTGGGTTATTTTGGCTGGCGGACAGGCCAGCCGTATGGGCGGAAAAGATAAAGGGCTCGTTGAGCTCAACGGTTCTCCGCTTATTCAATACGTTATAAACAAGCTGTCACAACAAGATGTCAGCATCACTATCAATGCCAATCGTAACTTAGACAGTTACCAAGCATTTGCTCCGGTTGTTTCCGATTCTTTCCCTGACTATCCAGGCCCGCTGGGTGGCATTCATGCTGGCCTTAAAAACGCGAGCACAGACTGGGTTGGCTTTGTCCCTTGCGACAGCCCACAAATCAGTGATGACCTTGTTGAACGTTTTTGTTCTGCAGTCAAAGAAGACAGCGACATTCTTGTCGCGCATGATGGCGAATTCAAGCAACCTGTATTCACCCTCTTCCACAAACGTGTTCTGCCAAAGTTAGAAGCGTTTTTGGAACGTGGTGACCGTAAAATCATCTTGCTATACAAAGAGTGTGTCACGGAATATGTCGATTTTAGCGACTCACCTAACTGCTTTGTAAACCTCAACACGCCAGAAGAACTCACCCAATTCGGAACGCTTCAATAATGAAAGATTCAAAACAACGCCCTAACCTTCCTTTATTGGGCTTTGCTGCTTATAGCGGTACAGGCAAAACGACCGTACTTGAAGCCCTGCTTCCTTTATTGACTGACGCGGGTTTAAAAGTTGGCGTGTTAAAACATGCTCACCACGATTTTGATGTTGATAAGCCGGGTAAAGACAGCTATCGCTTGCGTAAAGCGGGCGCGAACCAAATGTTGATCGCATCTCGTAACCGTCATGTCATGATGACAGAAACACCAGAAGCCGAAGCTGACTTTGATTACCTACTTACTCGTTTTAATACCAACACGCTTGACCTGATTTTGGTTGAAGGCTGTAAGAACATCGCTTTCCCTAAAATCGAGCTTCACCGTGATGAAGTAGGCAAACCTTGGTTGTACCCAAACGACAACAACATTATCGCTATTGCAGCAGACAGCCAAGTTGAATCAGACTTGCCACAAATGACGATCAGCGACTTAGAAGCGATTCGTGATTTCATTATCGATTATGCTCAGTCGTTCGACTCTACTTCGAAAACAAATAAAGTCGCTTCGTGTGCATCTTCAAAAGACAACACGCCAGTTGTGTGTTGTGATTCTTTCTCTCCTGCAGGCTTAACGGTTACTCAAGGCCAACAAAAGATTGTTGATAGCATTGACGCGCTCGATCTAGCAGAGAGTGTTGAATTAGTGCAAGCCTACGGTCGAGTATTGGCTGAAGATGTAATTTCACCAATCAACGTTCCTCAGAACACGAACTCGGCAATGGATGGCTACGCAATTCGTAGTGAAGATTTAGATCTTGATAGCTACAACATCGTTGCTGAAGTTATGGCGGGTCATAGCTATGAGCAAACTGTTCAACAAGGTGAAGCGGTTAAGATCATGACGGGTGCACCAATGCCTCAAGGCGTTGACGTAGTCGTAATGCGTGAACAAGCCGTTCAAGATGGCGACAAAGTTAGCTTCCCTGATGCTAAAATCTCGGTTGGACAAAATGTCCGTATGGCCGGTGAAGATTTAGAAATCGGCCAACCTGTCTTTACTCGTGGCACACGCATTGAGGCACCAGAAATGGGCATGATGGCGTCGTTAGGTTTTGGTACCTGCCCTGTTCTACGTAAAGTAAAAGTAGGTGTGTTCTCGACGGGTGATGAAGTTCAAGCTCCGGGTTGCGAGCAAAAACCAAACTCTATCTACGACTCAAACCGTTTTACTATTATCGGTATGCTTCAAAAGCTTGGCTGTGACATCATTGATTACGGCATCATTGAAGATGATGAGCAAAAAATGATGGATGTCCTGCACGCTGCTTCTTTAGAAACGGATATGGTTCTTACTTCTGGTGGTGTGTCTGTTGGTGATGCCGATTACATTAAGCTTGCGTTAGATAAGCTGGGTGAAATCAACTTCTGGCGTATCAATATGCGCCCAGGTCGGCCATTGGCTTACGGTAAAATTGAAAACAAACCTTTCTTTGGTTTGCCGGGTAACCCAGTTGCGGTGATGGTGTCGTTCATTAACTTTGTAGAACCTGCAATTCGTAAGCTACAAGGTCAAACTAACTGGACACCAGTGAAAGCAAACGCGGTTGCAACAGAGCAATTACGTTCTCGCCAAGGTCGCACTGAGTTCAGCCGTGGTGTGTTCTCAATGAACGAATCTGGTGTGCTTGAAGTGAAGACGACGGGTAAACAAGGTTCAGGTATTCTACGCTCAATGAGCGAAGCAAACTGCTTAATTGAAATCTCGCCAGCGGTTGATACCGTAAAAGTTGGCGAGACGGTAACGATCATTCCACTTCAAGGTCGTGTTTAATTGAAGTTTCAATGACCTAAATTGACTTAGCAGCTTTTTAATTGACTAGAAGCTGTTTGCCAAAACATAGATGAAGCCCCTTCTATCGAGCTTTCGATGTTACGGGGCTTTCTTTTCGTTTGGTACAGGACAACCTGTTCGTTCCTTAAAAGACAGAAAGCTTAAATAGCGATAAGCCTAAAGAACGATAATCTTAAGATTTCTTACCATTACCTTGAGCCACGTACGGTTTTTATGTAGAGTGCGCGCAAAGTAATAATTCTATTGGAGAGCACCATGGCTCGTACCATTCTGTACACTTACAAAGATGAAGACAAAGAGTTACTGTTTTCAAAACAAGAACACCGCACGATCCAAGAAGCTGTAGCTGCAGCTGAAGGTATCGACATCACTGAGTATCTAAAAACTGAGCAGCAGCTTGAGTTGATTTCAGATACTAAAGCGGTTCGCAACTACCAAGACAACTACTTCCGCAAGCTAGGCTTTACTAAGCTTACGTTGAAGCAAAAAGACAACCTTGGTGTTGGTAAAAAGAAGAAGTAAGTCCTCTGACTCTTTTTCTTGATATGTAGCTTCTAGCTTTTCGCTTGTACTTAAGCTCTAAGAGCTAAAGAAACGAAAACACTGAACTACGAAAGCTTGAATATAAAAAATGCCGCAACCTCTTTCGAGATTGCGGCATTTTTATTTATGCTTTTAACTAGCTTAACGTTAAGTAGCGATTACTTAATGTTAAGGAATGCTGCGCCACGAACGCCGCCTGAATCACCATGCTTCGCTTTGATGATCTTAGGGCACTTCGCGACAGACAATAGGTATTTAGGAATACGCTTTGGCATCTCTTCGTAGATAAGCTCGAAGTTTGAAAGACCACCACCCAGTGCAACAACATGTGGGTCAAGGCCAGTGAACAAGTTCGCGAAACAGATAGCCAATAGCTCCATGAAACGGTCAACGTGCTCAGCAGCTTTCGCTTCACCTTCGTTGTACGCTTGAATAATCTCGATCGCTTTCTTCTTCTCGCCGAAGTAGTGCTCGTAAATCAGTTCAAAACCACGACCAGATAGGTAGCTGTCTAGACAACCTTTCTTGCCACAACCACAACCTAATAGCGGTGCGTTGTCACCAAGGTGGAACCATGCATCGATAGGAAGGCGCATATGGCCTAGCTCACCGGCTACGTGGTTACGACCAGAGAACACTTTACCTTCGTAAACTAAACCGCCGCCGAAGCCAGTGCCTAGAATTAGGCCCGCTACTGATGGTTCATCTTTCAGTTCGTCATCCCACGCTTCAGAAAGCGCAAAACAGTTCGCATCGTTTTCAATTTTTACACTACGACCAATCAGTGCTTCTAGGTCTTTACGTAGTGGTTTCCCCGTTGAAGCTGGTACGTTAACAACCAGCATAGTGCCGTCGTCAGCGTCTTCCATACCAGGAAGACCAAGACCAATTTTACCTTCGCAAGAAAATTCGTTGTCGTACTTCTTAACCAAACCGGCAATCGTATCAAGTAGCAGTTGATAATCTTCAGTAGGCGTTGGTACGCGTTCTGTTGCTACTCGCTCAAGTTTTTCATTGAACGCACCAAATTCAATTTTTGTGCCGCCAACATCGAAGCCGTAATACATGAAATCTCTCCAATTTTTCCCTAAATTCGGGCAAATAAATTTTTCAAATTAAACATCTAGGGAGCATTATCCATAACACTCCCCCTACAAACCGTGATAGATAACAAACTTATCTCGTGTTTGAATCTGATTGAACAACAAGTCAGCACAAAGCGGTTAAAGGTTAGAGTGACGTCTCACTTTTAGTGTGCTCTATGAAAGCGTTCAGGCTTGGTTTAGTTGGATCGGACTTATAACGCGTTTTGCTCAGCATATAGCTTTCGCGAAATGTCTCAAACCACAGCTGTAGAGTCTTAGCGCCCTGCTCTTCACCGGCTTGTTTCAGAACCAAGCTCGCCACTTCTGCAGTCGAAAGGTGTTGTTCATTGTCTGACTTACGCATCATGTATTGTGAAACCGATTCTGGTTCTATCGACAACACAGGTAAATCCTGTAAATACTCAGAACGTCTAAAGATACGTCTTGCTTCTCGCCAACTACCATCAATGAAGATCAGCAGTAACGTTTTGTTCGGATCACGCATTTCACCAAGATCAGCAACCACGCGCGATTTGTCATCGGTATAATCTTCAGGAAAAACCACGACAGGCTGATACTTATCGTTTTTCAACACATCAAGCATCTCTTGATTTGGCTCGGTTCGGTGCCAAAGATACGCATAGCTGTCTTTAACGGTATCTAGGATTAAACGACCCGTATTACTTGGCTTGAGTATTTCATTATCCGACAAGATCAACATGGTCGCGACGTTCGTATTGACGTCTGGTTGATGTTCGCAGATACAGCTGTCTTGTTTGATTTTACAGAACTCACATCGAACCACTTTGCAACCGCGCGCGTTAAACGGCTTGGTAGAAAGAGACAAACGGTGTTGATATAAACGGTGAAAAGCGTGGATTCTCATGGACAATAACGATAAATCTAGAAAAGTGGCACGATTGTACTTACAGTGTCCTTAGAATGATAGAAGGAATTCCCATGCAAGACCCATCACTGCTTCGCCTTGTTTGTTTTATTGTCGTTTTTGGATTGTGTGCGCTCTGGGAATACCGTTTTCCGCGTAAAACGCTCACTCAAAACAAATGGTTTCGATGGGGAAACAACTTCGCACTGGTTGGTTTGAACAGCTTGCTATTGGCAACTCTGATTCCTATCGCCGCATTTCAAGCAGCGGTTATTGCACAAGAAAATCAATGGGGTTTGTTTAACATCCTGTCACTTCCGAAAGAACTGACCATTTTAATCTGTGTATTGCTACTAGATTGCGCCATTTACCTGCAGCACTTGGTGTTTCACCGTGTTCCTTGGTTGTGGAAGTTACACCGAGTCCACCATGCAGATTTAGATATCGATGTCACAACTGGAACGCGCTTTCACCCTATAGAAATGATTCTTTCAATGATTATCAAAGTGAGCTTGGTGATCACACTTGGCGTCCCTATGATTGCGGTCGTGATCTTTGAAATTGTCCTAAATGCCAGTGCGATGTTTAATCACAGTAATGCACGTCTTCCGCTATGGTTTGATAAGCGATTAAGAAAAGTGATTGTGACACCTGACATGCATCGAGTGCATCACTCTGTGATCGTCAAGGAAACGCATTCAAACTTTGGTTTCTTTTTATCGGTGTGGGACATTTGGTTTAAGACTTACCGTGCTCAACCCAAGCTTGGTCACGATAAGGTGCAGATTGGTGTGCCCGAGATTCAAGATGGTAAAGAGCAACGTTTAGACTTGATGTTGCGTCAGCCCTTTGCACGATTCCCGACAACGAAAGACTAGTCTCCGGTTGTCTTTAGCTTATATCGAGTTCAAACCTACCTTGGTACTAAAAAACGCCCTTAGATTCTTTTGAGAATTTAAGGGCGTTTTTGTATCGATAACAATATATGTGTAGAGAGCGCTTAAACGAATGTAATTTCAGATTTAAATCAGCAGATCGATTACTTCCACACGTTCGCTTATTTCAGTACGTATTTATGAAGCATAGCTTGTTGGTGCCCTGCTATTTCTCCGACTTGTTCTGAACTCTCGATCATAGATTCAAGTTGCAGTTTAGTATTCTCACCTTGCTCAGATACTCGGGTGATTGAATGCGTAACATCAACAGTGGCACGAGCTTGTTGTTCGGTCGCCACCATAATTTGCTCGACACGGCCTTTGATCTGGCTAACCGCGATTTCGATTTTCTCGAAGGCCTGCTTCACATCACCACTGGTTTGCAGTGCATTTGCCATTTCGCTTCTTGATTCTGTTACAGAAGCGCGTGAGCGATCAGCTGCTGCCACCAGCTCGTTCATCATGTTTCGAATATTGGTCGTTTGCTGGGATGTGCCACTCGCTAATTTGCGCACTTCATCTGCAACAACTGCAAAGCCTCGACCTTGTTCACCTGCGCGCGCTGCCTCTATTGCGGCGTTAAGAGCCAATAAGTTGGTGTTTTCTGCGATGCCGCTGATCATGTCGACCATTTCACGAATCTGTTTCACTCGAGCATCCAAGTCAGCCATCGATTCTTCGTTCATGCTGAGGGATTGGTCTAAAGCGTGTAAGCGTTGCTGATTCAGACCAACGACCTGGCTGCCATTGACGGATTCATCTTCGGCTATCTGCGCATCGTCGTTTGATGCATTCGAGATTCGAGCAATCTCACTAATGGATGCTTCAAGTTCTGTAATTGTAGCGATCATATTCTGTAGCGATTCATTTTGCTCGTTCAAGCTTGAATTGGTTTGCTCGGCAGCGTCATGGCTTACTTCAGCGGTTTGATAAAGCGTTTCACAGTTGCGCGTTACCAAACGAACCGAGTCAGCGGTTGAATCTACGACCGTATTTAGCTTCGAAGTAATAGCCTGCAGCTCTCGCGGCCCCAGCAGCTCACTCTGTTTAGAGAAGTCATGATCTGCGAGTAAACTCAGTTGTTGAGTAATGTTTTTAAGCCCTTTATTCATCCAACGACGTAGTACGAACCATGAGATCACGATGATTACGGCAATCACTAGTCCGCTGATAAACAACACACGGTCGATGTTAGAAATAGTTTGATTAACGATGAGCTCGCTTTCATCGATCAGTTGGGAAGCTGTAGAGGAGAGTTGATTTAGCGTGTTGATAACCGTATTTGCTAATGTAATCACTTGGGCTAGGTTTTGCTCTTGTTGTTGAACCAGTTCCAGCTTCAAAAGAAGCTGTTTGATTACACCTTCTTCGGTAAAGCCTTCTTTCACCATCTCATAGGGCGCGGTTAAACTCGCGAACTCAGCGATGTCAGGGTGCCAGTCGGCAAAATCGCTATAAGCCAAGTTGAGGCCTGCAATTCGGTTTCTCAATTGACGATATTCATCGCGTGCTTTATCAAGGTCAGATTGCATCATCAAGATCAAAAAAGTATTTGCCATAGCAGACGCACTAGACGTGAATCGATTCGCAGCATCGCTCGCTTCCGGATTGTCTTCAACCAAGAATGAACTGATTCGATTCATTTCTGGCCCAATAGATCCAACACCATAACGGAACTCGCCCATTTTGCTGTCGATTAAATTTTGTTTACTTTGAATCTCAATTTGCGCCATGAGAACCGTGTTGGTCATGGCTTGCAGCTGTGCCATGTCATCGATAAGGTTTTGTTGTTGCTCTAAAGAAATCGCATCAGGAAAAGACTGGGAGATAAAAAGAAGTTCCTCTAGCGTGGTGTTACTCTCTGTCGCGAGTTGGTCAATTGAACCCCTAGTCGCGTTTAATGTATCTAGGTCAGTTGATTGGGTACTGTAGGTAAGGAGCTTTACCTGTTCTAACACGCTTTGCGTCAATTCGGCGTTGTGTAAAGCAAGGGGCAATGCCTGTTCTGATAGTGCGTCAAAATGTCCCCCGACCCGTTCAACTCCCCGAATGCTCACCATTGATAAAAAACTAACGAGTAAAAGAATGGAAATAAATACAGCAGTAACGGTTTGAATGAGCGAGAATGTATAACGTGAGGGTTTTATTGATAAATTTGTGTCAGGCATGTGAAGTCCAGTTTGACTGCGAAAAGAGATATCCTTAAGTTAGTCCGTATACTAGAAGTCCTTGATGACGTTTTTATTTCAGTTTTTTGTCAGAAGAGTTACATATGAAAATCAGAAAAATGGCTGTAGTTACAATAACTTTAGCAACATTGGCTGCTTGTAGCTCGTCACCATCGCCTTCTCAGCTTAGTCAAACTGCTCAGAAGCCCTTATCCAAGTCAGAACAATTGACTACCAATGCTTATATGAGCGTGTATGAGCAATGGAAAGGTGTGCCATACCATTTCGGTGGGACATCATTTAGAGGTATAGATTGCTCTGCTTTTGTTCAAATCGCCGTTCAGAATGCGACTCAACAAGCCCTACCGAGAACCACAAAAGACCAGAGCAAAAAGGGAAAAGAAATAGCGTATGAACAGGCATCGAGTGGTGACTTGGTATTTTTCAAGACTTCAATGACAGTACGGCACGTAGGCGTTTATTTAGGGAATAATCAATTCCTACATGCTTCGACATCGAAAGGAGTCATTATATCGAGATTAGATAACCCTTATTGGGCATCCAAATTTTGGCATTTCAGGCGTTTATAGCGGTTTGAAAGATAAACCGCTGGTGACGTAACTTTAGAAGATACGACTCAAACGCCCTTTGTTCTTTAACCTGACCCGTTACGACAATAAATGGCCAAACAAACGGTTAATCGTACTTAGCAACAGCAGTATCAAACAGGTTCTTAACTAGCGCGATGTACTCATCAAGGAATACGATTTGTTCGTTAGTCGCTTTCTTAGCCCAAACACCCGCTAACACTTCACCAAGATCCGCTACTACGGCATCTGCTTCTTTCAACAGTTGAAAACGAACGCTTGAATGCAATTCAGGGTTTTGCTCGAAAATAGCCATGATGTTCGTTGAAATCATGTCTGTGACGATGTCTTCAACACTCTCATTACCTGTATCGCCGTTACTATTGGTAAACACGTCCAGATTAAATGATAGGTGCTCGATCAAAGCCAAATAGCCATCGGTTTCTACAACCACAATAATTCTCCGTTTTAAGCCCGAGAGCAGATTAGTACGTATTTGCCTAATACTATGTAAATGCAGCTATTTGTCATCACTTTATTACCCAAAACCGCATTAAAATGATCCTAGTTAGTATTTCAGCTTAAATCTAAATCAATTTAGCTCTGTGCGTATACCCGCTGACTTAAGTTACAGGTTAAAGCACGCGCTACAAAGTGTAAGGCAAACTTTAAAGCAACGTATTGCGCCAGTTAACAATAGCCGTTTAACTTACTCTAAAAGCTCATTTAAATTTATGGGTAGACAATAACAAGCTCAAACTACTTTTCCAGTTTGTGGTGTTCAAAACCGTTTCGATTGTGAGACCAGTTCCAAACTACGTCACCATGTCAGATCTCTAATTTATGTTTGTATTTCAACGAGCTTGAATCAGTTCGAGTTCACACTTCGGCCAATTGACTCAACATAAGCTAAAGAAGAACTAAGAACATTGACGAGTGCGTCTATAAATTGCTCAGATTTATCCTAAACTATTGCTATCAAACAAACAGTATTCCAAAGCTTCAATCTTTTAACTTTCAGTCTTTGAGGATTTCCTATGTGGCAGGCCATTTCTCAACAACTTTCCGATACGCTTCTTTTTAACTTTCAGATTACTGAACGCACCAAGGTCTCTGGTGGCGACATTAACGATTGCTATATGATCAGCGATGGTAATGAACGTTACTTTGTGAAAGTGAATCAGCGAGAATTTTTACCTAAGTTTGAAATTGAAGCTGAGAACCTGCGTTTGTTAAGAGAAACCTCCACCGTTTACGTCCCTGAATTGGTACTTATTGGCAAAACCAAAGAGTGTTCGTTCATTATTCTCAATTACTTGCCAACCAAACCGCTCGATACAGGCAACAATAGCTTTGATTTTGGTGTACAGCTTGCGCAACTTCATCTATGGGGCGAGCAAAAAGAGTTTGGTTGCGACCAAGACAACTATATCGGCAGCACACTTCAGCCTAACCCTTGGCACAAGAAATGGGGACGCTTTTTCTCTGAGCAACGTATTGGTTTCCAACTCCAGTTGCTAAAAGAGAAAGGCATCGAATTTGGTGATATTGATGACATCGTTGATGTAGTCAATATGCGCCTTGCCGGTCATAACCCCCGCCCTTCTTTGCTTCATGGTGATCTTTGGAATGGTAATGTAGCGAACTCAGCCTTTGGACCTATCTGCTACGACCCAGCATGTTATTGGGGCGATCACGAATGCGACTTGGCGTTAACGGAATTGTTTGAAGGGTTTCCAAAAGAGTTTTATGAAGGTTACGAAAGCGTCAATCCACTCGACGTTGGTTATACTGATCGGAAAGACATTTACAACTTGTACCATCTTCTTAACCACTGCAATCAATTTGGCGGAGAGTATTTAGCTCAAACTGAAGCATGTATTCAGAAGATACAGGCCGTTTAATACCAATCACAGCGAGTCGTAACCAACAGCGTAAGTTTCTAAAAGTTACACCAGCTACTGCGATTTGCACAAGCTACTACCTACGATTGATACAAGTTACAGTGAGGAGAATTCGTCATGCATAAGTACACAGAGAAACATGTCTCCTGCCCCCACTGTGGGCATGCAATTAGCATAACGCTTGATGCTTCTAACGGAAGCCAAGATTTTTATGATGACTGCCCAGCGTGCTGCAATGCCATTCACCTCGACATGCAAGTAGACGAAGTAAGAGACAGAATTAATCTCTCAATTGATGCAGACGATGAACAAGTCTTCTAACACACCTATGATCTTGTCGAGTTAGAATGAAGCTTAAATTTGCGGCTACCCCGCTAAAAAAACAAAAGAGCACATAACGTGCTCTTTTTTAATATCTTCGATTCTTTACTTCGTATCCTATACAAGCTAACGCTGCTTATAAGCCACCACTATTACTTCTGGTTCGCTAATACGCGTTCAACCGTATCAACAATCGCCTGTGTTTGAGGATCAAATTCAATGTTTACTTGATCGCCCACTTCACGGCCGCCAAACAAAGTACGATTCAGTGTTTCTGGAATCAGGTGAACAGAGAAACGGTTCTCTTCCACTTCGCCGATCGTCAATGAACAACCATCAACACCAATGTAACCCTTGCTCAACACATACTTCATTGACTCTTGTGGTAGTTCAAACCAAAGCGTGCGGTTGTTTTCTGTTTTAATTACATCAACGAGGTTAGCCATCAAGGTAATGTGGCCAGACATGCTATGCCCGCCAATTTCGTCACCAAACTTTGCTGCACGCTCAACATTCACTTTGTCACCAACATTCAGTTGGCCTAAGTTCGTTAATCGCAATGTGGCTTGCATTAAATCAAAAGCAATCTGGTTGCCTGAAATTTCCGTTACCGTTAAGCAACAACCGTTATGAGCTACTGAAGCACCAATTGCCAATCCTTCGAGCATTTCGTCGCTTAACTCGATGGTATGAGTTTGAAACAGCTCTTTTTTGTTTATCGCAACCAGTGTTGCCATGCCTTGAACGATACCTGTAAACATAAGATTCCTATTTAGCATTCTAGTAACAGTTTTTCATAGCAGTTATTGTGACATTTCTTTATGATTCGTCCAGTGGAAGCTTAAGATCATTGCGTCTGATTCCTTCAGAATGTCCTTTCCTACACTATTATTCTAATTTTCCCTCTTATTTGGAGTTGTTTGTGCATCGTTACAAAGAAGAATCCTCGAATCTAATTAAACTTGCGACCCCAGTATTGATCGCATCTGTTGCACAAACTGGAATGGGTTTTGTTGATACCGTAATGGCCGGTGGCGTAAGTGCTATCGATATGGCGGCGGTTTCAATTGCGGCAAGTATTTGGCTACCATCAATCTTATTTGGTGTCGGTTTATTGATGGCGTTGGTTCCTGTCGTTGCACAATTGAATGGTTCTGGTCGACAAGTAAAAATCCCATTCGAGATTCAACAAGGGGCGTTTTTAGCGCTTGTTATCTCTCTTCCTATCATTGGCGTACTGTTCCAGACGCAAATGATATTGGAATGGATGGATATCGAACATCTCATGGCAGAAAAGACCATCGGTTATATGAATGCGGTGATGTTTGCTGTACCTGCATTTTTGTTGTTCCAAACATTGCGAAGCTTTACAGATGGTATGTCTTTGACTAAGCCTGCAATGGTGATCGGTTTTATTGGTCTGCTATTAAACATCCCGCTGAACTGGATGTTCGTATACGGAAAGCTTGGTGCTCCAGCACTGGGTGGCGTTGGCTGTGGCGTGGCAACGGCTATCGTATATTGGGTGATGTTCTCACTGCTGTTCGCTTACGTTTTAACATCTAAGCGATTAGCGAAAATCAACATCTTCGGTACGTTCCACAAGCCGCAACTTAAAGCTCAAATTCGTTTGTTTAAACTGGGTTTCCCTGTGGCGGCCGCTATCTTCTTCGAGGTAACCCTATTCGCGGTGGTTTCTCTGTTGGTTGCCCCATTAGGCTCATTGATTGTTGCGGCGCACCAAGTCGCGATCAACTTCTCTTCGTTGGTTTTCATGATTCCAATGAGTATCGGTGCAGCGGTGAGTATTCGTGTTGGCCATAAATTGGGTGAAAACAACACCGAGGGCGCGAAGATCGCAACACACGTGGGTATCATTGTTGGTTTAGTTACAGCCTTAATGACAGCGGCATTAACTGTTCTATTCAGAGAGCAAGTTGCATTACTTTACACAGAGAACACCGCGGTAATTACCGTTGCCATGCAATTACTTTGGTTCGCGGCCGTTTATCAATGCACTGACGCAATCCAAGTTATTGCAGCAGGTGCTTTGCGTGGCTACAAAGACATGCGTTCAATCTTCAACATTACCTTCGTTGCTTATTGGTTACTTGGTCTACCTATCGGTTACATCTTGGGTATGAAAGATTGGATTGTTGAGCCTATGGGCGCGCATGGCTTCTGGATTGGTTTCATTGTTGGTCTAACATCAGCTGCGATAATGCTGGGTATGCGCCTACACTGGATGCACAAGCAAGACGATGAAGTTCAATTAGAATTTAGCTCTCGTTAGACTCATATTTACTCAATCGATATCCAATACACAAAGAGCTCTGATTTTCAGGGCTCTTTTTCATTTACTGGTCAGCTAGATAACATACGCCCTAATACTCACTCTTCTCTCTGACGAAACGGGCAAACTTGGGCTTTCCGTTTTGAGTAAAGCCATTGTAGCGAAAGGTAATGCGGCTACCGATCTCTGGCGGTGCAAGTCTCATTTGGTCACTGAACCCGCTGCCTATATAAAATTCCACACCCTCTTGCGTTTGAACCAAAATTGACCCCATCATCCCTTTATACTTACCTGTCCCGCCTTTATAACCAATAACCGTTGCTTCTGCATCATGATGCCTTTTCAGCTTTAACAGGTCATTACTTCGGCCGGCTTGATAGCGACTTGTGATCTTTCTGAGCATCAAACCTTCGCCATTACTCTCATCAACATTATCGAGCTGATGAAACAATGCTTCTTCACTTTGAATCGGTACATGTTCTATGTAGCTGACATGCGGTTCTCCAATTACGCTGACCCAATGCAAGATGTTGTAATAGCGTTTTTGATAATCACCTGCAGCACCGGGCATATCAAACAACATAAAATCGATTTGACGCCACGCTGTGTCACTCGGCGTATGGTCGAGAACAGTGGATTGAACCAAATGGAATTTGCCTCTTCCTGCCCACAACTCCCCTTCGAGATGCACACTAGGTAAGTTTTCGGTAAACCATTTCGGTGAGTAAATACGATTTCCGTTACGAGTGTATAGATGCTTTCCGTCCCATAGTGCCCGAATCCCATCAAGCTTTTCACTCTTCCAGTATTCTGAAACATCGATTCCTTGCTGGTAGGAGTTCGCAAGCACCAAATAGTCAGGGGGTAAATAGGATGAATGAGATGAAAACGAACACGCCCATAGAGTCGCTAAAGCCAGTTTGGTTAATCTCATCATCTACTCCGTATCAAAAACTCCTTTAATCCTAAGTGCTCCAACACGCAGTTAGAAAATCTTTGCCATAAGATGCGATCAACTCATCAATCTTATTTAACTATTTCCTTTCATTGATCAAATTAATGACTCATCAGTCTCATATGTTCCGCCGTTTTTAGTTCTCATATTGAGAAACGCCTTTTCTCAATATGAGAGATAAATTGGCGTTAAATATAAGT
The DNA here is from genome assembly GCF_002875705.1 of Vibrio sp. 10N.261.45.E2. GTDB lineage: Bacteria > Pseudomonadota > Gammaproteobacteria > Enterobacterales > Vibrionaceae > Vibrio. The sequence continues at coordinate 61,217 of NZ_MCZZ01000143.1, forward strand.
CATTGAAAAATAACAATATAAAAGTTGGCACATTCAGTGCAATTGTTCTTACATACTTAAAAGGAGATACCGCTATGGAACTACGTAAAATTGATTTGAATACAACGACACTGACTCTTTCTATCTTCGGTGATTTGGATGCAGCAGGCAGTCGTGACGCACAAACAGACATCGATGATGTAATTTCTAATGATGGACACCCTGAAATCGAAGTTGATTTTAGTGAAGTTGAGTTTCTAGATTCATCTGGTGTTGGTGCAATTGTTTACATGTTCAAACGTCTGACTGAGCGCGAACGTAACATGCGACTTGAAAATGTGACGGGGCAGCCCCTTGAAATTATGAATCTGCTACGTATTGGCCACGCTATCCCAGTAAATTCAAAAAATCCTACAATTTCATGAAGATCCACTAAGCTAGAAGTAACAAAAAATAATAATAAAAATTAGAAACATAGGACGTTGGCATGAAAATACTGAAAAACCACATAGCCCTTTCTCTGTCCGCTCTCGTTCTGGGTGGCTGTACTAGCTATCCAGAACAAGGCACCGGAGGTTTGGCTGAAAGTTATGATTCTATCAACTATCAAAATTCAGACTTCTCTCCCGTAATGCCAGACGAGCCTCTTGGCCCAGAACATGGATTACGTTTTGATTGGCAGCTCGCAAAATTACATCTTGATGCTCTTATTCAAGAAGGTGCTCGTTGGTGTTTTCCTGCCGCGGTTGTTCAAGCGATAGAAAAGCAAAACCGTATTGCACGTGAACTTCAAGGTGGCCTACTTCTAGATGCAGCCAACGACTTAGTCATCCAAAGAAAACGCCTTAACGAACTTGAAGTTCAATTGGATTACGTAACCTCGCAAGCCCGCTGTGAGCCACCAAAAAACGAAAATCAATTTAGAATGCAATTGTCGGTGATCGAACAGTTGTATGACCTGCTAAACGTTGACAACCAATTCGCCGAAGGTTCGATTGAAGTCAATCCGAAGTACATGGGAAGACTTGCGGAAGCAACCAGCCTACTTAAAGAACACAAATCTCTAGACCTTGTTGTTACAGGCCACGCTGATGCAACTGGCAGTGAAGAATACAACGATAAGTTAGCACTTGGACGAGCTAAGCAAGTCGAACGCTACCTAACTATTTTTGGCCTAGGCGCACAACGAATCAAAGCTGTCTCTGTTGGTGAAACTGTTCCTCTATTCGAAGGTGAATCTGACGGTACACGTTTAACTAACCGCCGCGTCAGCATCGAAGTTATCTCGCCTAAGAATGCAGAGAAAATGGGAGGTGGGCTATGAAATCATTGATCGCTTTTATCATCACCCTGTCACTATGCTTTGCGAATGCTGTGAGTGCTAATGACGAGTTTTCAGACGCGGTTCAAGTCGGTGACCTTATCCAAGTTAATGTACCCGGAGAAAGCACCTTGAACACGGGTTTCCAAGTGGACAAGCGTGGCCGCATTGCCCTTCCAGAAGTGGGCGCTGTGTTTGTCGCAGGTTATGACAGCGAACAGCTTAACAAAGTCGTTCTAGAATCACTGGCAACGGCTTATAAAGATCTGTCGAACGCGTCTGTGTATGTAAAAGAACAGCAAATCATCATCTACGTACAAGGTTATGTAGAACAACCCGGCGAATATACACTTTCATTAGGTTCAAGCATCCAAATGGCGCTTTATGCTGCGGGTGGCTTACGACCTGGTGCACAACTAGACAAGCTTATTCTTAAACGTGGGGCTGATAAGAAAGAGTTTAACTACAAACGATTCCTCGATTCAGGCGACGAGTCAACTCTACCTACCCTTCAATCGCTGGATTCACTGTTTGTTCCTGCTTCTCCGTTAGTTGGGAACATCGAACAAGAGTTCGACGCAGCAAAACTTGCTAACTCGGGTGACAGCGCGGATTCTCGAAACTCTATTAAGGTCTTTGGTGAGGTAAACGCACCGGGGTCATTTACTTACAAAGAGAACACCGACCTTGTCGACGTATTAATGCGTTCAGGTGGTGTTACTCGCTATGCCAGTGTTGAACAAATCCGCGTAATTTCAAACAACACGCCAACCTTATTTAACCTTAAGCGATACTTAGACTCCGGTGATGAAAGTCTGCTTCCAGTTTTACGCCCGGGTGCGACCATTTTCGTGCCAAAGCAAGAGGAAGAAATCAAATCTGGCGCAAACATGGTTTACGTTATGGGTGAAGTAGCTGCTCCCGGTGCATTTGAAGGCAAACGAGACGCAACATTCATGGATATCCTTGCCAATGCAGGCGGCCCCACTCGATTTGCAGAATCACGACAAATCCGTGTCATTAAAGCCGATGGCAGAGTGCTTAAATTCGATTTGGCGGCTTACACCGAAGGTCTACCTAACTCCAACCCACCGAGTATTAAAGCTGGTGACGCGATTTTCGTTCCTGAGAAAACCGATATGAACGAGAAGTCTTGGTTGAAAATTACACCAGACAGAGCGGTTAACGTCATTGGCGAAGTGAACCGTCCTGGTCGTATTGAATGGTCAGATGAAATGAACTTCATGGGATTGTTGGCTCACGTCGGTGGCCCTACGCTACGTGCTGACACATCAAAAATCGAAGTGGTTACTGGTAGAAAGTTAGTCGTCTTTAACCTTGACGAATTTATTCGAAATGGCGCACCACGTGACCAAATGCCTCAAATTCGCGCGGGTTCTATCGTGCGAGTTCACGACTTGCCACAAGATCCATCAGACAATAAATCTCAATGGGTTCGTCAAAGCTCTGATGCTTCGATCTACATCTTTGGTCAAGTGAATGCACCCGGTCGTTACCGCTTCACTAAGGACATGCACTTTCTAGATATCTTGTCTGCGGCTGATGGCCCGACGAAAGATGCCGACATCCACAACGTTCGCGTCACGCACCGTGACAAAACCTACTCACAAGTAAGCAAACTCAATTTATCACTGTACTTCGAAACGGGTGACGAATCCTTACTACCACACGTAACCACCGGTGACACCATTTATATCCCAGAGAAAGGTAAAAACTGGTTAGATACACCGAAAGAAGAAACCGTTCGTGTACTTGGTGCGATTAATAATCCAGGACGTTATGTGTTCAACGACAACATGACCATTCTCGATATCTTGGCAGAAGCGGCAGGCCCTACTGACAATGCTTACGTAGAGAAAATTACTATCGTGAATATGTCTTGCTGCCAAGGTCAAGCTCGTACCTTTGACCTTGTTGAGTTCAGTAAAACAGCCAATATTTACAACCTACCTGTGCTACGCGCTGGTGACACGATTTACATCCCAGACCGTCGCGAAAGCTTTATCGAGAAAGCTCGCGTCGGACTTGATGACATACTACGAATTACCACCACTATCGTACTAATAGGAGCTTTATAATGACTATTTCAGCAACCCATGCCGAAGTCGAGCAACTGTATTTAGCTTCTGAACTTAACGGCCAAAAATCTATATGCGTGACTGCCTGCCATTCAGGTGACGGGGTAACATCTGTTGCAACCGCATTAGCAGAGCGTTTTCTTCTTGCTGGTCATTCAACGCTTTATGTCGATCTCAACTTGTTCAATCCTGCTTTCAAAGATTTGAATATGCTAGAAGACAATCAGCAGGGTCAATTGATAGAACATGTTGAATCTCACCGTACGTTTATTGGTGTTCCCGCTCCACAAGTCGCTTCAACACAATTGGCTTATAAAGATCCGGCGACGTTACAAAAAGTAGTGAACAAATGGTTAGAGAAATACGATAGAGTCATCATCGACACCTCTCCACTTCTCAACATCAACAAAGGTAACATCCCGGCGCAGTCTGTGGCGAGTGCTTGTGACAGCACACTGATGGTTATCGCGTACGGTGAAACTTCAAGTCACCACCTAGAACAAGCGAAAAAGCTGCTTGATGCACAAAGTATCAATCTAATGGGCAGTGTGATGAACATGAAACAAACACCTAGCTTTGCACAAGAGCTGGTAAGACAAATCAATCGAATGAAATTCATACCCGCTAAGCTTCGTGATAGTTTGACAAACAAACTGTATCAAAATGAGTTTTTGAACCTGCCAATGTAACTTTGTTCTGCCTCTTTATGGTTGTCAGATTACCTCTGACAACCACCACTCCGATGACTCTTCAAGGTAAATCCACCAGAACAAAATTCCGCATTTTTGGCGAAATTATTATTAAAAATACGATTTTAAAAACCATTCAACGCATTTCACACACGCAGTTTATTGTCTTACCACCTTTAAATCTCTCTAAAAATCAACAGCCCTACGCCTAACTTTAACGGTAATGTGACACAGACGGTTAAAGTGCCATGTAAATCGCATCAAAGATGGAATTCGTACGATTATTCCCTAAGATTATAAATAGAGGTGGTTTTTGACGAATTTGTAATAGTTTGACAAAGTTATCCGATGGCTGTTGAAACACAGTGGATGAATTGGCAAATCACACTTCACTGACTTTGCACGTTTATCTATTCAAACTTCACCATCCCTCCTTCTGCTCAAATAGTTCAAATACACGGAAAGGATCACCGTCGAGCAATTTAGATAATCAATTTACCTTGGTTACCTCAGTTGTATTATTAAAGAGAAAGGAAACTCAATATGAAATACAAGTTAAGCTCCGTATTTTTGTTAGTAGCAGCAGCCAGCGGTAATGCTAACGCTGGAGAATGTGGCAGCGTAACAATCGCAGATATGAACTGGAACTCTGCAACACTGATCGCCAATATCGACCAATTCATTCTGGAACATGGTTATGGGTGTGATGCTGAACTTATCCCTGGCGACACTATGCCAACAGGCACATCTATGATCGAAAAAGGCCAGCCTGATGTTGCCCCTGAGCTTTGGAGCAACAGCCTAAAAGACGCATTAGATAAAGGTGTTGAAGAGAAACGTCTTCGCTACGCAGGCAAAGCGCTTGTCAACGGCGGCGAAGAAGGCTTTTGGGTTCCAGCTTACCTAGTTAAACAGTACCCTGAAATGGCAACCATCGAAGGTGTACGCAAGAACGCTAGCTTATTCAAACACCCTGAAGACCCAGATACATCTGCATTCTACAGCTGTCCAGCAGGCTGGAACTGTCAGATCAGCGCCGGAAACTTGTTTAATGCTCTTGAGCTAGAAAACAGCGGTTTCACGATTGTTGATCCAGGTTCGAGTGCCGGCTTATCTGGCTCTATCGCAAAAGCTTACGAACGTGAAGAAGCATGGTTTGGTTACTACTGGGCACCAACCGCTGTTCTAGGTAAATACGACATGGTTAAAGTCGACTTTGGCAGTGGCGTTGATGAGCAAGAGTTCCTTAACTGTACCACCAAAGAAGATTGTGAATCGCCAAAAGCGACCATGTACCCGCCTTCACCTGTCCACACGATCACCACTGAAAGTTTTGCGTCACGAGCACCAGAAGCGTACGACTACTTTACAAAACGTGGTTTCACAAACGACAAAATGAACTCGCTACTTGCTTGGATGGAAGACAACCAAGCTGATGGTGAGGAAGCGAGTCTGCATTTCTTGAGTGAATTCCCAGAAGTATGGCACCCATGGGTTTCTGAAGAAGTGGCTAAGAAAGTTGAAGCCGAGCTGTAATTAATTAAACAACAAGTAATTACGCTTCAACAATAGAACAGAAATAACGTCGCTATACTTGATGTTATTCATGATTCGGAGCCCTTTTCATTGCCGATTTTCTTATCGCATGAACAAGTGGCTCCGAACTATAAGGATATAAAATGGCTGACAGCAATTGGTTATCAAGCTTTCCAGAGATGGAACGCGCTGATTTACGAACCATAAAAAAGACGCTAGATGGCGCATACCGTGAATTTTCCCGTGAATACGGTGAAATGATTGAATCTCTTTTTGACCCTCTTCTTTCGTTCCTTGTTTGGTTTGAAAAACTACTTATCTCCACACCTTGGATTATTGTCCTCGCCGTGTGTACAAGCCTTGTCTACGCAGCAAGCCGTTCTTGGAAACTGGCTTTAGGCTGTGTCGTTTCTCTGCTTCTCATTGGTTACTTTGGTATGTGGGAAGACACCATGCGGACGCTCAGTATCATCACTGTGTGTACCTTGGTTTCGATATTCTTAGGCATTCCGATTGGTATTGCGATGGCCCGCTCAAACCGAGCGCAATCTATCGTTACACCGATGCTTGATATCATGCAAACCATGCCTGCATTCGTTTACTTGATTCCAGTCGTCATGCTACTCGGCATCGGTAAGATCCCGGGCCTAATCGCTGTAGTTATTTACGCGATTCCACCTGTAATTCGTTTAACCAACTTAGGCATACGCTTAGTTGATAAAGAAGTGCTTGAAGCCGCTACCGCATTTGGCGCGAGTAAAAAACAACGTTTATGGGGTGTTCAGCTTCCGTTGGCAATGCCAACGATCATGGCGGGTATCAACCAAACCATCATGATGGCACTGTCTATGGTTGTTATCGCTTCTATGATTGGTGTGAAAGGCTTAGGCCAACCGGTTCTTAAATCCATCACAAACCAATACTTCACATTAGGCTTGATGAATGGTTTTGCCATTGTTGCCCTTGCTATCCTTTTTGATCGCGCTTCACAGGCGTATGCAAAAAGAACCAATGCGCATTTAGGAGGATTCAAGCATGACTAAACCATTGATTGAAATTAGTGGTCTATACAAAGTGTTTGGACCAAAACCAATGTCTGTGATGAACCGAGTTCAGAACGGTGAACATAAAGACCAGATTCTCGCAGATACGGGTCATACCGTTGGTTTGAAGGAGATTAACCTCGAGATTAACCGTGGCGAAATCTTCGTTATCATGGGGCTTTCTGGCTCGGGTAAATCGACTCTGATTCGTCACTTCAACCGTCTAATCGACCCGACTCAAGGCAAGATTATGGTGGAAGGCATAGACGTAATGAGCCTCAACACCAAACAGTTAGAAGAGTTCCGTCGCCATAAGATGTCGATGGTATTCCAACGCTTTGGCTTAATGCCTCATCGCACAGTGGTTGAAAACGTTGCGTATGGGTTGGAAGTACAAGGCATCAAAAAAGAAGAACGTTTAGCAAAGGCCAATGAATGGTTAGAAACCGTTGGCTTGAAAGGTTACGGCAAGCAATACCCTGCCCAACTTTCTGGTGGTCAGCAACAACGTGTTGGCCTTTCTCGCGCTTTGTGTACCAACGCTGAAATCTTATTAATGGATGAAGCTTTCTCGGCACTCGATCCTTTGATCCGAAGTGAAATGCAAGATCAGCTTATTGAACTTCAAGAGAAACTTCATAAGACGATTGTTTTCATCACTCACGATTTGGATGAAGCACTTCGTCTAGGCGACCGAATTGCGATTTTGAAAGACGGCGAATTAGTACAACAAGGCACACCTCATGAGATTTTGCTGAATCCAGCCGATGATTACGTGGAAGCGTTTGTTAAAGACGTAAACCGTGCTCGTGCATTGACCGTTGAAACCGTTATGCAGCCGCCTCTTTACCGAATCACCTCAGAAACGATCGAAGGTGCTCTCGCGCAAATGAAGATGCTGAAAAACGATTACGCTTATCACGTAACGGACGATGGCTATCAAGGCCTAGTTACGCAAGAGAGCTTACAAGATGCGGTTGAAGATGCATCAGTGCATGACTTCAGTGAAGAGATATATGAAGAAGTTCCTGCCATTTTACCTGATGCTGTGATTGAAGAAGTGCTCCCAGACACGATGTCTTGTGACTACTCTCTTCCTGTTGTCGATGAAGAAGGTAATCTGAAAGGTGAGCTAGAGAGAAGCGCTGTTGCTGACATCTTCTCTGAAAATAGCGAGGAAGAAGTAGAAGCTGACCCAAAGCCAAAAATTGATAAAGCTTCGTAGTTCTGATAATCAATATTTAGATTACGGCTATTTGAATTAGTCCAGACGATTTCACCCGGTTTAAGACCACTGCTAGTCATTTACTGCAGTGGTCTTTTTTATTATATCGCCCTCGCTTTCTCTGGCTCTCTGTCTCTCGCTTACGCTTTATAAGCATCTAAGTTGATATTTCATAACAGAAAACAAACTAAATCAGTCCGTTAGGTTTGTCACAAACACAGACCCGAGATGAATGAGATAGCAATTAATTGCACTCTTTATACGCCAACCAGTTGAAATTATTCTAGAAAATGTCTAAAACTTAATAGGGGCTGTTGACCTTTCGAGCTGGGTTTTGCAGCATCTTGTGGAAAATTAATACAAGGAAGAGGCTTTGACGTGTAGCTGGCCTACATGAAAAGTCTCTAACGCAGTAGAAATGAACCACAAGGGCTGCCCGAAGGGTTCGGCTAAAATCGTTTTATGCTTTGTTGAAGAATATTTGCTTAGAATGACTAGGCTACATACTCTTCGCCGCACCTAAAACGATTTTATCTCGAACAAAACTTAACCACGAAAGGTCAACAGCCCCTTTACTCATGGATATTAGCTCAACAAAAGGATTTAGTTTGATGAATTCGACTTTAGCGTCAGACACACCTGCAGATCTAAGCTTACAAGAAGCTAGCATGCTTGTTGATGAAAGCGTTCTAGAGCAAATGATTCGAGATACAAGTGCGGACATTATCCCGATCTTGATCGACCATTATGTCGAAGAATCACAAACACGCTTGGTTGCCATAAAAGAAGCCGCCACTCAGAAAGACGCTCAGACACTTGAATTTGAGGTCCATACTCTCGGAAGTACGGCATTATCATTGGGAAATCGCCCTTTGGGAGAGCTATCTCGCGCTCTAGAAAAACAATGTTTAGAACAAAGCCATGATGCGGCATTCCAACAAGTTGATGAATTACTCGAACTTGCTGAGCGTTCAATCAAAGCATTGCTTGAAAGAAAAGAGGCAGGCTTCAGTTAACTTAATTGTTGCTCATCGGGATCAAATGAACGCTCAACATCGTCGCTGTTAATACAGTTTCCATTAAGATGCGAACCATCATGGTCGACGATACAAAAAATAATACAGGCCGCTTGTTAAGAGATTGCATGCGGTAGATAACAAATACACAAGACTCGTATTGATGGTTACCTATCACTATGTTATTGATTGGTTAGGATAAAGTTTCAAAAGGAATATACAATGCGCCCTAAAGTATTGTTAGTTGAAGACTCCACCTCACTCGCCGTACTCTATAAGCAGTACGTAAAGGACGAGCCCTACGATATTTTCCACGTCGAAACCGGCGCGGAAGCAAAAACTTTCATTGAAAGGCACTCCCCACAACTTGTTATTCTCGATCTCAAGTTACCAGACATGCCAGGGGAAGAAGTATTAGATTGGATTAGCGCAAATGAAATACCGACCGCCGTTATTATCGCGACAGCCCATGGCTCAGTAAACATTGCGGTAGACCTTATTCAGCGCGGCGCGGAAGACTTTTTAGAGAAACCCATTCAAGCCGATCGACTCAAAACCTCTGTTCGCTTACACCTAAAACGAGCGAAACTCGAAAACCTAGTCGATAACATACAAAGCAAGTTCGATCGTGATCGCTTTCATAATTTCATCGGCTCTTGCCTACCCATGCAGGCGGTTTACAAGATCATCGATTCAGTTGCGCCTACTACTGCTAGCGTGTTTATTAACGGCGAAAGTGGTACGGGTAAAGAAGTGTGTGCAGAAGCGATTCACCAAGAAAGCCAGCGTAACGGTAAACCCTTCGTTGCGATTAACTGTGGTGCTATCCCTCGAGACCTAATGGAGAGTGAAATCTTCGGCCATGTAAAAGGTGCATTTACCGGTGCAACAACCGACCGCAAAGGTGCGGCAATGCAAGCGCATGGTGGCACCCTATTTCTCGATGAGCTTTGTGAAATGGAGTTGGAGATGCAAAAGAAGCTCCTTCGATTTTTACAGACCGGTACCTTCACTCCACTCGGTGGTAATCGCGAAATCAAAGTCGACGTCAGAATTATCTGTGCAACCAACCGCGACCCGCTCGTTGAAGTACAAGAAGGACGTTTTAGAGAAGACCTTTACTACCGTGTTCACGTTGTGCCCATCGAGATGCCGCCACTTCGCGAACGAGGAAGTGACATCGTCACTCTTTGTAATCACTTCTTGAAACTGTACGCGAAGCAAGACAAGAAGAAGTTCAAATCAATAGACAAAGAAACTCAGAATCTGCTTAAACGTTATGTATGGCCAGGCAACGTGCGTCAACTGCAAAACATCATCCGTAACATCGTGGTGTTGAACAATGAAACAAGCGTGACTAAAGACATGTTACCGCCTCCGATTAACAAAGTAGACGCAGCTCCAACATCGAAATCGGTGACGCCAATTCGAGTACCTGTGCCTCAGGCCGCTGTTGTAGAAGCACCAGAAGCTAAATTGCCTCCGATTACTCCAGAAGAGTTGGATCAACCGTTAGTTTCTACCGCGAACAACGACTCGATGACGCCTGCATTTACAACAAGCGAAGGCGCTATTCGTCCGTTGTGGCAAATAGAACGTGAAGCCATTCAACATGCAATCAACCATTGCGATGGGAATGTGTTAAACGCCGCTGTGTTGTTGGAACTCAGCCCTTCTACGGTTTACCGTAAGAAACAGGCTTGGGAATCGGAAGATGAGTACAATCAAGCCTAACGATGGTGCAGTTAACGTAAACCTTCACGAGATTTGGCTGTTAATCGACAGCCAAACTTTTGGTGGCATAGAAACGCACGTTTTAGAATTGGCTCAAGGCCTGATATCAGAAAGTGCTCAGTATTCAGAGGCTGTTCGAATCGTTCTTTTGACCAAATTTAATCCGGAAGCGATCATTGTTGAAAGATTGAATACGTTGAACATCCCTTTTAGCTACCTCTCCGACTTAGCCTCCAGCTGTTCTTCAGATTCAAGTGGAAATAGCGCGGCACAGCTTAAACGTGCAGTTCAACATTATCAGCCAAGGCTTATACATGCTCATGGTTACAAAGCCAGTTTGGTCAGTAAGCTAATAAAACTCCCACCTCGTTTAGTCAACACCAAGCAAATCACCACTTATCACGCTGGTGAAACCCCAACAGGCAAAGTGTGGCTGTATGACTGGCTCGACCGCTACAGTAGTTTTCTTTCTGATCAGTCACTGGTCGTCAGTGAGAAGATTAAAGCGAAAGTGCCGAGTAAAACCCATCAGCTCAACAACTTCGTCAAAGTTCCAAGTGGTTTCAAAAACTCCCCTTCATCGAGCCCATTCCATGTTGGTTTTGTAGGCCGATTAAGCCATGAAAAAGCGCCTGATCGATTTATCGCATTAGCGAAACAATTTCCCGAAGTTCAGTTTGAGCTTTTTGGTGATGGGCCAGAAATGCCAGTCTTAGTTAAATCACAGCCCGATAATGTGACTTTTCATGGGCATCAGACCAATATGGATAGGGTCTGGAGTCAAATCGATTTGTTAGTCATCCCTTCCCGCTTCGAAGGCTTACCTATGGCCGCTTTAGAAGCCATGATCCGCGGCATTCCCGTTCTCGCTACCTCAGTGGGTAACCTACCTCAACTCATCGAGCATCAAGTTAACGGCTACCTCGCTAATTCAGAAGCTGAACTAGAACAGTTTTTATCTTTATGGATGTCATTGACGAACGAACAACGCGATTCTCTAAAAAGTAATTCGATAGAAACCGTTAAAAACCAATATTCGCCACAAGCTGTTGTCCCGCAGTTGTTGGAGATCTACCAACTCGACCACTACAACGAATCTTAGTCACTCATTGGTCATTTTGGTCTAGCGATTTAGGCGATCTAGTCGTTTTATACTGATTCTCAAAATGACAACCCTCAACACCAGGCTTAGCTTTCAATTAACAATTCCACTATAAATCAGTCAGTTAAATTAAATGCATAACTGGCACTCGCTTTGCAAACTTTACATCAGGCGTAATTGCGTCTTTAAAACTGCGAAATTATCGTAAAAAGTTTATCTGCGAATAGAGGTCACAATGGTCACTCCTGAAGACAACAGATTACCAATTATCATCACGATCAGTGTCTTGTGCATTGGTCTTGGTGTGGTTTGGTACTTTGCGCCTCACCCTGTCGTTATTGTGGCGCTAGCGCTTGTACCATTAGGCGGGCTATTCGTGCTGAACAAGACATTCTGGCTGGTTCTGTTGTTCGTTGTGTTTTCTTTTTTCCGAATTCACGAAGCCATCCCCCAACTCTACTCGTTAAAAATCCCTTTGATGCTCTCGTTGGGTGCTCTGTCAGCTCTACTCTGGCATGCGTTAATCAGTAAAGAGCTTAAAATCTTTTGGCACCCTTGTTTAAATTGGCTGGCGATATTTTGGGTACTGGTTTTCATCGGCATCATCTTTGCGTCGAACAGACCGATAGCACTAGCGGAATTCAAAGGTGTGTATTGGAAAATAATCGCGATGACGCTTGCGATTACTTGGCTAGTGAACACCACGGAGAACCTCGCAAAAACCGCGATGACCATCATCTACGCTGGCGCTTTAGTCAGTTTTATTGCCGTGTATAACTCAGTGAATGGCATTGGGCTTGTTGAAGGCTCACGTGTCACCATTGGTCGCGATTTTGGTTCGATGTTGGGTGACCCGAACGACCTAGCACTGGTATTGATGTTCCCACTCGCCTTTACCATAAGCCAAGCCACCACATCTGGCATTTCTGGTTTCAAACGGTTAATTAGTGGCTTAGTCTGCTTGTTATTGCTCGCTGCCATCATTGCAACTCAAAGCCGTGGCGGGTTACTGGGGTGTATTGCCGTTATTGGTATTTTTGCGTGGAAATTAGTTCGTTCTAAAGTCCTCTTAATCTCGGTAGGTTCTGTTGCGGCCATCGTTCTCTACTTGGTGGCCGGAATTTCAGACAGATCATCCGGAGGCGCGGCTGAGCAAGGTATCGATGAATCTGCGATGGGGCGAATCTATGCATGGGAAGCAGCCGTAAAAATGGCAATCGAGAACCCATTGACTGGAGTTGGGCTTAACAACTTCTTTTCGAACTACTTCTTCTACAGTTCACACTGGGATGGGCTGAATCACGCCGTACACAGTACTTGGTTTGGAGTGTTAGCAGAGACAGGCTTTATTGGCCTTATCATTTTTGTCTGCCTTATCGTTTCTTTAATCAAAACCTCTCGCTCCACGTTAGCGAGATTAAAAAATACCACCACGGACATTGCACCTGAACTTAATGCCGTCGCCTATGCTGTCTATGCAGGTCTAATAGGAACAATTGTGTCTGGTACATTTTTGACCCAAGGCTTCAACTGGCCGATTTATATCCTCGCAGCACTCACAGTTTGCGTCTCAAACGTATCTCAAACTGCCTGTCAAAATGAGAAAATCTAAAAGATATTTTATAACTCTTTGAAAATACTGGGCTTAATTAATGGCACAGTATATGAAAGTACTTCTATATAACAAGATAGAGGAGTTTCATTATGACGTCAGTATCTATACATCAATTCAAACATTGGCTTAAGTTTCATCCTAATTCTCGAATTAGAAATGTGTTTTTCATTTTGAAAGACATCAGAAGCGCAGAGCTACCTACCCCTCAAGTGCTTAATCGCTGCCTATATCAAGCGCACAAGCTTGTGGTGAATTTGGTTTCTGGCTTTACTCGATTCTTCTACTGGACACCTGCGTTCAAGGGACGTGTCGCTCAATGTGGCAAACGCCTGTATTTGTACGGAGGTTTACCTTTCGTCAGCGGCCCTGTTCAAATTTCAATTGGTGACAATTGCCGTATCTCTGGCCACACCACGTTTTCTGGTTGTACTCAGCCATTAGAAGGCTTAGAGCACCCACTACTGTCAATTGGTAACAATGTCGATATCGGTTGGCAGTCTACTATCGCTGTTGGAGGCAAAGTGGTTATCTCTGACAACGTACGTATCGCAGGTGGCGCTTTCCTATTTGGCTACTCTGGACACCCGCTTGATGCAAAACGCCGAGCGCTAGGTGAAGGTGATGACCCGCAACAAATCGGCGACATCATCCTTGAACCCGATGTGTGGTTAGGAACCAACGTGACCGTTAAAGGTGGCGTAACCATCGGCGAAGGTGCAGTAATAGCCGCAGGCAGCGTGGTAACAAAGAATATCCCAGCATTTGCTATCGCAGCCGGCAACCCTGCTCGAGTGGTTGGCCAAATCAAGTCTGTAGAAGTTACAGAGTCTGACGTATTCGATGCATTTGAGACTCATGGAGGCGACCATGCGTGATTTAATCGTATTTGGTGAAGACTTTGGCGGCCTGCCTTCATCAACTCAACATTTGGTTCGTCACCTAGCTCAGCAACATACAGTCTTATGGATCAACTCTATTGGTCTAAGACAACCGAAGCTGTCATCTAAAGATATGGCGCGAGCGTTCAATAAGTTGTTCGGCAAAACCAAAGCCGTGACTCAAAACATGCTCGACTCAGAGGGACACAACAACATTACCATCGTTAACTTAAAAACCATCCCTGCGCCTGCGTCTAAGTTATCGAGAAAGCTGGCCCAGCAAATGATGTTACGCCAACTAAAACCTGTTATTGCCGAGCTTAATCTTAACGACCCTATTCTATGGACGTCACTTCCGACCGCAGTTGATTTGTGCGGACATTTAGGCGAATCATCCGTAGTGTATTACTGTGGCGATGATTTCAGTGCATTGGCGGGTGTTGACCATGACACGGTAGCGCAACACGAGTCAGAGTTGATTGATAAAGCAACTCTGATATTCGCGGCCAGCAAAAAATTGATGGATAAGTTTCCAAAACATAAAGCCCACTTACTACCGCATGGTGTAGACGTAGACCTGTTTTCAACACCTGTATCAAGAGCACAAGACTTACCAAGTAGCCACCGCCCTATTGCTGGTTTCTATGGCAGCCTTTCTAAGTGGCTTGATTACAAGATGATTGATAAAGTTGCGAATGCGATGCCGGAGTGGGACTTTGTTTTCATTGGTCCAAACGAGCTTGATACGCTCATGCTACCTAAGTTGGACAACGTCCATTACCTTGGCCCTCGTCCACATCATACATTGCCAAGCTATTCTCAACACTGGGACGTAAGCCTACTACCGTTTGTTGATAACGAACAGATTCGAGCTTGCAGCCCACTCAAACTAATGGAATACCTTGCGGCTGGTACACCGATTATTACCACGCCATTCCCTGCTTTGGTTCCCTATCAAGAGCACGTGACTACGATCGGCAGTGCTAACCAAATGATTTGGGCGCTTGACCATGCACGTCAACTTAACAATTCACCTATCTCTGTCGTCGAGCAAGAAAGCTGGCAGAACCGTGGTAACTTCGTACATTGGATGTTGGAGCTATTATGAATAATCTGAAATTGCGGTTATTAACTATCCTTAATGCGATGTGGCGTCAACGCTATGTTATCGTGCTGCCAATCCTGATTTTGCCGTTTGTAGGCTTTGGGGTGAGCAAACTGGCTCCAGCAAAATACGATGCGCATACCAGTATGTTGATTCAAGAAACCGCTAAAATGAACCCATTCTTGGAAGACATCGCGGTATCGACCATGCTGAAAGATCGACTCAATGCATTAAGAACGTTGCTTCACAGTCGACATGTGCTTTACTCTGTGGCTGAAGAGTTGGAACTAACTACGCCAGACATGCCTGAGATGGAAAAAGAAGAGATCATCGCCGACCTGTCTCAACGTTTGTCGGTGACTCAGCTTGGAAAAGATTTTCTAAAGATAAGCTTAACATCCAACACAGCACTTGGAATGGAACAGACTCTTCGCTCGGTTAGCGAACATTTCATTGAACAGTTGCTCGCACCGGAACGTTCGTCAATTGAAGACTCAAGCAACTTCTTGAAGATCCATATCGACAAGCGTCGTATTGAACTGGAAGCAGCAGAAGAAGCTTTGGCCTTGTACATGAATGAAAACGTGCAATCGACACCAGAAGTACAAAGCCAAAGTTTAAACCGCTTAGCATCGCTAAAACAAAACCTTGCAGAAAAAGAGGCCGAGTTATCAGGCGTTGAGAAAAGCCTCGGCTCGATCGACCAACAGCTTTCAAAAACCAACCCAGTGATCGGCCGAATAGAAGACCAGATCATCGACATTCGTAGTGAGCTAACGCTGCTTCAAGCAAAATACACTAATAAGCACAGTGCCGTGCAAGCTAAGGTTCGCGAATTAGAAAGACTTGAAAATGAGCGAAAGAGTTTACTTGATGTTGCCCAGCCACAGATGAACAGCGACCAGCTTTGGGACATCGCAAGTAGCACAACACTGAACAAACTTTCCGATACCCAACCTCTTTTGGTTACGCAGCTACACAGCTTGCAATTGGTTCGCGCTCGCTTTGAGTCTTTGACTGAAGAGACAAAAAGCCTTCGTACTATGATTTTCGAACTAGAACACAAGGCGAATAACTTTGGTGAAAATGCAAAAGAGATGTACCGCCTAAAACGCCAAGTTGAAATAAAGCGTCAACTTTACGATGAACTGACAGAGCGTTATGAAATGGCTCAGTTAACGGGTTCTCTAGGTGTGTTTGAACAAAACAAACGTGTAAAGATTATCGATTTGCCCTTCACGCCTAGCATGAAATCGAACATGCCGACTTTTGTCTTTATTCTGGCTGGATTTGTAGCGGGTATTGGATTGGGGATTGGCTTAGCCGTATTGTTTGAATTGTTTGACTCTTCAATCAAACGTAAAGACGAAATCGAAGATATCTTGGGTGTCCCTGTGATAACGGTCATTCCTAAAATGAGCTAGTCAGCTTTAAAACCAGACCTTACCAAGGGCTTACTTCTCTCCAACAAACGCCAACATTCGCTTGGCGTTTCACTTGTCTAAAGCCTCAAATTCGTAATCTCACCTTAAACGTCCACCTGCCTTATCATTCAAACTGCAATTCATTGGTATTTTGTTTTGATTCCCATTTTGAGAAATAAAAATCACTACAAAATAGATCAACATAAGCCATTGAAATAAATGGATTATTTAATTGGCACAACTCCTGCAATCTCCTTGCTTAGTTAAACGTTTTAAATGAAGTCACTTCAAGAGAAACGTCAGAAAGGCGAAACAAGAATTATAAAGGCAGGGTCCAAATTATGAATACGCACTTAACGAAGCATGGCAAAAAGATCATACATGTTGTTCAGCACCTTGCTCCGGGTGGCTTAGAAACCCTGACGCTCGATCTGTTGCGCCTTGCTAAGCCAAGCGACCAAGTACTTATCGTTAGTTTAGAAGGTACAAAACAAGAATCAGTCAATAACTGGCCGAAATTGGAGCCTTACAAAGAGCAGATCGTTTTTTTAGATAAAGCACCAGGCGTACAGTTCAACATCATTATTAAGCTTATCAAAGCTTTCAATGCAATTCGCCCTGACGTTGTTCATACCCATCACATTGGCCCATTGTTGTATGCAGGGTATGCCGCTCGCGTAACTGGTGTTCCAACTCGAATCCATACCGAGCATGACGCGTGGCACCTGAACAACAACAAACGTCGTCGCATACAAGCGCTTGCTTTAAAAGCCGCTCAGCCTACGTTAGTTGCAGACGCGACGCGTGTTTATAACCAACTACGCGCTGCTTTCTCTTACCAAAACATTATCACCATCAAAAATGGCGTGGATTGTGAAAAGTTTAAGCCAATGTCGAAAGAACATGCGAGAGAAGCGCTAAACCTGCCGACAGACAAACACATCATCGGTTGTGCGGGACGCCTAGAATATGTGAAAGGCCAAGACCAACTGATTAAAGCCATGACGCTTCTACCAGAAAACATGGTTGTCGCATTTGCTGGCGGCGGTACCAAACGTGCTCAACTTGAGCAACTTACTCGCCGACTAAACCTAAGTGATCGAATTATCTTCCTAGGCCTAGTTGAAGACATGACCACGTTTTACGGAGCGTTAGACACCTTCTGCCTACCTTCACGCCATGAAGGCTTACCCCTTTCAACACTCGAAGCTCAAGCGTGCAATATTCCAACTGTCGCGATGGACGTGGGCGCTGTCGATGAAACCTTATGCCCAGTAAGCGGCACGCTCGTCAAAAAAGGCAGCATCACAGGATTAGCCAACGCGTTGCTAGAGAATCAAAATGAGCGCTTTTTATCGCCTCGACGCTACGTACTCGAAAACTTCGACATCATCAAAATGGTTTCGTCTTACAACGACATCTCAGAAGGAGCTTACGCATGATTGATTGGTTGCTTGCAGGACTGTGTTTATTCTCTGGCGCGTTGATTGTCTATCATCACGCAGCCTACCCTCTGTTGCTGCGTTGGTATGCGAAAAGCCACCCAGCGCGTAAAGTTGAAGAGAGTCATCGTTGCTACAAAGACGAACAGCAAGATTGTACGTTGCCGACCATAACCGTACTTGTCCCAGCGTTTAATGAAGAACAGTGGATCGCAGACAAGATCCGTAACCTTGCTTCACTCGATTACCCAAAAAAGAAGCTACAGGTGATTATTGCTTGTGATGGTTGTACCGATAACACAGTCGCCATTGCACAAATGACCATTCAAGAAGCGATGTGCAGTGACGTTTATTTTGAGATACATGACCATAAAGTAAACCGAGGCAAAGTTGCGGTAATTAATGAAGAAGTGACACGTATAACCAGTGATATCACAGCAATGAGTGACGTTTCTGCCCTTATTTCATTGGATGCACTACTGATTGCTGCCGCTCATTTTGAAAGTGACAAGGTCGGTGTTGTAAACGCAACCTACCAACTTTGCCCAACGGGTAATGAAGGTGAAAACACGTATTGGCAGTATCAGACCGCGGTTAAAGAGTCAGAGGCATCATTAGGTTCTAGCTTAGGTTCGCATGGCGCATTCTACTTGTTCAGAACACACCTGTTCGAACTACTTCCTCTGAATACCATTAACGATGATTTCATCCTACCGATGCAAATCGTTAAGCAAGGTTACATCGCAGAATACGAAACCCAAATGGTGGCATTAGAGCTAGAGGAATCGAACCTAGAAACAGACTTCAAACGTAGACTTCGTATTTCGGCGGGTAACATGCAACAAGCGATTCGATTGTTTGGCTTGTTTAGCCCGAAGTTTAAAGGTATCGCGTTTGCATTTTTCTCTGGAAAAGGCCTTCGCTTACTCACTCCATATTTGATGATTGTGTGCTTTGTGTGCTCAATCTTACTGAGCAACTACATGGTATTTGAAGCTTTGTTATGGGCTCAAGTAGCGGTTTACAGCATTGGCTTGCTTGGCTGCATATTACCAAAGCGCCTAGTAAACAAACCTATTTCATTAATCTCTTATTTAATCGTTGGACACTATGCCAACTTCATTGGTGGCATTCGTTACCTAATCGGACTAGAAAACTCACCTTGGACACGAGCGAATCATTAAGGACTTATTATGATGAACATTGAACAGCTATCTACCCAAAACCTATACCAATACAAAATCTCACGTGCTAAACGTACTTTCGATTTCGTGAGCTCATTGATTGCTTTGATTTTGCTAGCACCAGTATTTCCACTGATTGCGATGGCGATTGCACTGACCTCTCGTGGCCCTATTTTCTACCGTCAACTGCGTGTGGGTAAGTCTACACCAGAGAAAATGGAAATCTTTGAAATAATGAAGTTCCGTAGCATGTACGAAGATGCAGAAACTCGCTCTGGTGCTGTATGGGCTACCGCGAATGACCCACGAATCACACCTGTAGGTCGCTTTTTAAGAAAGACTCGTCTTGATGAGCTTCCACAACTGTTTAACGTATTGAAAGGTGAAATGTCTCTGATTGGTCCTCGTCCTGAACGCCCTACTTTTTACACCAAACTAGAGAACGAAATCCCTTACTTTGCTGACCGTACATATGGCGTAATGCCCGGTATCACAGGGCTTGCACAAGTGAATCAAGGTTACGATACCTGTATTGATGATGTACGTCGTAAAGTCGGCTTCGACCATAGTTACGCGTTAAGCTTATGTTCTGTTAAGTCTTGGATTGTGGCTGATCTCAGCATCATTTCTAAAACAATCATCGTAATGGTCGACGGTCGAGGTCGTTAAAACAGCATCGTCTAAGGTGAAACAACACTAGTCTAAGATAAACACAAAGCCAGCTATGATAATCACTTATCGGCTGGCTTTTTACTGCCTCAGCACAAGCTAGCTTCAAGAACGCTTCGATTTTAAAATCCAATTGGTATACGATGCCCAACATACTGTTCTAAAAACGATTCAATGCTGTTGTTATGAAAATCGAAGATCTAAAACTGTTTACCACCGTTGTCGAACTGGGTAGTTTTACTGCCGCTGCCAATGCACTTGACCTTCCCCGCGCCAATGTTAGCCGCAGAATTAACGACCTTGAAAAGTCTCTCGGCATTCAATTGTTCTTTAGAACCACTCGCAGCCTTTCCTTAACGAAATCTGGTGAGCTTTATTACAAAGAGCTGATCAATGCCTTGAGTGCGCTCGACAAAGCGAATCATATCGCTTCCAACCTTTCAGAAGTCGCACACGGACAAGTGAAGATTGGTTTGTTGCCTGAAACCAGCGACATCATGCAATCAACGCTGTTCAAGTTCCAAGATATGTACCCCAAAGTAGAGCTCGACATTCGCAACATTAGTAACGGCTTTGTCGATATGTATCGTCAAGGGTTAGACCTTGCCATGCATGGCGGTACCTTGAGTGACGCTAACGTGGTCGCCCGTAAGCTGATGGATCTCCAACGTGTTTTTGTTGCGAGTCCGGAATTTATTGAGAAAAAAGGCAAGCCTTCAAGCTTAAGAGAGATTTCAACTTACCCCTTTGTTTGTTTTAGGTGGCCAAGCGGTGACATCGACAAGCAATGGAACATCAAAGACCACATCATCAAAGTCGAACCTTCGGTGGTGAGTGACAGCATCGGCTTTGTAATCGGCGGCGTAACACGTCACAGAGGCATCGCATTACTACCAGAACTCTTGGTACGACAGCAACTCAAAGACGGAACCTTGATCAACCTATTCCCTGGAGTGGATATTCAAAAAGAAGAAGCATGGCTACTCTACCCGCAGCGCAAAGCTCTGAGTCATTCCGCTCAACTTTTGATTGATTTTCTATTACAAGAACTTCCAAATCTATAGTTATTGTAATGAATTTTATGACAGTGTTTCGCGAATAGACTAGATTATCTAAACAAAACTGAAAGATAGAATTACTCCATAAATTGACAGGAGTAATCAATGAAGCCTATATCTCAACAATCGCCTATCTTTCAACAGACAGCTACGTTTAAGTGCTCACCTATTCTTAAACAGACAGTCATTGCACTAAGCCTAGTCTCTCTCTTTGGCTGCAATGACTCTGAGGCGACGACAGCTCAAAAACAAACGCGACCAATTCAAGTAATTCGACTTGAGCCCCTTTCTCATCAGGTCGAAAAGTCTTTTACAGGTAAGCTGCAATCATCAGAAACAGCTGGTGTCGCATTTCGCGTGCCGGGCACTATTCAAAACATCATGGTCTCGGTTGGCGATTCAGTAAAGAAAGGCCAACCGTTGGCACAACTCGATCCGCACGATTACCAAGTAGCGTTAGAGGAGTTACAAGCCCGCTCTCTTGAAGCAAAGTCTGCACACAAATTAGCTAAGACTGAACTTGCACGAGTGAAACAAGCCATTGCCGACAACGCAATTGCTGATGTTAACTTAGACCGTGCAATCAGTGGATATGAGAGAAGTGAAGCGGCGGTTAAAGTGGTCGAACAGAACATACGCCGTGCAAAAGATTCAATTCGTTATACCCAACTGCGCGCGCCTTTCGATGGTGTGGTAGCCGCATCTAACTTCGATCAGTTCGAACAAGTCCTGCCGGGTCTTTCGGTTTTCACCATCCACAACCCCGAACAACTTGAAGTTAAAATCCAAGTCCCAGAAAACTTGATTCACGAGTTCAAGCCAAAGCAAAGTTCTATTATTAGCTGGTATGGCTCTGATGAAAAGCTGATTGGCTACGCTGCTGAAATCGCAACTTCACCTCACCCTATTAAGCAAACCTATGCCGTTACTTATCATGTCGAGTCAGTCGATAAAACGGTACTGCCGGGTAAAGCCGTAACACTGACTACCCAACTTGGTGAACCAACCAATAATTTCTGCTTACCGTATTCTGCAGTAGTGAATCAATCGGGCATCGAGCAAGTATTCACCCTTCAAAACGAGCAAGCACATGGCGTGACTGTAGACGTGGTTTCAATGTCTAAAAATACCGTGTGTGTTGAATCTGAACTCAACGATGGCGATTTCGTCGTGGTGAGTGGCGCTCAATACGTCATGGAAGGTCAACACTTCTCAGATATTCAAGTTAAGAGCCTGTAGGTAATCATGATGAATCTAGCTGATTTTGCGATAAAACAACGCACCTTCATTCTGTTTTTCACTGCATTGAGTGTTATTGCGGGCCTGTTTTCTTACTTTGATCTTGGCAAGCTCGAAGATCCAAGCTTCACCATCAAAACGGCCGTCGTCGTCACTCTCTACCCTGGTGCTTCGGCGGAAGAAGTGGAACAACAAGTTACGGATACCGTTGAAACCAAACTGCAAGAGATGGGATCACTGAATCGACTTCGTTCACTGTCTCGCCCAGGCATGTCGATGGTGTTTGTTGACTTAAAAGAGTCTCTTCATTCAAAAGCACTTCCTCAAGAATGGGATTTGTTGCGTCGTAAAGTATCCGACATAAAGCTGTTACTGCCTTCAACTGCACAGATCAGTGTTGTTCAAGATGAGTTTTCTGAAGTTTACGGCATGCTTTTCTCTATACACAGTAAGGATGCCTCGCCTGTTGAACTAAGACGTTACGCAGAAGAGTTACAAAAACGAATCAAAACTGTCGATGGTATTAAGAAGATTGAGTTACACGGTGTTCAGCCACGTGTTGTTCACATCGATATTCCAGACGAAAGGCTGACGCAATATGGCCTATCTATCACCCAAGTTTGGTCTCAGCTTAATACTCAGAACATGACCTTTGATGCGGGTAAGTTTTCAGCAGGCACTGAACGTATTCGTATTCAGCAATCGAGTGAATTTGGTTCGTTAGACGACATCAAAAACCTGATGATAAAGGGCGGCATAAGTGAATTGGGTACCAGCTTAATTCGTTTAGGTGATATCGCTGACATCACCATGGGCTACCAAGAGCCAATGATGACAGAGAACCGCTACAACGGCGTACCTGCAGTCACATTAGCGATGAGCCCTGTAACTGGCGTTAACGTAGTTTCGCTTGGCGATGAAATCAATCAAGTTGTCAGCGATTTTCAAGCGACTCTGCCATTAGGCGTTGATATTTCAACGGTTGCGAACCAGCCGGAAGAAGTTCAAAAATCGATAGACAACTTCGTAAGCAACTTGCTAGAAAGTGTCGCGATTGTGTTTATCGTTCTATCGATATTCATGGGCCTCAAAAGCGCGACGATCGTCGGCTCAAGCTTGCTTTTGACTATCTTGCTGACGCTTATCTACATGAACATCGCGTCCATTGATCTACACCGAGTATCGTTAGGTACGTTCATTCTTGCGCTCGGCATGTTGGTGGATAACGCGATTGTCATCACCGATATGATGATTGTAAAAATCAACAAAGGCATCGACCGCACCAAAGCCGCAATTGATTCTGTTAAAGAGACAGCGACGCCACTCTTTGGCGCGACAGTCATCGCTATCATGGGTGCAAGCCCTGTTATCTTCTCAAAAACAGATGCGGCTGAGTTCGCAAGCTCAGTATTCCTAATCATCGCCTCTTCGTTGTTGTTGTCTTGGTTGGTCGCTATGACCTTCACAGCCTTAATGTGTTGGTTCTTCATCAAGCCAACCAAACAAGCTGACAACACCAAAGTGAGCTTATACCGTAAGAGCGTCAACTGGACAGTAGATAACCCACTCAAGGCATTAACGGGGCTTATTCCGCTGATCTTAGTGACGGCATTGGCTGTGCCGAGCATTGCCGTTAACTTTATCCCACAAGCCGACAGACCCATCCTGTTCCTAGATTACTGGCTACCAAATGGCGCCAAGGTTGAACAGACCTCAGAAGACATGAAGCGCATTGAACAGTGGTTATTAGAGCAACCAGAAGTCGAAAGCATTTCAACATACGTTGGTGCTGGTGCCCCTCGCTTCTCAGTGACCATTGAGCCAGAACCGTTTGATCCCGCTTACGGTCAGATCTTGATCAACGCTACCGATTTCCCATCACTCAGCCCGTTGATTGCACGTGGTGACAAATGGCTAATGGAAGAATTTCCAAATGCAGACCCTCGCTTTAGAAGCTTAAAACTAGCGACAGCGGATAAATTCAGTGTTGAAGCGCGTTTCTCTGGCCCAGATGTCGAAGTGCTACACGGATTATCAGAGCAAGCGAAAGCTATATTTGCTCAACATCCAGACACCAAATACGTGCGTGACGATTGGCGTCAAAAGAGCAAAGTGCTAGAACCTGTCATCAACCAAGACAAGATGCGCCTTGCCGGTATTAACCGTGCGGACATTGCATTCGCGATGAAACGCGCATCAGAAGGCATGCCTCTGGGTCGTATGAACCTGAACGATGAACTGGTCACCATTCAGCTACGTGGTACAGAAAGTTCAATTCAATCGCTAGAAACCCTGCCTGTTCGCTCTTTATTAGGCATTCACAGCGTTCCATTAGGTCAAGTCATCGATGGATTTGAGCTGACCAGTGAAGAGACCATGATTTGGCGTCGTGACCGAGTAAAAACCATCACTGCACAAGCTGGCGTCGGTCGTTACACCACACCTGCCGCAGTAAGAAACTCCGTTAAAGAGCAAATTGAGTCTATTCACCTGCCAGACGGTTATCACTTGGAATGGGGTGGCGAATACTACGACGAGCACAAAGCGGTCAGCGATATTCTTAAACAACTGCCTAAAGCGATGTTGTTAATGGTGATTATCCTAGTCGCGATGTTCAACGGCTTCAAACAACCAGTGATCATCTTCACCACCCTACCGCTTGCAGCAACAGGTGCAACGTTCAGCTTGTTACTGTTGGATAAACCATTCGGGTTCATGGCGTTGATTGGCGCAGTAACCTTGACCGGTATGATCATCAAAAATGGCATTGTATTAATGGACCAAATTGAACTTGAACGTAAAAACGGTAGATCACTGTCTGACGCAATCAAAGAAGCAACCGTGAACCGTACAATGGCAATCTCAATGGGTGCACTCACTACGGCTCTTGGCATGATTCCGTTACTCAGTGATCTGTTGTTTGACCAAATGGCGGCAACCATTATTGGTGGCTTGGCTGCGGCAACCGTGTTGTCTCTGTTTGTCATGCCTGCGCTGTACAAGCTTTTCTATCGAACTGAAGATAAAAAGACAGTGGCCGAAGCTATTAAAGACGCAGTCGTCGTGCTTGATGCAACACCTCAACCGACAAATAACGCCGCTGCAACCTCATTCAACAAGGAGCAATAAACATGTATCCATTAACGAAGTTTAAAGTGGCTCCTATTGCTCTTGCCTTGTTGCTCACAGGTTGTGCGGTTGGCCCAGATTACGAAGAACCGCAAACGACCATGGCAGAAACATTTTTATACAGCCAAGAAAGCGCGAGCCAAAACGAGACGAACCAACAACACAATCATTGGTGGACACAGTTCAACGATCCAACGCTCAATCAGTTAGTGACCGACGTTCAAAGCCAGAACATTCCGCTCAAACTGGCAGCGGAACGCATCAACATGGCGAATTCGTACAAGAGTGTGGTTGAGTCGTTCAAAGTACCTACAGTGAATGTCGGTGGTGGTTACTACAACTACCAACTGAGTGAAAACGACTCCCTACTCGGCCCTGTATTCGGTGCGTCTGATGCGGTTGAATCAGCAACGGGCATGTCGTTATTGGAAGCGCAACACGATGGTGGGTTCTTAGGTGCGAGCATCGCTTGGGAAATGGACTTGTTTGGACGTATCGATAAGCAATCCAACGCGGCGACGATTCGAGTGGAACAAGCCGAGATATTTCAATCGGGTTTGAACACTTTAATCACGGCTGATGTCATTCACAACTACCTGCAATATCGTGGTGCTCAAGAGCGAAAAGCCATTGCACTAGAGAACATTGCTGACCAAAAAGAGACCTTAGTACTGATCACCAAAGTGGTTCGAAGTGGTTATGGCTCTGAGTTAGATCTCGCTCAAGCTAAAGCCATGCTTGCGGCAACCGAATCTGTTGTCCCTCAACTTGAAATAGCAGAACAAGTCCACAAACAACGTATGGCTGTGTTGTTAGGCGAATCACTTACAAGCGTGAACCAACGTTTAGCAGGCGAATTTACCTTGCCACGAATGAAGGATGTCATTCCGACAGGCTTACCTTCAGACTTGTTAGAGCAACGCCCAGACATCCGCATTGCAGAACGAGAAATGGCAGCCATTAATGAAGAACTTGGTGCAAGCATCGCCAATCGTTATCCAAAGTTCTTTCTAACAGGTACGCCAGGAGTGACGGCCGGAAGTTTTGATGACTTGTTCAGTAGTGATTCATTCGGCTGGGCAGCATCTGCAGGCATCAGCTGGAATGTGTTCGATGGTGGCCGAGGAGAAGCCTTAGTTGAGATGAACGAAGCAAGGTTCCGTTCTGCAGCGCTTAACTACCAACACTCGGTAGACAGCGCTTTTGCAGAAGTGGATTCAAGCTTGTTTGCCTATGGTCGTAGCCAAGAGAACCAAAAGCGCATCGATGAAGCTACCCTTGCCGTTGATAACGCGGTAAGCAAAGCTAAGTCACTCTATAAAGCGGGACTAGTCGATTACTTATCAGTGTTAGACGCACAAAGACAACAAAAAGCGATGCAAGATCGCCAAGTAGCCGCCAAGCTTCAAACAGCCAACACCACCATTGCGGTGTATAAAGCGTTAGGTGGCGATTGGAAAGTGGCGAACGAAACACAGAGTGTTGAATTAGCACACGTTAACTAGACTCTCTGTTCTCAGCTGAACGCTGCAATAAGCGTAATAAAAAATACCGCCGATATCGCCGGCGGTATTTTTGTTACTGAAAGTCACTGTGGCAATTGTGCACTTATGTTTAACGGATACGTACCTTTCCCATTGGGTTTAAACGACTAAATCGGTATTTAGGATAATAGATCCAAAACACTTCTTCGTTTTTAGAGTCTTGAGCTATCAATAACTCAACCTCGCCAGAGTTAATAACAATACGTACTTTACTTTTTGACAAAGGCTTCGTTCTATTCATCGTTACGTAGCTACTACTTCGCAAAGAATATAACAATTTAGATTCTTCAAACTCCTCATGAGCCTCCACAACGAAACTCGACACGCTCAGCTCTTCAGCGAGGATCCTTCGGATTTGATACTTCTGAGAGAGAAACAGAACAATACTGATTGCTGCGACTCCACTTAACAGAATCAACGCTTTTATATTTTTACGCCAGACCCCAACAAAAAGTGCTGAAAGTAGGCTTACAATAAAAACTAAGGAGGTAACCGTAAACCAAATATCTAAATAATCGCCCATAATTACCCTATTCACCTCAACCTAGTTATATGACGCTACTTTGGTGCTTCTGACTCTGTAAAGTTGGTTTTAAAAGTGAAGGCATACGGTGAATCACCCATTTCTCTGAGGTATTGTAGTCGCTCTATCGCTTCTTCTAATGTGGGAATATGGCCTTCTTCAATCCACCAAAGAACATAAGTATCTTCAGGTAAACGATGAAACCAATCACCCTTTCGTCGCATGAACTCACGGTGATGCGTGCGAAACATGAAGTTCTTTAACGAATCCACAGAGTCCCACACCGACATGTTCACGATCATATTAGGATCATCGAAGGCTTTAATATTGGTTGCGTCACCAGACTCATCTTTCAGACGCCAAACAAACCCTTCACTACTTTCTGCGATTCCATTGACCAACTCTAAGTTGTCGACAAACTCTTTGATTTCGGGCGCATCTAACGGGTATTTTGCCAGAGCGATATTTAACTGAGCTAATTTCATAACGTTTCTTCCTTGATAAATTATGAGTAACAAGCGACGTTTTGTTAGGCGTTCTTACTCAAGTAACCCTAACAAATCCAAATTGTTCATCGGCTTAAATGATATCGCCATATAACCGTCTTGTTTCTATCTAACCAATGCAAAGTGCCAAGCCTCGTAAATCACTTTTGAGTTATCTGTTCGTTAGCGGTTTTCAAGGCCAACTTTAAACCGTCTGTTTTCTTACAGCCAATGTAAACATGCTTTCCATTGCTTAAGCTTAACTTCAACGCTGAGCCTATCGATGCATTATACAACCAGCCATCGCTCAGCATTCGGATGCCAATTCCTTGATACCACTTCGTTTGGTAAAAAGATATGTCGACGATATCAAATACCTTCACAGTTTTGCGCACAAAACCAAAGCCGAAACACCAAGTCAGTATGTCGCTTTTGAGTTCAATGGTCATGGAGAAAAAAAGAATAGCTATCAAGACGTTGATTGACAGAGCAAACAAGGCTCCATAACTACTATCGGAGGTAAAAACGATAAACGCGCTAATCACGCCGAGGATCAAAAGTAATCCTTTGTTAAGTTCCTTACTGTAAAACATCGTTCAAACTCCTGTAGGAACATGTGTTAATGGTTGAGCTAACCTTATCTTACAGCTAACTTCCTAAATATCCGAGGTACGTAATGCAGGCATATTCCCACAACCACGCCAAGTAACATCGCCTTGATACTACCAACCCAAAGTATCAAACCGGAATAGCCTTGAGCTGGCCCTAACCCGTCTTTGTTAATCACATCCGCCAACATAAAGCCGTTCCACAATACATGGAGCATCACTGTAAATAAGTGCCCACAAATTGCGATTGTTTCAAGTAGCACATATCTATCCGAAACGCTATCTCGGCAAAATAAGGCAACAAGTACAAAGGTAAAAATCAAAGGCGCAGACAACACCAACGATACGGTGATAGCTTCAACGTAGCCCTCGCTTCCATAGATAAAAGTACGAAAAACCATTGCCATTGATAGCAGTAATGGAGCCAGTACGACCCATGTTATCCTGTTCATTTCAGTTCCCTGTCTTAATAGTTGGTTTGACCAAAAATTCGATCATCGACAGGGAATGTTAATTACCAAAACTAGCGTAACTGGAGTGTAATTATCGCTCGATTACTCGATAAACAACTCAGACTTTTATACACTCGATGTAACGCGAGACTTAGAACATAAGCTAGATAACAAAATGGCCACTCAGCTTCACGCCTAGTCACATATCTTATTGAGCTTCCTGTTGAACCCAAACAACATCTTCATTTGAAGTTGGTACCTCAAACCAAGACCAAAACAGATCTAACATTTCCGGTGTCATTTCATAAGACTTACCATTGAGTTCTGAGTTACGGCTAAATGCCCTCTTCTTGCAAGTCTCAAACTGAACATCAAGGTAATGAACTTCGCTTTCCACACCTAGTTTTGATGCCCAGCTTGTAAAAGAATCTCGGTCAGACTTACGCCAAAAACCAAAGTCAAAAATCACAGGAACACCCAAGGAAAAGAGCTGCATAGCAGAGTCCTTAAATAGCTCTTGTAACGTTGCCAAACGGCGATCAAAAACTTCACGCTCCATGTGCTCGCCATACAAAGGAATCATCCACTCATCGATCGAGAAACGAAAGGCGCCATGCTTTTCTGCAAGTGATTTAGAGTAAGTCGTTTTACCCGATCCGATAAAACCACACACGAAATAGATTTTAGTCATGATGCCCCTTTTACCTATAGGTAGAGTTGCCGTGTAAAAGCGCTGACACCAAGCTTAACCACTAACATAAGCTCAGGATGCCAAGTGTCACAATTCGTTCTTCAAAGCGTTCTTATCCGGAAGTTCTTGTGCATAGTGTCATCATTGTTTCTGACACAGTCTGCCCTTCTATAAGGTAACAATCTGGGACTTCTCCAATCACTTCGAAACCACATTTAAAATACAAATTTTTTGCAGGAAGATTATTCGAGAGAACATTGAGATCTAACCAATCGATACTCGGGATTTCGTTACAAAACTCAGTCACGCACTTAATCAGTTCTACACCCAACCCTTGCTTTCTTAAACTTGAATCAACACCCATGCCGAGAAGCACACGATGAAACTTATACTCCTCAGCGTAATGACGTAGGTCTATATGACCAAACACTCGTTCATTAGAGTCTTTGATTACCCAGAGCTTTCTCCAACCATGTTCACCAAGGCTTGCCTCAAAACCATTTCGAAACTTGTCTTTAAATTGCTCTGAAACTACACAATTCTCTTTAGAGATCGGTTGGAAAAGTGGAGAGTTATCATCCGCATTCTCATGTAATCTCCTTCTTGCGCATGATTCTTTCTTTTAGAAGTGTTCCAATACTGCTAACTACAAACGTAAAAGCAAACGCCACCATTGGCCGATATAAATCAAATGCACCATCCGTCATAAAAAAGTACTGATGAATGGCGACACCAAAACTGATACCTAACGCTAACTGTAAATTCTTTAATATTCGTTGTTTCACGTTCGTTCCCTCGTAGAAAGCAAAACTATGTGTAGGTGTGAGTGACATTGCAACCAGACCTTAAATCATTGTGACCTAAACACTGAAATTGAAGTAAGCCGAAAATGCTAACGTTAAGAGTCACTCTAAAAGGCTTTGTATGTCATATCAGAACATGGTGTTGTTGTGAGTTGATTCTTTAGGAACACCTTGAATAGAATCCCAATGTTCAACAATTTTACCTTTGGAATCAAAGCGGAAGAAATCCATAGTCACGTACTCATCACCTCCCGGCCACATTTGCCTTGTGTGTAGTGCTACCAAATTATCCTCAGCAATTGCACGTAAGAACTTAATATCTTTACTTGGATACTCACGCGACATTTGTTCAAAGTATTCTATGAACCCTTTTTTACCATCCGCTACAACAGGGTTGTGTTGGATATAACCATCTCCGACGTATAGCTCCACAGCTTTCGCTGGCTCACCTAAATACGCCGTTTTATAAAAGGCAATTGCATTCTCTTTGTTCTGCTCTAAACGCCCACTCATGATCTACCTCGCCGTAAATAAAAACAGTCACTTAACGATAGGAGATGAGAAAGTACTACGCCAAAATAATTTTCCGATAACGTTAAGCTAAATGGCTAAAAACGCATCATCACACTCAAAATGACCACAGGGAAGCACCAAGCTTTACCTAAAGTGAAAATGCCACGCATTGAGAAGCAATTTTGAACGGTTTGTTATGCGACTTTTCAAAGCATGCTATTGAGCCTTTGATTAAGTTCCCACAAGGCTATTCTGTTTGAGTCATATTTCAGAAGTTCACTAGCCTCTTGAAAGCCGCACCAACGAAGTTTTATATGCTCATTTGATAGCTTAGGCTCGATAGACACCCGAACTGAAAAACAATATTCAGGTACCACAAACGGATGATTAGCCCAATCTTCATGACCAGAATAGTACACTTTGGGTAGCATACACATTGAGTCCAATTGCTGCCAATCACAGCCAATTAAACTAGCTTCTTCTTTAAGTTCACGCTTTGCTGCCTCAAGAGTGGTTTCACTATTTTCACCACCGCCTGAAATAGCTTGCCAAACACCATTATCACTTCGTTGCCCGATTAAGTAACGAGGTTGTCCATTGAGTGTTTGATACGGAAATATTAATACTTGAAACGGTGCTCTCATTGATTTATTCCTTTAATCGAATCACGCTGCATTAAAGTTGGAGCTACGCTACAAAACCACATCAATGAGCGCATAGCAAAAATGCCGAGTGTTAGGAATCAACCTCAAACACATTGTTAGGTGTTTTGTTGCTTACTCTTTTGAAGCTTACCAATATATCTATGGGCTATGTAAGATAATAATACAGCCAAAGCAATATATAGCGCCCAATGTAACGGTTGTTGCAGGCTCGAAAGCAACATGTCTATAGAAAATAGAGGCACTAGCACACTAGTTACTATCAAAACGGTATTTCCTGTCGTAGTGCTAGATTCACTACCGCAATTTAAACAGACATGGTTTTTCCAACGACTAATTTTCAATGCATTGAAGTAGCCAACTCTCTCATCGCAATATGGGCAGTGCATATTATCTCCTTAAAACGATGCTCCATTAACTGCCACCTAACTCCCTGTTAGGTGTGGGCAACTTAATACCGAAGTTCCCGTATACCACCTTAAACACTAAACGCAACGCATAGTAAAAACGCCACGCGTTGCGAATCACTCTTAAACAGTTAGTTAGCCAGATGGACCAAAGTGTATTTCCCTATGGTAGTTGGGGCAGAGACTTATTACATTTTCAAGGATGTCTAAACCGCCCTGCGACAACGGTATTTTATGGTGAACCTCTAAATACGGCTCTCCATTGGAACGCTTAATAAAGGTTCATCGCGGATTAG
>NZ_MCZZ01000144.1:0-65674 GCF_002875705.1 Vibrio sp. 10N.261.45.E2
AACTTTATTGCTCCTAAACACGTCATCAGTAATGGCACAAGAAAAGCGTTACGGAGCATCTCCTCAACAATCAACGTGGGAGATGGTGGCCAACACGCCACTAGAATGTCGCTTAGTTCATCCAATCCCAAACTTCGGTGACGCTGAGTTCTCATCTCGCGCGAGTAAAAAAATCATTTTGGACTTTGAGCTAAAAATGCGCCGCCCAATGGGTGCAACGCGTAATGTAAGCTTGATCTCTATGCCGCCACCTTGGCGTCCGGGCGAAAGTGCCGATCGCATGACAACCATTAAGTTCTTCCAGCAATTTGATGGCTACGTCGGCGGTCAAACAGCTTGGGGTATCTTGAGTGAGTTGGAGAAAGGGCGTTATCCAACATTCAGCTACCAAGAGTGGCAGAGCCGAGATCAACGTATCGAAGTGTCGTTGTCATCAGTGTTATTCCAAGAAAAATACAATGTGTTCAGTGATTGTGTTGCCAACTTGCTGCCTTACAGCTTTGAAGATATCTCTTTCACTATTTTGCACTACGACCGCAACAGCGATCAGCTGAACAAGGCGTCGCGTAAAAGGCTGAGTCAGATTGCCGATTACGTTCGCTACAACCAAGACATTGATCTTGTGCTGGTGGCTACGTACACCGATTCTGTCGACAGCAAAGGTATTAGCCAAAATCTTTCAGAGCGCAGAGCAGACTCATTAAGAGAGTACTTTAAATCTCTCGGTTTGCCAGAAGACCGTATTCAGGTACAAGGTTATGGCAAGCGTCGTCCAATTGCCGACAATAACTCGCCGATTGGTAAAGATAAGAACCGACGCGTTGTGATCTCTTTAGGTCGCACACAGGTTTAAGCCCAGTTAAGTGTTCGTTTAAAGTGACAAAGCCCGTCTTTTAATGACGGGCTTTTTGTATTTTAAATCTCTAGTCGTTTTCTTGACGCAACTTGTTTAGTTCAAGCGGAAACGAGCGATCATTTCACAGTTGGTTGCGGTATCAATCTTTTCCACCATAGAGGCAATTTTAGGGTTTGGATGGCGTTTCATGAAATCGATAAGCGCTTTTTTGCAGCAACCAATTGAATCTATAAAGCTTGAACATTGGGTATTAGGGCACTGTGGGATCAGTGTTAGTACCTTTTCGGAAGCAAGTTGAAGATACTTGAGTTCGTATTCAGTATCGCCAGCCCAACGCCAGAATTGGGCTAGGTTGTGGCAAGATATCACCGAGATAAGTAAGCGCTCGTCGGCTTGAATATCGGTGCGTTCCGTAATTTCTTCACTTAAATTCAAAGCCTGCTGATAATGAAGAATACTTCGTACAGGATCGTCGAGCTGCAATGCAGTATCGGCAAGTAACGTGTGTTTTTCCCATTCGCTAATCATTGTATTACCTCACTAATCAATAGGTGGTTAATTTAAATGATAATCATTATCATGTAAAGTTTCATCAGTGAGATTGTTAAGAATAATTGCTGAAGAGTATTGTTCATGAGTGGAAACATAAAAAAGAAGCGAGCATAGTGCTCGCTTCTTTTTTAATTTCATCAGGCGTTCCAGCCCAGTTTCGCAAAATATTGAGGAATTAACCCTCTAGACCTGCGCTTGCTTGTTTGTTCTGAATCAGCTCAATCATGTAGCCATCAGGGTCTTTAACGAATGCAATGTGTGTAGAACCACCTTTAACCGGACCTGCTTCACGCGTTACGTTACCGCCTGCCGCTTTAATTGCATCACAAGTTGTGTAGATGTCATCAACACCGATCGCAACGTGACCAAAAGCAGAACCAAGGTCGTATTCTGTCGTGCCCCAGTTGTACGTTAGTTCAATCACAGCACCTTGAGATTCGTCGCCAAAGCCAACGAAAGCCAGTGTGTATTCGTACTCTTTGTTTTCGTTCTTACGTAATAGCTGCATGCCCATTACTTTTGTGTAGAACTCGATAGACTTGTCTAGATCACCAACGCGCAGCATGGTGTGTAAAATACGACCGTTTGACATGATTTGCTCCTAGCTTTAACTATGTTTACGTTTTTGTAATTCATTTTTCTGCCGCTAGAAAAACGCGGCGATATTTAGCTTCTTAGCTTCTTAGCTTCTTAGCTTCTTTCGCTTAGAGCTAGCTTAGACGTCGGTTTTCTCTTTGAACTCACATAGGTCTTCAATGATACAACTGCCACAACGTGGTTTACGCGCGACACAGGTGTAACGTCCATGAAGAATGAGCCAGTGGTGGACATCCAGTTTGAATTCTTTTGGAACCACTTTAAGTAGCTTTGCTTCGACATCGTCGACGGTTTTACCCATTGCTAGCTTAGTTCGGTTTGATACACGGTAGATGTGAGTATCAACGGCAATGGTTGGCCAACCGAAAGCGGTGTTCAGTACTACGTTGGCAGTCTTACGACCAACACCAGGAAGGGCTTCTAATGCCGCACGATCTTCTGGCACTTCACCGTTATGTAGGTCAAGCAGCATGCGACACGTTTTAATGGTGTTTTCTGCTTTTGAATTAAATAGACCGATTGTCTTGATGTACTCTTTTAAGCCATCAACACCTAGGTCGAAAATGGCTTGTGGAGTATTGGCTACAGGATAAAGTTTATCCGTCGCCTTGTTTACGCTGACATCAGTTGCCTGTGCAGACAATAGAACAGCAATCAGCAGTTCGAATGGGCTGTTCCAGTTAAGCTCAGTCTCTGGCTTTGGGTTGTTTTCTCTTAAACGCTCAAGTATTTCTACTCGTTTTACATTGTTCATAGCGACATTACTTTCAAATAGTTAGGGCTTGATTTTCAGAGTGGGTATTCAATAAACTCTAAATGCTCAGGCTTTATCATCGGTTACGCGCTCTTATGAGCGTCATTATTATGTGTACTTGGTCAATCTAATTACCCGCTGAGCGGTTGAGCTACTCAGCAGGGTTTAAACTACTGTAACTTATTAAGCATTGGTAACGCGAGCGCGTTCAATGACTGGTTTTTCTTGTTTAGGTTGTCTAGATTTTGCTTGGTTGTCGATGATGTTTTTCAAGGCAATCAAGAAACCAACACCAATAAAGGCACCCGGTGGAAGCAGAGCTAACAAGAAGCTGTTATCAAATTGGAATATCTGGATTCGTAATACAGAAGCCCAATCACCAAGAAGCAGGTCTGCACCATCAAACAGGGTGCCGTTACCAATAACCTCACGCATTGCGCCCAGTACAACCAGTACAGATGTCATGCCAAGACCCATCCAGAAACCATCTTGAGCAGCCGGTAGCACTTCGTTTTTAGACGCGAAGGCTTCAGCTCGGCCAATGATGATACAGTTGGTTACGATCAGTGGGATGAAGATACCCAAAGAGAGGTAAAGGCCATACGCGTAAGCATTCATCAGAAGCTGAACACAGGTTACCAGTGATGCAATGATCATTACGAAGACTGGAATACGCACTTCTTTTGGCACGTGGTTACGAACCAGAGAAACTGCAACGTTCGAACCGACCAATACAAGCAGAGTCGCAATACCTAGTCCAAGTGCGTTGGTCACCGTTGAAGACACAGCCAACAGAGGACACAAGCCAAGAAGCTGAACTAGGGCAGGGTTGTTGGCCCACATGCCATTTTTGATTAGTGTTTTATGGTCACTCATTATTCACCACCACAATTTAGAGGTTGAGCAAGCAATGCTTGGTTGTTTTGATTAACGTATTGGACCGCTTGTTTGACTGATTTTACCACCGCTCTTGGCGTAATGGTCGCGCCAGTAAACTGATCAAAGTCACCACCGTCTTTACGAACCTTCCAACGGTCAAGGTTAGTATCCGTTACTTGCTTACCGGCAAACGAAAGAATCCAATCACTCACACGTAGATCAATCTTATCACCTAATCCCGGAGTTTCTTGGTGGGAAAGCACGCGAGTACCTAAAATAGTACCGTCGATTTTCATTCCAACAATGACTTTAATCGCGCCATTGTAGCCGTCCGGTGCAATCGCTTCGATGGCAATCGCGCTTGGTTCACCATTGATTTTAGCTATGTAAGCAGGCATCGCTTGCTGAGTACCAAGCTCTTCTGCTTGAACTAAAGTACAAGACGAAAACAGTTCGTTGTCGTGCAGATCGTGCGGGATCACTTGGTTAAGAACAGACAGTAGTTGAGCCTGTTCTTGCTGTTTGATTTGATCTTTGGTCAGGTAGTGCGTTACCGCGACCAAACCCGTCGAAGCACACGCGAAAATCGCGAGTACAAGGCCGTTTTTCTTAATTGCATTTAGCATGGTATCCGCTCCCTTAGTGACCGTATGTACGAGGTTTGGTGTAGTAGTCAATCAGTGGAACACACATGTTGGCTAACAATACAGCAAACGCCACGCCATCAGGGAAGCCACCCCAACTGCGGATAATAAAGACTAACCCGCCAATCAGGGCACCAAATACCAAGCGACCTTTGACTGTCGTGGAGGCTGAAACCGGATCGGTTGCAATGAAGAATGCACCAAGCATGGTTGCGCCAGACAGTAGATGAATGGTCGGTGATGCGGTTTCACCGGGAGTGAACATCAAGAACACTAGGCTAAATAGCGTCAAGCTACCCAGAAATGCTACTGGGATATGCCATTGAATCACGCGTTGTTTGATAAGCACCAAGCCACCAACAAGGTAAGCAAGGTTTACCCATTCCCAACCCACACCAGCTAACCAGCTGAATTGCGGTTGAGAGAGAGCTTCAGACGCTGTGTTGCCTGCCGTTAATGCGGTTTTGAAGGCATCGAGTGGCGTCGCCATTGTGGTGCCATCAATACTTAAACGAGCTTGCTGTAGAGATAATCCTTCGTTATTGAAGCCCGTAAAGATCATCAAGAAAGAGTCAACAAAGCTCGTTGCTTCAGCGGTTAAGCTGGCTGGTGCATTCCAACTGGTCATCTGAACTGGGAACGAGATCAGCAAAACAACGTACGCCACCATCGCTGGGTTAAATGGGTTTTGCCCAAGGCCGCCGTATAGGTGCTTCGCAATAATAATAGCGAAGAACATACCTATCACTAGAATCCACCACGGTGAGTGCGGAGGAATCGCAACACTCAGCAGCCAAGCAGTAACAACAGCGCTGTAATCACGTAGTGCCATCACTGGCGGGCGCTTTCTTAGCAGCATGACTGCTGCTTCAAAGGTAACCGCAAGTGCAATAGCGAATACTAACTGGATGAGTGTACCCCATCCGAAGAAGTAGGTTTGAGCTAGTAGACCTGGCAATGCACAAATAGCCACCCATTTCATGAGATCTGGGGTGCTTCTACGACTGTGTGCGTGCGGTGAGCTGGCGATAAAGAAGGCCACTACTCTTTCTCCTCATTGTTCTTTTTATCTAGCTCTTGCTGTGCTTTTCTTGCTTTAGCACGAGCAATTGCGGCAGCAACGGCTGCTTTCTTAGGATCGACGGGTTCTGATTGAGCCTCAGATTCAACCACAGTCTCTTTTTCGACTAAAGGTTCAGCTACAGGTTCGGGAGCGATTTCTTCAGCTTCGACCGGCTTAGCTTGCTGTGCTTTTTTCGCCTTAGCTCGTGCGATAGCGGCAGCAACTGCGGCTTTCTTAGGATCGACAGCTTCTGGTTGAGCATCAGCTACCACTTCGAGCACTGGCTCAGGCGCTTCTGCTGTCTCAGTCTGTTTCGCTTGCTGAGCTTTCTTCGCTTTAGCGCGTGCAATAGCGGCAGCAACAGCCGCTTTTTTAGGATCGACTGATTCTTGTTGAGTTTCAGCTTCAACTTCAATTACTGGTTCAGGAGTTTCTAATGTCTCAGCCTGTTTCGTTTGCTGTGCTTTCTTCACTTTAGCACGAGCTATTGCGGCAGCAACGGCATCTTTCTTAGCATCGCCAGAACTTTCAGTTAGAACGTCAGAAGCTGATTCCGCTTGCTGAGCCTTCTTAGCTTTAGCACGTGCAATCGCAGCAGCAACGGCATCTTTCTTAGCATCACCAGTACTTTCAACTGGCGCATCAGAGGTTGATTCCGCTTGTTGAGCTTTCTTCGCTTTAGCACGAGCGATAGCCGCAGCGACAGCGTCTTTCTTAGCATCGCCAGAGCTTTCAGTTGGAGCTTCAGTAGCCGATTCCGCTTGTTGAGCCTTCTTCGCTTTAGCGCGAGCAATAGCCGCAGCAACTGCGTCTTTCTTAGCATCGCCAGAGCTTTCAGCTGGAGCGTCAGAAGATGATTCAGCTTGCTGTGCTTTCTTCGCTTTAGCACGTGCAATAGCCGCAGCGACAGCATCTTTCTTAGCATCACCAGTACTTTCAACTGGAGCATCAGAGGTTGATTCCGCTTGTTGAGCTTTCTTCGCTTTAGCTCGTGCAATCGCAGCAGCCACGGCATCTTTTTTCTTGTCATCACCAGAGCTTTCAGTTGAAGTACCCGCTGCTGCTTGTTGTGCTTTGCGTTCTCGTGCTTGTCGTTTACGTTCTTCACGTAGCTTCGACATTTCAGAGTTGTCTGGTTCAGCGCCATTCGCTTTCTGAGCGGCAGCTTGTTTCGCTTTTGCCTTAGCTATCGCAGCAGCAACCGCAGGTTTCACTGCTGGCTCTTCATTTGGAGTCTGATCCGCAGCGGCTTTTTGTGCTTTAACACGAGCAATCGCAGCAGCAATAGCATCATCACCGCCAGATGTTTTCATATCTTTGCGGCGACTATCTGCGGCTTTCTTAAAGCGGTTTTCACGTTCGGCTTTATCACGCTCCATACGAGCGTTTTTCTCTTCGAAGCGAATCTTGGCGCGCTCTGCAGCAGCAGCTTCGTCTTTTCTTGTCTTGATTTCGGCTTTCGCTTGGCGATAGTACTGAACTAGCGGAATTTCACTTGGGCAAACAAACGCACAAGCACCACACTCAATACAGTCTTTAATATTTAGCTCTTCGCACTTATCCAACTCGTTGGCTTTCGCATGCCATTGCAATTGTTGAGGGAGCAATGACGCAGGACAAGCTTCGGCACATGCACTGCATCGAATACATTCCATTTCGTAAGTGCTTGGTGAAATCTCACGACGCGTTGGCGCTAAAATACAGTTCGATGTTTTAGTGATCGGCACATTGGCATGTGGCAAGGTAAAGCCCATCATCGGGCCACCCAAAATCAAACGCGGCAGTTTCTTATCAGCTTTGTAGCCAAACTCTTCAAGTAACTCGTGTACGGGGGTGCCTAATAATGCCCAAACGTTGCGAGGTTGCTTAAAGGTCTTGCCGGTTAAAGTCACCACACGGTTAATAACAGGCTCACCATCAATGACCGCTCGCTTGATCGAGTAGAGAGAGCCAACGTTCTGAACCAAAACACCAATATCTGCAGGAATACCGCCAGCAGGTACTTCTTTATTGGTGAGGATCTTGATGAGTTGTTTCTCACCACCAGAAGGGTATTTGGTTGGGATAACACGAATGACGATATCTTTGTCTTTCGCTGCAATCTCAAGTGCTTTGATCGCGTCTGGTTTGTTGTCTTCAATGCCGATAACAGTCAGTTTTGGTTGAAGGATGTGTTCAACTATCTCGATGCCTTTTAATACTTCTTCGGCGTGCTCTTGAAGCAACTTGTCATCTGACGTGATGTAAGGTTCACACTCAGCGGCATTGACGATCAGGATATCGGTACGGCCTAGGCCAGATTGAAGCTTCTTAGCCGTAGGGAAACCAGCGCCGCCCATACCTGAAATACCCGCTTGGCGGATCACATCAAGCAGTTCGTCTGAGGTTTTTGAAGAAAAATCTTCGACAGGGTGCTTTTCAACCCACGTGTTTAGACCATCGGGTTTAATAACCACGCACATTTCGCTCAAGCCTGAAGGGTGAGCGGTGGTTCGTGGTTCGATTGCAGTTACCACACCCGATGTTGGGGCGTGTACAGGCAACGTAAAACCAGTATCTAACGCAGTAAGTTGCTGACCTTTTAACACAGTATCACCAACAGCAACTAATAGGTTGCCGGGCTTACCGATGTGTTGTTTTACTGGAAGAACGATTTCCTCAGGAAGCCTTGCATGAACGATGTCAGTAGTATTTGACTGTTTCTTGTTTTCAGCAGGGTGCACACCGCCCGGGAAGTTCCAAATAGAGCCTGTGCGAATTTGTTCAATTAAAGAGATCATACCAACCCTATGCTTTAGGCTCTGACGCAGTCGCATCAGTGGCTTGGTTAGTGATATCAGTAACAGGGATGATGTTCATCTGCCATTTCCAATTTTCAGTCGTTGTTGCCACTGGAATCATTTCAATACAGTCAGTAGGGCACGGCGCGACACATAGATCACAACCGGTACACTCATCTTTAATAACTGTGTGCAGTGCTTTGGTGCCACCAACAATGGCATCAACAGGGCAGGCTTGAATACACTTGGTACAGCCGATACACATATCTTCATGAATGAAGGCAACGGTTTTTACTTTGTTATCTAAGTCATGAGCGGAGTCTTCGACTTCTACGCCCATTAAGTCTGCTAGTTTCTCAATGGTTGCTTGGCCACCTGGAGGACATTTGTTGATTTTGTCTCCGTTAGCTATCGCCTCTGCGTATGGGCGACAACCCGGGTAGCCACACTGGCCACATTGAGTTTGCGGTAAAATTGTGTCGATTTGGTCGACGATAGGGTCGGCTTCTACTTTAAAGCGGATAGAAGCAAAGCCCAAAATAGCGCCAAAAACAGCGGCTAAAACGGCTAGCGCAATGATCGCAATTAAAATGGTACTCATGCTTATTTCACCAACCCAGTAAAGCCCATGAATGCCAGAGACATTAGGCCTGCTGTGATCATCGCAATTGATGCACCTTTGAATGGCATTGGTACATCTGCAACCGCAATACGTTCACGCATCGCAGCAAAAAGGATCAATACAAGAGAGAAACCCACTGCTGCGCCAAAACCATAAATGATCGACTGAATGAAGTTATGGTTTTCATTGATGTTCAGAAGTGCCACACCTAACACCGCACAGTTTGTGGTGATAAGTGGTAGGAAGATGCCCAATAGACGGTATAGCGTTGGGCTGGTTTTGTGGACGACCATTTCCGTAAATTGAACAACAACCGCGATAACCAAGATGAAGCTCATGGTACGCAGGTATTCAATACCCAGAGGGGTAAGGATGTAGGTTTCTACTAGGTATGCAGATACCGACGCTAACGTCAGAACGAAAGTCGTTGCGAGGCCCATGCCAATCGCAGTCTCCAGTTTCTTGGAGACTCCCATAAATGGACATAGCCCTAAAAACTTCACTAGCACAAAGTTATTGACCAGCACTGTGCCAACCAACAACAAAAGGTATTCGGTCATAATGGATTAATTCTTGAGATTCCGATCCCGATATTATCCTGCTTTGCTCACCTAATAACAACCAAGGATCACTAGGGATTTAGACACTTGGTGAAAAAATCAACGAGTAAACGTTTGATTAAGATAGATCAGATTAAGTATAGGTGGGTATTTGTAGGGAATGAAAAATAAGATTAACTCAATGATAACTCATCTAATCAATCCTATTTTCTTTGTTGCAAAAAGTATCGAAGAAGGAAGTTACTCAATCAGAATGGTTCTGAGCTTTCTCAATTAATGTTTCGAACGGAGGCTCTGCGCACCAAAATTGGCATAAATAGCTTATGTTCCGGGTCTTCCTTAGGTTCGTCACTTGCAAGTTGCAAAGATAGCTTAACCGCTTGGTTTGCCATGACTTGAATAGGATAACGAATGGTGGTCAATCGAGGATAGATGAAGCGCGCAATGTGGCCGTCGTCAAACCCAATAACGGATATATCTTCTGGAATACGAACGCCATTTTCTTGCAGTAACGCCAAGCAGCCTGCCGCCATATAGTCGTTATAAGTCGCAATGGCCGTAATATCTGTGTTTTTTGCCATTAAATTAACCATGGCTTGCTCACCACCTAGCTCGTCCGGTTCTCCATATTCGATGTACTCATCGTTCGGTTCAATGCCGTGATCTTTCAATGCATCTAAATAGCCACCTAAGCGGTCGTGAGCGTCCTCAATATCGTGACTCGAGCAGATGTAACCAATGTGTTTGTGACCATTTTTAATCAAATACTCGGTTGCAATGTAAGAACCGCGGCGGTTGTCGAGAGCAATACAGCGGTTTTCGATATCGGGAACAATGCGATTGATCAGCACCATGCCAGGTACTTCATTGGCGAGTTTGACTAACTCTTCATCGCTGATGCCTTTGCTATGAACAACGAGTGATTCACAGCGGCTGTTGATAAGCAGGTTAATGGCATTACGCTCTTTAGTTGCATCATGGTAGCCACTACCAATCAGTAACTGTTTCTCTTGCTCGCTGGCCACGGTATCAATAGCTTTGATCATCGAGCCGAAGAAGGGAGCTGAAACATCGTTGACCAATACGCCAATCGCGTTTGAAGATTTGCTGACCAATGCACGGGCGTTGGCATTTGGACGATAACCGAGTTTTTCCATCGCGGCTTTTACTGCTGCAATTGCGGTTTCACTGGTGTGAGGTGCATTGTTGATTACTCGAGAGGTGGTCGCGATTGATACGCCTGCTTCCTTCGCAACATCTTTAATGGTAGCCATTCCGCTCTCTTATTCTGAATATAATGCTGTGTGCTAGTGGTTGGACATTTAACAACGGATAGTTAGCCAATTCAAATACTAAACATCAAATATGACGAGGTTTGATGGTTTATTTTTGGTTGGCTTATCGTTTGATAATAAAAAGCCAAGCTCTAGATTTGAGCTTGGCTTTTGAGTCACATTGGCGTGTGAACTATGGTCGCATGAACTATTGCTGCGTGAACCACAGTCATGTGAAGCGAGGCAATCGAGAACCAAGTGACGTCAGAGCGAGTCGCTTGGTCCCAATTTACTTATGATGCGCTTGTTAGTGTAACCTGATAACGATATTGATTGTCGGTGAGTTGAAACTCTTGGTGAACACTTGGGCTCCAAGAGTCATCACCACCAACGCCCATATGTTGGTGATCAACGCGTACATAGATTTTCTCTTCACGAGTTAGCTCATTGGTATGCTTAGCATCCGTTAACTGTTGCTGGCTGTACTGACTAACACTGAATGAGAAATCGCCTTCGATCCCGATATTTCCAACATTCAAATTTTTGGTTCCGCAACGCAAACCGCTATCGGTTGGGAAGATATACGGTGTGTGCATCTGGTCCAGTGTTTGCTTATGTAAGCCAAATCGAGCAGCGGCCAAACGGTCTGGATAGTTTTCAAAAGGACCTAACCCCTGCCATGAAATCGGAGTTTTATTGGCTGTTTCGATTGGTAACGGTAGTTCCATTTCAAGGCCAATACGCGGCATCGGCGGTAAGTGATCTGCTAGGGTCACATCAACCGAGATATTCATTTCACCCAAGTTGTTTAAGGTGTATTGCCACTGTGTAATCGCTTGGATTTGGCCATTAAATTGGTAGGCGAATACCGATGTTACTTGGACTGAATCTGCGAGTGCTTGCGCGACACAGCTTGTACATTGACGTTCCCATTGATTAATGCCTGCGAGTTCCCAACGACAAGCCCATGCATTTGGGTCGATATTGTCTATTTCACTGATACCAATATCGTTATCCAGTGGCGCACGAT
Source organism: Vibrio sp. 10N.261.45.E2 (assembly GCF_002875705.1). Taxonomy (GTDB): domain Bacteria; phylum Pseudomonadota; class Gammaproteobacteria; order Enterobacterales; family Vibrionaceae; genus Vibrio. Next base: position 11,612 of record NZ_MCZZ01000144.1, read on the forward strand.
AGAAGTTATCGACAGGTGCCTTGATAACTTGCGGTTGCCCATCAACGATCCAGTGAGTCAACAATCCACTCTGTGTGTCCCATTGCCATTGATGCGTTTCATCTAGGCTTGATACGACAACTTTATCGTATTGCTGATTTAACTGAGGAGCCAAAGCATTTGCAATCTTAGGGAGTTGCAAACCAGCTTGGTTACGTAAAGCAAACTGCTCCGTTGCACAAACATGGCCTTCTTCCGCCCACTTGGTCGAATGAATCAGGGTAATATCGGTGTTGATATGATATTCAGCTTGTGCTTTTGGCGTGAAATCAAGGTCAATAATCAGTTCTTGTTTAGTCGCTTCAGCAACGGATAAGACTTGTTGCCCTGATTGAATCACGATGCCATTTTCGAGCAATTGCCAGCGTAAGATTTCATTGTCGGTTGCTCGGAACAGATTTTCATTGGTAACCGTCAGACGGCATTGATCTTCAGTTTGTTCTGCTAACGTAACACTGATCATTCTCTGGCAGTATTTAGCCTCTTCCAAGGTCGGGTGTACGTTACGATCCGGGAAGATCAAACCATTGATACAGAACTGACGGTCATTAATTATGTCGCCAAAGTCTCCACCGTAAGCCCAGAAGTGTTCACCATTTTCATCCCACTGGCTTAATCCTTGGTCAACCCAATCCCAGATGAAACCGCCTTGCAAACGAGGGTACTCTCGGAATGCATCCCAGTAGTCATTGAAGCTACCTAAACTGTTGCCCATAGCATGTGCGTATTCGCAAAGAATAAGCGGGCGTTGCTCGTTAGGCAGAGAAACCCATTTTTTGATAGACCATTTTGGAACTGCATCGTCTTCAATTGTGCTGTTAACGCGTGCGTACATTGGTGCAATGATATCGGTAGCGGTGGTATTTGAACCACCGCCTTCATACTGTACCGGGCGAGAAGGGTCGTACTGTTTCGACCAAGCATACATCGCATTGTGGCTGCTGCCGTGCCCCGACTCGTTACCCAAAGACCAAATAATGATGGAAGGGTGGTTCTTATCACGCATCACCATTTGCGTGTAACGGCTCATATAAGCGTGTGCCCATTGTGGATCGGCCGATAAGCGGTTCATTGGCTGCATGCCGTGAGTCTCGATGTTCGCTTCATCACACACGTATAAGCCATATTCATCACACAGCTCGTACCATCGTGGGTGGTTAGGGTAGTGTGCTGTGCGTACAGCATTGAAGTTGTACTGCTTCATTAGACAGATATCGCGGATCATGTCTTCTTCTGTCATCACATGCCCTAGTTCAGGGTGGTGCTCATGACGGTTTACGCCGCGAATCAAGAGCGGTTTGCCGTTTAGCTTTAGCTGACCGTCAGTCATTTCCACCTTACGGAAACCAACTTGATAAGCTTCACTTTCTAGGTGGTTACCTTGTTCATCAAGCAATGACACGACAATTCGGTAGAGGTTAGGAACTTCTGCGCTCCATTTCTTCGGCTCTCGAACATGAAGAGTTTGGAATACTACATCATCGTAGGTGCCACGCTCATCAATTCGTCGATTATGAGGGCGATCGATATGTGGCTCGGTCACCGCGTTTTCACCGTCAAACAATTGAACCTGAACTTGGTAGGTGTCCGGTGCAGTAATTTTGGTGATAATAGACAGTGAGCCATCGCGATAGCATGCGTCTAAGTCAGGCGTAACGAACACATCTTCAATACACTGCTTTGGTTTAGCTAGCAAGGTGACATCACGGAAAATACCGCTTAGCCACCACATATCTTGGTCTTCTAAATAGCTACCATCACACCAACGTATCACCATGACAGACAGCGTATTGTCGCCAACAGTTAGGTACTGAGTTAAGTCAAACTCGGCGGGCAAACGGCTATCTTGGCTGTAGCCAACCCAGTCACCGTTACACCAGAGATGAAAAGCAGAATTGACACCATCGAAGATAATACGTTGTGTGTTTTCTAAATCTTGTTCCGTTAATGTAACTTGAGTGCGGTAACAACCGGTTGGGTTGTCCGCTGGAACAAACGGTGGATTCACTTCAAATGGGTATTTTACGTTGGCGTAAATTGGCTTGTCATAGCCTTGCATTTGCCAGTTCGACGGTACGGTGATGTTGTCCCATTGTGAGTCGTTGAAACTGGTTTCGATAAATTCACCGTCAACTTGTTCTGGTGCATCAAAGAATTTGAACTTCCATTGTCCATTAAGAGATTTGCGTTGTGATTCAATGCCGTCTCGAGCGTGTTTAAGGTTGCGGTAGCTTGATAATGGGCTGTGCGCATTAAGGCAGTGGATATTCACAGACTGCGGGTTTTCCCAATCGCGTCTTTGGATGATGTTTGAAAATGCCTTCATGGTATTCCTACTCTTAAAGTGTTCAATATTGGTAATAGTTTTATTGAGTCATCGGTTTTTTTTGCAGTGACATCTAATATTGTTGCTACTGTCTGGCTTTATGAAGTGTCTCTATTTTTTACCGGTGGATACTTTTCTGTTTGAGTCCTAACTCGAGGGAGAGTGTAAATAAACCATGGAAACGTTTTCATGATGAGGTTGGCATTTTTGCGTTATTGATGGATTTGCGATTACTTTGTGTGATTTTGATCTGATAATTGAGCTTGTAGCGTAGGTTTTTAAGATCTTTCTGTGGGTTTTAAATGGAATCGTTTTCTATTTCAGGATTGTTGAGGGAGTCGATTGTGCGCTAGAGCTGAGGGTGTTCGCTACGTGCGAATATAGGTAATAGTGAATCTAGGCTAGAGATAGCAAGGGTTTAGGGATATTTGTGAGGGGAAAAACAGCCCAGTCAATAATAACTGGGCATGTGAGACAAGGAAGTAAGTATCAAGTTCAATGCCGAAGCTAGGCGACAAGCATTGTGTTTTATACCGTCAAGCTGGAATGTAAAAGTTAGGACCCAGAGAGACACTTCATAGTTGTACTCTAAAGCTTAAGAATACGAGTGTGGTGTAGTGAGTTCAAGAGGAAATGTGTTTGAGCTAATTATCAAATTGCAGATTATTTGTAAGTTGTTGAATTTTATTGTTTAACTGTCTTTAAGCTCTTGTCTGTTTTTGAGTTGTAGCGGTCTGTTTAACCCTATTCGTTGAGCGCATAATCATATGAGCAGAGATGGTGGCTGACATAAATCTTTGAATTGGAAGGCATTACTTAAATCTATTAATCTAACAAAATTTAATGGAAACGTTTTCATGATTTTGGGTTTGATCACAGAAACTCTCAGCCCGATAATTATGATACTGGGTAATTAAAAGCGTTAAGGTTAAATAAAATGACGAATAAATCCCTAATAGAAATTACGGGTCAAGACTCGCAACTGATTGTTGAACTTGGTGATTTCGCCGAAATTCTGCATTGGGGAGCCCCTGTTCGTGGCGATCTAGCGAACTTTCGTGTTTCTCTTTTAAGGCCCGTTCCTTACGGTCGTCTTGATAATGATGTCGCTATGTCGTTGAGCCCAGAACTCGGGCGCGGTGTTTTCAGTAGCCCAGCATTAGAAGGGCATCGAGATGGATTGGACTGGGCACCTGTTTTCTCTATTACGGATATTCAACAAACACCATCTAGCTTAATTATTGAGAGTGAAGATCTGCGTGCAGGCTTACGATTAACAACCGAGTTATGCCTTGATAAGCATGATGTTGTGAAATCTTGTCATACCTTAACCAACGTTAAAGCCGGCCTTTATCAGGTAAGCCGTCTCGCTAATACATTACCATTGCCAGCTAGAGCTAACGAGTTGATGACCTACTACGGCCGTTGGGTACACGAGTTCCAAACGGTGCGTCAATCTTTACAACAAGGGGGCTATCAACAAGAAAACCGTCGTGGAAGAACGTCTCATGAACATTATCCTGCGATGGTTGTTGGTACGGCTAACTTTAATGAAATGACAGGTGACGTTTGGGGGATCCACTTCGCTTGGAGTGGTAACCACAGACTACGTGCTGATGTGAAAGCAGACGGTCGTCGCTACGTGCAAGCGGAAGTTATCTATCTACCGGGCGAGATTGCATTGGATGAAGGTGAAAGCTTAACCACACCTTGGTTGTATGCAAGCTTCAGTTCGGAAGGTCTGAATGGAATGAGCCACCAGTTCCACTCCCATGTGCGTGGTTCCATTTTACCGGAGTCTTTCGTCCAAAAGCCTCGACCTATCCATCTTAATACATGGGAAGGCATCTATTTTGACCATGATCCTGACTATATTATGTCGATGGCTAGCCAAGCTGCAGATATGGGAGTCGAGCGCTTTATCATTGACGATGGCTGGTTCAAAGGGCGCTGTGGCGATAAAGCTGCACTAGGGGATTGGTTCTTAGATGAAGAAAAATACCCAAATGGTTTAGCTCCGATTGTTGAACACGTTAATCAGTTGGGAATGGAGTTTGGGTTGTGGTTCGAACCTGAAATGATTAACAAGGATTCTGACTTATACAGAGCCCACCCAGACTGGTTGCTCGCTGTGGATGGCTATGACCAACCAACCGGTCGCAACCAATATGTTATCGATCTTCAGAACCAACAAGCATTCGACTTTCTGTTTGAGCGTCTTGACCATTTCTTAAGTAAGTACAACATTGCTTACATCAAGTGGGATATGAACCGAGAAGTTGTACAACCGGCACATTTAGGTAAGGCAGCGGCTCATCAACAAACCGCTCGCTATTATGAGTTGGTCGATAAAGTTCGAGAGAAGCACCCTATGGTTGATATTGAATCTTGTGCGGCGGGTGGTGGCCGTATCGATTTTGAGGTGCTTAAGCGTACGCAACGTTTTTGGGCTTCTGATAATAATGATGCTTTGGAAAGACAAACTATTCAGCGTGGGATGAGTTATTTTTTCCCACCGGAGGTAATGGGAAGTCATATTGGCGCGAGCCACTGCCACAGCACTCGTCGCCGTCATAGCATTGAGTTTCGTGGTCTAACAGCATTGTTTGGCCATATGGGGATTGAATTAGATCCTGTGAAAGAAGCTCAAGAAGAAAAACAAGGGTTTGAACGCTATATTAAGCTGCACAAGATGCTGCGTCCGTTATTGCATAGCGGGAGAACTTGGCGAGTTCCAACGGATGATAGTGCGCATCAAATCCATGCGGTCGTTTCCGAAGATGTGTCAGAAGCTGTAGTGATGATTGCGCAACTGGCGATGCCAACCAATTCGTTGAGTGGTCACTTGCGCATACCTGGGTTAGATCCACAAAGTCTATACAAGGTTTCTGTGATTGATAAACCGTCAAACTACGATGATATTGTTAATTATCAACCACCATGGACTGAAACTGATTGTGAACTATCCGGAGCTTGGTGTGCAGAGGTGGGGCTGACGATGCCGATACTTGATGCAGAAACAGCGATGTTGATTAAGTTTGAACGTATCGAGTAAATCTTAGCTTTAGACCTTAGTTTTGATGAACCGCGTAGGTGAAATTACGCGGTTTTTTATTGCCTTCAATATACCTTCATGAACCATCTAGTAATTTTATGTGCCCCTATGACATGGACGGGTAGGAGTAACGGCTCATTGCTCTGTTATGTAATCGTTCTCATGCGTCACTTCACGCCATGAATGGTTTTGAGCACTTTAATTGCCGATATTCTCTATTAATTCGAGTGTTTTATTGTTCGATCTCTCACTTTTGATATTCGACTGAAAACGTTTCCATTGAGTGGCTGTTGATCACAGTATCTGCTCGTTGGAATCGTTACATTAGCGTCGGACTTGATACTTGAGTGTTTTAAGAAGCGACCACAGAGTGGCTCTAAAACAGAACTTGAGTGGATAAATTATTATAAATCAAAGGTAAGCGTTTCAACGTCTGTTAGGAGATGAAGTTACGCGCCTGAAGGAAATACTATGTCTGATCAAATTACTCTACAAACTAAATTATCGTATGGACTTGGGGCTTTAGGTAAAGACTTTGCCTGTGCTCCGATCTACATTTTCTTAATGTTCTACTTCACTGATGTTGCTGGGTTATCAGCAGCGTTTGTGGGTACTATCTTTTTAGCCGCGCGCATTGTCGATGCGGTGACCGATCCAATGATGGGCGTTATCGTTGATAACACGCGTTCGAAGTTTGGTAAATTCCGTCCTTGGATAGTGATTGGAACCCTGTTAAATGCTGTAGTGCTTGTTGGCCTTTTTAGTACGCATATGTTTGAAGGCACTACGTTATACATTTATGCAGCCGCTGCTTATATTCTGTGGGGTCTTACGTACACTATTATGGATATTCCATACTGGTCTATGATTCCTGCATTATCTAGCTCTCGTCAAGAGCGTGAAAAGTTGGTTGTTTGGCCTCGATTGTTTGCTAGTTTGGCGTGGTTTATTACGGGTACTTACGGACTACACATTGTCGGTAAACTGGGTGATGGCGACCAAGGACAAGGCTTCTTCAACGTTGCTATGTTGATTGCTGTTCTGTACGTGATGAGTGCATTCTTGATTGCTCGCAACGTAAAAGAAAAATCTGCACCAGCCAATGCTAAACCAGCTGAGCGTTTCAGCTTTAAAGATGTAATGGTTATCATTGGTAAGAATGATCAACTAAAAGCGCTTATTGGTACCGTACTGTCATTCCAAATAGCAAACTTGCTGGTCGGTGGTTTTGCGATTTACTACTTCTCTTACGCTCTAGGCAATGCTGATTTGTTCCCTGTCTATATGATGGTGGCAGGTATCGCAGAAGTTGCAGGCGTTTTCTTGTTCCCTCGCATTGCTTCAGTGTTACCACGTAAGCACCTATGGGTTATGGCTTGTGGCTTCCCTGTATTGTCTTGTATCACGCTACTTATCATGGGCTTTATCGCACCAGGTAACGCAATTCTAATCGGTATCGCAGGCGCAGCAATCAAGTTTGGTGTGGGTATTGCGAACGCACTGCAAACCGTAATGCTTGCTGATGTCGTTGATTACGGCGAACACAAAACAGGTCGTCGTAGTGAGAGTGTTATCTTCTCTGTACAAACGATGCTAGTTAAGTTCGCGGGCGCGGCTGGTGGTTTCATCGTTGGTATAGGTTTATCAATCGTGGGTTATGTACCAAACGTGGAACAGTCTGACAGCACAATTATGGGTTTACAGTTCATGATGGTAGGTTTACCAGCGATTCTAATGACGGTAAGTGCTCTTGTTTACAAGCGTTACTACCATCTGCATGAAGGTTTTGATAAAGAACAAGCCGATGAAGAGACAAAGGTAAATGTGGTTACCGCAGAAGCATAACGGTTAAAGCGATCCCAATCTAGAATAAAGCTCAGTTTAGTCACTAAGCCCAAACGCCTCCTTGTGAGGCGTTTTTTATGGGTGTTAGTTAATCAAAGCTGTGTGTAGAGCTTTTGTTTCGACTAAAACGCAAGAAGCCGCATCGAGTGATGCGGCTTCTTCAAACTTTTCACCCTTGTTAAGACTTGAACGCGGGCGGGTAGGGCGGTCCGACGATTCGGGTGTGACATTAACTTGGAACAAGTTAGTCGCAGTTATATACGAAAAAAGCCCAATCTTTCGATTGAGCTTTTTTCTAGAATTTGGCTCCCCTTGCAAGACTTGAACTTGCGACATACGGATTAACAGTCCGCCGTTCTACCAACTGAACTAAAGGGGAATTGCTTGTTAGCGACGCGAATTCTAATAATTGTCAGAATTTCTGTCAATAAAAAATAGCAGAAAAAAATAAGATAAAAAACTTTACTTTCTTGAACACCTTATTGGATTTAGCTTTGCTTTACTTATCCACCAAAATTGTGGATAAGTGTGTGTGCGAAACTTTAACAACAATAATAGGGATATACATGAAAATGTAGAAATTCAACCTAAGGTGATGTATTTAAAAGGTTTAGATCGAAATGTCGCGATTGTATAACTTTTGTGGATTATAAAGTAAACAGGAAAACAAGCGGTATTTTTAGATTTTTTGGGGAAAAGTAGTGGATTAAAAATCGAGTAATTTAGCTGAAGAGATCTTGCAGGGGCACGGATAATACCAAGTTCTAAAAATAAAAGCTATAACTGATATCTAATCTTAAGATGCATTTCTCTAGATAATTGTTGCAACAACACTCCACCTAGAGTGACAATGACCTGATTAAAAAAACAGTATGGAAATGGCGACCTATGAGTAAACTCTTTGACTTGGTATCGGACTACAGCCCTTCTGGTGACCAACCGACCGCGATAACCAAATTACTAGATGGATTAGATTCTGGTTTGGCACATCAAACTCTATTAGGGGTAACGGGCTCTGGTAAAACCTTTACCCTAGCAAACGTCATTTCCCAATCTCAAAGACCTGCGATTCTGTTAGCGCCTAACAAAACATTAGCAGCTCAACTTTACGGTGAGATGAAATCTTTCTTTCCAAACAATGCCGTTGAGTATTTTGTTTCTTACTACGATTACTACCAACCTGAAGCTTATGTTCCAACCACGGACACGTTTATCGAGAAAGATGCGTCTGTGAATGCCCATATTGAACAAATGAGGCTTTCGGCAACTAAAGCCTTGCTAGAACGAAAAGACGCCATCATTGTGGCTTCTGTATCGGCTATCTATGGTCTGGGTGATCCAAAGTCTTACTTGAAAATGATGCTTCACTTGAGTCGTGGCGAGGTGATGGATCAGCGAGACATTTTACGCCGCTTGGCTGAGCTGCAATATTCAAGAAACGACGTTGCCTTTGAGCGTGGCCAGTTCCGTGTTCGTGGTGAAGTGATAGACATTTTCCCGGCTGAATCTGACCAAGACGCGGTGCGAATCGAGATGTTTGATGATGAAGTCGACTGCATCAGTATTTTCGATCCTCTGACTGGTGCAGTTAAGCAAAGAGACTTACCGCGCTTTACGGTTTATCCCAAAACTCACTATGTAACGCCAAGAGAAAAAATCCTTGAAGCGATTGAGAACATTAAAGATGAACTGCGCGATCGAGCTCAATACTTAAAAGACAACAACAAGCTTCTTGAAGAGCAGCGTATTTCACAAAGAACTCAGTTTGATATTGAGATGATGACGGAGCTTGGCTTCTGCTCCGGTATCGAAAACTATTCACGATACTTGAGCGGTCGTGCGGAAGGGGAAGCGCCTCCGACGTTATTTGATTACCTGCCTGATGATGGCTTGCTGATTATCGATGAGTCACACGTAACCGTGCCGCAAATTGGCGCTATGTACAAAGGCGACCGTTCGCGAAAAGAAACCTTGGTTGAGTTTGGTTTCCGTCTGCCTTCTGCATTGGATAACCGACCAATGAAGTTTGAAGAATTCGAATCGATCGCGCCGCAAACGATTTTTGTTTCCGCAACGCCAGGTAACTACGAGATTGAAAAATCAGATGGCGAGATTGCCGATCAAGTGGTGCGTCCTACAGGTCTGTTAGACCCTATTATTGAGGTACGTCCGGTTGCGACTCAGGTGGATGATTTGCTATCTGAAATCAGAATCCGTTCAGCGAAGGAAGAGCGTGTGTTGGTGACGACGCTGACTAAACGAATGGCGGAAGACTTAACCGAATACCTAAGTGAGCACGGCGTTAAAGTGCGTTACTTGCACTCGGATATCGATACCGTTGAGCGTGTAGAGATCATCCGAGACCTGCGTTTGGGCGAGTTCGACGTGTTAGTGGGTATTAACTTACTTCGTGAGGGTTTAGACATGCCTGAAGTGTCGCTGGTGGCGATTCTTGATGCGGACAAAGAGGGCTTCTTACGTTCTGAACGCTCTCTGATTCAAACCATTGGTCGTGCGGCACGTAACCTTGAAGGTAAGGCGATCTTGTATGGTGATTCAATTACTAAGTCGATGAGAAAAGCAATTGATGAAACCGATCGTCGTCGTGAAAAGCAGCAAGCCTACAACGAAGAGCAAGGTATTACACCACAAGCACTGAAACGTAATATTAAAGATATTATGGAGTTGGGTGACATCACTAAGTCGAAACAACAGCGTCAATCTAAGCAGGTTCCACTGTCTAAGGTGGCTGAGCCTTCTGAAAGTTATGCAGTGCTTACGCCACAGCAACTTGATAAAGAGATCAGCAAGCTAGAAGCCGCGATGTATCAGCATGCTCAGAATCTGGAGTTTGAATTGGCGGCACAGAAACGTGATGAAATTGAGCAGCTAAGAAAGCAGTTTATTACCAACAGTTAATATCTATTCGTTTCCCTGAATAGAGATATTGAGAGTATTTCAGACAAAAAAACAGCCAGTAGTAAATGTTCTACTGGCTTACGTTTGTGAACACTCGGTCCACTAACAACGTCAGTTGGCTAGGTGACCCGAAGGTCATCTTTAAGACTGCATCGTTCGTGCCATGTAGGTAAAACATTGATTATTTGAAGTAAGTAAAAAAATACACTACAAATATTGTGGCCAATTTGCATAATGCAAAGCGGAATGCGACTATAATAAGAAATGCAAATTATAAATGGCTAGGATATGCAATCAAAAACGCTAGATAACAAATCGAAGTATTTGTTGATGGTAGAGGATACCGCTTCGGTAGCAGCTTTATATCGGTCGTATCTTACACCGCTCGAAATTGATATCAACATTGTAGGCACTGGCCGCGATGCAATCGAGAGTTTGAATCATCGAATCCCAGACCTTATTTTATTAGATCTACGTCTACCTGACATGACGGGTATGGACGTGCTATTTGCTGTAAAACAAAAATACCCTGAAGTTCCGGTTATTTTCATGACTGCTCACGGTTCTATCGATACCGCGGTAGAAGCGATGCGTCATGGTTCTCAAGACTTCCTTATCAAGCCGTGTGAAGCCGATAGACTCCGTATTACGGTGAACAACGCGATCCGCAAAGCCACCAAGCTTAAAAACAGCTCGGAACACCCAGGAAATCAGAACTATCAAGGCTTTATTGGTAGCAGCCAAACCATGCAGCAGGTGTACCGAACTATCGATTCTGCCGCATCGAGTAAGGCGAGTATTTTCATTACAGGTGAAAGTGGTACGGGCAAAGAGGTGTGTGCAGAGGCCATTCACGCTGCGAGTAAGCGTGGAGATAAGCCATTTATCGCGATTAACTGTGCCGCAATCCCTAAAGATTTGATTGAAAGTGAACTGTTTGGTCACGTTAAAGGTGCCTTTACCGGTGCGGCAACTGATCGTCAAGGCGCTGCTGAGCTTGCTGATGGTGGAACACTATTCCTTGATGAATTGTGTGAGATGGATTTAGAGCTACAAACTAAGCTTCTTCGCTTTATCCAAACCGGTACTTTCCAAAAAGTCGGCTCTTCGAAGATGAAGAGTGTGGACGTTCGTTTTGTGTGTGCGACTAACCGAGACCCTTGGAAAGAAGTACAAGAAGGTCGCTTTAGGGAAGATTTATACTATCGTTTATACGTGATTCCACTGCACTTGCCGCCATTGCGTGAGCGTGGTGAAGATGTCATCGAGATTGCGTATTCACTGCTCGGCTACATGTCGGTCGAAGAAGGGAAAGCGTTTGTTCGTTTTGCTCAAGAAGTACTCGATCGCTTTAATCAATATGAGTGGCCGGGGAACGTTCGCCAGCTACAAAACGTATTACGAAACGTGGTGGTGTTGAATAACGGTAAAGAGATTACTCTGAACATGCTTCCACCACCTTTGAACCAACCGATTGAAAACAGTCTGCGATTGAAAGAGAAGCAGAATGAAGACATCACGGTAAAAGATATTTTCCCATTGTGGATCACTGAGAAAACGGCGATCGAACAGGCCATTAAAGCGTGTGATGGTAACATACCTCGCGCGGCTGGCTTTTTAGATGTCAGTCCATCGACCATTTACCGTAAGTTGCAAGCGTGGAATGCGAAGCAGTAATCACCAAACAATAAGAAAGTAATAATGACCAAAGTACTAAATCAGCAAAAAGTGGATGAGCTTGCCGGCGAAATTGGACAAGAGAATGTCCCGGTTTTATTGGAAATTTTTTTAGGTGAGTTGAAAGGCTACTATGAACACCTAGAGATAAATAAAGAGTCGGATACATCTAAGTACTTGGCCGATATCAGTCATGCACTCAAGAGCAGTGCAGCGAGCTTTGGTGCAGATTCACTGTGTAGTTTTGCGATTGGCTTAGACGCAAAAGTGAAGCAAGCCTTACCCGTGACAGAGGTTGATTTTAAAGATATGCAAGAATTGCTCTTATCAACGTACACTGAATATCAGCAGTTGATGACGGATCTCTAAAGCAGTTAATCGTCAAATATACAGATACTAAAAAAGGAGCATGATGCTCCTTTTTCGTTTTCTGCTACTTTAATGTGTGGTTTAAGCCAATTGAGCTTCAATGGCCTGTTGAAGCTTCACGCGGTCGTGTCGCCAGTCTCGATTTGCTGATGCTAGATCAGTGGTCACACAATTCCATTGCCCCTCAAGTTCAGGGTGTGGTTCATTGCCTAATACAATGTCTATCTTTCTCGCTTTGCAGGTGCGCTCACACCATTCTAATTGTTCTTGAAGCGTCATCTTCCCGGCAGGACCGTGCTCTGGTGAAAGGTTTTCAACGAAGATGACTTTTGCCTTGGTATTTTCCGCGATTGCTTTGCCAATTTCTGGTAACAGCAGCGGAGGCATCACACTGGTCAAAAAGCTTCCTGGGCCAAGGACAATGCAGTCAGCTTCTTCTACCGCGGCAACGGCCTCTTTGGTTGCTGGTACTTCTGGCGACAAGTCCATCATGCGCAGCTTTTCTGTCATGTCATCAACGTTGGTTTCGCCGGTTACCCAACGGCCGTCCATTGACAGAGCAGTGAGATCAGAAGGATGCTCGGTCATTGGGACGATGTTGACATCGACCTTGAGCATATTTCGAATGAGGTTAATTGCTTCCAATGGACGAACCGAGAGGTTGTCTAATGCGGTGAGCATCAGGTTACCCAAGTTATGACCGTCGAGTTCGCCTTGGCCGCGAAAGCGGTATTCAAACATCATCGAGCTGATCGAAGGTTCCGTGATCAATTGGTTGATACAGTTGCGTGTATCTCCCCAAGCGATACCACCTTGGCAGTCTCGAATACGTCCGGTGGAACCACCATTATCTGTTGTTGCGACAATGCCAGTCGCATTACTACCAAAGTCTTTTAATGCAGCTAGCATGCGACCTAAGCCATGACCACCACCGATTGCTACGACTTTCTTTGAAGAGTAAATATTCATTTATTGTTCTTGTTAGGTTATTACCAACTATAATTTAGAGTAAATGCTTATCGCTATATACTCAACAAGAGTTATTTTGAGCGTTTGATATGGTTTTTTTTACTGATACGACTCGTTTTTTGTCATCAGAACTAGATTCACGCACAATTTTTAAGTATTTTATACGCAGCTGCTACGAGCGCCTCTGAGCCTCGTGGTTGCCATAACTCCGAGCTCTTACATGCTAAGTCGCACAGTGGAATTTGCTGTACCGATACGCATCAAGAGCCAGTGACATGTTGTCACAAGGGCTTAATTGGAAATGATTATGCCTCCCGTGTTTGGAAAGGTGTTCCGTGGCGCAACAATTCGAAGATAGATTCCATCGCAAGTTTTATTACTTGCGCTTGTCGGTTACAGACGTCTGTAACTTTAAATGTACTTACTGCTTGCCAGATGGTTATAAACCATCAGGGCAAAAAAACTCGTCTTTTTTAAGTGTTCCTGAGATCAAACGTGTTGTTAAAGCGTTTGCAGATTGTGGCACTTCAAAGATCCGCATTACTGGCGGAGAGCCGAGCCTGCGTAAAGACTTTCCTGAAATCATACATACTATTGCTTCTACTCCAGGCATCGAAAAAGTAGCCACCACAACCAATGGCTACCGCATGGAGAAACAAGTAGGGCAATGGCGTGATGCTGGTTTAACCCACATAAACGTTAGCGTGGACAGTTTAGATTCACGTATGTTCCATCAGATCACTGGTGAGAATAAGTTTACTGAGGTTATGCGAGGTATTGATAAAGCGTTTGAAGTTGGCTTCGAACAAGTCAAAGTCAACGTTGTATTGATGAAAGACCTCAACAGTCAGGAATTACCAGCCTTCCTTAATTGGATCAAAGACAAACCTATTCAATTGCGTTTTATCGAGCTGATGAAAACCGGCGAGATGGACGAGTTGTTCGATAAACACCATGTGTCTGGCGTTGCGATTCGCAACCAGCTTATTGCTAATGGTTGGCTGTTAAAAGTCAAAGCCGTGAATGATGGCCCAGCTCAAGTGTTTGTCCACCCAGACTACAAAGGTGAAATCGGTTTGATCATGCCTTACGAGAAAGACTTTTGTGATAGTTGCAACCGACTGCGCGTTTCTGCGACCGGTAAACTTCACCTATGTCTGTTTGGCGACCATGGTGTTGAACTGAGAGATCTGATTCAAGAAGATCAACAAGAGCAAGAGCTCATTGATCGTATTCAGGCACAGCTTCAAACCAAGTCCGTTAGCCACTTCTTACATGATGGCAACAGCGGCATGACTCCAAACTTGGCGTCAATCGGCGGTTAACCCGCTATATACTCTAAAGCATTTTATCGCTCAGCCTATTTCGGCTGGGCGAGTAAATCTAATCATTGAAAAATTTATAGGTGAACAAATGGGTCACGCAGAAAGCAAATTCCAAGCAGCAAACATTGCAGTACTAACGGTTTCAGATACTCGTACAGAAGAAAATGACACGTCAGGTGGTTACTTAGCTGAGAATGCTAAAGAAGCGGGCCACAACGTGGTTGATAAGCAAATCGTTATCGATGATATGTACAAGATCCGTGCGATCGTATCTCAATGGATTGCTGATGAGAACGTACAAGCTATCATGATCACGGGTGGTACAGGTTTCACTTCTCGTGACAGCACGCCAGAAGCGCTTAAGCCACTATTCGACAAAGAAGTAGAAGGCTTTGGTGAGCTATTCCGTCAAGTATCTTACGAAGAGATTGGTACATCGACTATTCAGTCTCGTGCGATTGCGGGTTTTGCTAACCACACTGTCATCTTTGCGATGCCAGGTTCTACAGGTGCTTGTCGCACAGGTTGGACTAAGATCATCAAGCAACAGATGGACGCTAGCCACCGCCCTTGTAACTTCATGCCACACCTTTCTGTATAAGGCGGTTTGAGTATGAGCCAATTTACACACATTAACGCGTCTGGCGAAGCAAACATGGTAGATGTATCGGCTAAAGCTGAAACTGTTCGTGAAGCGAGAGCAGAAGCATTCGTTCAAATGTCGGCAGAAACGCTAGAGCTGATTGTTTCTGGTAGCCACCATAAAGGTGATGTTTTCGCAACGGCACGTATTGCGGGTATTCAAGCAGCAAAGAAAACATGGGACCTAATCCCACTGTGTCACCCTTTACTACTTACGAAAGTAGAAGTGCAGCTTGAAGCTATCGAATCTGAAAGCAAGGTACGTATCGAGTCGGTATGTAAGCTTGCTGGTAAGACAGGCGTAGAGATGGAAGCGCTAACGGCAGCTTCTGTTGCTGCACTGACGATTTACGATATGTGTAAAGCCGTTCAGAAAGATATTGTTATCGAGAACGTACGCCTGTTAGAGAAGACGGGTGGTAAATCAGGACACTTTAAGGTGGAATCATGATTACTGTACTTTTCTTCGCTCAAACTCGCGAACTTGTCGGTGTTGACAGCCTAGAAGTCGACGCGCAATTCAGCACCATCGAAGCAATTCGCAGCCACCTTGTAACACAAGAAGGCAAATGGGATATCGCATTGGAAGAGGGTAAGCTTCTGGCTGCACTTAACCAATCAATCGTACCTTTGACTACTGAAGTGAAAGACGGCGACGAAGTGGCATTCTTCCCACCTGTAACCGGAGGCTAGTCATGAATGATTCTCGAGTTATAGATCGAAGAGTAGTAGTGACAGCAGAAGATTTTTCTGTAGGCGACGAATACGACTACTTGGCTCAAGGTACCGCTGCCGGAGCGATTGTGACGTTCGTTGGCAAAGTTCGCGACATGAACCTTGGCGACAATGTGATTGGTTTGTCTCTGGAGCACTACCCGGGTATGACAGAGAAATCACTGAGCGAGATCTGTGATCAAGCTGAGGCGCGTTGGCCCATCCAAAAGATGCGTGTTATCCACCGTGTTGGTGACCTAGATATTGGTGATCAGATTGTTTACGTTGGTGTGTCCAGTGCGCACCGAGGTGCTGCGTTTGAAGCTTGTGAGTTTGTTATGGATTTCCTAAAAACCAAAGCGCCATTTTGGAAAAAGGAACGTACCACTGAGATGACTCGTTGGGTCGATTCTCGTGATTCGGATGCGAAAGCGGCAGAACGCTGGGAAAAGTAACTCTCGCAATATGATGTTGCTTCAAAATTTGAACTGTTGATTGAGACAATAAAAAGCCGACTATTAAAGTCGGTTTTTTTGTGCGTGCTACAAGGTTATTTATAAATAAGTGCCGTATTAATAAATAATCAATCATTCAAGCTGAATATAAATTCGATGCGTGATTTTTTCTGTATTGGTGCACTTCTAAATCCGTTTTGGTGCAGTGCATTATGCTGTTTTGTATAAAGTGATAACCCTCACAAATAGTGGAGTCTATTTAGGGGATATGTGATGTGCAATTAGATTTCATGTGGCATTAATGTTAATTTGCTGACCGTGTTCTAGCATAAGATGCTAAAAAAAAGTATCAATACAGATACATCAACACTAAAGGCTGTTTTTTAATTAATCCCTATGTGTAACTCACTATTCATTAGGTTTTTATTAGAGATTTACACTGTTACCTTGAGTGATTCGGAGAATTATCCGATTTTTTGCGACTTGTTTATGGCAAATTACTTCAATGGTTGATAGTGTGTGCCTCAATCTTTGTAAGGTTTTAGGTTTTTATGCTTAAATTTTGAGCTAAATAGATCTAAATCACTGCCGTTCAGTGAACCTAGCAAAGAAGTCATGGATGCAATACGAAAAACTTGGAGTTTATTAGATGTACAAGAATAAAATCACTCAAGCCCTTCTTCTAGGTGCTGGTTTGGCAGTCGCTGCCACTTCTACCCTTTCTATCGCCGCTGAAGTTCCAGCAGGCACTGAACTAGCAAAAGTTCAGGAACTGGTTCGCGGTAACGGTACTGAAGTAGCAACACTCGACCCTCACAAATCTCAAGGTGTACCAGAATCTCACGTAATTCGTGATCTTCTAGAAGGTTTAGTGAACCAAGATGGCGACGGCAATACTATCCCAGGAGTAGCTGAAAGCTGGGAAACGACAGACAATAAAACATTCACTTTCCACCTGCGTAAAAACGCTAAATGGTCTAACGGCGACCCTGTAACTGCAAATGACTTTGTTTACAGCTTCCAACGTGCGGTTGATCCTTTAACTGCGTCTCCATACGCTTGGTACATGGAATATACCAAGATGGCGAATGCGAAAGACATCGTCGCGGGTAAGAAAGACAAGAGTGAACTAGGCGTTAGAGCTTTAGATGACTACACGTTAGAAGTGACTTTAGATACAGCGGTCCCATATTTCGTAATGATGATGGGTCATACAACAGTGAAGCCAGTACATAAAGCAACTGTTGAAAAATTCGGTGACCAGTGGACTAAGCCTGAAAACTTTGTTGGTAATGGTGCATTTGTTCCAAATCAATGGGTAGTTAACGAGCGTCTTGAACTAGTACGCAACGAAAATTACTGGGATAACGAACATACAGTTCTTAACAAAGTTACATTCCTACCAATTGAGAACCAAGTTGCGGAAATGAACCGCTTCCTCTCTGGCGAACTAGATTTTACATACGAAGTTCCTAACGAGCACTTCCGTCGCTTACAGAAAGAATACCCAGAAGATGTTAACATTAAGGGTAACCTGTGTACTTATTATTACCAATTTAATGCACAGAAAGCACCTTTCGACGACGTACGCGTTCGTAAAGCAATGTCTTACGCGATGAACCGTGACATCGTTACGAAAGCGATTCTTGGTCAAGGCCAGAAACCAGCTTACTTCTTGACTCCTGAAATTACTGCTGGTTTTGACCCGGTAACTCCAGAGTATGGTCAACTTTCTCAAAAAGAGCGTATTGCTGAAGCGAAGCGTCTTCTTGAAGAAGCTGGCTACACGAAGAGCAACCCGCTTGAATTCAATCTGCTTTACAACACATCTGAGAACCACAAGAAGCTTGCTGTAGCAATTGCATCAATGTGGAAGAAAGAGCTTGGTATTAACGCGAAACTCGAAAACCAAGAGTGGAAATCATACCTAGACAGTAAAGATACTGGTAACTTTGACGTTGCTCGTGCAGGTTGGTGTGGTGACTACAATGAAGCATCTTCATTCCTAACATTGATGGTTAGTCAGAATACAACTGCTGGTCAGCACTACAAGAGCGCTGACTATGACAAGGTTATCGAAAAAGCACTAAGCTCTACTTCAGAAGAAGAGCGTACGAAGCTATACATCGATGCAGAAAAATTGCTAGCTAAAGACATGCCAATTGCTCCAGTCTACCAGTACGTTACAACACGTCTTGTATCACCTCAGCTAGGTGGTTACCCAGAAGGTAACGCCGAAGATAAGATCTATTCAAAAGATCTTTATATCAAAGCAAAATAACCTCCTATAAAAATAAAACATAACTAACTTAGACTTGTGTGCGAGAAATCGCACACAGTGTCTATTTAACTTTTAATTGTCACAGACTGAAAAGAGTGAGTTTATGCTTAAATTCATTATGAAAAGGATATTCGAAGCGATTCCAACCATGTTGGTGTTGATCACTATATCTTTCTTTCTCATGCGTTTCGCTCCGGGTAACCCGTTTTCAAGCGAACGTCCATTACCGCCAGAAGTTATGGCTAACATCGAAGCTAAATACGGCTTAGATAAACCAGTATTTGAACAATACACCACGTATTTGACAAATATCTTACAAGGTGACTTCGGTCCCTCGTTTAAATACCAAGACTACACGGTAAATGAGCTGATCGCGGTTGCACTTCCGGTATCTGCGAAGGTAGGTTTTATTGCCTTTATCTTTACCCTGATTATGGGAGTATCGGTCGGGACGATTGCCGCCTTGAAGCACAACACCTGGATCGACTACACCATAATGTCGACCGCCATGCTCGGGGTAGTAATGCCATCCTTCGTGTTGGCTCCGGCGCTTATTTACCTATTCTCTCTGCACTGGAACATATTTCCAGCAGGTGGTTGGCACGGCGGTACTTATATGTACATCGTCCTGCCAGTTATCGCGATGTCTCTTCTTTACGTAGCCACATTTGCTCGTATTACTCGCGGTAGCATGATTGAAACGCTAAACAGTAACTTTATCCGAACCGCACGTGCAAAAGGCCTAAGTTACCGCTACATAGTTCTAAAACATGCACTGAAGCCAGCACTGCTGCCTGTTGTTTCTTACATGGGGCCTGCGTTTGTAGGTATCATTACAGGTTCTGTTGTTGTTGAAACCATCTTCGGCTTACCAGGTATCGGCAAGCTGTTTGTTAACGCCGCGTTTAACCGTGACTACTCGCTAGTAATGGGTGTAACCATCTTGATTGGTTTCCTATTCATCTTGTTCAACGCAATCGTTGATATTTTGCTAGCGCTGATTGACCCGAAAATTCGCTACTAACAGGGACGCATGGTTATGTTGAAGAAAAAAGAAAATTTAGAAGCGATCGAAAAGTTCTCTGAGAGCTTAGAAATTGAAGGTCGTAGTTTGTGGCAGGATGCCCGCATTCGTTTCATGCGAAACAAAGCGGCAATGGTAAGCCTGTTTATTCTTACGCTAATGGTACTGGCAGTTATCTTTTTACCGATGCTTGCTCAGTACACTTATGATGATACTGACTGGTACGCAATGCATGCAGCGCCAAGCGCGGACCACTGGTTTGGCACTGATAGCTTGGGCCGTGATTTGTATGTTCGTACTCTTATTGGTGGCCGAATCTCACTGATGGTTGGTGTGATGGGTGCATTCGTAGCGGTACTGATTGGTACGCTTTACGGTGCAGCTTCTGGCTTCATCGGTGGACGAACTGACCGAGTGATGATGCGTATCCTAGAAATCTTGTACGCGGTTCCATTTATGTTCCTAGTTATCGTTCTAGTGACATTCTTTGGTCGTAACATCATTCTCATCTTCGTTGCGATTGGTGCGATTGCTTGGCTGGATATGGCGCGTATTGTACGTGGTCAAACGTTAAGTTTACGTAGTAAAGAATTCATTGAAGCAGCACACGTATGTGGTGTGAGCAAATGGAAGATCATTACACGTCACATCGTACCAAACGTACTGGGTATCGTAGCGGTTTACTCTACGCTGCTTATTCCAAGCATGATCCTTACAGAATCATTCTTATCTTTCCTTGGTCTTGGTGTTCAAGAGCCTATGACAAGCTGGGGCGCATTGCTTCAAGAAGGTTCGCAAACAATGGAAGTTGCAATCTGGCAACTGACATTCCCTGCGGCGTTCATGGTAGTTACGCTGTTCTGCTTTAACTACGTAGGTGATGGTCTGCGCGACGCGCTTGATCCAAAAGACAGATAACGAAATAGCAATTAAAAGCTATAAAAGATTAAGGAAGCAATAATGAGCTTATTAGATGTCAAAGATCTGCGCGTCGAATTTACCACGCAAGATGGTATCGTAACCGCAGTAAACGACTTGAACTTCTCACTTAACCAAGGCGAAACGCTGGGTATTGTTGGTGAGTCGGGTTCAGGTAAATCACAAACGGTATTTGCACTGATGGGGCTGCTGGCTAAAAACGGCATCATCTCAGGTAGTGCAAAGTTTGAAGGCAATGAAATCCTCAACCTGCCTGAAAAAGAGCTGAACAAGGTTCGTGCTGAACAGATCGCGATGATCTTCCAAGATCCAATGACCTCGCTTAACCCTTACATGAAGGTGAGCGATCAGTTGATGGAAGTACTGATGCTGCATAAAGGCATGGGTAAAGCTGAAGCGTTTGAAGAGTCAGTGCGCATGCTTGAGGCGGTGAAAATCCCTGAAGCACGCAAGCGTATCACTATGTACCCACACGAATTTTCTGGCGGTATGCGTCAGCGTGTGATGATCGCAATGGCACTATTGTGTCGCCCTAAACTGCTTATCGCTGATGAACCAACAACCGCTTTGGATGTAACTATTCAAGCGCAAATCATGGAATTGCTGAACGAATTGAAAGATGAGTTCAACACGGCAATCATCATGATCACCCACGATTTGGGTGTAGTTGCGGGTTCATGTGACAAAGTACTTGTGATGTACGCTGGTCGTACAATGGAGTACGGCACGGTTGATGAAATCTTCTACGAGCCAAGCCACCCATACGCAGAAGGCCTACTTAAAGCGATTCCTCGTTTGGATACAGAAGGTGAAATTCTGCCGACGATTCCAGGTAATCCACCAAACTTACTTCGCCTGCCAACAGGCTGTCCTTACCAAGACCGTTGTCACCGTGTAATGGACCGTTGTAAGCAAGAAGCACCTATTTTGACGCCATTTGGTAATGACCGTCAGCGTGCTTGTTTTTCTGACTGGGAGACTTGGACAAAATGAGTGTAGATAAGCAGTTATTATTAGATATTAAAGACCTGAAAGTTCACTTTAGCATCGCAGCTAAATCAGCGTGGCCTTGGGCAAAACCGTCAAACCTGAAAGCCGTTGATGGCGTTGATATTCACCTTTACGAAGGAGAAACGCTGGGTGTAGTAGGTGAGTCCGGTTGTGGTAAGTCGACTTTTGCACGCGCAATTATCGGTTTGGTTGAAGCGACTGAAGGGCAAGTGATGTGGTTAGGTCAAGACTTAACTAAGATGCAGGAAGTAAAGCGTCGTGAGACTCGTAAAGAGATTCAGATGATCTTCCAAGACCCGCTAGCATCACTTAACCCGCGTATGTCTGTTGGTGACATTATTGCCGAACCTCTAGAGACTTTTTACCCTGAACTTTCTAAACAGGAAGTGAAGGACAGAGTTAAAGAGATGATGGCAAAGGTTGGTCTACTACCAAACGTAATCAACCGTTATCCACACGAGTTCTCTGGTGGTCAGTGTCAGCGTATTGGTATTGCACGTGCGCTTATCTTGAAGCCTAAGATGATCATCTGTGATGAACCAGTTTCTGCACTGGATGTATCTATCCAAGCTCAAGTAGTTAACCTTCTGAAAGAGCTACAGAAAGAACTTGGTTTGTCTTTGGTATTCATCGCGCACGATTTGTCAGTGGTTAAACATATCTCTGACCGTGTATTGGTGATGTACCTAGGTAATGCGGTAGAGCTTGGTGAATCAGATGCCTTATTCTCTGACCCTAAGCACCCGTATACTAAAGCTTTGATGTCTGCAGTTCCGATTCCAGACCCTCGCTTAGAGCGTAATAAAACCATTCAGATGCTGGAGGGTGATTTACCGTCACCAATCAACCCACCATCAGGTTGTGTGTTCCGTACTCGTTGCCCACAAGCAACAGAGGTATGTGCGCAAACTAAGCCAACGATTCAAGGCGATGACGTTCACGCAGTATCTTGCTTGCACGTACAAGTCTAGAGCCTATTTAAAACGGTTCAGCCTGTGACAGGCTTAAGCGCGACTAGTTATTAGAGTCGCGCTTTTTTTGTTTCTAAAGCTTCATACTCAATAAGCTTCATCAAATAATTCGAACAACTAAGCCAACTTCTTCTAGTTTTGAAAAAGTTGGCTTTTTTTATACTAGAGAACAGTATGAAAGATAGAGGTTTGGATATGGGTAAGTTAGTTGAAGGTGTTTGGCATGATGTTTGGTACGACACCAAAGAAAGCGGTGGTAAGTTCGTTCGCGAAGATGCAGGTTTTCGTCATTGGGTAAAGAATAAGCCGGACGCACAGTTTCAGCCAGAAAGTGGCCGTTACCACCTATACGTATCGTTAGCTTGCCCTTGGGCGCATCGCACGCTGATCTTCCGTGAGCTTAAAGGCCTCACCGAGCACATTGACGTGACAGTAGTCTGCCCTGATATGATGAGTGAAGGGTGGCAAATGGGGTTACCTGAACCTCTGTTCGGTCACACTCGTATGCACCAAATCTACACTCAAGCCAAACCGGATTACTCGGGTAGAGTCACGGTGCCAGTGCTGTGGGACAAGAAAACCAACACCATTGTGAGTAACGAGTCCTCTGAAATTATTCGCATGTTCAACTCAGAATTTAATGAGCTAACGGGCAACACCGATGATTACTATCCGTGGGAATTGGCGAGCAAAATTGATGAGTGGAACGATTATATTTACCCGAACATTAATAACGGTGTTTATCGTACCGGCTTTGCGACAACACAAGAGGCTTATGAAGAAGCGTATGATGCGTTGTTTGAGGCGTTAGACAAAGTCGATGCACATCTTAGCGAACATCGCTATTTAGCGGGTAGTGAGATTACAGAAGCGGATTGGCGGTTGTTCACGACCTTGGTGCGATTCGATGCGGTTTATGTGGGTCACTTTAAGTGCAATAAGCAGCGAGTTGCTGATTACCCCAATATTCAAGGTTACTTAAAAGAGTTGTACCAAGTAGAGGGTATTAAAGAGACAACCGACTTCTACCATATTAAGCGTCACTATTACTACAGCCATACTGGTATCAACCCAACGCAAGTTGTAACAAAAGGGCCTGCTTTGGATTTAGAGTCGCCGCATGGGCGAGGTTAGAATCTTCAAGTAACATACTTTGTTGCAGACATAAAAAAACCCTAGATAACAATCTAGGGTTTTTTGCTTTCTACAAAAGAAAATTAGTTAATAACTTTTTCTTCAGCTTGAGCAGCTTGGTCTGCTTGGATAGCAGTTAGAGCTACTGTGTAAACGATGTCGTCTACTAGAGCGCCACGAGACAAGTCATTTACTGGCTTGCGCATACCTTGAAGCATTGGACCGATAGATACTAGATCTGCTGAACGCTGTACAGCTTTGTAAGTCGTGTTACCCGTGTTTAAGTCTGGGAATACGAATACTGTCGCTTTACCTGCAACTGGAGAGTTAGGCGCTTTAGAAGCGGCTACGTTTTCCATGATTGCTGCATCGTACTGTAGAGGACCGTCGATCACTAGATCAGGACGTTTCTCTTGAGCAAGTTTCGTTGCTTCACGTATTTTATCTACGTCTGCACCCTTACCAGATTCACCAGTAGAGTAAGAGATCATAGCAACGCGTGGGTCGATACCGAATGCCGCAGCAGAATCTGCAGATTGGATAGCGATTTCAGCAAGCTGTTCAGCTGTTGGATCTGGGTTGATCGCACAGTCACCGTATACAAGCACTTGATCAGGCAGAAGCATGAAGAAGATTGAAGATACGATAGAAGCATCAGGAGCAGTCTTGATGATCTGGAACGGAGGAACGATAGTGTTCGCCGTTGTGTGAACAGCACCAGAAACTAGGCCGTCAACTTCGCCAGCTTCAAGCATCATAGTACCTAGGAATACTGAATCTTCTAGCTTCTCACGAGCTACAACTTCAGTCATACCTTTAGCGCCACGAAGTTCTACTAGACGAGCTACGTAGTTTTCGCGTACTGATGCAGAATCGATGATCTCAACGCCAGCGCCAAGCTCAACACCTTGCTGTGCAGCAACGCGACGGATTTCTTCTGGGTTACCTAGAAGTACACATGTTGCGATACCGCGCTCAGCACAGATAGCCGCAGCTTTAACTGTACGTGGCTCATCACCTTCAGGAAGAACGATGCGTTTAGCCGCTTTACGAGCGAATTCAGTTAGCTGGTAACGGAATGCTGGTGGGCTTAGACGACGGATGCCTTGAGTACCTTCAGATAGAGAGTCAATCCAAGGGCCATCGATGTGGCTTGCAACGTGATCGTTAACGAACTCGATACGCTCTTTATCGTCTGCAGGAACTTCTAGGTTGAAGCTCTGTAGGTTTAGAGACGTCTGCCAAGTGTTACCTTGCGCTTTGAAGATCGGTAGACCTGAAGCGAATGCTGGTGCACATAGGTTAGCAATGCTTTCTGGGATGTCGTAACCGCCAGTAAGCAGGATTGCGCCAATCTCAACGCCGTTTTTCGCAGCAAGAGCCGCAGCAACGATAACGTCAGGACGGTCTGCAGAAGTTACTAGCAGAGAACCTGGTTTGAAGTGCTCAATCATGTGCGGTAGAGAACGTGCACAGAAAGTGATGCTCTTAATACGACGAGTCGCGATTTCACCTTCGTTGATGATTTCAGCATTAAGGTGCTTAGCCATATCAACCGCACGAGTTGCGATTAGATCGATGCTCCATGGCACACAGCCAAGAACACGGATAGGGCTAGAGTTGAAGATTTGCATTACTTCAAGGTTCGCTTGCTGAGCTGTATCTGCATCATCAAAGATCTCAGATAGGTCAGGGCGAGTACGGCCAGCTTCATCAACAGGAGCGTTAAGCTTGTTGATGATTACGCCTTTAATGTTCTTGTTCTTAGTACCGCCGAAGTTAGAACATGCTACTTCGATACGCTCTTTAAGTTGCGTAGGGTTGTCAGTACCAGGAGTCGCAACGAATACGATCTCCGCGCCAAGTGTCTTCGCGATTTCCGCGTTCACTTGGTTAGCAAATGGGTGCTTACGAGTAGGTACTAGACCTTCGATTAGCGTTACTTCTGCGTCTTTGTTGATCTTGTTGTATTGCTCAACAACAGACTCAAGAAGTACGTCCATTTTTTCGCTACCGATCAAAGCTTCAGCTTTAGTCATTGCGATTGGCTCGCCAATCTTAATGTCGCTGTTTGCACTGATGATAGTAGACGTTAGATCAGGTTGATCACCACCGCTACGAGGTTGAGCGATTGGCTTGTAGAAAGAAACACTTACGCCCTTACGCTCCATAGCGCGAAGAACACCCATGCTAACACTAGTAAGACCAACACCAGCGCTTGTAGGGATAAGCATAATAGTACGTGACATTGACGAACACCTTTGACTATTGGAAATAAAAAAAGCTCAACTGCTATTCCCACCGATATTTAAATTGGGGTAGGAATAGAAGTTGAGCCCCATTTTCTTAATATGAAAAACTGACTAGCTTCAGGTGAAGCTAGTCAGGAAAATCAATTAAAGACCTGCTAGTTTCGCAGTGTCTTCAGCAATTACTAGCTCTTCGTTAGTAGAGATAACCATTGCAGGGATACGGCTGTTAGCTGTAGTGATAGTACCTTCGCTGCCGAAACGAGCTTTTAGGTTAGCTTCACCGTCAACTTCGATGCCGAAGATGCCTAGGCGGTTAAGAACCATTTCACGGATTGGGCCAGAGTTCTCGCCGATGCCGCCAGTGAAAGTGATTGCGTCTAGACGACCTTCTAGAGTTGCAGTGTAACCAGCAACGTACTTAGCTAGACGGTGACAGAACACGTCCATTGCACGAGTTGCTTCTTCTTTCTCACCGTAGTTGTCTTCAACGAAACGACAGTCAGAAGTCACTTCAGTTAGACCAGCAAGACCAGACTCTTTAGTTAGCATGTTGTTGATTTCTTCAACAGAGTAACCAAGAGCGTCGTGTAGGTGG
Organism: Vibrio sp. 10N.261.45.E2; assembly: GCF_002875705.1. Lineage (GTDB taxonomy): Bacteria > Pseudomonadota > Gammaproteobacteria > Enterobacterales > Vibrionaceae > Vibrio. Next base: position 38,154 of record NZ_MCZZ01000144.1, read on the forward strand.
AAGATGATCGCAGGATCTAGGTCACCACAACGAGTACCCATTACTAGACCTTCAAGAGGAGTAAGACCCATAGAAGTATCTACAGATTGACCGTTCTTGATTGCACATACAGAAGCGCCGTTACCTAGGTGACAGTTGATGATGTTAACTTCTTCAACTGGCTTGTTTAGTAGGCCTGCAACTTCACGAGTGATGAATAGGTGAGAAGTACCGTGCATGCCGTAACGACGGATGCCGTGCTCTTTGTATAGGTTGTACGGTAGAGCGTATAGGTAAGACTCAGAAGGCATTGTTTGGTGGAACGCAGTGTCGAATACAGCAACGTTTTTAAGACCAGGGAAGTTCTGTTGAGCCGCTTCGATACCGATAAGGTGAGCTGGGTTGTGAAGAGGTGCGAAAGTCGCAGCATCTTGAATACCCTTAAGAACTTCATCAGTGATAAGTGCAGAAGAAGTGAACTGCTCGCCACCGTGTACGATACGGTGACCGATAGCGCCAAGGTTAGCTTTAAGCTCAGGCTTAGAAGCAAGAATAGTTTCTACCATGAAAGATAGTGCTTCTACGTGAGCTGCGCCCGCGCCTAGTTGTGCTTCGTGCTTGCCATCAAGTTTCCACTTCATACGAGCTTCTGGAAGACCTAGACACTCAGCAAGACCAGTTAGGTGCTCTGCACCTGTTTCTGCATCAACAACAGCGAATTTAAGAGAAGAACTACCACAGTTTAAAACTAAAACTAGCTTAGACATTAATGACTACCTGTTTATTTTTCTGATCGAAATCAGTTAAGGATGAAAATTAATCTCAAGAATAGTCGAAGCGCATAGGCTTGCGTACTAACCTTGGTCAAAAAAACGTTAATTTCCGTATAAAGTGAAAGCGCCCTTTATCAAAAAGAGGCTTGTGCATTCCTTGCAGAAGTCTTCCCAAAGTTGCTTAAATTGTAAATAAGGGCAACAATGAGATTGAGGTCTGCAAATAATAGCGATATTGTGCAAATATAACAAAAAAATTTGAAAGAATATTATTTTTCGTCAAATTTTTGTGTTTTTAGTTGATGGTTTCAACTTTTTTTTAATGGGAGACTCATATGAGCAATAGAGTTGGTTTAGCTAGTAGTTTAAAAGATGGCCAAAAGTACATGGATCTCTGGCCCGTCCGAAAAGAGTTAAACGCGATCTTCCCTGAACAGCGCATCATTAAAGCAACGCGTTTTGGCGTGAAAGTGATGCCCGCGATTGCCGCTATCAGTGTTCTTACACAAATGGTCTTTAATAATTACCAAGCGATGCCACAAGCTGTGGTTATGGCTTTGTTTGCAATCAGCTTGCCGCTTCAAGGCATGTGGTGGTTGGGCAATCGCTCAAATACACAACTTCCACCGGCACTCGTATCGTGGTATCGCGAGCTGCATGAGAAGATTACTGAAACGGGTTTTGCGTTAGAGCCGATGAAGTCGCGCCCTCGCTATAAAGAATTGGCGATCATTCTGAATCGTGCATTCCGCCAGTTAGACAAATCTTCAATGGAACGCTGGTTCTAAAAAATCTGATCTCTCCCTCTCTACCTGAGAACAACTATCCATAGCAGATAACTTGTTCTCAGTTTTGATCCCTTTCTATACTCACTTCTCTTTCCACCGCTTACTTTGTTGTACCTTATCTATCCTGCTTCTCACGTATTCATTTGGTTTCTTACCTTTCAAATCAAGCAACTCCGCTTTTTCTCACATAACTCGAGCTTTGTTGTATTTTTGTTAAATATCACTTCAAGTTATCAATAGTTACTGGTAATAATATCAATAGTAATTTTAGTGTTGTTCTCTTTGAGCGAGTATGACGAGTAGAGCTTGATTCAGGGAGCGGTAATGGGTTCTGTAAGAAAGGTGTTGGTAGTTGTTTTAAACTGCTTGATGTTGCTATGGACTGGCAATGTAATGGCAAACGTAGCTAAAGTGTCGGTTTCACAAGTTGTAGACCATCCAGATCTGAATGCGACACGTCTTGGGCTTCTCGAAGGATTGAGAGCCAAGGGTTATGAACCCGGAAAAAACTTAGAATTCTCTTATGAAATGGCAGATGGTAATCCTGTTCAGGCTGCAAAGATTGCTAGAGAGTTGGTGAGTGAAAACCCACATGTACTTGTTGGTATCGCAACCCCGACTTCTCAAGCCTTGGTTTCGGCAACCCGAACTATACCGATTGTGTTTACGGCGGTAACCGATCCCATAGGTGCAAGGCTTGTCAAACAGTTGGAAAAACCGGGTCGAAATGTCACCGGGCTTTCTGATCTCTCTCCAATCGTCCAACACGTATCTCTAATCAAAGAGCTTCTTCCAGAGGCAAGTTCAATCGGTGTGGTTTACAACCCTGCCGAAGCGAATGCGGTTGCGTTAGTTGGGTTGTTGAAAAAGGCGACCCGAGACTTTGGTTATACACTTCACACCGAAAAAGCGCTGACCATTGATGACGTTGAAGCAAAAGCTAAATCGGTCGCTAAGAAATCGGATGTTATCTATGCCTTAACGGACAACACGGTTGCAAATGGAATGGAAGGTCTAATAAACGCTGCAAACCAAGTCGGCACACCTGTAGTTGCAGGAGCAACGTCTTATGTCGGGAAGGGGGCGATTGCTGGTTTAGGTCTAGATTATTATGATGTTGGGATTCAAACCGCGGATTATGTGGCTGCCATTCTGAACGGACAAAAACCTGGTAAATTGAGTGTTAAAACTGCGCAGAGCTCTCAGCTGGTGGTGAATCTAGATGCTGCTCGCGAGCTTGGTGTTAGCTTGCCTCAGTCTGTGATTGATCGTGCGGTGGTCAGTCGTTAATAGGTCTACTTCAAACGCGATCTAAGCTTGGCAACAGGCCTTTTCATTTTATCATTTTGAGAGAAACCGTCTTACTGAAAACAAAGTGGGTCTACAAAGCGTGATCTACTTTAACTGACGATATTTTTCTGATTGCCGCCAACAAAAAATTTCATATCTTAAGCAAATTAAACATTGCTCGAGAACAGCTATGAAGCCATTTATCTTTCATGCTCAAACCTCAGATTACTTCCACGAAAAAGACGGCGTCCTGACCGTTAAATTAATGACTGACCGCTGTGGTTGGAATAGGGTACTCTTGAGGCATGAGCCGGATAACGAAGAGTACCTGCTTGATATGAGCAAAGTTGGTACTGAAGGTCGGTTGACGGTGTGGGAAGCCTCTTTTCCAATTAATTCAGACAGAGACATTACTCATTATGTATTCAAGTTAGTCGACTCAAACGGACAGTACTGGCTTGATGCTAGGGGTGTACATCGTCGCGTTCCAAGCCGTGAGTTTCATTTCAAGTTTAATGCCCATCACCGCCCGCCATCATGGGTGTCGGAGCAGGTCTTCTACCAAATTTTCCCAGAACGCTTTAGCAATGGTAACCCGAGCATCAGTGTTAAAGCTGGGGAATATCGCTTAAAAGAAAACACCTTAGATGTCGTTGTTAAAGAGTGGGGCGATTCTGTTGAAGGGCATAACGGAACCGGTGCTGCTGAGTTTTTTGGTGGTGATTTGGCGGGCATTCATAACAAGCTAGACTATTTACAAGAGCTAGGTATTACCGCCCTGTACCTAAACCCGATCTTCCAGTCACCTAGTAATCATAAATACGACACGACTGATTACTACAAGGTCGACCGACACTTTGGTACTAATAAAGAGTTCGCAACGCTCTCTAGCGATATTCATGCTCGTGATATGAAAATTGTCTTAGATGCCGTGTTCAACCATACGTCAGTAGAACATCCTTGGTTTGATAAGCTAAAAAACAACAGTTCAAGTTTAAATCTGAACTCGGAGCTAGGGGCTTATGGTCATTCTAATTCTCCTTATCATGACTACTACTTCTTTAAACCAAGTGATTCGACTCAGTACGTAGGATGGAAAGGTATCTCATCGCTTCCTGTTTTAAATTTCTCTAACGAAGCGGTTCGAGATCATATCTACCAATCCGAAGAGTCGGTAATCAAGCATTGGCTGAAAGCGCCTTACCATATCGATGGTTGGCGTTTCGATGTGATCCATATGCTTGGAGAAGGCGAAGGCGCCTATAACAATGCGAATTATGTGAAGGCATTCCGTGATTCAGCAAAGGCCGAAAACTCAGATGCTTATATCTTGGGAGAGCATTTCTTTGAGGCTAGCCAATGGTTACAAGGAGAGCAAGAAGATGGGTCAATGAACTACTACGGTTTTGCCCACCCGGTACGCGCGTTATTAGCAAAACAAGATATCGCGTATGAGCCTGTCAATATTGATATGTTCGCTTTCTCAGATTGGTTAGCTGAAGCAAGAGCTAAGGTTCCATGGTTGAATCAGTTATCGCAACTGAATCAATTGGATAGCCACGATACAGCTCGGTTCTTGACGCTTCTGAACGGTGATCAAGCGAAACAAAAATTGGCTCTGACTTTGTTATTCACTTACGTTGGGACACCGTGTTTGTATTACGGAACCGAGGTGGGCTTAGAAGGTGGTCAAGACCCAGATAATCGCAGGTGTTTTCCGTGGGGAGCAGAGCAAACATCCCATTGGTTCTCATTCCATCAAGCGCTGATAAGTTTGCGAACAGAACGCATAAGCTTACAAAGTGGTGCTTACTTAGAGTTGTATTGTGACGCTGAAACCTTAGTGTTTGCACGTTGTCTTAGAGGGGAAAAGACCCTAGTTGTATTAAATTTGTCTAACAAAGAAAAGTCGCTAGCTTTACCTGTATGGATGCTTGGACAAGAGCAAGGTGAACTGATCGCTTTGCTTGGCCAAGTAGAAAGTGTTTTGACCTATAACGGTACCGCAGAGGTTGTTATTCCAGCGATGGAGTCGATGATTTTTGACGTCGGCAATAAACTGGATTAAATCACTCAAGACTAGCCCTGCTTAGTCTGGGCTAGTTTTTAAAGCTTTGAGTGAATGGGAAAGATCGATTCATATCGATTTACACTCTTTTACCTCGTGGGAAATGACAATTAATGTAATAATATTAATGGAGTAAATGAAAATAGCTGAGCGCTAAGAGCACATTATATGAAAGTAAATAGGCACTTTAGCCTTACCTTTGTCTTCGGGTTTCCCGCTGTGATTGCGGCAATGTTACTCGGCCTGATCGGAAAGAACCATTTTGATTTGGTTAAAAAAGACATCGAGAGCGAATTTCATCGCATTGAAGATGTGTTCAAGCGAACTACAAAAGTGGTAACTGCTCTAGATTACAGTTTCTCTAACTATTACAAATCAGGAAATCCGCTCTTTCTTGATCACAACAAGCAAGTTGTGAATGGGCTTTGTCAAATCTGGCCCATAGATGTGTTGCTGCTTGCTGATGGTAAAACGTCAGACATTCCTTCTGTCGATATCGACTATATGCTGATTGGCCCAGAGTCTCTTTGTTCTGAAGCCAGTGATAGCTATAAAAGCGCATCAGAAAAAATAGCGCTAGCGCCGATTCTTTCATTTTTGTCTCAGCTTGATGAATATCACGATGGTGTACACTTTATTGATACGAGTGGGTATGTGATTTCCTCGCCGGAAGATTTTGCCAAAAGGCTAAGCAAAGAGTTGCTCTCGACCATAAAGAGTCGTCCTTACTGGCAAAAAACAGCCAATAGCCCAGACCAATTAACACTTTCCGGCCCTGCGTATCGGTTTGACCCCCTTGATCGCATAATTAGCATGACGATCCCCGTATTTCACAAAGGGGCACACCAAGGGATGCTATCAGTAGATATTGACGCTGATAAGCTACTCGCGAACTCGAACGAGCACCTAGCCGGTAGAATCGATATTATTGATACCACTTTAGCAACCCCGATAGATTCGGCGGCTTTTTATCATGAGATAAAGCTAGATGGTGTTGCGTCTCACCATGCGATGTATTACGAGTTGGATCTAGTCAAAGAGGTTGAGCACTTCTTCGTTTATGAGAAAGACAGCCTTATTGTGGCCATCATTGTGTATCTGTTTTCTGTCACTATCTTCTTTTACGTTAATTCCAATATTGAGCGCGGTTACTTCAAAGATCTCGCCGCCAAGGATCCAATGACAGGCTTATTGAATCGACGTGGCTTAGAAGCGTTCTGGCGCCGTGTAGAGCACGATCAATTGTTTGCCTTAACCGTGTTTGATATTGATGATTTCAAATCAATCAACGATACCTACGGCCATGACAAGGGTGATGATGTGATTCGTTATATGTCGCGTCAGATAAGTAACAGTGTACGAAGCAGTGACGTAGCTGCACGGTTTGGCGGTGAAGAATTTGTCGTTTATATGAAAGGCGAAGATCGTGAAACTTTGATGAGAACATTAGAGCGGGTGAAGAATGCGATTTGCTCCACTTCAACCGACATTATTCCAAATGGTTTTACGGTATCTGGCGGTGTCTGCATTGTTGAAACTGAGCTAAATAAACTTAGCTTTGATGAGATATTCAAATACGCTGATGAAAAACTGTACGTGGCTAAGACGACGGGTAAAGACCGTCTTGAATTTTAGCCACCTTATTGAATCAACGTATTGTGAGAGGTAGGAGAAAAACTGCTTGTTTGGATATTTAAACAGGCTGGCAGTATTGCTCTTGATAACGTTTAATCTGCTCAACAATCGGAGCGGCTTTTTTGTAAGTTCTGATCTCGCGAAACAGCTCTTCAGCTTCAGGGTATTCTTTACGTAGGTACACAAACCACTGTTTCACACGGTTTGGATAATACAAACCCTTATCACCCTCAATTTCAAACTCAGAGTAACGCAGCAGCAGTGCAATAACTTGTTGCCAAGGCATTGGCTGGTGGTTGTGTTTAACGACGTTACCAAGGTTTGGAACATTGAATGCACCGCGGCATACCATTAATGAATCAATACCTGTAGTTTTGATGCAATCTTGGCCATCTTGGTAATTCCAGATCTCACCATTCGCAATTAACGGCAGAGAGGTTTTCTGACGGATCTGATTGATGTAATCCCACTTAATTTCACTGGCTTTATAGCCACCAGTCTTGGTTCTTGCGTGTACGGTCAGTTCGTCGGCTTTTGCTTGTTCAATGGCATCGACAATCTCAAAGCACTCATCTGGGTGTTCCCAACCTAATCGAATCTTAGCTGAAACGGGGATATGTGCAGGCACCGCTTCTCGGGTTGCTTTTACTACTTGGTAGATAAGCTCAGGCTCTTTCAGAAGAGAAGCACCGCCGTTACTTTTGTTCACCGCTTTTGCAGGACAACCAAAGTTTAGGTCGATTCCTTTCGCGCCAAGGCTGGCAGCTTGGATAGCATTTTCAGCCATCCATTTAGGGTGTTGCCCAAGCAGCTGAACGTGAACAGGAACACCTGCCATGGTTTGAGAACCTTGGTGGAGCTCTGGACACAAACGATGGAATACATGCGGTGGCAGTAATTGATCCGTAACGCGGACAAATTCAGTGACACAGAGATCGTAATCATTGATCTCCGTGAGAATTTCACGCATTAGGTGGTCTAGAACGCCCTCCATAGGGCCAAGTATTACGCGCATGTTGCTTTACCTAAACTGAGTGAACCGAAAAATTCGAGGCGTGATTGTACGGCGTGCTTACAGGATTGTCACTATGAGTGTGTTGTGTCTATCTTAATGATGGTTTCTCTCTTAATAGCGACATCTTGGCGAGGATGGCGTTATAATATCGAAAATGCCCAATATCCAGAGCTTTCATGACATATCAATTATTAAGCCTACCAGAATCAATCACTGACATTACTCCGCAGTTTATGGAAGGCGCAATCCTCGCATCCAACTTAGCGACAAAGCCACTCGATCCTGAAGAGTGGATTGCTATCGTAGCTCCTGAAGCGTGCAAAGAGCTTGTCACAACGGTGACAGAGCAGATTAACCGTCAACATAACCTGATTCAGCGTAATGAATACTTACTGACAGAGGTACTGGCTGAAGGTGATTTTAACGAGCAATTCGCTGATTTTGCTGAAGGCTTCATGATGGTTTGGCCAACTGTGGAAGAGCAATGGCAAACCGTAACGATGGCTGATGGCACTTTGCGTATGTTGCAAGCACTTCTGACGACCTTGATGCTCGCGATTGATGAAGAACAGACTCAACAACAAATGGTTGCGGCTGGGCTTAAAAACCCACCATCGCTTGCCGATTTAGTGGGTCAGGTCGATCTGATGATCTCAGAAGTGGCAATGGCAGCTGATGAGGCAATGCTAGGTAATAAATCGCAGAGCGTGAATCCATTTAAAGATATTGGTCGAAACGACCTTTGTCCTTGTGAAAGCGGCAAAAAGTTTAAACAATGCTGTGGTAAAAACAGCTAATCGAGATTGTTCGATAGACTAGCTTAGTGAACAGCAGACTTTGCTTATGTGATAAAAAGCGCAAGCAATAAAAAAGTCGACCATTGGGTCGACTTTTTTGTATCTGAAGACGATGAACTAATGGTTAGTCATTCTTTGATTTAACGAATTGAGAAATGACCACAAAACCGAAAGCAACCAAGTTACCCGCAAAGATAATTACAAGCCACTGTGGCATAGAAAGATTTAAGAGTTGCCACACCACCTTACTGCAGTCGCCGTAAGCCTCAAACATCCACGGAGCCCATTGGTTTAAAGGCGCCCAGCTAGGGAAGGTTACGAATAAGTCACAGGTTGCGAAAGGAGACGGGTTGAATTGGTAATCGACGTGCTCTAAAGCCAGCGTCAAACCTTTGTATGCGCCAAACCCCCAGCCAGCAAGACCTAACCAGCGTGATATAGGGTTATTAGGGGCAATAGCACCAATGATTGCCGCAACACCGATAGCAAGCATCGCAACGCGCTCATAGATGCACATTACGCAAGGGCCAAGCATCATCACGTGTTGGAAGAAGAGAGCGCATGCCTCAAAAAAGACAATAAAAGCCAGCAGTAAAAGCCAAGATAAACGTCCCTTAGAGAAGTCTTTGATCATTGCTAAAAAGTTCACGAGTTGAATCCTGTCTATAAAATAAAAAAGCCCTGATTACTCAGAGCTTTTTATCTTGGATAAGTTTCCTAATCAACTAATATTTTTGATTAGTTAGTTATAGCTATTGTGGTTTGCGACACAGTGTTTAGCTTAATGACCACCAGATATAACTGGTGCAACGACTTCGCCAGTGCGTTGAATGATCCAACCTGCATCATAGAACCATGCTGTCATTGGCTCTACGAAGAACACAATGCCTGCTAGACCAACAAGTGCCAATACGATGGTGTATGGCAGTGCCATGATAACCATGCGGCCGTAAGACAGTCGAATTAACGGAGCAAGTGCTGATGTTAATAGGAATAGGAATGCAGCCTGGCCGTTTGGCGTAGCAACTGAAGGTAGGTTAGTACCGGTGTTGATAGCAACAGCAAGTAGGTCGAACTGGTCACGAGTGATAATGCCTTCAACTAATGCCGTTTTCACTTCGTTGATGTAAACCGTACCTACGAATACGTTATCTGAAACCATCGATAGAATACCGTTGGCGACATAGAAGAGGGCAAGTTGTGCGCCTTTGTCTTCTACGTGAAGTACAGCATCGATGACTGGCTTAAATAGAGCCTGGTCGATGATTACAGCAACAACGGCGAAAAAGACGGCAAGAAGAGCGGTAAATGGCAGTGCTTCTTCAAAGGCCTTACCCATTGAGTGTTCTTCGATAACACCAGTAAATGCCGTTGCCAAGATGATCACTGACAGGCCAATTAAACCAACTTCAGCGACGTGAAGTGCAAGGCCAACAATCAGCCAAACTGCGATAGCGCTCTGAACCCATAGTTTTGCAACGTCTTGTTTTGTACGGTTTGCACGTTCCTTGTTATCAAATTCGACTAAGATTTGGCGAACATTCATTGGCAATTCTGCGCCGTAACCAAATACTTTGAATTTCTCTACAAGAGCACAAGTAAGAATACCGCAGAAGAAAACAGGCAGTGTTACAGGCAACATACGAATGATGAATTCACCGAACTCCCAACCCGCTTGCTTAGCAATAACTAAGTTTTGTGGTTCACCTACCATGGTCATTACACCACCTAGCGCAGTACCCACACCGGCATGCATAAGCAGCGAACGTAGGAAAGCACGGTAGTTTTCTAAGTCATCACGAGTTAGCTCAGAGATCTCTTCATCATGAGTATGATCGTGCGCAGACGACGTTGTGCCCTTGCCTGATGCAACCTTGTGATAGATAGAGTAGAAGCCGACTGCAACGCTAATAACGACAGCAATTACCGTCAGCGCATCTAGGAAGGCAGACAGGAATGCAGCAGCGACACAGAAAGCGACTGAAAGTAAGATTTTAGATTGGATGCCGAGTAGGATCTTCGTGAAAATGAACAAAAGCAGTTCTTTCATGAAGTAAATGCCAGCAACCATGAATACGAGCAAGAGTAATACTGGAAGGTTTGCTTGCAGTTCGTGGTAAACCATTTCTGGTTTGGTCATGCCAATGGCGACTGCTTGAATAGCTAATAGACCACCCGGTTGAAGAGGGTAGCATTTGAGAGCCATAGCTAGAGTGAAAATAAACTCAACCACCAACAGCCAGCCCGCAACAAATGGGTCAACTAGGAAGAAAACAAACGGGTTGATGATTAAAAAGGAAATGATGGCAAGTTTATACCAATCAGGAGCTTTACCAAGGAAGTTCTTGATAAAAGCGTTTCCGAGAGACATCGGCATGTTAATACTCTTTTATGTTGATTATAAATAGACAAGCAATACAACATTTTGAGAATCGAGCTATAGAAATTGTTAAAAACTATAACTAACAGTGACTTAGAAAAACTACATTCCATGTAATGTTCTGTGGTCTTGCCAAGTCACTCCCTTAGAAACTCAAGCACTGCTTATTTTTGAGCGCAACTTTACTCTTAGATAACATTTAGTCAACAGGAAAAGCCCTGCAGCACTAAAAATACCTCTTTTTTGTTGAGAAACGCGATCAAAGTAGCGCAAGCATACCACTTAAAATGTGATAAAAACCGACTAGAATCAATATTTCAGCGAAATGATTGAAATTTACAGAATAACGACGGTTTATATATGATTATTACAACTTAATATTGCAAATTAATAGTTTTAAAAATATGACCAATCTAATTGATTTTAAAGAAAATTTATTGTGTTAATGGTTTGTTGAAATCGTAATTTAGAGTTGCTTGCTATACAAACCTTGGGTGCAAACGTGTGGTTAACTTTAGAGCTTTAACTCTAGTTGGGTTTTGGGTGAGTAAAATTTTTGAGGGTGTTTCCGCTAGGTGTTAACTAGTGGTATGATGAGTAAATTAGAACAGAATAATTAAATTGGATTGAAGTGTAGATGGTCATTAAGGCGAAGAGCCCGGCAGGATTTGCAGAAAAGTATATCATTGAAAGTATTTGGAATGGCCGTTTCCCTCCAGGTTCTATCTTGCCCGCAGAGCGTGAGCTTTCTGAGCTGATTGGTGTTACACGTACTACGCTTCGTGAAGTACTACAACGTCTTGCTCGTGATGGTTGGTTGACAATCCAACACGGCAAACCAACCAAAGTTAACCAGTTTATGGAAACCTCAGGTCTCCATATCCTTGATACGCTAATGACGTTGGACGTTGATAACGCGAGCAAAATGGTAGAAGACTTGCTTGCTGCTCGTACTAATATCAGCCCGATCTTTATGCGTTATGCATTCAAAGCAAACAAAGAAGCTTCAGAACGTACTATTAGTAACGTGATTGAATCTTGTGAAGCGCTACTTGCGGCGCCAACATGGGATGAGTTCTTAGAATCGTCGCCATACGCAGACAAGATCAAACAAGCAGTAAAAGAAGATTCAGAAAAAGATGAAGCGAAACGTCAGACGATCTTAATCGCAAAGACTTTCAACTTCTATGATTACATGCTTTTCCAACGTTTAGCATTCCACTCAGGCAACCAGATTTACGGCCTGATCTTTAACGGTGTACGTAAACTGTATGATCGTATCGGTAGCTACTACTTCTCTAACCCAGAAGCACGACGTTTGGCGATGGACTTTTATAAAGAGTTGTTCATTATTTGTGAAAGTGGTGAGCGCGAAACTTTGCCATTAGTGATTCGTAACTACGGCATCGCAAGTGCACAAGTTTGGAATGAAATGAAAACGACACTGCCAACGAACTTTACTGAAGACGACAGCTAAGCCATAAGGTTTACTACTGTTGTTCCTGTTCAGTCAGTGACGTAAAGAAAACGAAAAAGCGGCGAGATAACTCAATTATCTCGCCGCTTTTTATTTATCTATCGTTGCTAGAAAATTACTTTTGGGTCAGTTACTTACCTATGACGAGTAATTTATGTAGGAGTAACAACTTAACCTGCGAATTCTTCTGAGTCTGGACGGTTGGTAAATTGCACACCGTTTAGAAAATCGCAAAGCAGTTGGTCTTCACATACTTTGTAGTTTTTGTTTTCTGGCTTGCGGAAGTAAGCGCCGATTTCGTATTTACTTAGGCTAATACCAACCACTTCTAGTACGTCTAAAACATCTTCTGCTTTCATGTTTAATGCGATACGAAGCTTCATGAAAATCATGTTGTTAGTGAGTGCAACTTCAGGTTTAGGTTGCTCGCCTTCTTTTTTACCACGCTTCAGGTTGATAAAACCATTTAGGAATACCGCTAGCTCTTTGTCTTTCATCTTTGAGCATGACTTATCGTTGTCTGGTTTTAGCCAGTTAATTACTTGGTCGTGAGCAACGGTCACATCAGCTTGTTCGATAGCTTTGATGATTTGTGCATTTTTAAGGTTTAGTGCGTGTTGAATACGACGCAAGATTTCGTTGTTAGTCACTGGAGATTCCTAAAAAGGGTTTTAGAGTAAAGAGGTGCTGGTTAGCCTATTATCGTTGACGAGCCAATGTCTACTCTACAAAGCATAGTTGACGGCGACTCTAACAGAGAACGCTGATTTTCGGTAGATATAAAAAATCCCCAATGCTGATTAACTCTTCCAAGTTAAAAACGCATTAGGGATTTAGCTATGAATGTTTTATCTGACAGAGGTCAGAATTACATTACACGCATACCTGGTTGAGCACCTTCGTGTGGCTCAAGGATCCATAGGTCGCTGCCGCCAGGGCCCGCTGCTAGGATCATGCCTTCAGACATACCAAATTTCATCTTACGAGGTTTTAGGTTTGCAACCATAACAGTTAGCTTGCCTTCTAGCTCTTCAGGTTTGTATGCTGACTTGATGCCAGAGAATACTTGGCGCGTTTCACCACCGATGTCCAATTGGAACTTCAGTAGTTTGTTCGCTTTTGGTACTTCTTCACAAGAGATGATACGAGCAATGCGCATATCGACTGCAGCAAAGGCATCGAATTCAATCTCATCTGCGATTGGTTCTTTGTCTAGCTCAGTTTGGCTTGCTTGCTCTTTCTCAGCATCTGCTTTTTCTTTGGCTGCTGCTTCAGCCGCCGCATCTTCTTTAGAAGACTCGATCATCGCTTCCACTTTCTTAGGATCAATACGGCTAAATAGCGCTTTGAACTTAGTGATTTCGTGATCAGTTAGCGGTGTAGACACACCTTCCCACGTTAGCTCTTCGTTTAGGAAAGCTTCAGTGCGAGCCGCAAGCTCAGGCATTACTGGTTTCAGGTAAGCCATCAGTACGCGGAATAGGTTAATACCTACAGAAGAAACTTCTTGAAGCTCTTTCTCTTTACCTTCTTTTTTTGCAAGAACCCAAGGTGCTTTTTCATCGATGTACTGGTTAGCTTTGTCTGCTAGTGCCGTAATTTCGCGGATAGCGCGGCTGAACTCACGAGTTTCGTATAGCTCACCGATACGCTCAGCAGCAGCAACAAATTCGTTGTAAAGTTCTGGTTCTGCAAATTCAGCAGCAAGCTTGCCTTCAAAACGTTTAGTGATGAAGCCAGCGTTACGAGAAGCTAGGTTTACAATTTTGTTTACTACATCAGCGTTTACACGTTGAGTAAAGTCTTCAAGGTTAAGGTCTAAATCATCGATACGGCTGTTTAGCTTAGCAGCGTAGTAGTAACGTAGACACTCAGGGTCTAGGTGGTTCAGGTACGTGCTTGCTTTGATGAATGTGCCTTTCGACTTAGACATCTTCGCGCCGTTCACAGTTACGTAACCGTGTACAAATACGTTGTTTGGCTTACGGAAACCCGCGCCGTCTAGCATTGCTGGCCAGAATAGGCTGTGGAAGTAAACGATGTCTTTACCGATGAAGTGGTAAAGTTCAGCTGTGCTGTCTTTCTTCCAGTATTCATCGAAGTTAAGATCGTCACGTTTGTTACATAGGTTCTTGAAAGAAGCCATGTAGCCAACAGGTGCATCTAGCCATACGTAGAAGAATTTGTCTTTTTCGCCTGGGATTTCGAAGCCGAAGTAAGGCGCGTCACGTGAGATATCCCACTGTTGTAGGCCAGATTCGAACCATTCCTGCATTTTGTTTGCAGTTTCGTTCTGTAGAGAACCAGAACGAGTCCACTCTTTCAGCATGCTTTCGAACTGAGGTAGGTCGAAGAAGAAGTGCTCAGAGTCTTTCATTACTGGTGTTGCGCCAGAAACCGCTGATTTAGGGTTAATCAGTTCAGTTGGGCTGTATGTCTCACCACAGTTATCACAGTTATCACCATATTGGTCTTCTGACTTACACTTAGGGCAAGTACCTTTTACGAAGCGGTCTGGTAGGAACATCTCTTTCTCAGGGTCGAAAAGCTGAGAAATAGTACGGCTAGAAATGAAGCCGTTCTTTTTAAGTTCTAGGTAGATGTGAGAAGCCAGTTCACGGTTCTCTTCGCTGTGTGTGCTGTGGTAGTTATCAAAGCTGATATCAAAGCCAGCGAAGTCTTTTTGGTGCTCTTCACTAACAGCAGCGATCATCTCTTCTGGCGTGATACCCATCTGTTGAGCTTTAAGCATAATTGGCGTGCCGTGAGCATCGTCAGCACAGATGAAGTTTACAGTGTTGCCACGTAGACGCTGGTATCGAACCCAGATATCAGCTTGGATATGCTCAAGCATATGGCCAAGGTGAATAGAGCCGTTAGCGTACGGAAGCGCACAAGTTACCAAAAGTTGTCTTGGATCAGTTGCCATACTTAATAATTCGCTTTTTTGATAGGTATAAATTTGAGAAGTAATACTACTTTATAACGTGTGATACGCCAAGGTATCAGACAAAGGATTCCCCTAGTTTTTTAGGGGTTCAGTCTTCATCTCGTGGGTGATAGCATAAATAAAAAAAGGAGCCCCAATGCGTAACTTTACTTCGAAGCAAGATTTCTGTTCATGGTTGAATGAGTTCGAGTCACCAATCCTCATCCCAGAGTGGGCGCTACACCAAAATATTGTCTCTGTTGATCCGCGTGGATCGTTTGTGATTACCTTGCCTTTTGCTGCCAATCAGCTTGCTGTTGATCTTGAAGGTTGGATTAATGCCCAGATCGAACAAAAGCTCGTGAGTGCTTTCCAATTTGAAGTGAAAGTGAAGCCATCTGCGTTAGAAACCACCGTAGCGACACCATTGAAAGGTGTTAAGAACATCATTGCCGTGACATCAGCAAAGGGTGGGGTGGGTAAATCGACCACTTCAGTCAACCTTGCTTTGGCTTTATCTAAGTCTGGTTCAAAAGTGGGTTTATTGGATGCAGATATCTATGGTCCTTCTGTACCTATGATGCTTGGTCAATTAGATGCGAAACCAGAAGTTCAGAACAATAAGTGGATGATGCCAATCGAAGCGCACGGTATTTTCACTCACTCTATTGGTTACCTTGTATCTAAAGATGATGCTGCAATTTGGCGCGGCCCAATGGCGGCCAAAGCTTTAGGTCAGCTTGTTAACGAAACCGTATGGCCAGAATTGGATTACCTAGTTATCGACATGCCACCGGGCACGGGTGATATTCAGTTAACTCTATCTCAGCAAATCCCAGTAACAGGCGCGGTAGTGGTGACTACTCCTCAAGATTTGGCATTAGCAGACGCACGTAAAGGTGTGGCGATGTTCGATAAGGTGAACGTGCCAGTTGCAGGCTTAGTTGAAAACATGAGCTATCATATTTGTAGTCACTGTGGTGAGAAAGAGCATATCTTTGGCGCTGGTGGTGCAGAAGCGATGTCAGAAGAATTTTACCTCGATATCCTGGCACAGATCCCTCTTCATATTGACGTTCGTGAAGACATCGATGCGGGTTGCCCGACAGTGATTCGTCGACCAGATAGCGAACATACACGTCACTACTTAGAGCTTGCTGAGAACGTGGCTGCGAAAATGTTCTGGACGGGTAAAGCAAGGCCGGAAGCGATTAACTTCTCTATGGTTGAATAGTGCAAGTTAATCATAAAGTCGTTCAAATATTGTTTGGATTAGATAAACAGCGGTGGATTTAAGCCAATATCCATTGGGCTTGTGCAAATAGTTGTAGACAAGTTATTTGAAAGCAAACGATTGTCTTAAGTAAATGTATTGAGTTCATCAATTTGACTGCAATTAGCTAAAATGGCGACTAGAATCTATGTGCTTTAGCCCCTATAATCAGGCGGTTTATCTATTCCCACCACCAAACCATATCGGGTGCAAAATAATGTCTGATAATAATCAATGTGTCATCGTAGGTATCGCTGGCGCTTCAGCTTCAGGAAAAAGTCTGATTGCTAGTACGATTTATAATGAGCTGCGCGAAAAAGTAGGCGACCATCAAATTGGTGTTATCACGGAAGATTGCTATTACAGCGACCAAAGCCACTTGAGTATGGAAGAGCGAGTTAAAACTAACTACGATCACCCAAATGCACTAGATCATGACCTTTTATGTGAACATCTACAGCAGCTAATGAGTGGCAATGCCGTAGAAGTTCCTGAATACAGCTACACAGAGCACACGCGTACTTCTGAAACGACTACACTTACTCCTAAGAAAGTGATCATTTTAGAAGGTATTCTGCTTCTTACAGACCCACGTCTTCGTAAACTAATGCACGCAAGTGTATTTATGGATACACCGTTAGATATCTGTCTATTACGTCGTGTTAAGCGTGATGTGGAAGAGCGTGGTCGTACAATGGACACAGTACTTAAGCAATACCAAGAAACTGTGCGCCCAATGTTCATGCAGTTTATCGAGCCTTCAAAACAACACGCAGACATCATCGTTCCTCGTGGTGGTAAAAACCGTATTGCGATTGATGTGCTAAAAGCGCACATTGCGAAGTTGTTGAAGTCTTAATCGAATAAAAATTTGCCTAAGTGACTCACTTAGCTTTATTTTTTACCGAATCAGTGGCACTTTTATAGTGCCACTTTCTTTTGGAATCTAAGCAAGGAATATGCGGATGAAGAAACTACTCATTTTCATAGCTGTACCAGTGTTTGTTGTCGTTGCAGCAATTCTGGCACTAGTGCTGTTAGTGAACCCTAACCAATTTAAGCCATTAATTGTCGAACAAGCCCAAAAACACACAGGCCTAGAGCTCGTGATCGAGGGTGATATCAGTTGGCAATTCTTCCCATCTATTGGCTTCGAACTTGGTCAAACTGAATTACGTAACCCTGAAGGATTCACCCAACCAAACCTGTTTAAGGTTGATACCGTTGGCGTTGATGTTTCGGTTACTCCGCTATTTAGCAACCAACTAGAGATTGGCAACATCACTCTAGACGGTGCAGAATTCTATTTAGAAACGCTTAAAGATGGTCGCAAGAACATTGATGCACTAACGCAAGCGTCTGTGCCTCAAGAATCTGAGCCTGTAGCAGATACAAATGCTGAATCTACACCTGCATCTCAAGAACAAAGCGCAACTGAAGCATCTGGTTGGACGATCAACCTTGCAGGCGTAACTGTTTCAAATGCATTGTTTGAGATGGACGACAAGCAAGCGGGTTCATTCACTAAGCTATACGATGTGTCTTTGAACCTTTCTGAGTTTGCTGTTGATACATGGACAACTGCGACGTTTGCCGCTTCTGGTGAAAACAACCAACAGAAATTTTCTGCAAACGGCAGTGCTGAATTCAAATTAGCGGAAGGCTTCGCAAGCTACGCATTACGAAATATTGACCTTAATGCGAAGTTCAATGATCCAGCTACGTCGATTGAGTCAGCGAAGATTGGCTTGAATACGTTTGAGTTCGATAAGGTTAACCTACTGACTTACGCTGTGATTGGTAAAGCTGCTGGTCTTGACCTTGATCTTAAAGGTAGTGGTGAACTAACAGTCGATAGCGCGATTTCAAAAGTAACATTGAACAAGCTAACGTTAGACTCAACATTCAAAGGCGACACGCTTCCTCAGTCACCAATGAAAGTGGATATGTTGTCTGACCTAAGCTTTGATCTAACTAAGAACCACTTGAGCTTTGTGTTAGAGAAGCTGCAAGCTAACTCTATCGCGTTAGATGGTAAAGCCGACGTAACGTTATCTGAAATACCAAAGGTTCGTTTTTCTCTTCATAGCCCGAATATCGATTTAGACGAGTTCTTAGGTTTAGGTAATACCACCGAAACAGCGAGCACAGCGCCTTCTGGTTCTGCTGGTGGCTCAACGTCAAATTCTGGCAGCTCAGCGCCAGCGAAAGAAGTCGAACCTGATCTATCAGCATTGAAAACGTTGGACGTGAAAGGTGACATCACGATTGATAAGTTCAAGGCGAACAACGCGAAGATGCAGAATGTTAAAACAGCATTCTCGGTAAATCGCGGTGTCGCAGAGCTAACTTCATTCACATCGAATCTTTACCAAGGCTCTATTTCTGCTACTGCTAAGCTAGATGCTCGTAAAACACCGGCAACTTACACGGCTAAGAAGAAAATCAAAGGCGTTAAAGTGCAACCGTTACTGGTTGATGTTGCGAACAACGATATGCTGGAAGGTACGGGTAATATCGATGTTAACGTGAAAGGCAAGAGCTTAACTCCGACAGGAATTAAGAAAAACTTGGTTGGTACTATCGCGATTAACTTTGAAGATGGTGCGGTTAACGGCATCAACGTAGCTCAACTGATTCGAGAAAACTACGCTAAGATCAAAGGCGAGAAAATCGAGAGCAAAGACGAGGCGCAAAAGACTGATTTCAGTGCAATGAAAGCGACACTGAAAGTGGATAAAGGTTGGGTTTCAACCAACGACTTATCGGCACAGTCGCCACTGTTACGCGTGACGGGTCAAGGTAAAGCAAACTTCATCAATGAAACGGTCGACTTCCTTGTTCGTACATCAATTGTGGGTTCGCTTGAAGGTCAGGGCGGTAAGAGCATTGACGACCTGAAAGATGTGACTATCCCAATTAAGGTAACTGGCCAATGGGCTGACCCGAAATTCGCACTTGTTTTTGATGATGTGTTGAAACAGAAAGCACAGAAAGAAATTGACCGTGGTTTAGAAAAGCTAGACGAAAAGTACGGTGACAAGATCAAAGATGAGAAAACAAGAGACGCTGTAAACGGCTTACTAAAAGGTCTGTTTAACTAATCTCCAGCTCATTTAAAACGAATAAAGCGCTATTCCTGCTGTAGGAATGGCGCTTTTGTTTGGGAGCTGATTATTTTCCGGGCTCAGTAAGCAAAGAGATTCCCTATGAGACTCGTTCCTCGTTCTAGGGACGATCGGTGCTCGTCCTTTATTTAGGGGAGTAACACTGACGAGTCGTCATCCTTGAGAGGGAAGAATGACCGAGTCAGGGATCTCTGGTTGAAGACTGTTACCAATCAACGCCTTGCAGAGCTTTAACACCAGATTCGAAAGCGTGCTTCACGTTACGAACCTCAGACACGGTATCGGCCATATCCGTTAAAGTGCGGTGTGCTCCACGGCCAGTAATGATTACAGACTGCATCTTAGGGCGGTTATTCAAAGCTTCTACCACTTCATCAAGTTCAATGTAGCCGTAACTCACCATGTAAGTCAGTTCATCAAACAGAATCACATCAATCGACTCATCGGCTAGCATGCGCTGACACTCTTTCCACACGTGCTGTGCGGCTTCGATGTCTTGAGCCTTGTTTTGAGTTTCCCAAGTAAAGCCTGTACCCATGACTTGGAACTCTACATCGAGCTTTTGAAGAACGTTCTTTTCGCCGTTATCCCAAGTTCCTTTTACAAACTGAGCAACGGCACACTTCTTACCATGGCCGACTGCACGTGTAATCGTACCAAAACCGGATGTCGATTTTCCTTTACCGTTACCAGTGATGACCAGCAGTAGGCCTTTTACTTCTTGTGCTGCAGCGACACGAGCATCGACTTGTTCTTTTACTTTCTGTTGTCTTGCTTTGTGGCGTTGTTCTTTGTTGTCTTCAGTCGACATAACAAATCCTTTTAAGTTGTGATTGCGCCTATCATAGCCTAACTTAACGATAGCAAAAACCATCGGAAGAACAGGTGATTAGGGATGAAAAAGATACTCGTGGTTTGTATGGGGAATATTTGTCGCTCGCCAACAGGTGAAGCGGTACTAAGAAAGAATGCCAAAGAGTTGGATATTGACGTTGTGGTTGATTCTGCGGGCACGATTGGCTTCCATCAAGGAAACCCTCCGGATTCACGCTCAAAGGCGGCAGGCGAGAAGCGAGGCTATAGTTTCAAGGGGATTACCTCTCGTAAAGTGGTCGCGAATGACTTCGAAGAATTTGACCTGATACTCGCTGCAGATAGGGCGAATTTAGATGACTTAATGAGTCAGTGCCCAACTCACCTGCAATACAAGCTCGCGTTATTTTTAAGCTTTGGAGAGTCACAGTACCAAGAAATTCCCGATCCGTATTATGGTGACGGAAATGGCTTTGAGTTGGTGTTGGACTTAATCGAAGAGTCTAGCGAAGCGATACTGCGTTCAATGTAGTGTAGGAACAATGTTCATCGTTTGGTGAGCAGCGCAAGGGCTTATAGATGATAGGTAGAAAAAAGGCCGACATTGAATGTCGGCCTTTCTAAATCTAACTTAAAGCTGCAGCTAAGATTACTTAGACATTACTTTGTAGATTGGGTCTTCTGCAACGTTCGCTTCAACTAAGCTACCTGCTTTGTGCAGCATAGCAACACAGTCTTGGCTTAGGTGGCGAAGGTGAAGTGTTTTACCTAGTGCCGCGTAACGATCAGCAATCGTATCGATCGCTTCAATTGCAGAGTGGTCGGTAACGCGTGAGTTTGCGAAATCAACGATAACATCTTGTGGATCGTTGTATGCGTCAAACAGCTCTAGGAAGTTAGCCGTTGAACCAAAGAAGATTGGGCCGTTAACTTTATACTCTTTAGAGCCTTCAGCGTTTACTGACGTATCTGCGTAGATATGTTTAGCATGTTGCCAAGCGAACATTAGCGCTGAAGCCACAACACCAACGCCTACTGCTACTGCAAGGTCGGTCAGTACGGTTACTACGGTAACAAGAACAATAACGAAGAAGTCTTGCTTAGGAACACGACGCGCAAGCTTGAAGGTTGCCCATTCAAACGTACCGATAACAACCATGAACATTACGCCAACAAGTGCTGCTAGAGGAATCATTTCAATCAGTGCAGAACCGAACAGGATGAACATCAGTAGTGCAACTGCCGCTACGATACCTGAAAGACGACCACGACCACCAGAGTTTACGTTGATCATCGATTGACCGATCATCGCACAACCGCCCATCGCACCGAATACAGAACATGTTACGTTAGCCATACCTTGACCAACACATTCACGGTTAGATTGTCCACGAGTGTTTGTCATTTCGTCTAGTACTGTCAGTGTCAGCAGAGATTCAATCAGGCCGATAGCCGCAAGGATAATTGCGTAAGGCAGGATGATCTGTAGTGTCTCTAAAGAAAACGGAACAGCAGGAATAGAGAAGGTTGGTAGAGAGCCCGCTAATGTAGCAGCTTCGTCACCAGACATCGTACGTAGGAAATCGACAACAGTGCGAGTTTCAAGGTCAAGACCAACAACCAAAGCCGTTACTGTGACAATAGCAACCAATGAAGATGGTACCGCTGTTGTTAGCTTAGGTAGGAAGTGGATGATAGCCATTGTAAGGGCTACTAGACCTAGCATTAGTGTCATTTGACCGCTTGGTAACCAAGTCAACGCACCTGTTACGTCTGGCGCTTTAAATTGACCAAGTTGAGCTAGGAAGATAACAATGGCCAAACCGTTCACGAAACCAATCATTACAGGGTGTGGAACGATACGGATAAATTTACCTAATTTAAATACACCTGCTGCGATTTGCAGAAGGCCAGCCAGCATAACGGCTGCGAATAGGTATTGAACGCCATGGGTTGCCACTAGGCTTACCATTACAACGGCCATTGCGCCAGTTGCACCAGAAATCATGCCTGGACGGCCGCCAAAGATTGAAGTGATAAGACCAACGATGAATGCTGCGTAAAGACCGACCATTGGGTCCACGCCAGCAACAAAGGCGAATGCTACAGCTTCAGGTACCAGAGCTAGGGCTACTGTAAGACCTGAAAGCACGTCATTCTTTACAGAGTGCTTTGAAAATTGTGGGAATTCGAACATGTTTGCTCAGCTATGCTTAAGATGGATTTACCGACACGGGTGTATTGCGTAGCCAAACAGTGATGGAAAAGAGCGGCAATAGCGAAGTGTCGAAAAGATAAGTGCGCGAATGCTACCCAAAAATGTGATTAAGTTCAAGGTTGAACCTAACTTTGAGTAATATATCTGTTAATTTTTATTCGATTAGTAGATATGAAAAAGGCTGCTTTAATAAGCAGCCTTTGATTCTATTTACTAGTGATTATCTATCAGTAATCACTAGTAGTTTGGCTTAGTCATCGCCGCGCCAGCTTTGTTCGACGCTGCCTGGCTGCCTGCACCTTTCGATACAAAACGTTCAGTACGGAACGGAGCTGCAATCACTTCAATCTCTTTGATCCCTTGAGGACCAGGAGCTTTAGTCATTGGTGAACTTGCTTGCTTCTTAGCAACTGCTGCCTTTGGTGCCGCTTTAGGAGCTTCTGCTTTTACAACAGGTGCTTCTTCAACTTGTGCACTTTCAGCTTTTGGTGCTTCAGCTTCAACAACTGGTGTTGCTTCAACTTGCACAACTTCTTCAACAACAGGCGCTTCAGCTTTTGTCGCTTCTACAATCACTGGAGCTTCAACTTTCGCCGTTTCAACGACTACTGGTGCTTCTTCGACGACTGCAGGAGCTTCAGCTGCCTGAGCTTCAACCTTAGGTTCAGTTGCCACTTCTTTAGCAACAACAGCATCTTCACGACGGATTATAACCTTACCCATAGCAAGCTCTGGACATGCGAAGCCGCCAGCCATTGCTATGTTGCTTTGTGGTGCAGTCTCTAGAGCAACGTTCTGTTCTTGAACAGGTGTTTGAGCTTCAACTGCTACTTGAACTTCAGCCACTTCAGGTTTTGCCTGCTTGTGGTGAGGTTTTGGAATGAAGCGAGGCATCACTTTACCCATAGCCATCTCAGGAGAAGCTACACCACCTTTACGTAGGCGGAATGGGTTAGGGCGACGATCACGACCGCGACGACGACGTTGACCACTTGCACGTAGGTGACGTGGAGAACGACGGTTACGACGTTGTTTCGGCTCTTCCTGTTCAGTTTGCTCTGCATTCGCTTGAGTTGCTTCTACTTGTTCCGCAACTTTTTGCTCTTGAGCGACTGACTGTTCTTTTGCAACTGCTTGCTCTTTTGAAGCGTTATCTTCAGCTTGAGCTTGTTGGTCTTTAACACGAACTTGCTTGTTCAGTTTACGACGCTGACGACGCTCTTTAATCTTAGCTGCTTTCGCTTCAGGTTTAGCCTTAGGCGCTTCCGGTTTACCAGCTTGAGCTTCTGCTGCTAATTGTAGACCTTCTTCAGCTAATTTAGATGGAGCTTGCTCTTCGCGTTGCTTCTGCTCATCACGTGGCTTGTTGCGACGATCTTGCTTAGGCTTACGAGGCTGACGATTTTGCTGTGGAGCTGTTTCTTTTTGCTCTTCAGGCTTCTCATCGCGAGCTGGCTTACGACGGCGCTTGTTGTCACGGTTTTCGTTACGATTATCACCGCGTTCACCACGTTGGTTACGACGACGGTTATCATTACGATCACGGCGTTGACGGTTGCCGTTGTTGCGATTGTTTTTAGGCTTATCTTCTTCTTTCTTCGCTTCTTCTTTTTTCTCTTCTTGAGTTGAAGAGCCAAATAAGAAGCTACCGATAGCTTTGAAGAAACGACCAATTAGGCCTGGTTCTTGAGTCGCTGCTGGTTCAGCTTTCTTCTCTTCTACAGCTTTAGGTGCTGGAGCTGGAGTCGGTGCTGATTGAGCAGGAGCTGCAAAGCCTTTTAGAGCAGGTTCTTCGATCTTCTTAGGGCGAATAGCCTGTTCAGCTGGCTCTTTGCTTTCCGCTTCTTTTAGAGCTTCTAGCTTGTTAGGCAGCAAGTAAGACAGCAGATCAAACTCTTCACCTTCACGAACACGGATAACCTCAAAATGTGGCGTTTCCATGTCTGAGTTAGGAACAACAGTGATCTTAACTTCTTGGTTCTTCTCGATGTGGTTTACTGATCGACGTTTTTCGTTCAGAAGGTAAGAAGCAATTGGAACAGGCACAACAGCAAGTACTTGTGCTGTGTTGTCTTTTAGAGCTTCTTCTTCGATCAAACGTAGAACAGAAAGTGCTAGAGATTCGTTATCACGAACAACACCAGTACCTGTACAACGAGGACAAATGTGGTGGCTTGCTTCTGCTAGTGATGGGCTCAAACGTTGACGAGACATCTCTAGAAGACCGAAGCGAGAGATACGACCAATCTGAACACGTGCTCGGTCTAAACGAACGGCATCACGTAGACGGCTTTCTACTTCGCGTTGGTGGCGAACCGGAGTCATATCGATAAAGTCGATTACAACCAGACCACCTAGGTCACGTAGACGTAATTGACGTGCAATTTCATCGGCAGCTTCTAGGTTAGTGTTAAGTGCTGTTTCTTCAATATCGCCGCCCTTTGTTGCACGAGCAGAGTTGATATCGATAGAAGTCAGTGCTTCTGTTGGATCGATTACGATAGAACCACCAGATGGAAGACGAACTTCACGTTGGAAAGCGGATTCGATCTGGCTTTCAATCTGGTAGTGGCTGAATAGTGGTACTTCACCATCGTATTTCTTAACGCGATTCATGAAATCTGGGCGTATTAATTGAATGTGCGCTTGTGCACGTTCAAAAATAGTATTGCTGTCGATTAGAATCTCGCCAATATCACGACGTAGGTAGTCACGAATCGCACGAACGATAACGTTACTCTCTTGGTGAATTAGGAAAGGAGCTGCATTTGAATCAGAAGCTTGCTTGATAGCGCCCCAGTGATTCAATAGAACGTTCAAGTCCCACTCTAGCTCTTCTGCACTTTTGCCAACGCCTGCTGTACGCACGATTAAACCCATGCCTTGAGGAAGCTCAAGAGTGCTTAATGCTGCTTTCAGTTGAGTGCGTTCATCACCTTCGATACGACGAGATATACCGCCAGCACGAGGGTTGTTAGGCATAAGAACTAAGTAACTACCCGCCAAAGAGATGAAAGTTGTCAGTGCAGCACCTTTGCTACCACGTTCTTCTTTCTCTACTTGTACGATTACTTCTTGGCCTTCTTTTAGCACTTCTTTAATGCTAGGACGGCCTTGGTATGTATAACCTTCAGGGAAGTATTCGCGGGCAATTTCTTTAAGAGGGAGGAAACCGTGACGTTCTGCGCCGTAATCAACGAATGCCGCTTCTAGGCTTGGTTCAATACGGGTAATACGTCCTTTGTAGATATTCGCTTTCTTTGACTCGTGACCTGGACTTTCGATGTCTAGATCGAACAGTCGTTGGCCATCAACCAAAGCGACACGCAACTCTTCTTTTTGAGTTGCGTTAATTAACATTCTTTTCATTTAGAAATTCTCATTGTCTTTTCTTATTTTCATCATTGTTCTTATCGCTTTATTTCGTTTCTCATGGTGCCAGATCCCATGGCTTTATCGGTGCAGCCTCCCGGCTGGAGAGGGATGCTCTGGGGCACGTCAGTCATCATAGGGAGTTAGCCTATGATCCGCGATGTGGCGGTGAATACTCAACATGAGTGTACGTGAGTAGAGCGATAAGGAACTCAGTTGACCGTGTCTTACGCCGATTGCAGCACTGTCTAATCTGAGTTATCTACTCATTTACTTGCTTATGAATGGTTAGCTGTTTAAATAATAGTCAAACCACTGATAGCAGCTGTGAACTATAGCAGCGGTCGGTAAACACAGCAATCTGCTTTGTCGGAATGCTGTAAAAAAAACAGTTTTTGTTTGGGTTTTGATAGCTCTAACTCACTGTCTATAAATAATTTATCAATTGATATTTTAATTTGCAGGAATCTTGGTGCTTTTTTGTTCGAAGAATCAAAGAAATATAGAACTTCAACGACCATTTAGGGATAGAACGGTAAGGATTAGGGACAAATTAGTTAGCAATAGGGCTAATAAAATCTCAATTATCAAAAGTGACAGTGATACAATAGCGCAATGAGCGAAATTAGAACCCAAGTCCAATTCGTCGACATTGACGAAGATATGGCTGGTCAGCGTATTGATAACTTCTTACGCAACCAATTAAAAAACATCCCGAAAAGCATGATTTATCGAATCGTGCGTAAAGGCGAAGTCCGCGTAAACAAAAAACGCATCAAGGCTGAGTACAAACTAAAAGCTGGCGATTTAGTTCGTATCCCTCCGGTTACTATTGAAGAGAAAACAGAAGAGAACGTGCCAAGCACGAAGCTCAACAAGGTTTCCGAACTAGAACAGTGTATCATTTATGAAGATGATCACATGTTGATTCTAAATAAACCGTCTGGCACTGCTGTTCATGGTGGTAGCGGATTAAAGTTTGGCGCGATTGAAGCATTACGTGCTCTTCGCCCTGATGCTCGTTTTCTTGAGTTAGTACACCGTATCGATAGAGATACGTCCGGCATTTTGCTTGTTGCTAAGAAGCGCTCGGCGTTAAGACACCTTCAAGCACAGTTCCGTGAAAAAACGGTTCAAAAATACTATTTTGCTTTAGTTATGGGCGAATGGAAAAACAGCTGTAAAGTCGTCAACGCGCCTTTGTTGAAAAATGAAGTTAATAGCATCGTGCGAGTTAACCCGAATGGTAAAGCTTCTGAGACCCGCTTTAAGGTTTTAGAGAAATTCAAAGAGGCGACGCTAGTTCAAGCGAGTCCAATTACGGGGCGTACACACCAAATCCGTGTGCACACTCAATATACTGGCCACTCAATTGCTTGGGATGACCGTTACGGTGATCGTCGTTTTGACGCGTACACCGGCAAGGTTGGTCTTGATCGTCTGTTCCTACATGCTGCAAACATCAAGTTCACACACCCAGGTAGTGAAGAGAAGATGGATATCTCGGCACCAATGGAAAGAAGGCTAGAAAAAGCCTTAACTGGTTTACGCAAGCTTTAATTTCTAAAGATACGAGATACGAGATA
>NZ_MCZZ01000144.1:66322-129618 GCF_002875705.1 Vibrio sp. 10N.261.45.E2
TACGAGATACGAGATACGAAAAGAAAGAAGGCTTCCTGAATTAGTTATCAAGTATCGACAAATGAGAAAGGTTGACGAATATCGTCAACCTTTTTTGTTTGGTGGCTATTTCTGTATCCCCTAGACTGACGAAGTCGGGAATCTCTGTAAGTGTTTCAGTGCGAGTTAAAGCACGCTCATCCCCTGTGACTCAAGCATATCAACCAAGTCGATCAGTGGCAGACCGATTAGGGTGTTCGGATCTTTGCCTTCCATCTGCTTAAATAACGCGATGCCTAACCCTTCACACATAAAGCTACCTGCGCAATAATAAGGCTGTTCTTTCTCAACATAAGAGACGATCTGCTGCTCGGTTAGATCACGGAAATGCACAATGAAGGTGTCGAGACGCGTGTCAGCTTTGTTAGTTTCACTGTTCCAAACCGATAGCCCAGTATAAAAAGTAATGCTCTTGCCGCTTTGACGAGACAGCTGTTCTATCGCTTTTTCTCGAGTATGAGGCTTACCTATGATCTCACCGTCAATCACACAAACCTGATCTGATCCAATCACCAAGCTAGGTTGATCCACAGCACACGATTTAGCTTTGGTCTCGGCAAGGCGCATCACCAACTGTTGAGGTGTCTCTTCAGGAAGCGGCGTTTCATCACAGTCTGGCTTGGCTGTAATGAAGCTTAACTGTAGTTTTTTGAGGATCTCTTGCCTAAATGGTGATGTAGAGGCTAAAACTAGTTGGTAATTTCTCATTTTAATTTACAATTCAAGGAAGCATTTATCTCAGGATAACGTAACTTGTCCTGCTATTCATAATGCTCTGAATAGGAAAGGCAGGAAAGTACATTTTTTTTGCCATTTCCTTTGACTAAACATGATTTGGAAGATAAGATTCGCGCCCTATGCAAAAGGAAAAAATACCGCGTACAGTTGATCCGGCAAGAACGGCTCAAAAACGACTCGATATGAATGGTATCATTCAGGTCAGTCTTTTAAAGCGTTTAACCGAAGCAACTGAAGGCGTAAAACGTGACGCGCAAGTCTCAATGTCATTTGGGCTTGATGAACAACGATTAGTCGTTATCTCTGGTAAAGCTAACGTCGAAGTCGATTTAGAGTGTCAACGTTGTAATGAGGTTTTCGCACATGAGTGCGATGTCCAATTTACTTATACTCCTGTTTACAGTGAGAAAAGTGAAGAGGAAGCACCGGAAGAGTACGATTTGGTAGATCTGAACGAGTACGGTGAGTTAGACCTGATTCAATTAGTTGAAGACGAGTTCATCCTTGGATTGCCACAAATAGCAATGCACGACGATGCGGACTGTAGCGTTAACTCAAATAATTTGGTATTTGGCGAACTTCCTGAAGAAATTGAGGAAGATAAAAAGCCGAATCCATTTGATGTTTTAAAAAGCTTGAAGAAGTAACAGCTTCTTTAAGAATTTACATAGGAGTAGGGTCAATGGCCGTACAAAAGAGCAAGAAATCACGTTCAATGCGTGGCATGCGTCGTTCACACGATGCACTAACTACAGCTGCACTTTCTGTAGACGCAACTTCAGGTGAAACTCACCTACGTCACAACGTGACTGCCGAAGGTTTCTACCGCGGCAAAAAGGTTATCAACAAGTAAGGTTGACCTTTGCAAAATCTAACCGTTGCGCTTGATGCAATGGGCGGGGACTTCGGTCCTCGTGTAACAGTGCCTGCCGCCGTGCAGGCACTGTCGTATTTCCCAGAGCTAAAAGTCATTCTCATAGGTGATCGAAACGCGATCACATCTCAATTATCTTCATTAGGTCGAATGCCTGATTCTCGTTTGAGTATCCAGCATTGTGATCGAGTTATTTCCAATTCTGAAAAACCTTCACTAGCCTTACGTAATAGTCAGGGCAGTTCTATGCGTGCCGCTATCGATCTGGTTGCTGAATCACAGGCTGATGCTTGTGTGAGTGGTGGTAACACTGGCGCACTGATGGCTTTGTCCCGTTTCCGACTTAAACTCCTTCCTGGTATTGATAGGCCTGCATTGGTTTCCGCTTTGCCTACCGCATCGGGGAATCGCACATGGATGCTTGATTTAGGGGCCAACGTTTCTAGTGACGCGGATTCACTCTTTCAGTTTGCCGTGATGGGCAGTGCATTAGCGGAACAACATTTAGGCCGCGCTCCACGTGTCGCTATCTTGAATATCGGTGCAGAAGAAATCAAAGGCAATGACCTTGTAAAACGATGCGCTGAAATGTTGTCTAATACTCAGTCTGTGAACTTCATAGGCTATATTGAAGGTAATCAATTACTTCAAGATGCTGCTGATGTCGTCGTATGTGATGGTTTTGTGGGCAATGTCTGCTTAAAAACGTGCGAAGGTACGGCTCAGCTCTTTATTGATAAGCTAAAAACGCGCATGATGGCTTCAACAATAAAGGGTTGGATAGCCAGAATGCTGTTTTCTGAGCTATTTACTGAATTAAAAACCTTGAACCCCGACCAGTATAACGGCGCAAGTTTGTTAGGATTGCGCGGCATTGTCATTAAAAGTCATGGAAGTGCTGATGTGTCTGCAGTCGTCAACGCGATTGGTGAAGCAGTACACGAGGTCAAACGACAAGTCCCCAGCCGCATTAGCGATCGTTTGGAAGCGGTTTTACTCGAGAGGCATTATTAGTCTTCATGTATAGCAAAATTTTAGGTACTGGCAGCTACTTGCCATCTCAGGTGCGTACTAACGCAGACTTAGAGAAAATGGTAGAGACTAGCGATGAGTGGATCGTTGCTAGAACTGGTATTAAAGAGCGTCGTATTTCAGCGGAAAATGAAACTGTTGCGGATATGGCGTTTTACGCTGCTGAAAATGCCATTGAAATGGCAGGTATCGACAAAGAAGATATTGATTTAATCATCGTTGCGACAACCAGCAGTAGCCACACATTTCCGTCTTCGGCATGTCAGGTTCAAGGCAAGCTTGGTATCAAAGGCTGCCCTGCGTTTGATTTGGCTGCGGCATGTTCTGGCTTTGTCTATGCATTGTCTGTTGCTGATCAACACATCAAGACTGGCATGTGTAAGAACGTTTTGGTAATTGGTGCTGATGCACTGTCAAAAACCTGTGATCCGACTGACCGCTCTACTATCATCCTATTTGGTGATGCAGCAGGCGCGGTGGTTGTAGGCGCAAGCGAAGAGCCAGGTATTTTGTCTACTCATATTTACTCTGATGGTAAATACGGTGAGCTTCTAAGCCTAGAAGTACCAGAGCGTGGCGGTGATGCAGACAAATGGCTGCACATGGCGGGCAACGAAGTATTCAAAGTGGCGGTAACTCAGCTTTCTAAGTTAGTTAAAGACACATTAGCGGCGAACAATATGGATAAGTCAGAGCTTGATTGGTTAGTTCCACATCAAGCGAACTACCGTATTATCTCAGCAACGGCTAAAAAGCTGACGATGTCGCTTGATCAAGTGGTGATTACCCTCGATAAGCACGGTAATACATCGGCAGCTACCGTACCAACAGCACTCGATGAGGCTGTTCGCGACGGGCGAATTAAACGTGGTCAAACGCTTCTATTAGAAGCATTTGGCGGCGGCTTCACTTGGGGTTCTGCGTTAGTTAAATTCTAACCTCAAGCGATAATCAACAAACAAGGCACATAACTTATGTGCCTTATTCAATTTTTTGCTTTGCTTAAAGGATAATTACAATGAGCAAGTTTGCTATCGTATTCCCAGGCCAAGGCTCTCAAGCTATCGGTATGCTTGCTGACCTAGGCGAACAGTATGATGTTGTTAAACAGACATTTGCTGAAGCTTCAGAAGCACTTGGTTACGATCTATGGGCATTGGTTCAAGATGGTCCAGTAGAAAATCTAAATGAAACTTTCCGCACTCAACCGGCTCTATTAACAGCGTCTGTTGCAATTTGGCGTGTATGGCAAGAGCTTGGTCTAGAGCAACCTGTAAATCTAGCGGGTCACAGCTTAGGTGAATACTCTGCGCTTGTATGTGCTGGCGTTATCGACTTTAAAGAAGCGATCAAGCTGGTTGAACTACGTGGTCAACTGATGCAAGAAGCGGTTCCAGCAGGCGTTGGTGCAATGTACGCAATCATCGGCCTAGATGATGAAGCGATTGCTAAAGCGTGTGAAGAAGCAGCGCAAGACGAAGTTGTTTCTCCAGTTAACTTTAACTCTCCTGGCCAAGTTGTTATCGCGGGTAACAAAGCGGCAGTAGAGCGTGCTGGTGCACTTTGTAAAGAAGCGGGCGCTAAGCGAGCACTTCCGTTACCTGTTTCTGTACCATCTCACTGTGCATTGATGAAGCCAGCAGCAGACAAGCTAGCAGTAGCTCTAGAAGCTCTAGAGTTCAACACGCCAGCACTGCCTGTTATCAATAATGTTGATGTTGCTGCTGAAACAGATCCTGCAAAAATTAAAGACGCACTTGTTCGTCAGCTATACAGCCCAGTTCGTTGGACTGAAGGTGTACAAGCGATGAACGAGCAAGGTGTTGAGAAGCTACTTGAATTAGGCCCTGGTAAAGTTCTTACTGGTCTGACGAAACGAATCGTAAAAACTATGACAGCTGCTGCAGTTAATGACACTGCATCACTAGAAGCTGCTAAGTAAACCACTTAATAGAGAAGTTATGATGAATTTAGAAGGCAAAGTTGCACTAGTTACAGGCGCAAGCCGTGGTATCGGTCGTGCAATCGCTGAACTTTTAGTTGAGCGTGGTGCTAAAGTTATCGGTACTGCTACATCTGAAGGCGGCGCTGCTGCAATCAGTGAGTACCTTGGCGAGAACGGTAAAGGTCTTGCACTTAATGTAACTGATACTGACTCAATTGCTGCTACACTGAAAACCATCAACGATGAATTCGGTGCGATTGACATTCTAGTTAACAACGCTGGTATCACTCGTGATAACCTACTTATGCGTATGAAAGACGACGAATGGAATGACATTATCGATACTAACCTAACGCCTATCTTCCGCATGTCTAAAGCGGTATTGCGTGGCATGATGAAGAAGCGTCAAGGTCGTATTGTAAACGTTGGTTCTGTAGTAGGTACTATGGGTAACGCTGGTCAAGCTAACTACGCCGCCGCAAAAGCAGGCGTAATTGGTTTTACTAAATCAATGGCTCGTGAAGTTGCGTCTCGTGGTGTTACAGTGAACACTGTAGCTCCTGGTTTCATCGAAACTGACATGACTAAAGCGCTAAATGATGACCAACGTGCAGCAACTTTGGCGAATGTACCAGCAGGTCGCCTAGGTGACCCTCGCGAAATCGCTGAAGCTGTGGTATTTTTGGCGTCACCTGCGGCAGCTTATATCACAGGTGAAACACTTCACGTCAATGGCGGTATGTACATGGTGTAAATTATGTGCAACATTTGTGCATGATTTAAGTCAAGATCATACGTAATTTCGGTTAAAATCGTGAAAATTGTGGTTTGACCAGAAAAGTTGACCTTGCAACTTTCAATAGATTGAATAAACTACGGAAAACATCGCATAAAGCGAACTCTGTAAAGGAAAAGAAAAAATGAGCAACCTCGAAGAACGCGTAAAGAAAATCATTGTTGAACAGCTAGGTGTAGACGAAGCTGAAGTTAAAAACGAAGCTTCTTTCGTTGATGACCTAGGTGCAGATTCTCTAGACACAGTTGAGCTAGTAATGGCTCTAGAAGAAGAATTCGACACTGAAATCCCAGATGAAGAAGCTGAGAAAATTACTACTGTTCAAGCAGCTATCGATTACGTAACTAGCGCTCAGTAATAATCTCTCCCAGGCGGTCATCTCGACCGCCTGTGTTTTATCTAACTCATCTATCCTCATCTTAAATCACCTCAATCCCCGGAGTGTAAAATCGTGTCCAAGCGTCGTGTAGTTGTCACTGGCATGGGTATGTTGTCACCGGTAGGCAACACTGTAGAATCTTCTTGGAAAGCCCTGCTAGCTGGTCAAAGTGGTATCGTTAATATCGAACATTTTGATGCAACCAATTTCTCAACTCGTTTTGCAGGTCTAGTTAAAGACTTTAACTGCGAAGAGTATATGTCTAAAAAAGATGCTCGTAAGATGGACTTGTTCATCCAGTACGGCGTCGCAGCAGGTATTCAAGCTTTAGATGATTCAGCCCTAACTATTACTGAAGAAAACGCTCCACGTGTGGGTGTTGCTATCGGTTCTGGTATTGGTGGTCTTGGTTTGATCGAAGCTGGTCACCAAGCTCTAACTGAAAAAGGCCCTCGTAAGATCAGCCCGTTCTTCGTACCGTCGACGATCGTGAATATGATTGCTGGTCACATGTCTATCATGCGCGGCCTACGCGGTCCAAACATCGCGATCTCTACTGCATGTACGACTGGCCTTCATAACATTGGTCACGCAGCTCGTATGATTGCATACGGCGATGCTGACGCAATGCTAGCGGGCGGTGCTGAAAAAGCATCAACTCCACTAGGTATGGGCGGTTTTGGTGCGGCTAAAGCACTATCTACTCGCAACGATGAGCCTCAAAAAGCTTCTCGTCCGTGGGACAAAGGCCGTGATGGCTTCGTTCTTGGTGACGGTGCGGGCATGATGGTTCTTGAAGAGTACGAACATGCGAAAGCTCGTGGCGCTAAGATTTACTGTGAGCTAGTTGGCTTCGGTATGTCGGGTGACGCTTACCACATGACATCTCCAAGTGAAGATGGCTCAGGTGGCGCACTAGCTATGGAAGCGGCTATGCGTGATGCTGGCATTACTGGTGAACAAATCGGTTATGTAAATGCACACGGTACTTCGACTCCAGCAGGTGACGTAGCGGAAGTGAAGGGCATTAAGCGTGCTCTTGGCGAAGCAGGCAGCAAGCAAGTATTGGTTTCTTCTACGAAATCGATGACTGGTCACCTTCTAGGTGCTGCAGGTTCTGCTGAAGCTATCATCACGGCTATGTCTCTGGTTGACCAAATTGTTCCACCAACAATTAACCTAGATGATCCTGAAGAAGGCTTAGATATTGACTTAGTACCTCACACTGCGCGTGAAGTTAGTAACATGGAATATGCTGCATGTAACTCATTCGGTTTCGGTGGTACAAACGGCTGTTTGATCTTCAAAAAGATTTAATCATCTTATATAAGAGTCAAACATCGTAGATAGTCATAATTAGAACTGTTTTTAAACGGCTCGATGCTTTAGCATTGAGCCGTTTCTTTTTATGGGGAAAAAACATGTTTTGGGTTGAAGGAGAAAGCCAGCAAACTATCGATATATTGGATCGCTCGTTTCAGTACGGAGATGGCTGCTTTACGACGATGCTTGTTCGAGACGGTCAGATTCAACACTTTCACGATCATCAGCACCGTGTCGACGAATGCCTGAAAGCGTTACGCATTTCTGCTCTCGATTGGGATGTTGTTCGTCTTTGGCTCGATACGGCACTTCAACATATCCAACACAATTCTCTTCATGAGACAAAGAGCCTCCAGAAGACAAACAAGCCCCATAGTGAAAAAGCAGGGATAAAGCTGCACGTTAGTCGCGGCTCGGGTGGTAGGGGTTATAGCACCAAGAACATCGCTAAACCTACGGTCACCATTAGTACATTTGATTTCCCAAGCCATTATTCAGCGTGGCAAGACTCCGGTGTTGAACTCGGTGTCTGCCAACAAGCGTTAGGTTTGGGCACATTGCTTGCCGGGCATAAGCACAATAATCGCCTTGAGCAAATCTTGATGAAAGACGAAATGGAACAGGCCAATGAAGTGGATGGTGTGGTTCTTGATATTTCGGGCAATGTGATTGAAACCACCATGGCCAATCTGTTTTGGCGTAAAGGTCAGGCGATACACACACCTCAACTCACTCAAAGTGGTGTCGCGGGGGTGATGCGTAAGCAAGTGTTAACCGCGCTGAATCAAGCTGAACTTTCCGTTACAATCAGTGACTACTGCTTATCTCAACTCATGCAAGCTGATGAGGTTTTCATGACCAACTCCATTTTAGGGGTTGCCCCAGTTACCCGTATTAGTGATACCCAATTTAACATTGGAACCGTTACTCGTAGCCTTCAAGGACAACTAAACTCGTGATCAAAAAGTTATTTATTTTTATTATCTTGTGCCTAATCGCAGCCGGTGCTGCTGGTTTTTATGTGTATAACCAAGCACAAGATAACCTGAAACAAGTTATTCAATTAGAAAAGCCACAAGTCGTGACTGTGGCTTCCGGCAGTAGCTTCAATCGTGTTCTCGCTCAGTTAATCAATGAGGGGCTTTTTGAGGCTTCTCCTTATGAGAAACTCATTCGTAAGTTACACCCTGAGCTTGTAGACGTAAAAGCGGGTACATTCCTGCTTGAACCTGGGTTGACCTTAGAGCAAGCGCTAAAAGTGCTTGTAGAAGGAAAAGAGCACCAATTTACTATTACCTTTGTTGAAGGCAGTCGTTTTGACGAATGGCTTGTTCAGTTAAAAGACAACGAATTCATTCAACAAACGCTCGATGACATGTCTGAAAAAGAGATTGCAGAAAAGCTTGGCATCGAAAACGAAAAGCTAGAAGGCCTTTTCTTAGCGGAAACCTATCACTACACCTATGGCACAAGTGATCTGGATTTGTTGAAACGCGCGCATCGAGACCTAATGAATGTGGTTAACGAGGAGTGGGAAAATCGAGCTGATAAACTCCCTCTTAAATCACCATACGAAGCGTTGATTCTAGCGTCTATTATTGAGAAAGAGACCGCTGTTGCGTCAGAACGTGAGCGTGTATCTTCTGTGTTCGTTAACCGTCTGAACAAACGTATGCGTTTGCAAACGGACCCAACAGTTATCTACGGAATGGGTGATAGTTACGATGGCAATATCCGTAAGAAAGACTTACGCACGCCAACGCCATACAACACCTATACAATGAGCGGCTTACCACCGACACCTATCGCTATGGCAGGTAAAGCGTCCATCAACGCGGCGTTGAATCCAGAGAAGAGCAACTACTTGTATTTCGTTGCGAGTGGAACGGGCGGTCACGTATTTTCAAAGAGTTTGACTGAGCATAACCGTGCAGTACGAGCTTACTTAAAGCAATTAAGAAAAAACAAATAAAGAAATAATTATGAATCAGTCGAAATTTATCGTGGTTGAAGGCCTTGAAGGCGCAGGCAAAAGCACAGCAATCAATGCCATCGTCGAGACATTAAAAGCATCAGGTGTTGAAGATATTGTTAATACTCGCGAGCCGGGTGGCACTGTTTTAGCTGAGAAGATGCGCTCACTGGTTAAAGAAGAGCACGAAGGCGAGAAGCTTCAAGATATGACTGAGTTGCTGCTGATGTACGCAGCACGTGTTCAATTAGTTGAAAATGTTATCAAGCCTGCACTCGACAGTGGTCAATGGGTATTAGGTGATCGTCATGATATGTCTTCACAGGCATACCAAGGTGGTGGTCGCCAGATCGCACGCACTACGATGGAATCCTTGAAAACAACCACGCTAGGCGGCTTTAAGCCCGATCTAACGCTATATTTGGACCTAGACCCTAGAGTAGGGCTAGAGCGTGCTAGAGGCCGTGGAGAGCTTGATAGAATTGAAAAGATGGACATCTCATTTTTCGACCGCACGCGCGAGCGCTATCTAGAAATTGCAGAGCAAGATGATTCTGTACTTGTGATTAACGCGCAGCAAGAAATTGAGCAAGTAGCGGCTGATATTAAAGTCGCGCTAACTGCTTGGCTCAGCAAACAGTAGGTAGTCATGGCTGAAGTGTATTCTTGGCTCACACCGGTATGGAGTGAGTGGAAAAAAAGTCTTGATGCGGAGCGTTTTCCTAACTCCGTGATCGTTAATGCACCGCAAGGGCTCGGCGTTGAGGCGCTGATTAGCCAACTGACCGATGCGTTGATGTGTACGAACTATGAAAGTGAGTCGTGCGGGTTTTGCCACAGTTGTGAATTAATGAAGTCAGGCAGCCATCCTGATTTTCATGTGATTTCACCAGAGAAAGAAGGCAAGTCGATCACGGTTGATCAAGTACGCGCCAGTAACCGCTGGGCTCAAGAGTCTTCTCAGTTAGGTGGTTTACGCGTTATCTTGCTTAACCCTGCTGAAGCAATGAACGAATCGGCCTCCAATGCATTGCTGAAAACTTTGGAAGAGCCATCAAGTAAGTGCATCTTCATTCTGTCTACGCGTAACAGTAACCGCTTAATGCCGACGATTATTAGCCGTTGTCAGCAGTTCAATGTGGTAAGCCCGCAGTTGGACGCAGGATCGGCATGGTTAGATGGTGAAGTGGGTAAAGCTGTTCCGCAGTATATTTTAGCACTCAATGACAACGCGCCTTTAAAAGCAAAGGCGATGTTTGAACAGGGCGGCGTTGAAGCCTCAACCAAAGCATTCGATAGCTTTGTGAATGTGATTAAAGGCACGCAACCTGACATGCTAAAGTTCTCGACAGAGCTGAGTAAAGACCCTTTGATTCAACTTGGCTGGCTTTGGCATTTACTGTCAGATGTACAGAAGCTGCATTTTGGTTTGGCAAATCAGGCTATCACTCCTAGTGCAAAAACGCTGTATGAAGTGATGTCTTATCAAAGTGCTTATGCAGCATCGAACAAATTGCTGATATTGATTGAGCAGTTAAAGCAACACCCAGGGCTCAATACGGAGCTACTCATAATGAATTGGCTAATAGCCACTTGCGAGGAAACATGTTCGTAGATTCCCACTGTCACTTAGACAAACTGGATTACCAAGATTTACACACCAGCGTAGAAGATGTAGTTAACAAGGCGAAGGCTGCTAACGTAGACCAATTGCTCTCTGTTGGTGTGACACTAGATTCGTTTGAAAACATGCTCGAGATGATCTCGCCGTTTGATAACGTTAAAGCCTCTTGTGGCGTTCACCCTCTCGATGTTGAAAGTGATTTCTGTCTGGAGACAATGCGTGAGTACGCGAGTAACCCCAAAGTGGTGGCGATTGGTGAGACAGGTTTAGATTACCACTACCAACCAGAGACTGCAGAGCTACAACAGCTACGATTTAAGCAGCATGTTGAATTGGCCGTTGAGCTTAATAAACCTTTGATCATCCACACTCGTAACGCACGTGAAGACACATTGGCTATTTTACGTGATGGCGGAGCTGAGAAGTGTGGTGGTGTTATTCATTGCTTTACTGAAGATCAAGCGTTCGCTGAAGCTGCAATGGAGTTAGGTTTTTATATCTCAATTTCAGGTATTGTGACCTTCAAACAAGCTACAGAACTCAAAGAAGTTGTTAGGAAGCTTCCTCTCGATAGGCTATTGATCGAGACAGATTCTCCATATTTAGCGCCAATTCCATATCGTGGTAAGCAGAATCAGCCTGCATATGTCGTAGAAGTTGCCGCCTATATTGCACAATTGAAAGGCTTGTCAATGAAAGAGGTTGCTGAACAAACAACCAAAAATTATCAAAAACTTTTTTTGCGATAAAAAACGAAGTAAACAAATAAAAGGGAGCGAAAGCTCCCTTTTTGTGTTTTTGATCACCAAAAATGCTTTTTTTTTTAATGTTTACTAATTATGTTGAACTTGAGAGCGTTAATTATAACATTTGTAATTTTGTTACTAAAAATAACATTGTCTATTATTTTATTCACCCAGTAAAATAATAACCCCGGTTGAAAATAATTATATTTTTCAATGAATTAAACAATTGTAAAGCATTGCATTTCTAGATTTGACATGTGATCCAAGACGTGTTTTGAAACTAAATTTCGTAAGTGACTAGAAAGTTAGTTCCCCATCAATATATATTTAGCGGCAGAAAATATAATGCAATACATGGTTACATTTTCGCAGGGTGCTAACATATAGGCTACGGGGGTGTGCCGTTAGAACCCATATAATTATTTTATCTTTATCAGGAGCATAAACATGTTTAAGAACCTTTTTGCTAGCCTGCAGAAAGTTGGTAAGTCTCTGATGCTTCCAGTATCAGTTTTACCAGTTGCGGGTATTTTGC
This sequence comes from Vibrio sp. 10N.261.45.E2, assembly GCF_002875705.1. GTDB lineage: Bacteria > Pseudomonadota > Gammaproteobacteria > Enterobacterales > Vibrionaceae > Vibrio. The sequence goes on from NZ_MCZZ01000144.1 coordinate 78,326, forward strand.
TAGGTGTCGGTGCAGCAGATCTTCCTTTCATTCCAGAAATCGTTTCAAACTTAATGGAACAAGCTGGTGGTTCAGTATTCGGTCAAATGGCACTACTGTTCGCAGTAGGTGTAGCACTTGGCTTTACTAACAACGATGGTGTAGCTGGTCTAGCTGCAATCGTTGGTTACGGCATCATGACTGCTACACTTGGCGTAATGGCTGGTGTAATGGGCGTTGATAAAATCGATACTGGTGTGCTAGGTGGTATCCTAGTCGGTGGTGTTGCTGCTTGGGCATTCAACCGTTTCTTCCGTATTCAACTACCAGAGTACCTTGGCTTCTTCGCTGGTAAGCGTGCTGTGCCAATCATCACAGGTTTCTCTGCGATTGGTCTAGCAATCCTACTATCTGTAGTATGGCCACCAGTTGGCGGCGCTATTTCTGCGTTCTCTGATTGGGCTGCTCACCAAAACCCACAAGTGGCGTTTGGTATCTACGGTATCGTTGAGCGCTCTCTAATTCCATTTGGTCTTCACCACGTTTGGAACGTACCTTTCTTCTTTGAAGCTGGTACTTGTGTAAACGCTGCTGGCGAAACTCAAAACGGTGTTCTTACTTGTTACCTAGTTGCTGATGACGCATCTCGTGCAGCGGGCAATGGCTTCGGTCAGCTAGCTGGTGGTTACATGTTCAAGATGTTCGGTCTACCTGCTGCTGCAATCGCGATTGCACACTCAGCTAAGCCTGAAAACCGTGCTAAAGTAATGGGCATCATGGCTTCGGCTGCGTTGACTTCATTCCTAACGGGTATCACTGAACCAATCGAATTCTCTTTCTTATTCGTTGCTCCAGTACTGTACGCAATCCACGCTCTACTAGCTGGTTCTGCTTACGTTCTTGCGAACACTCTAGGTTTTGTACACGGTACATCTTTCTCACACGGTCTAATCGACTTCCTAGTTCTATCTGGCAACGCGTCTAAGATGGGCCTAATGGTTGTATGTGGTATTGCTTACGCTGCAATTTACTACATCGTATTCCGCACTGTGATTAAAGCTCTAGACCTTAAAACTCCAGGTCGTGAAGACGAGTCTGAAGAAGAGTCAGTTGCGACTGGTTCTGAGCTTGCTGGTGAGCTAGTTGCTGCATTCGGTGGCAAAGCGAACATCACTGGTCTTGACGCTTGTATTACTCGTCTACGTGTTGCAGTTGCTGACACAGCAGTTGTTGACCAAGACAAACTGAAGAAACTAGGTGCTGCAGGTGTTGTAGTAGTAGCTGGTGGCGTACAAGCTATCTTCGGTACTAAGTCTGACAACCTTAAGACAGACATGGATGAGTGGATCCGTAACAACGGTTAATTCACTGATTCAATAAATTGAAAGGAGGCCGAAAGGTCTCCTTTTTTGTTTTCTGCTCCTTAAAAATCTTCCTGAGTTGAATCTTTTTGAACTCAAAGAGTTACCGCTCGAACCAGCGCGCTGACGTTCGTTCTCTAATTTTTCACGTCTTTTATCTTTTACCTAGCGATGACACCTTTAGCTGTTAATCCAGTAAACTACCGTTTTTTAAATACAGTCTGAGAATATTATGAAACATCGTTACTTGATTGGCCTTATGTGCGGCAGCATTGCCTCGTTTGCTCATGCTTCTGAAGCTCCAGCTTTGGAAGTTGGACTCGCCATTGACCAAGACCTAAGTGTCGTTGTGGAATTTGATCAGAAATACCGCGCTACGATTGGTAATGATGGTGCTGCATTTGACTATATCTGGAAGCGCGGTGAGTTCGAAACTGAAGCTCCACTGAGTTGGTATGTTGGCGCTGGTGCTTGGGCTGAATGGAATGACGACTTTGGCCTACGTTTGCCGTTAGGCGTGAAAGTGAATTTCTATGAAGGTTGGAATGCTTACGCGCAAGTTCACCCTGAACTCGACATGTATAAAGGTGTTGAGTTGCAAGTGGGCGGTGCTTTGGGTGTTACCTACAAGTTCTAACCTGAACTAAAACCGTTTTAATAGCGAAACAGCCAGCTTTTAGCTGGCTGTTTCGCTTTGTCAGGAATCGCAGTTAGAAAGTAAAACTCAGTCCGACATTGGCTTGGAATTGGTTCATCCAGTCGGTGTCGAAACGAATAATGCACTCTTGCTCGTTGCTCGGTATGTTACAAACGCCGGAGGTGTCGTTATCGACAACGGTACCTAACCAACGCACTTGAGTGTTCAACGCTAATCGGTCACTAAATTTGTACTCTAAGCCACCAAAGATTGAGGTTGAAAATCCATATTTATCTTTTGCCCAATCTACATCGACGTAAGAAGCGCCAAGACCAAGCCCTAAATAACCGGACAACACAGGCGAAGCAGGGTAGTAGATACTGCTTTGAAAGTGCAGGTATTGGATGGAGGAACTTAGGTTGAGCGTTTCTAATTCAGAACTCTGATTGGAATAGAAGAAGCCGATACGTCCTTTCTCAATTGGCGTTTCGATCGCAAAGGTGTAGTTTTCAGAGCCTTTCATGTCATAGGTTTTACCGTCCTGGTCTTCGACACTGCCACCGCCGGTATAACCTACCATCGGAGTAATGATGATCTCCGGCGAAGCATACGCGCTTGAAACTGAGAGAAGCGTAATCAATGCCATCATATTTGCTTTGTTATTCATGAGTATATCCTTATCCATACACTTACTAATTGTGATGGTTACATCAATATTGTGCGACTAATTTCGACGATTCTTGAAGATACTTCACACACCTGATAGTACTTAAATAGAGACTCAACAAATTAATAATAAGCCAGAGGTGTCTATGGACCATAATCTGAAAAATGCCCTACAAATAACAACGTTTATCTACGTAATCATCCTTTCATTTGGCTTTATTGCGATTGGTAGTTAATACCATCCATCGCGAGGCTGAGTTTTGATACTCAGGGAATAATGAATAGTGGGATTATAACCAATATTGATACAGCAATAGATTTGGATTATTACGCTAAGTTTATTGCTGGAAAAACAGCACTGGTCGCTCAAGGTGGCGGACAGAGAAGTATTTTTACTTCTGGAGTGCTGGATGCCTTTCTTCTTTCTAATTTTGACCCCTTCGACGAATTTTTTGGTACCTCAGCAGGTGCTCTTAATTTATGCGCTTATCTATGCCGCGATAAAGGTCTTGGCCGTTCTTTCGTTCTCGACCTCACAACCTCTCCCGAGTTCTTCAATCTCTTTTCCTATATACGACACAGAAAGAACCTAGGGCTAGAATGGGCGCTAGAACAAATCATGGCTTTTCCCTATAAGCTCGATTTGGATTTAGGACGACAAACGCTAGGCGACCGTCACTTCTATGCGGCGGTAACGGATTCTAAAGACTTACGAGACCACTACTTTCCATTACTGGGCGAAGATTGGTACAAGGTGATGATTGCAACCTGCGCCATTCCTCGCTTGTACAATGACGAAATTTTTATTGGTGACAGTGCTTATGTAGATGGTGGTGTATCTGCATGCATACCGGTTCAAGAAGCGTGGCGAAGACAAGCGCGTTCGATTGTAGTGATCCGCACAGAACCGGTGATAGAGGAAGAAAGGGAGCATGCTGTCAAAGCACCAGCCAAGGGAGCTTTAGTCAAAGCGCCTAAACCAATCTCTGCCGAAGAACTGGAGTGGTTCCGCGAATCTTTCGACAGTGTTCAAGGTCACTGGCAACAGAAAGTGGAACAGTGGAAAACCGACTGGACCTCTTTCTTCCAACAACAAATTATGCGCTCAAAGAACAGAAGCGTGACCGAGGCCATTTGGATTTGCTGAATGGCGGTCGATGGCTATTTGGAGCTGATGATATCTATCGCTTAAGCCACTTAATCGGTGATAAGTTTGATTCAGGTTTGGCTGACATGTTGATGGTGCATTATCAGACCTACTCATTGACTCAGGATTTTTTGAATTCGCCACCGGACGATGCGTTTGTTGTGCAGATTGCGCCAAGTCAGCCGCTGAAATCGAGTTCATTAATGAGTGACACAGAAGACCTGTTACATGATTACGAATTGGGCTTAGAAGCCGGTTACCGATTTGTCGAAACCTATACCTCAACGGCAAATGCCCGTAACTCGCACATACCACAGCTAGCCCCCATTGCAGCTGGCAAGTAATCCTCGTCGTTGATGAGTTAGCATGCTGTGAACTCGTTATGTTGTTTAAACAGTCGTTAGTGAGTCGTGTTCTGACATGAAAAAGGGCTATTGAACTTGGTTCGATAACCCTTTCTTGCTTTTGAGGTTTGGCTATTCATTTTACCTGACGGTTAAACACTAGGTAACAGGCAAGATTCTCATACAGTTGGTTGATCCCGCCACATCCATAATGTCGCCTTGAGTGACGATCACTAGGTCACCAAATTTAAGGTGTCCTTTTTCCTTCAGGCAATTGAGCGTAGACAGTGCAATGTCAAAGCTGTCCTCGGCTTCTGTCTCGAAGTAAATCGGTGTCACACCTCGATACAAGGTACAGCGATTAAGCGTCCCTTCGTTACGAGACAGGGCATAGATAGGCATGTCAGCACTGAGTCGTGACATCATCAGTGCAGTGCGGCCAGACTCGGTGAGAGTGACGACACCTTTGATGCCTTCCATATGGTTTGCTGAGTAGATGGTTGCCATCGACACGGTTTCCTCGGCGGTGACAAAGGTGCGATCAATACGGTAATTGGATTGGTTGTTAATGCCTGCCATTTTTTCGGCACCAATACAGACTTCAGCCATCGATTTTACGGTTTCTACAGGGTAATCACCGGCAGCGGTTTCACCAGAAAGCATCACTGCATCGGTGCCATCGAGTACGGCATTGGCAACGTCCATGACTTCGGCACGGGTTGGCATTGGCGCTGAGATCATTGATTCCATCATCTGAGTTGCGGTGATGACCGTTCTGTTAAGCGCTCTAGCACGGCGTATAAGCTGTTTTTGCACTCCGACCAACTCAGGGTCACCAATTTCCACTCCGAGGTCACCACGAGCCACCATGACTACATCTGAGGCCATTATGATGTCATCCATGTTTTCAACAGTCGCTACTGTCTCTGCTCGCTCCACTTTTGCTACTAGATGAGCTTCTAACCCCGCCTCTCGTGCGAGTTGACGAGCGTAGTGCATGTCTTCGCCGTTGCGCGGAAAAGAGACCGCTAGATAATCCACTTTGATTTGTGCTGCGGTGACGATGTCGCGCTTGTCTTTTTCTGTCAGTGCTTCTGCAGAAAGACCACCACCTTTTTTATTAATGCCTTTGTTGTTTGAGAGTGGGCCGCCAATGATGACTTCGGTATGAACGCGACAGCCTTCCACTTTGGTTACTTTGAGTTGAACACGACCATCATCAAGCAACAGGATATCGCCGGCGGATACATCGTTAGGCAGTTCTTTGTAGTCAAGGCCAACAGCTTCTTGATTACCTTCACCTAAACCTAGACTGCTATCGAGAGTAAATTGGTCACCAACGGCTAATTGAATTTTGCCGTCTTTGAATGTCGACACACGAATCTTGGGACCTTGTAAGTCTCCGAGAATGGCGATTTGAGTACCGTGTCTTTTTGCTATTGCTCTGACTTTTTCTGCGCGTTGTATATGGTCGTCGCTGGTGCCATGAGAGAAGTTCATACGGACGATATTGGCACCGGCTTTGATGATCTCTTCAAGCACGTTACCTTTATCAGTAGAAGGGCCTAGCGTTGTGACGATTTTCGTTTTTCTTAATTCGGCTGTCATGAATGCTCCTAGAGTGAGGCCAAGAATCTTTTGAAAGACTGAATTAAGTATATGCATTAATTGATAATTTATTGGGAGCTAGGGGGATATTTCTTTATTTGCCTTGAATTATTGAATTCAGGGCTCAAACGCGATGTTTTATTCTGAAAATTAAGTCGCAAATTATCGATGTGGGTGTTAATTTTCCTCGAACTATTTGACTCGATACACAAAGATTCATGTATATACGTGATACTGGTCACGGCGATATACCAAGTGACTTCACAATTACTTCGCAAAGTAAAAAAATTAACTCGTTGATGATTTCTGGAGCGTAAAATGTACATGGCTCAACCGGGCCATATTGATCATATCAAACAGGTCAATGCTGGTCGTGTATATAAACTAATTGACCTTAAAGGTCCTATTTCTCGTATCGATCTGTCCAAGCAAAGTGAGTTGGCCCCGGCGAGTATTACTAAAATTACCCGTGAACTCATTGAAGCTCACCTTATTCACGAAACGACGGTTCAAGAAGCCACGACTCGTGGGCGTCCTGCTGTCGGCTTGCAAACCAACAATGAAGGCTGGCAATTCTTGTCGATGCGTCTTGGTCGCGGATACTTGACGATAGCGCTCCATGAATTAGGCGGCGATGTGCTTATCGATACCAAAATTGATATCCACGAACGTGATCAAGATGATGTACTTGCCCGTCTTCTCCATGAAATCGATGAATTCTTCCAAACTTATGCCGAGCAACTCGATAGGGTGACGAGTATCGCTATCACACTGCCAGGCTTGGTGAACTCTGAGCAAGGTATTGTGTTGCAGATGCCGCACTACAATGTTGAAAACTTAGCGTTGGGGCCGGAGATCTACAAAGAAACCGGTCTGCCAGTCTTTATTGCCAATGATACCCGAGCTTGGGCATTAGCAGAGAAGCTGTTTGGCAACTCACAAGACAACGACAACTCTGTTCTTATCTCGATTCACCATGGTTTAGGTGCAGGTATCATTCTTGATGGTCGCGTTCTGCAAGGTCGTCACGGTAACATTGGTGAACTGGGTCATATCCAGATCGATAAAGAAGGCAAGCTTTGCCATTGTGGTAACCGAGGCTGTTTAGAAACGGTTGCGAGTTCACAAGCGATCCGTGACCAAGTCAAAGAACGATTAGCCAATGGTGAAGAATCAACACTCACGGTGTTTGAGGATGTCACGATTGAACAGATTTGTGCTGCTGCGGCTGATGGCGATCCCTTAGCTGTTGAAGTGATTGAACAATTAGGTCGTTACTTAGGCTCTGCGATTGCGATTGTGATTAACCTATTCAACCCAGAGAAAATCTTGGTCGGTGGTGTTATCAATCAGGCGAAGAGCGTGTTATACCCGGCGATTCAAAAGTGTATCGAAGAGCAGAGCTTATCTGTTTACCATCAAGACTTAGAGCTGGTGGAATCTCGATTCTATAAGCAGGCAACCATGCCAGGCGCTGCTCTGATTAAGCAGGCCTTGTATGACGGTCAGCTGTTAATGAAAGTTATTGAAGGCTAACTCTTTTTCTCTCCTTTTAGCCTTACCCCGAACCTTTCCATGTACTTAAGCTTTGTATAGCATTATTTGTTGTACTTAGTTTAAGCATTCTGTGCATTAGCGCTTTGCTTTAACCTATTGAAGTAGGCTATTGTAACCACAGTTATTATTTGTCACTAAGGTGTTGTATGTCTGGCGTTTTAAATTCAGTTGATCAGAGAACCAAGCTAGTCGGTGAGAACCGTCTGGAACTCTTGTTATTCAGCTTAAATAGTCGTCAACTGTTTGCGATTAACGTATTTAAAGTGAAAGAAGTCCTCAAAGTGCCAGTTCTTACGCGCTTACCGGGCTCTCACCATCATATTACGGGTGTTGCTTCTCTACGTGGTGAATCGGTGCCTGTGATTGACTTACGCAGTGCCATTGGCTTTCCGCCATCTCGTGCAGAATCTCAAGAGAGCAACCTGATCATTACCGAATACAACCGAACCGTACAAGGGTTCTTGGTTGGGCAAGTTCGTAATATCGTCAACACTACATGGACTGAAATCCAACCGCCACCCAAGACAACAGGCCGTGCTAATTACCTAACCGCTATCACGCATATTCAAGAAGAAGAGCAGCACAAGATTGTTGAGATTATCGATGTGGAGAAAGTGCTGGCTGAGATCATTGATTACGATGTATCGATCTCTGAAGGTGTTTTAGATCAGCAATTAGCTCAGGAGATGATTGGGCGTAATGTGCTTATCGTTGATGACTCTTCAACTGCGCGTAACCAGATCAAAGGTACTTTGTCGCAGCTTGGTTTGAACATTATTGAGTGTTGTGATGGCTTAGAGGCACTGACCTTACTTAAAGGCTGGTGTGATGAAGGCAAAGACATCAATCAAGAAATATTGTTGATGATCACCGATGCTGAAATGCCTGAAATGGACGGTTATAAGCTGACTCATGAAGTGCGCACTGACCCAAGAATGCATGACCTGTTCATCACACTAAATACTTCATTAAGTGGAAGTTTTAATGAAGCTATGGTTGAGAAAGTAGGATGTAACCGATTTATTTCTAAGTTCCAACCAGACCTCTTGGTGGAAGTGACTCAAGAGCGAATGCGTCAGATTTTATAATTAATGCTGCTGTACGGTTTGTTTTGAGTGACCTTATGGAAAACGTTTGCTAATATTCACGCAGCATATTTTTCTTAACGAAATATGCTCAACTACTCACGTAACTTTTCACACACAATCTAAGGTAGTTCCTTTTAATGATATGGTTAACGTCTAAAGTCGTTATGACTTTGAGCTTATTACTATATAGGGAATTTAAGAAAAGACGTACGGAAGCTGAAGTTGAGTCATAGCTCAACAATTTGAAATGAAGGGAAGCAGATGCTTCCCTTTTTCGTTTCTAGCGTTTCTAGCGTTTCTAGCGTTTCTAGGGGGAGTGTGATTTGAATCGTTAATGAAAATCTCGTGATTTGGTTTTTAAACCAACAATTTCATCGGTAATATCGATAAGCTTCCCGGCAATCACATGCACAACTTCACCTTCTTTTTCTAATATTCCTTGTACCTTTAACGCCTTGGCTGTGAGATAAGCTTGCTGTTGAGCTCGAGCTGTTGCTCTCCATACCACAACATTAATGTTGCCAGTACTGTCTTCCAGCGTGACAAAGGTGACACCCGCTGCGGTTCCGGGAGATTGCTTACCTGTGACTAATCCGACAACGGTGACCATGGATTTGTGTCTTTGTTGTAGTAGGTCTTTCATGTGCGTAAATCGCCCTAATCGTCCCGCCTCTTCGAGTAGAGTGATAGGGTGTTTGTTCAATGAAATCCCGATGCTGGTGAAGTCCTCAAGTAGGTCTTGCATCTCATTTGGCTTGTGCAGTGCATGTTCATCATGCTCAACACTGTCATAGATTTGGCTAAACAGAGGTAAATCAGAGGCCGAATCCATGATCGCCCAGCGTGTTTGAAAGCGGTCACCCGAGACGTTATGTAGCGCATTGGCCGATGCCAGTAGCTCAATATCTTTCTTATTTATCGATAACTGTTTCACTTGGCTAGGGTGGCGATAACCAAATTTTGGACGATTGGCGAGTACGCTTTGAATACCATGCTCGCTGAACCCTTTGATTTGTCGCAACCCTAAGCGAATCGCTAAACCATTCTGATGCTCAACGACTATGTGGCTGTCTTGTGAGGCGTTCACACATACCGGAAGTACCACCACATTGTGTCGTTGTGCGTCTTGTACCAACTGTGATGGGCTATAAAAGCCCATCGGTTGGCTATTCAGCAAAGAAGCGTAGAAACACTCTGGGTAGTAGCATTTCAGCCAAGCAGAGCAATACGCTAATACCGCAAACGAAGCTGAATGGCTTTCAGGAAAACCATATTCACCAAAGCCACAGATCTGCTTAAAGATCTGTTCGGCAAATTCTGTGTCGTAGCCCCGTTTTTGCATGCCTTCGATAAGTTTGTTCTTAAATTTAAAGACGTTGCCATTTTTCTTCCAAGCGGCCATTGCGCGTCTGAGTTGGTCCGCTTCTCCGCCTGTGAAGCCTGCGGCGACCATGGCGAGTTTGATCACTTGCTCTTGGAATATGGGCACCCCTAAGGTACGCGAGAGTACCGATTCCACGTCTTTAGAGGGATAGCTGATTGGCTCAATGCCATCTCGACGCTTGAGAAACGGATGCACCATGTCGCCCTGAATTGGCCCAGGTCGTACGATAGCGATTTGAATCACCAAGTCGTAATAAGTTCTCGGTTTAAGCCTTGGCAGCATGCTCATTTGCGCGCGTGACTCAATTTGGAATATCCCAACGGTATCTGCTCGCTGAATCATGCCATAGACCTGAGGATCATCCTTAAGACGAGTGATCTCTGCGATCGTTAACGAGCGGCCATGAATACGCTTGATCAGGTCGAAACATTTTCGAATTGCTGACAGCATACCCAACGCGAGTACATCGACTTTAAGTAATCCTAAGGTTTCAAGATCATCTTTATCCCATTGAATAATGGTGCGATCGTGCATTGCGGCATTCTCGACGGGAACCAGTTCATACAAAGGCCCTGAAGATATGACAAAGCCACCAACGTGTTGAGATAGGTGACGTGGAAAGCCGATGATCTCATTAACCAAGTGGATAAACTGTTGCCCCTTCAAAGAATCAGGCTGTAGACCCAATTGAGTTAATTGAGCCTGCCAACCTAGGGTTTTGTCCCTACGATTGGTGTTTTTAATGAAGTAATCAAGTTGGGTTTCTTGCAGCCCTAAGGCTTTGCCGACATCTTTTACAGCACTTTTAAAGCGATAAGAAATGACCGTTGCGGCAAGCGCGGCCCGTTCTCTACCGTACTTCTTGTAGATGTATTGAATCACTTCTTCACGACGCTCGTGTTCAAAATCGACATCAATGTCAGGTGGCTCATCACGCTCTTTACTGATGAAACGTTCAAATAGCACTGAGATCTGCCTTGGGTCGACAGAGGTGATCTCTAGGCAGTAACAGACCACGGAATTAGCTGCCGAACCTCGACCTTGATAAAGAATGCCTTGGCTTTTGGCAAACATAACGATGTCGTGAATGGTGAGAAAAAAGAACGGGTAATTGAGCTCGCCAATCAGACCCAGCTCTTTATCTATTATTTGCTGGATGTCGTCAGGTACACCTTGTGGGAAACGGGCCCGTTTTCCTTTTTCGACTAACATGCGCAGATAACTCATGGGTGTCTCACCTTGAGGGATCAGTTCGCTCGGGTATTCGTAGCGCAAGCTGTCTAAATCAAATTCACACAGGTCAGTTATTCGGTTGCTCTCTTCTAGCCACTCAGCTTTGAAAATATGAGAGAGCTTATTGATGCTCCGCAAACAGCGCTCGGCATTAGCGAGTAAGTGACTGCCCACTTCGGTAATGGGTTTCTGGTACTTAATTGCAGTGAGCGAGTGCTGTAAGGGCAAGCGGTTAGCATTGTGCATTAATACGCCACCACAAGCGGTAATCGGCAGTTGGTGATGCTGTGACAGCTCAACGCAGTAATTGGTGTATTGTTGGTCGGTTTGTTTTAGGTGTCGTTGTAAGCCAATCCACAACCGACCGGAATGATGTTGAGAAAGCCATTGCCCCCAGTGTGAATCTTCATTTTTCTGTTGAGGAAGCCAAAGAATAAAGCAGTGCTTAGCCGACATGATATCCCACTCAGAGAGTTGGTAATGTCCCTTGCTACTACGACGTCTCGCGTTGGTAATGATACGGCACAGCTCGGCATAGGCTTGTCTGTTCGGGCATAGTAAAACCACCTGGCACTCTTCATTGAGCCAAAACATGCTCCCGACAATCTGTTTGAGCGACAGTTTATGTTGCTTGATTGCAGAGTGGACCTTAACGATACCCGCAACGGAGCACTCATCAGTAACAGCGAGTGCTTTATAACGTAAGAAGTCGGCCTGTAAAACAAGCTCCTCTGCGTGTGAAGCTCCCTCTAAGAAGGAGTAATTACTTTGGCAGAATAGCTCTGAGTATTGCTGAGACATAACGTAATCTCACTTAACCATTGCGAGTGAATATGATGGAAAGGGACGTTTAAATTGAGTAAGTAGTCTTACCAACTAGCTAAATAAGCCGTGTAAGAACCACTGTTTATCTGGTGTTCTAAATACCCATAACCATCGACCGTTTTCACTGTGAGCAATAAAGTAGTCACGAATGATTTTCTCGCCATCCCACCACCCAGAAACAATACGCTCAGGGCCCTGAGATAAGGTAACGTTTTCTGTTAAGGCTTCGGGCTCTGGTAGCAATATACTGGGCCTGATTCGCTGTTGGTTTATGTTGAGAGTTGTGGTTTGTTGTTCGCACTCCGAGGGTATTTGCCTCTTTGCCACAGATTTACTCAGCGTTGGGAGTGAGTACTGATTGGCCTTTTCTGGCCTAGGGTCTTGCTGTATTTTCGGCGTTTGAATACAGGCCTGCCCAAGCTTCGCCTGTAACAGTGAAAGTAGGTCTAGCGCAGCAAGTGTTCCGGTATTACCATCAAAAAGATCATGGTAGGCCATTTGCGGTTCTCCATGACGAATCAAGCTGAGGGTCAGCCCCTGAACCGGTGCTGTGAGCTTTAGTGACTCTAAGGTGAGATGAGTAAGGTTCGCCCATTTTTCAGCAAGGTAATCACCTTGTGCTGAATAAAAAGAGACAGGGTGATCGTCTTTATCTCTTAGGTGTAAAGTCAGCGTTAACTCGAAAGCCACTCGATCGCGTAGCTTTAGAAAACACTCGAGTTGATTGAGCAATTTCAGTAACGGCTTTTCGATAAATAGAATGTTTTCAATATCGAACAACAGCTCTAGATATTGTTGGAAATTCTCGGGCGGGTGATAGAAATCAATAGGGTGCTTGAATTGGCCATTAAGACGACCAACATAGTTGACCAGGTCGATATCAAAGCGACGCGCGACCTCTTGCAAAGGCAGCTTTAATAGATCTTCAACGATATTGATACCGACACGGTTCAGGCGTTCAACTTGCTTGGTCGGTAGCTCACTGGAACTCAATGCCTGTTGATTGACCCAAGTTTTCATCTGCTCAACATTGTTTGTTGCTTGGTTGATCGCTTGCTTACCCAAAAGGATCGCAGAAAGTGGCGAATAACCCGTAGCGAAGCTGAACTTGATATTGAGCGTTTCTAAGTGGCTTTTGAGCTCATGCCAGTAGTTATCTAGCCCGTCGTAAAGTGACAGCATGTTAGAGGCTTTAATCAATAAACCATTAGGTGGCAATAACGCCATATCAGAAGTGACCAGATACGCCCATTGAGCGATCTCTTTGAGCTTACTTTTCTCCAGTTCAATACTGTAAGGGTGGACGTGTAAGTTGTGGCACAGCGCCGCCGCAGACCCTAAGCCCATACCAAGCGAAATTCCCGATTGCAGAGCAGCTGGGTTAGCTTGCAACACACGGTGATCTTTTTCGTCCACGATGATAATAGGTTGTTCGCGTGAGTCTTCGCTCGAACCCAATTCATTAGAGTTAAACAAGGTATCCAACTGCAGGGATGGAAAGTGCAGATAAAGCCACAACATACGCTAGCCTTGCTTCGCAATAGGAAAAACCAGCACAGTGTTACCTGATAAAGCACGGTCTAAATTGTCTTCATGAGCGACTTTCTCTGTGAGCAACGGCCAGTTATGTGTCATGTCTAGAATAAAGCTGCCATACGACCAGCTGCCTTTTCTTTTGGTTACCTCTACTTTCAACCCTTGGGCGTGAGAAGACAGCTTCATGCTTAAAGAAACGGGTAGGGATAGTTGATTATGGCTGGTGGCTTTAAAATGAAACTGCAAGCACTTACCGGTTTCACTGGCTGCTTGTAGGCGTTTGGTTTGGTGGATTTCAAGATCGGCTCCCCATAGCAATACAGAGTGGCAAGCGCCGCTTTTGAGGCACTGCTCAGCTGCCCACAACGCATCGAGATCACGTTGAGGTTGTATAACGAGAATGTTCTCTAACTCAATCCCTTGGTTACTAAAAAACTCGGCACAGATCTTTCCTGGCGGGTTAATGAATATGGCCAGTTTTTGTGAGTTTTGCTGAGCTAAATAGGGTGTAAGCAGGCGAAGTTCACCGATCCCTTGTTGTGATTCAACTTCAATAACGCCGTGCGTAGGGAAGCCACCATCAAGCTGTTTATCCAGTTGCGAATAGCCTGTCGAAGTGGTACTTCTTTGCGTTGTCGATTGTAACCCTTTCCAGATTAGCTGGCGGTCTTGTAAGTTTTTTATGAGTTCATGCATAGTTAAATACCTGTATGTTCATACAGTATATTTAACTATGAAAAAGATGCAAAGCAAAATGATGAGAATTAGGTGAACTAAATATTAGATGCTTGATTTAGATACAAAAAAAGTCGCTACGGAAGCGACTTTTTACTGTTGGTAATGATATCAGTTACTTAGGTTGAGCATCGATACATTGGCCATTAATGTCTGTCACACTTGGGTTCATTAAGTGTAGGTACAGCGGGATGATGTCGAGTGGCGTTTTTAGTTTGTTTGCATCTTCCCCTGGGTACGCTTTTGCACGCATGCGTGTTTGCGTGCCGCCTGGGTTGATCGCGTTAACACGGATGTTTGTGTCTTCAAGCTCGTCCGCTAAGATCTGCATCATACCTTCGGTAGCAAACTTAGAAATCGCATAAGTGCCCCAGAATGCACGGCCAGAGTGACCAACGGTCGAAGAGGTGAATACGATACGACCCGCTTCCGCTTTCTTAAGTGCAGGTAAAAGTGCTTGAGTCATCAAGAACTCAGACTTCACATTGATCTGCATAACATCATCAAAGGTTTCTTCATCAATCTGCTCAAACGGGCTCAGAGTACCTAAAACGCCAGCGTTATGAAGTAGGCCGTCTAAACGACCGAACTGCGATTCAATGGTTTCAGCCATATCAATGTAGTTCTGTTTTGTCGCACCTTTTAAATCCAATGGGATAATCGCAGGCTGCGGGTAACCAGCGCTTTCGATTTCATCGTAAATGAATTCAAGGTTTTTAACATTGCGGCCTAATAGAATGACAGTTGCGCCATGTTGAGCGAAGCTTAGTGCTGCTTGGCGACCAATGCCAGCACCGGCACCTGTAACCAAAATTACTTTATCTTTGAGGGCATCTGTAGAGATCGGGTAATCCACTGTGCTTATCCTTCTTTCTTTTATTATGTTCGTCATTCCATTGATGTTTAATCACACAGATAACCGCAGGAATGATGAGAAATTCTTGGTAATCGTGACAAGATGGTTACAATACACTAATTCATACAATAGGGGATATGACATTGGAATTTTTGTTGGACTACGGCTTGTTTTTAGCCAAGATTGCGACCGTTGTAATCGCCATCATTGCAATTTTAGTGATTGCTAAATCTGTGGGTGGAAAATCAAGCGCGATTAAAGGTGAGCTGGAAATCACGAACCTATCTGAACACCATAAACAAACGATTGAACAATTAGAGCACCATCTACACGATGATGCTTTCATCAAAGCCCGTGATAAAGCAGAAAAGAAAGCCGAAAAAGAGAAAGTAAAATCACGCGGTAAAGAAGTGAAGAAAGCAGCGAAAGAGGGCGAGCTTAATAGCAAGCGTGAACCACATCTATTCGTTCTTGATTTTAACGGCAGCATTGATGCGAAAGAAGTGGCTTCATTACGTGAAGAGGTAACGGCGGTTCTGGCTGTGGCTCGTGAAGGCGATGAAGTTTTGCTTAAGCTTGAGTCTGGCGGTGGCATGGTTCACGGCTATGGTCTAGCGTCTTCTCAACTTGATCGTATCAAAGCGGCAGGCCTGCCTTTGACTATTTCGGTAGACAAAGTGGCGGCAAGTGGCGGTTACATGATGGCATGTATTGCAGACAAAATTGTATCTGCACCTTTTGCTATCGTTGGCTCTATTGGCGTTATTGCTCAACTACCAAACTTCAACAAACTGCTTAAAAAGCATGATATTGAGTTCGAACAGCTAACGGCGGGTGAGTACAAACGCACGCTTACTATGTTTGGTGAGAACAGCGATAAAGCACGCGAGAAGTTTAAAGAAGAGCTAGAAGAAACCCATGGCCTGTTCAAAGACTTTATTCGTGATCACCGCCCAGCACTCGATCTTGAAAAAGTAGCGACGGGTGAGCACTGGTTTGGAACACAAGCACATGAACTTGGGCTGGTGGATGAGATCAGCACTTCTGATGATTTAGTTGTAGCTGCATGTAAGGACAAAACGGTTCTAGCGATTCATTATGTACAGAAGAAAAAGCTGTCAGACAAGCTAGCAGGCGTGGCAGGTAAATCTGCAGACAGCGTGCTGATGAAGCTGATTGAACGCGGTCAAAAGCCGATCGTTTAATATTGTTTGTTTAAGACGCTAGAGCTCAAGAAGCTAGAGCCAAAAGAAGCTGAAAAAGAAAGCGCATAAGTCATCCGACTTATGCGCTTTTTTATTGCTCCACTTCCGAGCGGGTGACCACTATGTTGTAGGGGGAGCGGAGTTTTATACACATCACCGGTTTACTGTGATGAGTACTAAATCTTGGCTCCATAATCATTACGTTTTGGACAAGTAGTCAGAATCTCTCGATGACCTGTGTCTTTGAGTTCTTCCAAAATTACATCAAATCCCCATAAACGATAGAGATGCTTCATTACTTCGTCGTAGCCTTTATCAAGCGGGATACGGTCATGAGGCACATACTGCAGTGTCATTGAGCGGTCGCCACGAACATCGACGTTAAAAACCTGAATATTTGGTTCAAGGTTACTTAGGTTGTATTGCGCCGCAAGCTTCTCACGAATCAGGCGATAGCCCGGATCATCGTGAATAGCACTCACTTCGATGGTATTTTTACGATCGTCGTCGAGTACAGAGAACAACTTAAAGTCTCGAATGATTTTTGGAGAAAGGTATTGGCTGATGAAGCTTTCATCTTTGAAGTTGTGCATTGCAAAGTGCACCGCTTCTAGCCAGTCACTCCCAGCTAGATCTGGGAACCATTCTCTATCTTCATCGGTTGGTTCTTCACAAATACGTCGGATGTCTCTAAACATCGCAAAGCCAAGCGCATAAGGGTTTATCCCACTGAAATAAGGGCTGTTGTACGCGGGTTGTGCTACGACACTGGTGTGGCTGTGAAGGAATTCTAAGATGAACTTATCACTCACCAAGCCTTCGTCATAAAGATGATTCAGAATGGTGTAGTGCCAGAAGGTTGCCCAACCCTCATTCATCACTTGAGTTTGTTTTTGAGGATAGAAATACTGGCTTACCTTACGAACGATACGAACACACTCACGTTGCCAAGGTTCAAGCAGCGGGGCGTTCTTCTCGATAAAGTAGAGAATGTTTTCTTGAGGCTCGCTAGGAAAGCGGACCTTAGTTTCTTCTTCCTTACTTTTATTTTGAGGAACGGTTCGCCACAGCTCATTCACTTGAGATTGCAGATAAGCTTCGCGTTCTTCTTGTCTTGCAGTTTCTTCTGCAATGGAGATCTTCTCAGGGCGTTTGTATCTGTCTACGCCGTAATTCATCAGTGCATGGCAAGAATCAAGAAGTTGCTCAACCTCAGCGACGCCATATTTCTCTTCACAGCCACTAATGTACTTCTTAGCGAACAACAAGTAATCGATGATGGAACTGGCATCTGTCCATGTTTGGAACAGGTAGTTACCTTTAAAGAAAGAGTTGTGACCGTAACAAGCGTGAGCCATTACCAATGCCTGCATCGTGACCGTGTTTTCTTCCATCAGATAAGCGATACAAGGATCGGAGTTGATCACGATTTCGTACGCCAAGCCCATCTGACCATGCTTGTAGTTTTGTTCGGTTTGAATGAATTTCTTACCAAATGACCAGTGGTTGTAATTGATCGGCATACCAATGCTCGAGTAGGCATCCATCATCTGTTCAGAAGTAATCACTTCAATTTGGTTTGGGTAAGTATCTAAACGGTAATGCTGCGCCACACGTTTAATTTCTACGTGGTATTTCTCCAAGAGGTTGAACGTCCAATCTGGACCATCAGGCAGCATCTTGTTGTTTTTCTTTTGTGCAGCTTTTTTCTCTGCAACGTTTGATTTCGCTGTCATGGCAAACCCCCTTACGCTGTCTCTTTCTGGAACAGTTCTCTAAACACGGGAAAGATATCATCTACTGTTTTGATGTTTTTCATCGCGAAGTTATCGAAGCTGGCTTCTAACTTCTCATACTCGTGCCAAAGCGTTTGGTGAGAGCGGCGTGTGATTTCTATATAAGAGTAATATTGGCAAGTTGGCAGAAGCGTATTGACCAACAGCTCTTTACAACGAGGCGAGTCATCAGCCCAGTTATCGCCATCAGAAGCTTGTGCCGCATAGATGTTCCACTCGTTAGCTGGGTAGCGATCTGCAACTATTTCTTTCATCAGTTTTAATGCACTAGAAACGATGGTGCCGCCGGTCTCTTGCGAGTAGAAGAATTCATGCTCGTCGACTTCTTTTGCCTGAGTATGGTGACGAATAAACACCACATCGACGTTTTCGTAGGTGCGGTTTAGGAACAGGTACAGAAGGACATAAAAGCGCTTCGCAATATCTTTCGTGGCTTGGTCCATTGAACCAGATACATCCATTAGACAGAACATCACGGCTTGACTAGATGGAATAGGGCGCTTCTCGTAGTTTTTAAAGCGTAGGTCGAAGGTGTCAATGAATGGCACGCTTTCAATTTTTTTACGTAATTCAGCAATCTCTTCTTTCAAGCGACTTTCTTCAAAAGGTTGTGCTGGCTCCGTCATTTTAACTTGGTCAAGTTGCTCCATCAGTAGATTAAGCTCGCGCTTTTTACCTGCTGTCATCGCGGTTCTACGAGCCAAAGATTGCTGCAGGGAACGAACAATGGCGATGTTGGATGGAATCCCCGCGCTTTGATAACCAGAGCGGTGAGTTTTCCATTCAGTGATTTTGTTGACTTGGTTCTTCTCTAGATTAGGCAGAGCGAGATCTTCAAAGAGAATATCGAGATACTCATCTTTTGAAATCTGGAAGGTAAATTCATCTTGGCCTTCGCCATCAGGGCTCGCGTCGCCTTGGCCTGAGCCACCACCTTGACCGCCACCTTTAGGGCGTTCGATTTTATCACCAGTGATGAACTGATCATTACCAGGGTGAACGCGTTCTCTTACGCCGCCTTGACCTTGGTGAAAACTTGGCTCTTTGATGTCTTTATGGGGAATAGTAACGTCTTCACCCGTTTCAGTATTGGTGATTGAGCGTCGGTTAACTGCATCGGCCACAGATTCTTTGATTTGCTCTTTATGGCGTCGTAAGAAACGCTGTCTATTCACAGCACTCTTATTCTTGCCATTGAGCCTCCGATCGATAAATTGTGCCATAAGAACTCCCTCTCAGCTGATGTCGCGATCCTACTTTTTGTTAGGTTATATGAGTTATTAGGATATAAGAGTTATTGATTTGTACGAGCTGCTCACGTGAGCAGCTCAATACAGTTGGGTTTATGAGGATTTACGAACTCTTAGATACCACTCAGATAGCAGTCTCACTTGTTTCTCGGTGTAGCCTTTTTCCATCATACGAGCAACGAAGTCGTCATGTTTTTTCTGATCATCCGTTGAGGTTTTAGCATTGAACGAAATAACAGGAAGCAGCTCTTCTGTGTTAGAGAACATTTTCTTCTCAATCACAGTGCGCAGTTTCTCGTAGCTCGTCCAAACTGGGTTTTGACCGTTATTGTTGGCTTTGGCACGAAGCACAAAGTTCACAATCTCATTTCGGAAGTCTTTAGGGTTACTGATACCGGCTGTTTTCTCGATTTTCTCTAGTTCACCATTTAGAGAAGCACGGTCAAATAGCTGGCCTGTTTCTGGATCGCGGTACTCTTGGTCTTGAATCCAGAAGTCTGCGTAGGTTACGTAGCGGTCGAAAATGTTCTGACCATACTCAGAGTAAGACTCTAGGTAAGCAGTTTGAATCTCTTTGCCGATGAACTCTACGTAGCGTGGTACTAGGTATCCTTTCAAGAACTCTAGGTACTTCTCAGCGGTTTCTTGAGGGAATTGCTCACGTTCGATTTGCTGTTCAATCACGTAGAACAGATGCACTGGGTTCGCAGCCACTTCGGCTTGATCGAAGTTAAACACACGAGACAAGATCTTAAAGGCGAAACGAGTTGAAAGCCCAGACATGCCTTCGTCAACGCCTGCGTAGTCTCGGTACTCTTGGTAGCTCTTCGCTTTTGGATCGGTATCTTTTAGAGTTTCACCATCGTAAACACGCATTTTTGAGAACAGAGATGAGTTTTCAGGCTCTTTCAGTCTCGATAGGATGCTGAATTGGGATAGCAGATCGAGTGTGCTTGGTGAACAAGGCGCTTTGGATAACTCACTGTGTTCAAGCAGTTTCTGGTAGATCTTAACTTCTTCAGAGACGCGCAGACAGTAAGGGACTTTTACAATGTACACACGGTCGAGGAAGGCTTCGTTATTTTTGTTATTACGGAAGGTCTGCCACTCTGATTCGTTCGAGTGAGCCAGAATCATACCGTCAAATGGCAGTGCAGAAAGCCCTTCTGTACCGTTGAAGTTACCTTCTTGTGTTGCTGTTAATAGAGGGTGCAGTACCTTGATGGGTGCTTTGAACATCTCCACGAATTCCATCACACCTTGGTTGGCTTTACATAACGCACCAGAGTAGCTGTAGGCATCGGGATCATCTTGAGAGAAGTGCTCAAGTTTTCGGATATCAACTTTACCAACCAGAGACGAGATATCTTGGTTGTTTTCATCACCTGGCTCTGTTTTCGCGATCGCAACTTGATCGAGAATCGAAGGGCGCAGTTTGATGACTTTGAATTTGGAAATATCACCGCCAAAATCGTGCAGACGTTTCGCTGCCCACGGAGACATAATCGAGCGAAGATAGCGTTTCTCAATGCCGTATTCGTTCTTCAATAAGTCGCCATCTTCGTTTACATCGAATAGGCAGAATGGGTGATCGTTTACTGGGCTTCGTTCACCGTCAGCAGACAACACATAGATTGGTAGTTTCTGCATCAGGGCTTTGAGTTTTTCAGCGAGAGATGATTTACCACCGCCCACTGGGCCAAGTAGGTAAAGGATTTGTTTACGTTCTTCTAAACCTTGCGCAGCATGTTTTAAGTAAGAAACAATCTGTTCGATCGCATCTTCCATGCCGTAGAAATCTTTAAATTCGCTGTAGCGTGAGATGACACGGTTCGAGAAAATACGACTCAGTTGAGGGTCTTGAGCGGTGTCAATGACCTCCGGTTCGCCAATGGCTAGTAATAAGCGCTCGGCAGCATTAGCGTAAGCACTTTTATCATCTTTACACAGCCCTAAGAACTCTTGCAATGTCAGCTCTTCTTCCTTGGCTGCTTCATAACGTGATTGATAGTGGTCAAAAATACTCATAGTCACATTCCCCTTGTTAACCAGTCAAAACTGACGAGCGATTGAAAAATAGGCTCTCCCTACATTTTAAGGTTAGACCTGCTTCCACAATTTTGCTTAACAATTATGTATTTATTTACAATTTTACGTGTAAAAAACGTGGCGAGCGCAATAGGCGACTTGAGGCACGTAGAATCAATTATTTTACATTCGAGGGGATTTGGCCGTATGTTTTGCGATTTTAGCCCGCTTAACAATACTTGCACTGGATTTATGTGTATTAGATGTATAACTAGGCCTTATTGATTTTTAAGTACTAAGTACCATATAATGCGAGGCGTTATCAAAAATTGCTCAATAAATAGGTAGATGTAGTGAAGAATAATGGGTTAAAAATAGTGGCTATCAGTACTGCGTTACTGGCTTCAACAGCAACACAAGCAAAAATCTCGCAGTGGTCACTGGGCGTTGCCGCCTCTTATTCTCCGGCTGTTTATAAAGATACACCGTCAAACCGCGCTGTGATTCCTATGATTGGTTATGAAGGTGAGCACTTCTTTATGCGCGGATTTAGCGCTGGCTACCGCTTATTACCTGCAGGTTCACCGCAAAACATCGTCTTTCGAGCTGTTTATGATCCAAGAACATTAAAGCCGAGTGACTCCGACAATGTCGATATTCAGAAGTTAGATGAGCGTGAAGCTTCGGTGTTAGGAGGTATTAGCTATCAAGTGATTACGCTGGTGGGAATGTTTGAAGCGACAGCGGGTTCGGACTTAGGCTTTAAGCACAACGGAATTTATGCAGAAGCTGCGTGGCGGTTGCCAATTCGTCGTAATGGCTGGGCGATTACCCCATCTATTGGTTACGCCTACAACAGCGAGCGTTTGAACAATCATTTATACGGTGTGAGTTCAGCAGAGGCGGCAAGAACTAACTTAAATGAATTCGACGCAGATTGGGATGGTCAATACTTTGTTGGTTTAGGTGGCTATCTGCACGTTACGCCAAATATACGAGTCACTGGTGGTGTTCGCTATACTAACCTTGAAGGTGATATCGAGAATAGCCCAATACTTGAAAGTGGAATCAACATGGCCGCGAACGTTGGTGTGGCTTACGTTTTCTAGTTACTTGGCTTCTCTTTGAACACGAAAATCAAAAAAGGGTTACTCATTATGAGTAACCCTTTTTATTGGAATTTTTTAAGGTTATTGCTTATCTATTAACGTATTAAGCGCTAAAGATTTGAGATAGCTCTGTCGCACACAGGTGGTATTGACGAGGGCAGTTGCGCCATGTTGTTAGCATGCGACGGTACTTCTCTAGCATTGGCATTTGGCTGTTGAAGTGGTGATCGGCTTTGTCGAATTGAGGGTAAAGACCTTCAGAATCAACAAGGAAACGCACGTAGTGTACGATCTGAGCTTCAGAAGCGATATCAAAACCTAAGAACTGTAGGCGACGTTGGTCTACTTCAGCACGCTCTTGTTCAGCAAGCATTTTGTTCGACTCTTGCATTGCATGGTACATCTCCATGATGTCGATAATTTCGCGACATTCTGCTTCAGTCAAACAACCAAACTCTTTGTTCAGCTCGCGCATTTGGAGTTCGTAACCGCGTTCTACAATCGTTTGTAGACGTTGGTATTTAGCGGAGTTCTCAGGATCCATTTGAGACATTAGGTAGTATTGATTTGATAGAATTAGACGCTGAGCATTGGTCATTTCCATGGGAGGAGCCTCACTAAAAACTAAATGTTGTATTCTTTTGTTGCAGTAAGAGTAACAGCATTCCTACGAGTGGAAACATGATCTCAACACGGATTTAATATGATTTTTTGAATTGATAAACAAAAGTTGTAAAGAAAAGTGAAAGGATATTCCAACAAGAAAAGAAAACGCCCCATTCGAAATTGAAGCGTTTGAAGTACTATGAACGTAAGTCGAGATTAGTATTTTACGTTTGAATGGTACTGGCTAAGCACAGCAACAATCTCGTCCATTTTCTCTTTGCTTGGCGGGTTTGTACCTTCAAGAGGGTAGTCAAAACCAAGCGCTTCCCACTTATGTGCACCAAGCTTGTGGTATGGAAGCAGTTCTACTTTCTCGATGTTATCCATGTCTTTGATGAATTCACCTAGAAGATGAGCATCTTCAGGTGTATCCGTGTAGCCAGGGACAATCACATAACGAATCCACGTCTTCTTACCAATTTTGTGTAAGTAGCGTGCGAAGTCCAGAGTACGTCTGTTTGATACACCAATGAAGTCGTGGTGAATCTCATCTCGCATGTGTTTGAGATCAAGCATCACAAGATCAGAGGCTTCTAGTACTTCATCAACCACTTCTGTGTGCTTACGAATGTAGCCATTAGTATCAAGACACGTGTGGATGCCTTCAGCTTGAGCTGCGCGGAAAAAGTCACGAACAAACTCAGGTTGTAGCATCGCTTCACCACCAGAACAGGTGATACCACCGCCTGATGCTTTCATGAAATGACGGTATGATTTTGCTTCGTTGATGATCTCTTCGACCGTTACTTCCTTTCCGTCATGAAGATCCCATGTATCACGGTTATGACAGTACATACAACGCATTAAGCAGCCTTGAAGAAACACAATAAAGCGGATACCAGGGCCATCGACAGTACCACAAGATTCAAATGAGTGAATGCGACCAGTTGTAGACATGAGCTATTCTCGTAGAGGAATTTATACTGTTTATTTTATTACAAAAACGGTACATAAAATAGGGTCAAATGGTAACGAGACCTTTAAAAATAAAGGCAACCACCTGTGCAGATGATTGCCTTTATTAAACTTGAAAAGTAAAGGACTAAAGCCCTTGCTATTGGCTAGAAGAAAGCAAACATTGTAATACCGCCGGTGGTGTACATCGACTCTTTTGCTTCTTTGTAATCAGGCGTTTTTGCTGTTAGCGCGAAAGAGGCACCAACGTATTGGTTATACCAAGCCACACCCAATACAGCTGTCGCTTGAATGTTCTCTAAAGTAACATCGTAGATCGCTGGGTCTTCATTATTTTTATGAGCGTACTCATCAACACCAGAGCGATCGCCTTCGATTGTTAGATCGTTAAATCGGTAACGACCTTCAAGGCCTGCATAGGTAAACCAGCCAGTGTTCGAGCCACCAATCATGCCCGGCTTGAATGGGTTTTCTGTGGTGATGTTAGCCGCGCCAAGGTTACCACCCAAATCCGTACCCCAACGGAACATAAAACCAGTCGAGATATCACTTCTAAAGTTACCGACGTTGATCTCTGAAACGTTAGAGATCTCAAAGTCAGTATTTGCTAAAGCTTGATTACGCATTAGGTTGAAATGGCTTAAATAACCAACGCTGCCCGCCCACTCATCATCAACTTGGTATTCCCAACCCATAGGCTCATCTGACTTTGTGATCGAGTGAACTAGCTTTTGAGCGTCTTCTGAAAGTGCGCGCTCGCCAGTTGTACCAAACGTGATGTTAAAACGTTGGGCTTGTTGTGGGTTCAAACTAATGTAGTTGAATTCAGTGTGAAGGTAACCTGCATATGGACGATCATTGGCTGATGGCGTTTCTAATTCAATATCAGAAGGTGTGTACATCTTATGGCCAATGGTAATTTCCCATTTGTCTAGAGAGCTTGCGCCCCAGTAAGAAAGGCTCAGTGGTTTTACCCAGTTGTATGGCGTAATACTTGATGATGTGTAACCCAGAAATAAGCCGTTGGTATAGTCTTGGTCGACACCAAAAATACCATCGTTATCTAAAGCAAAAGTTAACGTAGAACGGTCAGATGCCAGAGATGAAAAAGAGAGAAGGATCAGGGGTAAACAACGCAGGTATTTCATGGAGCAGTTACTCTTAAATTATGAACCGCGATATTACCGTAAATTGAGTGGATTTGTGGAAAAAAAGTGAATGATAGGACGCTTTTTTGCTCAACCTAACATTTCGAGGGATAGGCGAGTGAAGTGCAATTTATTTCAGATATAAAAAAGCCCCGCACATTGGCGAGGCTAATATTATTTACTATCTATTAAGCGGTGAGCTTATAGAGACTCAGTAAATGTACGTGCGATTACGTCAGCTTGTTGCTCTGCAGTTAGAGAGTTAAAGCGAACAGCGTAACCAGATACACGGATTGTTAGCTGAGGGTATTTCTCAGGGTGCTTAACTGCGTCTTCAAGAGTTTCGCGGTTTAGAACGTTAACGTTAAGGTGTTGACCACCTTCAATGCCAGCTTCGTGGTGGAAGTAACCATCCATTAGGCCTGCAAGGTTAGCACGTTGGCTGTCTTGTTCTTTACCTAGTGCGTTTGGCACGATAGAGAACGTGTAAGAAATACCATCTTGTGCGTCAGCAAACGGTAGTTTACCTACAGACGTTAGTGAAGCTACAGCGCCTTTCTCATCACGACCGTGCATTGGGTTAGCACCAGGAGCGAAAGGAGCGCCAGCACGACGACCGTCTGGAGTGTTACCTGTTTTCTTACCGTAAACCACGTTAGACGTGATAGTAAGAACTGACTGTGTAGGGATTGAATCACGGTAAGTCTTAAGCTTACGGATTTTGTTCATGAACGTAGAAACTAGTTCACAAGCAATGTCATCTACACGAGAGTCGTTATTACCGTATTTAGGGTAATCGCCTTCGATTTCGAAGTCAGTTGCGATGCCATCTTCGTCGCGGATTGGTTTAACAGTCGCGAATTTGATTGCAGACAGTGAGTCAGCAGCAACAGAAAGACCAGCGATACCACAAGCCATTGTACGACGAACGTCACGGTCATGAAGAGCCATTAGAGACGCTTCGTAGCTGTACTTGTCGTGCATGTAGTGGATGCTGTTTAGCGCAGTCACGTATTGCTTAGCTAGCCAATCCATGAATGTGTCTAGGCGACCCATTACGTCATCGTAGTTTAGAACTTCGTCAGTGATCTTGTCAGACTTAGGACCAACTTGAAGCTTAAGCTTCTCATCTACACCGCCGTTGATTGCGTAAAGCATTGTTTTCGCAAGGTTAGCACGAGCACCGAAGAACTGCATTTGCTTACCAACGATCATTGGAGATACACAACAAGCGATAGCGTAATCATCAGACTCTAGGTCAGGACGCATTAGGTCATCATTTTCGTACTGGATAGAAGAAGTATCGATAGATACCTTCGCACAGAAACGCTTGAAGCCGTCAGGTAGTTGCTCAGACCAAAGAACAGTGATGTTTGGCTCTGGAGAAGGACCCATCGTGTATAGAGAGTTTAGGAAACGGAAGTTCGAACGCGTTACTAGCGTACGACCGTCGATACCCATACCACCCATAGACTCTGTTGCCCAGATTGGGTCGCCAGAGAATAGCTCATCGTACTCAGGAGTACGTAGGAAACGAACCATACGCAGCTTCATTACGAAGTGGTCGATCATTTCCTGTGCTTGTTCTTCAGTGATTTTGCCAGCAGCGATATCACGTTCGATGTAGATGTCTAGGAAAGTCGAAGTACGACCTAGAGACATTGCAGCACCGTTTTGAGATTTAACAGCAGCTAGGTAGCCGAAGTAAGTCCACTGGATAGCTTCTTGAGCAGTTTGAGCTGGCTCAGAGATATCGAAACCGTATTTCTCAGCCATTTGTTTGATTTGACCTAGAGCACGATGTTGCTCAGAGATCTCTTCACGCAGTTGCATTGTTTCTGCTAGGTTTTCACCGTTTTCGAATTGCTCTTGAAGAGAAGCAAACTGAGCTTGCTTGTCTTTCATTAGGAAGTCGATACCGTAAAGTGCAACACGACGGTAGTCACCAATGATACGACCACGGCCGTAAGCATCAGGAAGACCAGTCAGAACACCAGACTTACGACATTTTAGGATATCAGGAGTGTAGATATCGAAAACGCCAGCGTTGTGTGTTTTACGGTATTCTGAGTAGATTTTTGAAACCATTGGGTCAAGAGTTTCACCGTATGCTTTACAAGAACCTTCAACCATACGTACACCACCGTTAGGGATGATTGCACGTTTTAGTGGCTTCTCAGTTTGTAGACCAACGATAGTCTCAAGATCTTTCTCGATGTAACCTGCATCGTGAGCAGTAATGGTAGAGATAACAGAAGTATCGAAGTCTACAGGTGCTTTAGTTGCGTTTTCCTGTTTGATACCTTCCATTACCGAAGACCAAAGCTTGTTAGTTGCTTCAGTACCCTCAGAAACTAGGAAAGACTCGTCGCCTTCATACGGCGTGTAGTTCTTTTGAATGAAATCACGAACGTTTACTTCGCTTTGCCACTCACCTGCAGCAAAATCTTCCCAAGCTTTAGCAAATTGCTCTGCCATGACATACCTACCTTTTTAGTAGAAAAAATACGTACATTAACACTGTTGAGCCAGCGCCCCTCGTAAGGGTAGTACACTCTTATTAATAACAATATATATGAGCATATAAGCATCATATGGTTATATATATTGTCACTACCTTTTATATGTTGTCTTTACTCTATGTATTCAAGACTACGCTAAAAAATTTCTGCAAACCTTAAACTAAATCAATAAATGCCAAAAAAAGTTGAAAAAATTTGAGTGGCAGGGGTTGCCACCCAAACTTTTTTTTAATCCTAATACTACTTTTGTGTAGTAAGGACCATTATAGCCAAGCTTTTAGACCATATTGACCTTCTAGCATACCAACTGCAAGCATTGCCACTAGACAGATAACTAAAACGCCAACAGGGATAACAATCTTATCTACAAATGATAGACGCTTTGCACGCTCTTTATCACCAATTAGACCATTATTATCAAGAAGCATAGTTAGTGCCCATGCTAATACTGGGTTAACAACCGCTGAACCAAAGATACAGATACCAGCCGCTTGAGAATCTTTTGAATCCTTAACCATTTGCATGCCTGCTTCAAGTAAAGGTAGAGATACACCTACAAGTAGCGCAACACGCATCACTGGTGGCCATACTGCTACGTCCATCGGGAAACCAAGAATCGCAACAATAATACATAGAGAACCAAGCAAGATTGCGCCGCCAGGAATTGGACGTTTCGCGATTGCTGCTGGGATCATGTAAGTACCCCAAGAAGATGTGATGTTACCACCACCAACTGCAGTACCTACCATTTGACGAACAGAACACATAGTCATTGTGTCATCAACATCCATCAGAACTTTTTCAGAACGTTTAGGGTAGTTCAGTTCTTGGAAGATACGGTGACCTAGGAAGTCAGGAGACCACATTGCTACAGCAAGAATTGCAAATGGTAGAGATGCGATGAAGTGTTCAACGTTTGGCAAGCCAAGCATCCAACCTTCAGAAGTAGAACCCCACCAGTAAACTGGGTTTAGGTTTGGGATACCCATTTCAGTTTCGAATACGATGTCGAAACCAGCACCTAGTACTAATGCAATAGCAAGGCCTGTGAATGCACAAACAGGGATAGCTAACCAACGCTTGTTCACTTTTGCTAAGAAAGCGTAGATAGCAATAGTAATAGCAAGAACGATTAAACCAACGTAACCCATGCTGCCCGCTTCAACAGTAGAAGATTGAAGACCAACCGCCCACTCTTGAATTGAGTTGATTTGGCTCATGGTACCCGTTAGGCCTAAGAATATGAGCAAGCCACCAGCAGTACCTTCCGAAGTAAGGTTAACCAACTTGGAGCCGCCTTTTAGGAAACTTAGGATTAGACCGAAGACACCGATAAGGATTGCCAATGCAAGAGGGTGAGCACCAGCTAGAGCGATGGTACCGATAAGAGGAATCATTGGGCCGTGGTTACCGGCAAGGTTTGCTTTAGGGTTAAAGAAACCAGAAGCAAGAATACAGAACAGCAGTGCAGGGATAAGCATTTCTACACGAGCTACTTCAATCGCAAACTCTTTTCCAAGGTTTACGTGATCCCAAGCTTGAGTTAGGCCATCAGCCCAAGACATCATTACTGCCGAGTACATCGCGATGATACCAATGGTACCAGCAAGTGCAGGAACAAGGTCTTCTAGTTCAAAGCGGAAGTCACGACCAGGAAGGTTTAAGCCGAAGCGGCGAGGCTTCATGATTTGAAGTTCGTGGTCTAGGTAATCTGAGCGGCTCTCAAACTCAGAAGCAGGGCGGTGTAGCTCTTTATAGCTTTTCTCTTCTACTTCAGAGTTCGCATTGTTCACAACGTCTGACATAGATTCCTCATATTTTTATGTTAGTAATTCTAAAATTGAATTCTATAAGTTCGCGTAATTGCGTTATTTCTTAGTTATAACTCATTAACATTATGTTGCACGGTTTTAATGTGCCTTATGCAGCTAAGTTAAAAGAAATGTTTGGCATTTTTAATGCCTTATTCTTTGCTGAGGAGTCTAACAAGCTTACCCTTTAGGGTGATTGATCTTGATCACTTTATGAGTGTATGTGAAAGAAAGCTACAAAACGCAGCGATTCATTAACTTCCCGTTGATGAATCGTGTAATTAGTTTTCACAAACTGTCGTTTTCTTATCTTCTTCGAGCCTTTACCGCTCTGGCATGAGCTGAGTGCTCCATGTTTACTGAGTTATCTCACTATTACTCGCTTGCCCCTGATTCTTACTAAAATGCTTACAATGTAATAACCTCAAAATAATTGTGCCTTATGTTGAGGTGTTGCGTTGAATGTGCGCGCTATGTTTTGTCGAATGCAATGTTTCTAAGTTCACAAAACTTGTTTTTCTTGTGAGACATCAAGCTACGAGAATCTCATTTTGATTAACTTTATTTAAACAATGTAAGGGGTGTAATTAGGGCTTGTTGATAGAACTCATTCATTAAATTGAGGTGAAAACGCTACCTTTTGCATAATAAGTCAGAGTGAATCGCTATTTATTCCAAATTATTAGGTTAATAATTTGTTGCATGTTATTCCGTGTGGTGCTAGTTTGTATCGCATGAAAAGGTCGGAGTACCTTGCATTTTCACAAACTTGGGAGAGAAAGCGCATGAAAGATGTACCAGCGCTGGACATAAAGGATCTACACAAAACGTTTGGTCAAAATGAAGTTTTAAAGGGAATTTCACTTTCTGCGCATAAAGGCGATGTAGTATCGATTATCGGATCTTCAGGGTCGGGTAAAAGTACTTTCCTTAGATGTATCAATCTTTTAGAGACACCTACCGCAGGCGAGATTTGGGTTAATGGCGAATTAATTCAAATGAAAAATAACCGCCAAGGTGTTTCTGTTCCTGCCAATGAAAAACAAGTTCAACGAATCCGTTCTCGTTTGGCGATGGTTTTTCAGGGTTTCAATCTGTGGTCTCACCTGACCGTTCTCGAAAATGTTATTGAAGCGCCAGTTCACGTCTTAGGTGTACCTAAAGCACAAGCAATTGAAAATGCAGAGTTACTACTGAAGAAAGTAGGCTTGTATGAGCGCAAAGATTACTACCCAGGTCACTTATCTGGAGGACAACAACAACGTGCGGCAATTGCTAGAGCGTTAGCCGTTGATCCGGAAGTGATGCTGTTTGATGAACCAACATCGGCACTTGATCCTGAGTTAGTAGGGGAAGTACTTGGTGTAATGCGCGATCTAGCAGAAGAAGGAAGAACCATGCTTGTGGTAACACATGAAATGGCTTTTGCTCGTGACGTATCAAACCATGTAATGTTCCTGCATCAAGGCTTAGTGGAAGAACAGGGCGATCCAGCTAAACTGTTTACGGAACCTGAATCTGAGCGTTTACAACAATTTATCTCATCGATTTACTAATCAGAATTGAAATACTGTTGCCAAGGTAAACAGCGACGGTGTGAACAATAAAACACAACAAGTAAGTTAATAAGTAACAACAAACACAATATTAAAACTAGCAAAACATAAAAACCTAAATCACAGGAGTAGGGATATGAAAAAGTGGTTATTAGTCGCGGCACTTGCTGCCACTGCTGCAACGGGCGTAGCTCAAGCAAAAGAATGGAAAACAGTACGCTTTGGTATTGAAGGCGCTTACCCTCCATTTAGCTGGACAGAAGCTGACGGTTCACTGAAAGGCTTCGATGTCGATATGGCTAACGCGCTTTGTACTGAAATGCAGGTGCACTGTAAGATCGTTGCACAAGACTGGGATGGTATTATTCCTTCTCTACTTGCCCGTAAATATGATGCGATTATCGCGGCAATGTCTATCACTGAAGAGCGTAAGAAAAAAATCGACTTCACTGGTAAATACGCACTTATCCCAAACAAGTTCATCGCTAAGAAAGGTGCAGGCCTTAACTTTGATGATCTAAGTGGTCAAAAAATTGCTGTTCAACGTGCAACAACTCACGATAAATACCTAACAGACAACTATGGTGACACTGTAGAGATTGTTCGTTACGGTTCATTCGACGAGGCTTACCTTGACCTAGCAAACGGTCGTGTTGCTGCTGTACTGGGTGATGCATCTGCGCTAGAAGAAGGCGTACTAAACAAAGCTGGTGGTGAAGACTACGAGTTCGTTGGTCCATCACTAACTGATCCTAAGTGGTTCGGCGAAGGTTTTGGTATTGCTCTACGTAAGCAAGACAAAGATCTGACTAAGCAACTAGATGCTGCAATCCTTTCACTACGTGAAAAAGGCATCTACCAAGATATCGCGGCTAAATACTTCAACTACGACGTATACGGTCAGTAATCTTTAGCGTCAATTCTTAAGGGAGAGGCTCTCCTCTCCCTGTCTTACCAACTTTTTCGCAGTTCTGTTGGAATCCATTATGTTTGATTTACAAGGATATGAAGCGTCGATCCTGAAAGGGGCGGTGCTAACAATCGAAGTTGCCTTGCTGTCGCTAATTTTAGCTATGGTTCTTGGTATGCTAGGTGCCTTAGCAAAACTTGCGCCTTATCGCTGGGCTCGTGCTATTGCAACCCTCTACACAACCGTCATTCGAGGCATTCCAGATCTCGTATTGATGATGCTGATTTTCTTTGGTGGACAAATCCTTTTAAACAACAGTTTGTATTCCATCAATGAGTGGCTCAATGAGTGGTTCTCATCAAGTAACCCTAACCACGAATGGACCTCTTACCTACCAGATTACATTGATGTCAGCCCATTTGTTGCTGGTGTATTAACCATTGGCTTCATCTTTGGCGCTTACATGGCTGAAACTTTCCGCGGCGCGATTATGGCGGTTGACAGTGGTGAAATGGAAGCGGCAAAAGCTTATGGCATGGGGCCAGTTTTGGCGTTCCGTCGTATTCTATTACCGCAAATGATTCGTCACGCACTACCGGGTTTTGGTAACAACTGGTTGGTTTTACTTAAAACTACCGCGTTGGTTTCAATTATCGGCCTAGAAGACATGGTACGTGTTAGTGCGTTGGCTGCGGGCTCAACCAAAATGCCATTCACTTTCTATATGACAGTGGCAATTATCTTCTTATTCTTTACCAGTGTTTCGACGGGCTTACTTAAGCTGGTTGAACGTAAATTCAGCATCCACGCGAGGTAGTTATGGACTTTTCATTGATAATTGAAAGCCTACCGATTTACCTTGGAGGCTTGTGGACTACGGCTTGGATGGTTTGCGTTGCTTTGATTATTGGCTTATTTGTAGCCATACCATTAGCAATCGCTCGTAACAGCCCAAATATGCTGATTAACGCTCCGGCTTGGTCTTTTATCTATTTCTTCCGTGGTACGCCTTTACTGGTGCAGTTGTACCTGATTTATTACGGTATGGATCAATTCTTTCCGGTGAAAGATACATTGTGGGAAAACGCATGGTTCTGTGCTTTGGTGGCATTCATTCTTAACACGTCAGCGTATACCGCAGAGATCATTCGTGGTGCCATTAACGGATTACCGAAAGGTGAAGTTGAAGCAGCAAAAGCATACGGCATGAGTACACCGAAGACTTACCGTCGAATCATTTTACCAAGTGCTCTACGTCGTGCATTACCGGCTTACAGTAACGAAGTTATCTTCATGCTTCACGGCTCTGCGGTAGCAGGTATCGTAACCATTATGGACTTAACAGGTGCTGCGCGTTTGGTTAACTCTCGTTACTACGCTCCATTCGAATCTTTCCTCACCGCAGGCCTGTTCTACATGGCGCTAACGTTCATCATCATCGCGATTTTCAAATTCGCAGAGAAGCGTTTCCTTGCTTACCTAAGACCGCTAAGTTAATTGCAGACGGTACAAACATGGTCAATAAGACGGCGCTTCGATAGCGCCGTTTTTTATACTTTCAAACCACCCATATTTAATTGTGTTGGCTGCAGAACCCGCTAACTTAAGATTTTTCTAAATAGTTAACTTGCTTCAAAATGCATCCATATATTCATTAGAATAATTGCTTTAGATTTAACTATAGATAGACTCGGCGAAATTTTGTTGTTGTATGGAATAATGATGAAAAAGAGTAACTTACTATCAAATTTAGTTATTTGTGTTATCGCGTTATCACTTTTAGGATGTGGCGGTGGTAGCGGAGGGGAAAGTACCCAAACTGGTTCTGGAGGTTCTGGAGGTTCTGGAGGTTCTGGAGGTTCTGGAGGTTCTGGAGGTTCTGGAGGTTCTGGAGGGGAGGGCAACGAAGGTGGCGGAAATGGGGACCCCGATATTCCCTTGATTCCACTAACTTCTGTTCAAAAGGCATTGTCAACAGGTGACGCTTCTTATGTGACGGATTCCCGAGAGTTCATTGATGCTAGCCAAGCTTTAGTGACTCGATACAACTCGGATTACAATCTGATTAAACAAGCTTTGTCTCAAAACTTAGATGGGGAGTCGTTACGCAATCTTCATTGGGATCCAACCCATGACACAGCAATTATCTTACCTACCTATGGCTTTAATGATGTCATCTTGAAAACCAATAAAGCGATGATTGATGGGTATGATGACCAAGAGCTAGTGATAGGAATTGCGGGTTATACGTCCGACGACAGCCGTTATGCAGCATTAGCGAGCAATCCTTTTAGAACGAAGCAACGTTTTCCTGACTCTGTAAATGAGGAAATGAACACATGGTTGAAGAATTTGGTTACTTGGGTTTCAGGTACTGACGCACCCCAGAATGTCGTGTTAGCTCAGCTTGATCAGTCTCATTACTTTCCTGATGACCAAGCGACACGAAACTGGTTAACCGATAATGTTAATGCTTCTATGGTTATCAACACAGATAATGCTTGTGATGGCAGTCAGTTAAGCCAGTGTCTTGAAGCTAATAACCCTGATTTGTTGATCATGTCTCAAAAGCTTAATGCTGGCGATAACATAGACGATGTTCTTAAGGGTATACGCCTCGCATTCAGCAAGAACATTCCTGTGTTGTACCTGCATCTTGATGGCGGCATGACGGACTTAGGTAATGTATTGTTTGCTGAAATGCACATGACTTACGTTGCCGACAACTATTGGCGTAAGTTGGGTTTGTCGGACTGGGACTCTACCCAGCTAATTGATCAGATGCCTGATAATATTGTCCAGCAACAAGCGCTTTTACAGAGATTGAAAGACGACAGTTTCACCGTTGACTTGAATACCTGTGATGACAAATCTTGCCCTGATGATTCCAACATGAATGAGGAGTTTTATACGGGGGCTAATAGTATTCGTTCACACCTAACGACCCTTGATAGCAAGAAAATTGATCTGTTTGCAACCGATGATTATGAATATGAAAAGCTGTTACTGTTACTTGCCGATCGTTATCGTCAAGACGTTCAGTATCCTATGGGGAAAGGCGTAACTGAGAGAGTCGAGTTTCTGCGTTCTTATTACAGTGATTATGCCGCATACAACAGTCGTCTACACAATGCTGCGCAACCAAGTCTAGGTAATTTTAGTACCAAGAGTTTTGAGAGTGTTCCTCTTGTAACGAAAACAATTGCTTTGGAGTCTAAGAGACACTTCCGATCCGCTGGGGTGTATGCTTTACCGGGTAAGACAATTAAGGTGACTCGATTAGACAATAACGAAGTGGCTACATCTATAGCATTTAATACATTGCGTAGCGGCGCGACACACGAGTTCTCGGGTAATGATGGTTATGCAAGGCCGAAATTTTTAACCTCGGTAACCTACCCAGTGAAATCGGGAGAGACGATTTATCTCACCTCTGCCTATGGTGGGACACTACAGGTTCACTTTGATACCAACGATATTGATGTCGAACTGAAATTTGAGAATGTTGCGCAGCACCCTGTATGGCGCAGTGAAGCGGACAACGATCGTTTTGCCGCACAACTAAAGGAAGGAAAGTTTGACTGGGCTGAGTTAATCACCCCGGGATTTGAAGTTCATTCGAAACTAGACAAGATGAAAGAGTCTATAGGAGCCTCCGATTGGGCACTGCCTCATGCTATGGCACTTGCAACAGAGCGTTATGTTCACAATCTCCCTCATGCTCTTGCTGGTTTCAGAGGGCCGGGTATTGATGAAATTGCTGAAATACACCAATACGGCGAGGCAAAGGGCTGGGAAATTGTGACCATTGATATTGTAAAGCATATGAATGCAGACCAAGCGAACTGTGGTTATGGTTGCTCAGGAAACCCGTACGATGCTTACTGGTCGTTTCATCCATTGGGGCATGGAGATCTTCACGAGTTAGGGCATGGGTTAGAGCGTGGCCGATTTAGGTTCAGTGGGTGGGACGGACACTCTACAACCAATTACTATTCGTATTTCAGTAAATCGAAATATTACAAAGAAACCGGAAATGTATCATCTTGCCAAGGCCTAGATTTCAAAGCGCAGTATGAACTTTTGCAGCAGAGTCGAACCGAAACTGACCCGAATGCTTTTATGGCAGCTCAGAATCAAACCGGTTGGAGTTGGGGAGCACGCATCTACATTCAAATGATGATGCTTACAGAGCAGCAAGGTGTATTAAATTCAGGCTGGCACCTTTTAGGGCGTTTGCATTTGATTGAGCGAGAGTTTAATCGTTTGAAAGGCAGTGATGAACTTTGGAATGATCGAAAAAGTTCGATTGGGTTTTCAGATTATACGAGACAAGAAGCGGCAGATATTACAAACAATGATTGGTTGCTGATCGCGTTGAGCTATGTTGGAGAACGCGACATGACGAAATACTTGGATATGTGGGGGTTCAGTTTCAGCGATAAAGCGAAGCAACAAGTCATTGCTCTTAGTTTGAATGATATGCCCTTAAAATATTTTGCATCCTCTAATCAAGGATATTGCTTGGATGAATTTGCTAAAACAGCACTAGACGTCGATGGCACGACAGTTTGGCCGCTCTAAATAGCCAATAACAAGTTACTGTTGTCTATAGACGATTTAACTATTGTTAATAAAAGGGCTTATTACACAGGTAATAAGCCCTTTAGCTTTGTTTCTGATTTACTAGTTCGAAAAGTAATTAAACTTCATTAACGCCAATGAAATTACCATCAAAAGATGCGTCAGTGTAAATAATGACTTCTTTGCCTCCTTTGGTGAAGCTATAAGCGGTAATCATCTCAGTTCCATCAAGGCCAAGCTTATCTTGCATATCTTGGTCTAATGTTACTGATGTAGCAGCTTGATATTCGAATCCTTGGAGATGGCTTGCGTCGATATCTTCAATTCCTAAAGCAAAGAACTCAGCGACTTGGTCGTCGTTTTTCGCTTTGTTACCGTCAAGATCATGGTTTTGATTGAAGGTTTTACCAAGAGAAATAGTCAGTTTGTCATTAGTTGAATCTCCCCCGATGACTGCTTCAAACCCATTGATGTTTGAACCTTTAGACATGTCGATATCGACACCATTTGGATCATTGGCGACAAGCACATCAAAGCCTTTGCCACCATGGACTAGAGTGTCCTCTACATCATAAGCTATTGTATCGTTACCTTTACCACCACGGATCTCGTCTGCACCACCACCACCGATGATGATGTCATCACCTTTACCACCTTTGATATGGTCGATACCGTCGCCGCCATCAAGCCAGTCATCGCCCTTACCGCCAAACAATTGCTCTGGCTGCTCGTTTATTTCGACAGTGGTTACTACATCATCGAAGTCACCGTCACCACCAGGGTTGTCATTCCAGAACTGATTTCCGAGTTCCGTACCTGGGTTGAAATTGCCAATGCCACTAACATCTAAGGTAAGGTTGCCGTTATTGCCGATTAAATCTTGCACACCGAGTAGGAAAGGATGGTCACTGTTATTAGAACTTGTCGCTTGTTGAGTGTTTAAGTCAATCCCAATACTGTCGCCTGATTCAAAACCTTTATTACCGCCATTTGGGATTATGAAGAACCCAAGCGTGTCAACACAATCATCACAATGCCCTAGATCGAGGTTAAAGGTGTTACCATTCTCAGACTCAGGAAGGTGCTGCTTAACGTCACCCCAAATGACCTCGGCGTTTACGTTGCCTTCACTGTCTTTTGTGAAGTACCCAAACGAGTTTTCAAAACCAGCTTCGGTGCCTTCCATAGTGACATCAATAGTCCCTCTGAAGTTACTTACATCGTAGTAACCCGTATCTGGGTCGAGTACAGGTGTACCACCCTTGGCGTTATCGCCACCAAGAATAACATCGTCCCCGCGGCCACCACGTAATATGTCTGTACCGTCACCCGTTAAACCATCGGTAGTCACAGAAGTGACGTAGTAGTCACTTGAATCGGCATTAGCGTTTCCATTTTTGTCAAAGGCAGGGCCAACGGCAGTAAACTGAAGTTCATCAAAGGCTTTAAAACCAGTCTCTTCAGGACCGATGTTTAGATAACCGCTGTTGTTATTGCCATCCGCTAAATCACTCGCAATGAAATCGCCCTCAGCGACTAGAATACCTTCTCGGTATGCAGCCCAATGACCTGCTTCATCGACGCCATTGTCGCCTTCATTTAAGTAGAGGTTGGCAATGCCGACTTTGGCTATCATTGTATGTTCGTCTAGGGAGACGGAAAACACCTCTGATGCACCTTCGCCGGTACCGCTGTCGTAGCTAAAACCGATTTGAGCTAATACAC
Source organism: Vibrio sp. 10N.261.45.E2 (assembly GCF_002875705.1). GTDB lineage: Bacteria > Pseudomonadota > Gammaproteobacteria > Enterobacterales > Vibrionaceae > Vibrio. The sequence continues at coordinate 116,507 of NZ_MCZZ01000144.1, forward strand.
CACTTTCGCTAGCGCCTTCTACGCCGTAGCCTGTTCCACCAGAACTTGCATTACCTGTATCAACAGTACCGACAGTGCCGTCAGCGTTGTAGGCTGATGAGTTTACTGACAGGTCTACGGACGTCGTTGGTTCTGCTAACTCAAATTCACCAGTTCCTTCGTTAAACGACAGTGATTCAAAGTTATCTCCGATAATAACGTCGTTACCTTTACCACCTCGGATCAAGTCGTCACCTGCCGCACCCTCATTTGCAGCGTCTGGCCCATTATCACCGATGAGCACATCATTATGCAGTACCTGTTTCAATGATACGTTGTCGATCAGAGCCCCAAAAGTGTCTTCTGCGCCTTCGGCAATAAACTTGAGTGAGTATTCGCCTGAAGAGAGATCGATATCTTCGCTAAACAGATCCCAATCATCATCTATTCCGTCAATGTCTTGGAAAGACTTTTCGAACAAGACCTCGGTGCCCGCCATGATTTGAACCGTGAAAGGAGCAGTGGTGCTATCGCCACCTTTATTGCGGAAAGCGTAGGAGAAATCGAGTTGATATATGCCGTCGTTATCGACTGTAAATGTTTGAGAAACGGTTGAATTTGAATTCGCACCATGTGAGTCTAATTCTAAGAAGTGACCGCTGGCTATATCGCCTCCGTAGCCGCCAGCAGGGACTCCACCGTGCAGTTGTTCTTGAATTTCGATATTTCCAACCTCTGCGCTCCAATCGCCAGCATTAGCATTTGTTCCCCACGTATTGCCAAAATCAAAAGTTTCAAAATCACCATCGCTGATTAGGTTTTCGCCGAATTCGGCACCCGCGCCTCTGTCACCGTAGATTATGTCATTGTTTGCACCACCTTCGACGTAATCATCTCCAGCACCCGCAACTACAATGTCGTCAACACATTCTTCTCCTAACGCTTCTAAATCTTTATCGCGTGCTGCGCTTAGATCACGGTTAACGCCGGCTTCATCACCCGCATTGAGCGAATGATTCCAAGCCTCAACCACATCGTTTCCGGCACCGGCTTTGATTGTGTCCGAACCACGTCCAGCAGCAATAAAGTCATCACCGCTGCCCGCATGCACAATGTCGTCACCTTTGCCGGCTCTGACTTCAAGGTTATCGCCGCTGAGGTTAGAAAGGTCGTTGTTGACATCTCTAGATTCTGGGGTAGGGAGGTTAGGACCATCTACTAGTGTATTGGTATCATTGCTACCATTGCTTTTCAGCCCTGCTGCTGTATTTATTACTTCTGCCATCGTTTTTTCCTCATATATCATTCGATACATAGAGGCAGCTCAGCCATCTCGTTAGAGACCTGTCGCTTTCCGTCCCTACTTCACAGTAGGTTTGGCTTTGTCTTCTTGTACTTGGTTAAATTTCTCTCATCGCTTTGTAGGCACTAACAGATAGTGGGTTGAGTAGGTACTCAAGAGGTGTTTGCTGCTCTAACAAGATCATCACCTCGGCGGGCATGCCTGGATATAATGAGATACTTTCTAATGCCTCTAGCTCGGATTTATCTAACGATACTCTGGCTAGGTAAGCAGAAGAACCTGTGGCTTGATCGCTAATGCGGTCAGCCGAAATATGAACTAATTTGCCACTAATCGGTGGCGTCTTACGGAAACTGTATGCGGTGAGCCTCACTTGGGTATCTAAGCCAATTCGTAAGGCTTCGATGTCTTCCGGCTTTACTAACGCTTCTACAATCAACTCGTCGTTTTGTGGCACCAATTCCATTAAGGTTTCACCGGGTGGAACGATGGCGTTTTCAGAGACTACATTAAGTCCAACCACCACGCCACTTTGAGGTGCTCTGATTTCAACACGGGTAAGAATATCTTGAGCGTTAACCATAGCTTCTCTTGTTTCATTCAGCTTTCGCTCTAAGTCTTGAATTTCTTCGCCGAGTGTTTTGGCGTAAGTGTAATCCGCGTTAATCAGTTCTAATTTTGCTTCGGCGATGGTGCGCTTTGCGTGTCCAATCCTAGCTTTGAGGTCTGCTACATCACCTTGTAATTGAGAGCGCTCTCGCTGTAAATCCAGCAAACGAGATTTGGATGTGTTACCGGAAACAAGTAAATCTTGGTGCATTTGCACTTGTTCTTCTAAATATTTCAGGCTTCGATTTCCAGCTATGAATCGTTGTTGGAAGCCTTGCAGATCAAGTTTTGATTGCTCCACTTTTTGTTGTAACACCTCGGATTCACCGGATTTCAATGACTGTCTTTTGTTGAAAAGCTTACTTTGCGTAGCAAGCAAGCTTGATACGTTTGGATCACTCATAAGAGAGAGTAATCTCATGTCAAATTGAATCTCTTGATGGCTAGCTAGCTCTGATTGTAGGCGGTTCAGTCGAGCTAAATCACTTTGCCATTGAGCTTTTAATCTGAGAAGTGAAGCTCGGGCTTGTGTGTGACTTAACGTGATGAGCAGGTCGCCTTTTTGAACATGATCACCGTCAGAAACATGGACGCTTTCTACAATCCCGCCTTCTAAATGTTGAATGGGTTTTCGCTTTGATTCTACGATGATCACGCCAGGTGCGATGGCGGCAGAGGACAGCGGGGTTAAGTAAGCCCAAGCGGCAAAGCCTCCTAGAGTAGTCACAAGAACTATCCAGATGAACATCTGTATTTTGAATGTAGAAAAGATCAGTTTTCTACCATCGTCAAAGTGAATGCCTTTGTCGTCATGATGAATACTAGCCATTCGATACCTCCGGTGAGGTGACATTAAAGAGCGACCGGACGACTTTATTCGCTTCGCCTGCTTGTGTTATCTGACCATTTTTCAATTCAACAACCCAGTCGACATGTCTGAGTAGGCTAGGGTTATGCGTTACCATCACGACAGAAATGGATTTCTCCTTCGCAAGTTGCAATAGCGAAACAAGAAACTCTTCACCTTCACGATCCAGATGTGAATCGGGCTCATCAAGCACGAGTAGTTTCGGAGAGAAAACCAATGCTCTTGCTATGGCGAGCTTCTGAGCTTGTCCACCAGATAACTGATGTCCAAAAGAACCGATAATAGTTTCATACCCATTTGGTAAGGCGACAATAGCGTCGTGAACACCGGCTTGAATTGCGGATCTTACAATTTGGCTATCTGTAACATTGGAATCAAATCGAGCAATATTCTGTTTTACGGTGCCATGCAAAAAATCGATGTGCTGAGGAACATAACCGACTGTGTGTTTGAACTGATTTTGATTCCATAACTCGACATTGAGTCCATCAATAGAAATCCCACCTTTTGAGGGCGATATTCCATTAGTGATCATTTTACAAATTGAAGACTTGCCTGATCCGCTAGGGCCAATCAGTGCGACTCGATTTCCAGATTCCAGTCTCAGCTTTAAACCATTAAGAGTTGGCTTGTTGATTTTTTCAGAGGCGAACCATGTGACGTTGTCGATGACTAAGTCACCTTTGATGGTGTCTAATTCCGTTCGCTCGGTATGTTTAGTATGGGATGCAAACTCCTTAGCTAAGCGTTTGTTTGCATCCAAACCAGTTTTCCATGCTTGAATACCACTAGAAAGCATCTCAATTGGTTGGAGTGCCCGAGCCATTAAGATCGAACCCGCAATCATGCCACCGGCAGACATGGCATTTTGAATGACTAGGCTAGCTCCGACAGCCATGATGATGAGTTGAAGAACCATACGTATGTAACGAGAAAATGCACTTAGTGAACAGGTTGCTTGATCTAAATGGCTTCGGGACCAGCTCTTTTCCGCCAATATTTCTTGGTAGGTTTGACTTAAACCTTGCTGTTGATGTTGGCTAAATATTGTGGCGTGTTTTTGAAAGCACTCGTCGTTTTTTCTTTGTGTTGCTAACTGGCTTAAATAAGTGGTTTTAAAATGCTTAGATTTAACCCAATGAGAAAGCAATGTTGTCATGAGAATAAAAACGACGGCACCTACACCGACTAATCCTATGTATGGATGAATCGCAAACATAATAATGAGAAACAGTGGAGTGAATGGCAGGTCAAACATAACAAAGTAGGCAGGAGAGGAGAGAAGGCTTTTGACCTCACTTATATCGTTGAATAGATGCTTTTCTTTTGATTTCGATGAGAAGGTTGCTTGCTCAAAGAGCTGTTGAGATGCGATAAATTCAAATTTTATCGCTTTTTTTTGCGCATATTTGGCTCTGGATGCGTCAAGGAATGCTTGGGCTGTAAGCAGAAATACAGCAATGAAGGCTAAAAAAAGAAGCGTATCTAAGCTTTGACTTGAGAGTACTCTATCGAATACTTGCAGGCTAAATAACGGCACCACTAACATCAAAACACTGATCGCTCCGCTGACCACCATCATCGGAAGCAAACTGCGCAGATTAATTGGATTTATACCGGCCCAAGGCTTTGCATCCATATAAAACTCACTCCATTGGTTATCCAAATAGTATAGATGGGCAATGGCGAGAATGTGAACTATCTCAAGCTTTTTGAGTCGTTCTGAGCGAAGTGAAAAAAATGCACAAGCTAAACAGAAGCTTGTGCACTTTTGATTTGAAATTTAATTTTGATTTTATTTAAACGTCGACCAAATTGGCGCGTGATCTGACGGTTTTTCAATGCCGCGTAGCTCGTAGTCGATGCCTGCTTCAGTGCATTTATCCGCTAACTTTTGCGTTGCTAGGACTACATCAATACGCAGGCCACGGTTGTCTACGAAACCTTTTGAACGGTAATCAAACCATGAGTATTGATCGTTGACTTCAGGATGCAGCAAGCGGAAGCTGTCGACAAAACCCCAATCCATCAATGTTTTCAGCCATTCGCGCTCTTCTGGTTGGAAAGAACATTTCCCTGTTTTCAACCAACGTTTTGCATTAGGCTCACCGATGCCGATGTCTGCATCGATAGGGCTAATATTGATGTCGCCCATCACTATGATTTGCTCATCTTTGTTGTGATAGTCGTTTAGGTAGGTCATCAAGTCTTTGTAGAATTCACGCTTGTAAGGGTATTTGGTTTCATGCTTGATGTTATCCCCTTGAGGGAAGTAGCCATTTAGCACAGTAACCTTTTCGCCATTTTCATCTTCAAACGTCGCCATGATCATACGTTTCTGATGATCTTCATTGTCCGTTGGGAATCCCTTCTGCACAGAGATAGGCTCTTGCTTACACAGCATTGCTACACCGTAGTGTGCTTTCTGACCGTGGTAGTAAACCTTGTAGCCCATTGCTTCGACATCAGCAATTGGGAAGGCTTCATCGTGTACTTTTATCTCTTGTAGACCAATTACGTCCGGTTGGTGTTTGTCGATAACAGCTTGCAGTTGGTGAAGGCGGGCTCTAAGGCCATTGATGTTGAAGCTAATTACTTTCATTTGTTTTTATACCTCTCGTAAACCTTTGTCACTGCTTGTCTTTAAAGGCTTTTGATTTGGTGGATTTCATGGTTCATCGTATTTAACCATGCTGAATAATTTCTGTCGCCATTTTGTAGAGACAAAATGGCGACATTAAATGATGTGAATACTTACAGTTACGTAGAATTTATTGAGTCTTTAGTAAATCCAAAAAGAATGCGTATTCAAGTGCGTATTCTTTTAGTCGTTTAAATCGACCAGAAGCGCCACCGTGACCGGCTTCCATATCGGTTTTGAAGAGCAACACGTTGTTGTCTGTTTTCATCTCGCGCAGTTTCGCGACCCATTTCATAGGTTCAAAGTATTGTACTTGCGAGTCATGTAAGCCCGTTGTCACCAACATATTCGGGTAGTTTTGAGCTTTCACGTTGTCGTATGGCGAGTAACTCAGCATGTAATCGTAGTAGGTTTTCTCGTTCGGGTTGCCCCATTCATCATATTCGTTGGTGGTTAAAGGAATCGATTCATCAAGCATGGTTGTCACCACATCGACAAACGGAACATGTGCTCCAATACCACGGTACAGTTCTGGTGCTTGGTTGATGATTGCTCCCATTAACAAGCCACCTGCTGAACCACCTACCGCAAAAACTTTATCTTCAGCGGCGTAACCTTTTTCAACTAGGCTTTTAGTAACGTCGACAAAGTCATTAAATGTGTTTTGTTTGGTCAGTTTCTTGCCATCTTCGTACCAAGGGCGCCCAAGCATCTCTGAACCACGGATATGTGCAATCGCAAAAACGAAGCCTCGATCGAGTAGGCTTAGGCGAGTTGAGCTGAAGGTTGGTTCAATAGTTGAGCCGTAAGACCCGTAACCGTATTGGTAGAGTGGGTTAGTACCGTCTTTCTTGAACAAATCTTTGCGATAAACTAAGGAGACAGGCACTTGCTTGCCATCGCGAGCCGTAACCATGATTCTCTCTGATTGGTAGTTGTCGGCATTGAAATCGCCCAGTACGGGTGTTTGCTTCATGAGCTCGGATTCACCTGTACTTAGGTCGAAATCATAGTAAGTACCTGGTGTGGTTAAGCTGCTGTAATAGATACGAACTTTGGAGTTATCTAGTTCATAGTTACCCGTTAAGTAAGCGGCAAAAGCGGTGTCGTTAAATTCAAGTGGAAACTCGTTACCTGTTGAGATTTGGCGAACCTTGACTGTAGACAAGCCATTCGTACGTTGCTCGTAAACAAGGTGGTCATCAAATAACTCGAAATCAACAAGCTGAGTGTTGTCGTCGGCTGGGATGACATCGACCCATTTTGACCGATCATGCATCTCTTCGGTCGTGACTTTCATTAAGCGGAAGTTAACCGCTTGGTAGTTTGTGTAAATGTAATACCAGTCCCCCAATTTGGCGATACTGTATTCAATACCCGTTTCTCTTGGGTAGAAAGCTTCAGCTAAGGCCTCTGAGTTGTTGGCATCGATGACTGAAACACCACTGGTTTCTGTGCTCGAGTGCCAAATGTAGACCTGTTCACCATCTTTGCTTTTACTCAGGGAGGTGTAGTAAGCGCTGTTGGTTTCTTCGTAGATCAACTCATCACTTGTCTGAGGCGTACCTAAAGCGTGGCGGTAAACTTGATAACCAAGTAATGTTTGCGGATCTTTTTTGATGTAGTAGAAGGCTTGGTTGTCGTTTTGCCACGCGATAGCACTTGAAGCACCTTCGATTTCATCTTCTAGGTATTCACCAGACGTGAGGTCTTTGATTTTGATGGTGTAAATACGGCGGCTCAGCGTATCCTCGCCATAGGCTAACAAGTTTTCGTCTGGGCTGACTGTTAAGCCACCAATACTGAAGAACTCATGTTCTTTTGCTAGTTCGTTAACATCTAAGATGACCTGTTTGTCTGTGCCTAAAAAGTTTTTTTCACGTAAGTGAACCGGGTATTCGTTGTCACCTGTGACTTTATTTGAGTAGTAGTAACTGCCTTTACGAACTGGCACCGAATCGTCGTCTTTCGCGATGCGGCCTTTGATCTCTTCGAACAATTGTTTTTGTGACGCTTCTGTATGTTTGAGCACGGTATCTGCGTACTGATTCTCTTGCTCAAGTTGTTGCAAAATCTCTGGATCTTGGCGTGCATCGTCGCGCATCCAGTAGTAATCGTCGATTCGAGTGTCACCATGAATCGTCATTGCATGAGGAACTTTCTTAGCAACGGGTGCTTGGATTTGCTGAGCGACAAGCTGTGATTGAGAGTATTGGTTCATGGTTGGTATTCCTTGAATGCTGCATCCGGCGACGAGCGCGAACGATACGGCTAATGTGGTTAAAGCGAAACGCATCTGTATATCCTTAGTCTGTACCTTACTCGCTTTTATGCCAGCATCCTTATTAATTAGCTTAGGTACTTTGGTGTTCTTCCAGTGATGTGATTTATAATTGGATTCTGGATATGCACTTTGAACATAAGTGTCTGTTATTGTTTTCAAAAAATCAAAGTAATGTTAAATGAAATTGTGGAAGGCTGTGAAGGAAAACACGAGCAACAAAAAGGGACACACTTTTCAGTATGTCCCTTTTCGTTGTTTGGGCTTGGTTTGAATTTTACGTTAAATCGCCAATGGCATTTCGTTTGAGTGGTCGGGCTTACGATTAACCCAACGTAAACCAAGCATGGCGATAAGTGACATTGTAATCATCAGGCAACCCAGTGGCAGTTGGTCTTGAGCCGGGAAGAACGAGGCCAATAATGTTGCGATGCCAGCACCTAGGTTCTGCATACCACCCAAAATCGCACCTCCTGTACCAGCGTGGTATGGGAATGGCGAAAGTGCTCCCGTTGTTGCTGCTGGGAATAAGATGCCAGCACCCAAGAAGTAAATGGTTGCACCGCCAATCAGAGTTAATGCTGTTGTTTGACCAAATAGACCCGGTATCAGTACCACTGCTGAGCCCACAAAGATAGCAACTAAACCAACATTCAGTGCGCGGTGTTCGCTACGACGTTGTGCGATGTAACTAGATAAACCAGCACCGACTAAGTAACCAGGAATCGGTAACACAAACAGTAAACTTACTGTAGTTGCAGGTAGGCCAAGCACGCCGCCAAGCAGGACACCTGCCGCAGCTTCAAATACGGCGACACCAGCAAAGGTTGCGACCAATACCAATAAGAAACCTTGGAAACGTTTGTCAGACAGAACGAATTTGTAACTGTTGGCAACCGATTCATGTTTGCGTCGTTCTTTCGGCAGTGTTTCCATCATGCTCGTCATCATAGTGATCACAACAGCGATACCAAACAGCGCGAGGAACAAGTAGCTAGAACGCCAACCGAAAGCTTCTGTTAAGTAACCACCTAATACAGGAGCCATCAAAGGGGAGAAAATTACACACATGCTGATTAAGCTATTTGCACGGTGCAGTTCTGCGCCTTCAAAACAGTCACGAGTCAATGTACGAGACATCGCACCGCCACAACCGATACCCAAACCTTGGATAAAGCTGCCCGCTAAGAACCATTCATATTCGTGAGCGAATAGTGCCACCAAAGTACCAATGATATAGATGATCAAACCAATAACGATGATCGGTTTACGACCTGGGCGATCAGAAAGTGGGCCGTAGACAAATTGCGACAGACCATAAGGGATCAAGTAACACGCCATCACCGCTTGCAGTGAAGATGCCGAAACTAAGAACTCACCTGCCATATGACCGATAGAAGGCACGTACATCGTTTGAGTCATTTGACCTACGGCAGTCAGAATAGCGATTAAAAAGGTAAGTTTCGCTAATGGAAACGAGGCGGACATTTGCGTATCTCTCCAAAAATTAAGACGTAAAAAGCCTTAGCGCTCCATTAAGGAGAGCCAAATGAATAAAGTGATTAGGGAATCTAGGCGCGAGATATTAGAGCTAGATTGAAGGCTTAGCAATCAAAAAGTGTGAAGTTGAGCAAGATAGAAATCTATAACTTGGATTATTAAAACTAATCCGAAATCGCTCCATTTTAGCGATATAAAGGGTGGGAAGGCCTCCTTGATATATTAATGCTTATAACCGAGTTCAAAGTGTTACAACAACAGCTGAATAGCCCATGATTGCATGAGTAGATTATTTCGAAATCATGGAAGTAACAGGTAAAAGATGAGGCTTGTTAACAATTGTGTAAACTTTCGTTTTATATGTAAGTAATTTGTGCTGTAATCATCCGCTAAGCTATTCGTCTAACTCATTTACATTGTGTGCAGCAGTTCGTTGTCGATGTGATAGTTATGGTTATGGAAGTCTTTTGGCTTAAATAAGGATATTAAATGCGCTCTCTATCGGTACAGTGGAAAATAACCCTCTTAGCAGGTTGTTGTTTAATCATTACGTCACTGTCTCTTATTGGTTTCTCGATCTACAACGCGACGAGTAATCAACAAGTCATCAAATCTCAAAGCTCAGAATCAGTTATTAATAAAACCCAACAGTTGTTGGCGTCTGTTTCTCAGCTTAATGCTCAAGAAACTCAACGCTATGTAGATGAAGCTATCTATCGCGCTGAGATGTTAGCGGCCAGTGCTCAATTTCTTAAAAACAATGCAGACGAAAACTTTACACCAAGTGAAGAGCTTCGTACCGCATTGGATGAAATGGTTCGTCGCTCGGTACTTAACTTCGATTCGATTCAAGGGGCTTACTTAGTCTTTAAGCCGGATTTTCTCGATGGCGAAGATGCGAATTATGTGGATGCTGACTATGTTGGCTCTAACGAAAAAGGTCGTTTTGCGCCTTATTGGAAGGTGGCAGATAACGGTGAAAATGTTCTAGCGAACGTTCTTTCAGAACCGATCCTGAATGATGACAGCAACAGCGAACGTTTTTACTGCCCTTTATCTTCAGGACAAACCTGTATTAGTACGCCGAGAGTCGTGAATAGTGGTGGAACTGCATTACTTACCTCTTCAATTTCGGTACCTATCTTAGTTGACGACGTTGCTATTGGTTTTTTGGGTATTGACCTAAGACTCGATGGTTTAACGAGTGTGGTTACTCAATCTGATCAAAGCTTATTTGATGGTGCTGGCACGGTTTATGTTGTTAGTTTAGACGGCTCGGTTATCGCTTCAGATGATTCAAGTATTGCAGTCGGTTCGACATTCCAAAGTGACAACACTAACAGCGATTTGATGACCGACTTTATATTTGGCGGCGAAGTGACAACGCAATGGAGTGAAAACGGTGAGTGGTTACTTGCATTTGCACCTGTTGTTGCGGCTAACCAAACTTGGGGTGTGTTGTTTGAGATTCCAAGAGAGAGTGTTGTCGCTGATGCCAATAAATTGGATTCCATTATTAGCAAAAAGTTAAGCGAAGGTATCAAAACAGAAGTGATCGCAGGTACAGTCTTTATTTTCTTTGGTTTAGCTATTATCGCATTTGCTTCACTCTCAATTGTTAAGCCGATTCGACAAGTGGTCGAGCGACTTAATGATATTGCTTCTGGTGAAGGTGATTTGACACAACGTTTAGAGGTCAAGTCTCAAGACGAAATTGGTCAGTTATCCAAAGGGTTCAACTTATTCTTAGATAAGCTACAACATACGATCAAAGAAGTGATCCATACCACTGAACAAGTGGCGAGCACGACAAGTCAGGCTAAGGCATCGGCATCTAGCACTCGTGAAAGCAGTGAATCTCAATTTAAAGAAGTGGATCTTGTAGCGACAGCCGCAGAAGAGATGACTCAGACAGCCGGCTTAGTGGTACAAAATGCAGAAGTGGCCGTTGATGCCGCGTGCGAAGCGAATCGTTCTGCTCAGCAAGGGCAGGAAGTTATCGAACTTTCAGCTGGTGAAATGAGAAAGCTGGTGGAACGTATGTCGAGCGCTGTACCCATTGTTGAAGAGTTGGCAAAAAATAACGGTAACATTACCGAGATATTAAGTGTTATTGAAGGGATCTCTGAGCAAACTAATTTACTGGCATTGAATGCAGCGATTGAAGCGGCTCGTGCTGGTGAACAAGGTCGAGGTTTTGCAGTCGTTGCTGATGAAGTAAGAAATCTCGCAAGCCGCACACAATCATCAGTAGGTGAAATCAGAGCGGTGATTGACAAAGTTCATGCTGGAACTCAGGATGTCGTTGAAGCGATACAAGAAGGCAATATTCTAGCTAATGATACGGCGCTGCATGTTCAAAATGCGGTTGAAGATCTGGGTTCGATCTTTACTTCTATTGAGGCGATCAGTGACATGAACAGCCAGATCGTTCGAGCCGCCGAAGAGCAACAATCGGTTTCTGGTGAGGTGAATCAAAGCGTAGTTAACATTCGCGATTTGAGTGCCAAGATCTTGGAGCAAGCTGCGGCTTCTGAACAAGTGGGTAATGAAATTGACCAACTGTCTCAACAGCAACAGAAATTGGTTAATCAGTTCAAGGTTTAGTTATTCACAGTCTAGTTATTTAAGCTTGTTACCTGTTGAATAGAAAAAGGGATAAATGAAGTTTTCATTTGTCCCTTTTTTATTTTTCTTAGGTTCTAAGTCTTTTAGATTTTAGGGGTTGATTATATCCGCGAAACCTATTAGCGAAGTTAGTCTTCGATGAACCAGTAGCCTTTGTTCACCAATTCAGTCACGACCGTTACGCCCGAAGGAGATAGAGCAATAGCTGAAGTAATCACGGTTTCATCGCAAAGTATGTTGAGTAATGATGAGTCAGCTTCTTCAACCTTCACCACTTCACCATTAATGTAAGCCGTGTTGCTTTCATTTTCATGGTAGAGCGCTTTTAAGCCAGATACGCGTTGGATTTCGCCCTCAGACTCTAAGTGCTGGGCGATCTCTTCTTCTGTCCATAATGGCTCAGGAGCGACAATATCAAGCTGGTGGCGTGATTGGCTTAGCAGACACCCCATGAATTCACTGATGGTTTCTGGTTGTTCCAACGCCGACTTCAACATATCTGTTAGGTTATTTAAATCCGACGATCGAATCTTGCCGTAGCCATCTTGTGTTTTGAACTCAGGATCATGCAAGTGAACATCACCCATATCATGAGCAAGTACAAAGTCGGCAAAGTTGCTGATTAGCTCTTGCTCTTTAGGAGAGCGGTAGCCAATAGAGTAACTCATTGATGGTTCTAGCGTGTTGCCTTCGTGTGGAAAGCCTGGCGGGATATAAAGGATATCACCTGGCTCTAAGGTTTCATCAATGATTGGCTCAAAGCCTTCTATTTGGCGTAGAACAGACGCTTGAACGGTCTCTTTGTATTGACCAACATCTTTCGCGCCCACTTTCCATTGACGTTTACCTTGGCCTTGAATGATGAATACATCGTATTGATCAATATGGGGGCCAACACCGCCTTCCGGTGCCGAGTAGCAAATCATGAGATCGTCGAATAACCAGTTTGGTAACGCTTGGAACGCTTCAGTCAATTGATTTGCGCCTTGGTGCCAGTGGTTCGCTGCTTGAACGATCAGTTGCCAATGCGTTTCAGTGAGTTCACCAAACTTTTCTTCACTGAATGGGCCGTGTTCTGCAGTCCATTGGTTGTCGAGGTTAGAAACAAAGCGAGAATCCACTTCTTCTTCCATCGACAAACCTGCAAGTTCTTCCGGCGAAATTGGGTCGACGAAGTTTTGGAAGCCACCTTTTAAGATGGTTGGTTTTTTATGCCAGTAGTTTTCAAGAAACTCGGGCATAGAAAAGCTAAGTTGGTACATGTGAATCCTGTATATTTTATTCTAGATGCTAGATGCTAGAT
>NZ_MCZZ01000144.1:130403-157986 GCF_002875705.1 Vibrio sp. 10N.261.45.E2
TGCTAGATGCTAGATGCTAGTTTAGCTTGTAAATCTTGCTGGACAATTTTGATTGCTTCTAACGCGACTTTTGGATCGATTTCGTTGCTTTCGAGCAGATAGATCAGGTCGACAGCTAACTTAACTTCTTCTGGTGCGTTATCCAGTGGTGATGGTGTGTTATCAGTGTTCATTTCGCTTAGGGTTCTCTAAGTTAATCAGTCTCTCAATATTTTTCATTGAGTCTTCACAGCGTTCTAATCGCTCTTTGGCTAACTGCCAAGCCTCTTCCGCTTTTTTCTTACTGTGGCGAGGCGCAGAATCAAACGCTAACTTTCGTACTCGTACTAAATCGACCAAACGCTTTTGCCAATCTTGGTGTTGAGCGAGTTCATTGTATAGGTCGTTAAGGTTTTTCCCTGACTTACTTTTTCGGTCCAAGCGTAAATCATGGTTAGCTAACTCTCTTTGAATTGCTGCGATTTGATTGGTCAGTTTTTCCGTCAGGTAGTTGGCTCTGGATGCGGTCAGTTGATTTGTGTTTTGTTCACGTACAATGGTGCTGTACGTAGCTTGAGTTTCAAGTGCATAGGGAAGCAAAACGGAGGCGCTACATTTAAATAAGGCTCGGTCAAACAGGGCTTGATGATAAGCACCTCGAGATTTATCAACCTGCGAGCAATGGCCAATTAGGGTGTCAATGACACTTTTGAGTTTTGAAAATTGATTCATTTTACTTCCCGTTCGCGGTTGCCTATAAGTTCACAAACCAAGCTTCGTATGCCAGTTTAATCGCAAGTACGCTTACTACCGTAACAAATACAGGTCGTATAAATGTAGCTCCGAAACGAATAGCTGAGTGAGCGCCAACAAACGCACCGGCCATTAAGCAAAGACCCATGGTTAAACCGAGAACCCAATCAATATGACCAAGAATTGCGAAGGTCACCAAAGAGGTAAAGTTACTGGTAAAGTTCATGGCTTTGGATAGGCCAGAAGCAAGTAAGATATTTAGGCGGTAAAGTGCCATAGAGCTTACCGTCCAAAACGCGCCAGTGCCTGGGCCTGCCACACCATCATAAAAGCCAAGAATGAACCCTTGGTACTTTTGCTTTCTCTTAAGTACAGGGCAAGGCTTAGGAGACACATTATGACTCACATCTGGAGTTTTATGAAAAATGGTATAGACCGCTGCGGCAAGAATGACTAACGGCAACACTTTCTCTAACCACTCGGTGCTAATGGCATCAACCGTTAGTGTGCCGATTGTCGCACCGATTAATGTCGATATGAATGCATTGACCCAGCATTCGGGTTTGAACAGCTTCTTGCGATAGTAAGTAAAAGCGGCTGTTGAAGAAGCGAACGTTGCGGCCAGCTTATTTGTGCCGAGTGCAATGTGTGGCGGTAAACCAAGCGATAGCAAAGCTGGGACAGTTAACATTCCTCCGCCACCGGCGACAGCATCAATAAAGCCTGCAGCAAATGCAACCAAGGCAAGTATGACCAACATGGTTGGCTCAATCATTTCCATAAATAGCTAGTGTTCTCGTTATCGGCTGATAGGGCAGCCACATGACGAATCGAAGGATTCGTTATGTTGGGTTGTGAATGCAAGGGCCTAGCGATGAAGGCCCATAACTACCTCAAGGGCAGGATAATTAGTATTTTATTGTTCTTTTAAAAGGCGGCAGTGAATCGAGTAGGGACTTTCCGTATCGCTTCGTGACTATGCGTCTATCAAGGATCGTGACTTTACCAGAATCTCGTTCTTTACGCAGCAATCTACCCACAGATTGAATAAGCTTTTTACTCGCTTCTGGAACAGTAATCTGCATAAAAGGATTACCACCGCGTGATTCAATATATTCTGAATGCGCTCGCTCTACAGGAGAGGTTGGTACTCCAAATGGAATCTTAGTAATAACGAGGTTTTCAAGAAGCTCGCCCGGTAGATCAAGACCTTCTGAAAAGCTGCCAGTTCCAAATAGAACGCTGGTTTTACCTTGGTCTATTAGCTTTTTATGTTTTTTTAGAATTTCAGTTCGTGAAGTATCACCTTGAACTTGCAATGCCCATGACTTTTTAACGAAATCTGTTGCTAAAGCTTCGGCAACTTGATTCATTTGCCAGTAAGAAGAGAATAGAACGAGATTGGCTTTTTTGTCTTCTATTACCTTAGGCAAAATTTCAATAAGATATTCGGTAAACTGAGGTGCTTGAGGTTCGTACTTCATTGCCGGAACGATCAGCTCCGCTTGATTCTGATAATCAAACGGTGACGCTAAAGCAAGAAACTGCACACCATCTTCCTCCTTTTGACTGATACCAGCTTGATGGCAGAAAAAGCTGAAGGAGTTGAGTGCTCTCATTGTTGCAGAAACGAGCACCGCACCAACACAGCGGCTCCAGATCTGCTGATCTAACTGCCAACCCACCTCTAGTGGTGAAACATTAACAACGAAATCGCCTTCACTCTCTTTGTTCAGCTCGAGCCAACGAGCCAAAGGAGCCCCTTTCTCTCTTTTAGGTTCAGCCATCAAGCGCCAAACTTGCGCTAGGTTTTCTGTTCTTTGTATATAGAAGCCAATTTCTGCGAGTGCAGGCTCTGCAAGTTTTGCTGAAAGCTCTCCATCTTTAACTCGTTCTGCAATCAGGTCTGCAATCTTTGCAACGGCTTGGCTCGCCTTTTGTGTAAGTTGCTTGAGATCTTTAGATTCATTCTCTAACCACTCAGGTAAGTCGCCATGCTCGAAGCGATATAAGCCATCTTCGAAGTGGCTAGCATCAAACTGTTTGCTGAGCTGCGTGAGTGTTGGAATAAGTTGTTGTACAGAATCCTGCAATTCATTCCTGAATCGACCCACTCGTTTTTCATCCGCCAAGCCTGAAAGCTTGGTGATGGATTGATTCAAACGCTCTAACCAAGAAGCGGCACCTTTTAAACTTGCGGCAGCAGAGGAGTGATCTCTGGCTACATGCGGTAAATGGTGAGCTTCATCGAATATATAGATGCTGTTTTCTGGTTCAGACAATATCACGCCGCCACCAAGGTCAGCATCCGCCATCACTAAACTGTGATTGGCGATAATGACGTCGGCTTTGTCTAACTCTGAACGTGCTTTCTGAAAAGGGCAGTCTCTATGAGTCGGCATACTGTTATTACAGCTGTGCTTATCACTGACAATCATCTGCCAAATCATGTTATCTATAGGTTTTGGCCAGGAATCTCGGTCACCATCCCATTTCCCTTGGGCCAAACTGCGATACATGGTTTGCAGTTGCTCGATATCCTTCTTCTTTGGCTTAGATTCGAACATTGCCATCTGACCGCCATCAACCCCGCAAGCGGCCGCTAACTTTTCCGCACAACAATAACGCTGTCTGCCCTTCGCTAATATGAAAGAAAACTCTCGATCAGTCAGTCTTCTATATAGAGGGAGATCTTTATTGACGAGCTGTTCTTGTAGCGCAACCGTCGCTGTCGATATGACGATTTTTCGATTATTGAGCACAGCAACGGGAATCGTCGCCATTAAATAAGCCAATGATTTCCCAATTCCTGTTCCCGCCTCTGCAACAATCATGCGATTACTTTTGTGGTATTGACCACAAAGTGTCTTCGCTATTTCTGCAACAAGGTAATTTTGAGCACGTCGAGGTACAAAGTTGTCCAACTGATCTTGGAGGTTTTGATAACTGGTGCGAATAGATTTTTGAATTTTAGTAGTTAGCATACTGTGACCTACGTAACGGAGCGAGGATAGTAGCACATATCACTAGTCGGTACATTTACCGAAAAATAGCTTGCTTTTGAATCAAAGGTAGATCTTGTTCACAAAAAAAAACTGAACCATCAGGAACTTAACGATTTTATTTATGTTGTGAAATATAAATTTTAAAAAAGACTGGCTTGCAGGTGTTAAGTTCTGATTTGTGGTTGTTTTTCGATGTGTTGATGGTTTTTAATTCTGTCGTGGCCTTTTTTATGATTATTATATTTCCTGATAAAACTAAGGATAAGTTGCTCGTAAAATGATGAAAAAAAATGTAAGTAATTGATTTTGATTGCTTTGTGTTTTTTTTAGGTTTGTTTTTAGTTTATTTGACACGCAGGATAATCTTTTGCAATCTAGACCTCGAAATTTAGTGACGGTGATTAACCAACAAAGAGTGGTAATGACCAGTCATAAAAAATAAAAGGGAACCGGGCAAGGATCTCCCATTCTTAGAAAAGGCAGTGGATTTATTATGAAAAAGACTCTATTAGCGCTAGCTATCGCAGCGGTATCAACTTCTGCATTCGCAGTTGAAACAAGCTCTCAAAACTCTAAGCCAATGTTTGAGTTTGAAGACATGCACAAAGACCAATTCTCAGTATCTGGTGCTTGGGGTGTTGGTGGTTACTACGATTCATACTCTGGTGCATTCTACGATGATTCGGCAACTGCTCTAACACTAGCTGTAAGCTACAAAAACAACCGTTGGGTTGGTTACTTTGAAACTGACCTAATGATGAACTACATCTCTGACACTAACGATTTCGCTAAAGTTAAAGAAACTTACGGCGCTATCGAGTCTGGCCCAAATACTGACGTAGACAAAGCATGGTTAGGTTTTGACACTGGTTTTGGTGTTGCATCTTTCGGTTGGGAAAATGACACAGCTCTAGATAAAGTTGACGGCGCTGGTGATATGACTTACGAGTTTGGTGCTTCTGCTGGCGACGCTTCTGACGCATTCAACGTTGTTAAATTCCAAGGCGCTACTTCTGGTTTTGCTTACGGTGTTTCTTACTTTGAAACAGACGAAAGCCACGCTGCTGCCGACAAAGGTGTGAACGGTTACGTTGGTTTCGAACACGAAATCTTCAACATCTACGCTGGTTACGAAGATCGTGACGAAGCAGATTACACGGTAACCTCTGTTTCTGGTAATGTTAAACTTGGCGATGCTGTAAAACTAGGTTTCAATACTTGGATTGATGACGGTGAGAAAGACGCAAGCAAAACAAATGCAACAAATAAGAAGAACACTGGTTACTACCTATCAGGCGCATTCACTGCATCTGAGCAAGTAACTGTTGCTGCTGGTTACGGTGCAAACACTAAAGAGCAAGATTTTGTTGCTGACAAAGATTACAGCTACATGAACGTTGCAGTAATGTACACGCACAGCGACCGCCTAGACATGGGTATTGATATCAAGCAAGAGCTTGACGTACCACAAGGTGTTCGTGCTGAGAGCTCTGACGAAGAGACATTCGTATTCGCAGCTGCTTACTACTACTTCTAATAGTCTAACTCTTAGTTAAGTAACGCTGTAAAAGCCAGTCTTATGACTGGCTTTTTTGTGTCTGATATTTGTCAACGCATATAAAAATGGCCACTCAAACTAGCGGCCATTTTTATATTCTGGGTATTTAGACTTTAAATCTCTTTCCACTCACCAGGCTGAAGCTGACCCACGTCCATATCACCCATCGAATAGCGGATAAGGCGTAGAGTAGGGAAGCCGATGTTTGCCGTCATTCGTCTGACCTGACGGTTGCGCCCCTCGATGATTGTAATAGCTAACCATGTTGTCGGTATTGCGGCTCTGAAGCGTACTGGAGGGTTTCTATCCCACACTTCAGGTTCTTGCATCACTTCCACGTTTGCAGGTAGTGTCATGCCGTCTTTTAGTTCGACACCTTTTCTCAATTTATCTAAATCTTCCTCAGAAGGTACGCCTTCAACCTGCACCCAGTAAGTCTTTGGTGATTTTGAATTTGGTTGAGTCAACTTTGCTTGAAAGATGCCATCGTTGGTCAATACCATTAAACCTTCGCTGTCACGGTCAAGTCGACCTGCAGCATAAACGTCTTTCACTGGAATAAAATCTGCTAACGTTTTTCTTCCTTCGCCG
This sequence comes from Vibrio sp. 10N.261.45.E2, assembly GCF_002875705.1. Classification (GTDB taxonomy): domain Bacteria; phylum Pseudomonadota; class Gammaproteobacteria; order Enterobacterales; family Vibrionaceae; genus Vibrio. The sequence goes on from NZ_MCZZ01000144.1 coordinate 136,290, forward strand.
TCTGTAAATTGGCTTAGAGTATCGAAAGGCTTGTTGAACAAAATGACCTTGCGATCTTCAATGGCAACTCTAGGTTTTGCATTGGTAGGTTTACCTTTGAATCGGTGTTTACTGGAGTGAGATTTCTTGTGCGTATTGCCACTGTTATTTTTATCACTGCTTCGGCTTTGTCTATTACCGCTTTGTTTTAATGTGGCACCAGAACGAGCTGGTTTGTCTGAACGAGATGCGCTGCGTGAGCGAGTAGACATGTTAACTACCTTGCAAAAATGTAAACGAAGTGTGCTGAAAAGTTTTCACTGAAACGGAATTGAGCTATCATTTGCGCGCCTAAAAGACACAAAATAGAACAAGTTGATGGACTCTTAAGCCTGATTTGTTTAATTATACCTTCGTGTTTTATTATAACAACGCACTCACGGATTTGGTTCATGCTGTCATCAAGATTGCATGAAAAATAAGATAGAGTACGACTATCGAGTAAGCAGTTTTCACTCTTAGAGTCGCTTACTGGTCAATTTATAACATGCTCACTATTTTAAATGAGCTTGTAAGAACTATAGGGAAATTTCATGCCTACTGAAAAACCAACGATCATCTATACCATTACAGACGAAGCTCCGGCGCTAGCAACATACTCCCTGCTGCCAATCATTCAATCTTTTACAGCTTCTTCTGGTATTAACGTTGATACTCGCGACATTTCACTTGCAGGGCGCATTATTGCCAACTTCCCTGATTACTTGAACGAAGAGCAACGTATTGGTGATGCATTAGCAGAACTAGGTGAATTGGCTAAGACACCAGAAGCAAACATTATCAAGCTTCCAAACATCTCTGCATCAGTACCTCAGCTTCAAGCAACGATCAAAGAGCTACAGTCAAAAGGTTACGCACTTCCAAACTACCCAGAAGAAGCAAACACTGAGGAAGAGAAAGCAGTAAAAGCGACTTACGACAAAATCAAGGGTAGTGCAGTAAACCCTGTGTTACGTGAAGGTAACTCGGATCGCCGCGCCCCACTTTCAGTTAAAAACTACGCGAAGAAGAACCCACACTCAATGGGTGCTTGGTCTGCAGATTCGAAGTCGCACGTTTCAAGTATGGACGACAAAGACTTCTTCGGTAGTGAAAAGTCAGTAACCATAGAAGGTGCTACAGAAGTTAGCATTGAATTCGTTGGCAAAGACGGCGCGAAGAAAACACTGAAGCCAGCTTTTGCACTGCAAGATAAAGAGATCATTGATGCGTCAGTGATGAATAAGGCCGCTTTGGTTGCATTCTTCGAAAAAGAAATCGCATCGGCTAAAGAGCAAGGTGTATTGCTTTCTCTTCACATGAAAGCGACGATGATGAAAGTATCTGACCCAGTGATTTTTGGTCACGCGGTTAAGGTTTACTACAAAGACGTATTCGCTAAACATGGTCAGCTATTTGAAGAGCTAGGTGTTGATGTAAATAACGGCATCGGTGATGTCTACACGAAGATTGCAGCGCTTCCTCAAGAGCAAAAAGAAGCAATCGAAGCTGACCTGCAAGCGGTATACGAGACTCAACCACCACTAGCGATGGTTGATTCGGACCGTGGAATTACTAACCTACACGTACCAAGCGATATCATTGTGGATGCATCTATGCCTGCAATGTTGCGATCTTCTGGTCAAATGTGGGATCCAGAAGGTAAGCAAAAAGATACCAAAGCAATGATCCCAGATCGTAGCTACGCGAGCATCTACCAAGCGGTTATTGATTTCTGTAAAGAGAACGGTGCGTTCGATCCAACAACGATGGGTAGCGTACCAAACGTTGGCTTGATGGCTCAAAAAGCCGAAGAGTACGGTTCTCACGATAAGACTTTCATCCTTGAAGCTGCTGGTCAGGTTCAAGTTGTTGACGCTTCAGGCTCTGTGCTTCTAGAACAAGACGTAGAGGAAGGCGATATCTTCCGTATGTGTCAGGTTAAAGATGCACCAATCCAAGACTGGGTTAAGCTAGCGGTAACTCGTGCTCGCGCAACAGGTGTACCAGCGGTATTCTGGCTAGATGCTTCCCGTGCACACGATGCTGAGCTTATTAAGAAAGTAGAAGCTTACCTTCCTGAATACGATACAGACGGTCTCGAGCTTAAGATTCTGGCCCCGCTAGAAGCGACTCAATACTCTTTGGTTCGTATTAAAGAAGGCCTAGATACGATTTCGGTTACAGGTAACGTACTACGTGATTACCTAACGGACTTGTTCCCAATTCTTGAGCTTGGTACATCAGCTAAGATGTTATCGATTGTTCCACTAATGAACGGTGGTGGCCTATTTGAAACTGGTGCTGGCGGCTCTGCTCCTAAGCACGTTCAACAAGTAGAGAAAGAAAACCACCTTCGTTGGGACTCTCTGGGTGAATTCTTGGCACTAGCGGCATCTCTAGAGCACCTAAGCGTAGTAACGGGTAACGCTAAAGCACAAGTACTAGCAGACGCGCTTGATAAAGCGACGGGTGAGTTCCTTGATAACAACAAGTCTCCTTCACGTCGAGTTGGTGAGCTGGATAACCGTGGCAGTCACTACTACCTAGCTGCTTACTGGGCTAAGGCGCTTGCTGAACAAACGGTTGACGCTGACCTAGCCGCTGAGTTCGCAGGTGTGGCAAGTCAACTAGCTGAAAGTGAAGAAGCTATTGTTGCTGAGCTAAACAACGCTCAAGGTGTCGCTGGCGACTTAGGTGGTTACTACCTACTTGATGACGCACTTGTTTCAACCCTAATGCGCCCAAGCCCAACGCTAAACGCATTTATTGATGCTTAGTGATCGGACTCATCGGTAGTCAGTCATGAACATGATTTACTAACGAGTCGTGAAGTTCGACAGCTAAGTCATAGATAAAGTCAAAACGAAAGACGCTTTAACGATAAGGTTAAAGCGTCTTTTTTGTTTCTTCGCGATACTGCTTAAGACCGAGCTTGATGGGAGTACATTCTCGAATTAGTTGTCTAGCGAGACATTTTTCTAATGAGGAATTGTAGCTCGCAGATCGAAAAAAACCGCTCACATAACCCTGGATTAAAGGTGTCAAATGAGCGGTTTTAATATTCTATTCATCGATCAGTCGTTAATTAAGACTGATGGAGGTAGACATGTTCGACCATCGCCTATTTCGCGGCGCTGCCTTCTACAGGAACAACGGAGCTGGCATGCGAGCCTTTAGGTCCACTTTCTACTTCATAGTCGACCTGCTGACCGGCTTTTAAGGTTCGATACCCTTCCATTTGTATTGTGGAGTAGTGCGCAAAAATATCGCCGTCTTCACCTTCTGGACAAATAAAGCCAAACCCCTTGGCATTGTTAAACCATTTTACTGTACCTGTAGCCATGCTATACATCCCTCATGCATTTTGTTACTAACGTTGTTATATCAATTGTTGTAAGTGCGATTGATATCATTCCTACTAGCTAAAGAATTTCAGCCAGTAGCTTGAATCTCGTACATTGCTTACGGAAATTAACGCTACCCTGCGTAATTATTCCTTATTGTTAATTTTTAAAGCGTATTACTGATTTCAAATCATGTTGCAAAAATGTATTAAAAAACCTTTTAGCTCCAATGTAGCTAATGATTGAGCGCAGTCAATAGTAAATTGGTATAAAAGTGATCAATTTTAATAACAAATCACATTCGAGATTAACTGCAAACTATTAACTAAATAGTCACTTATCAGTGATCTTATCGTTAGTATCAATAGTTGTGGTGTCTTTTTAATCAATCACATATGTTAATCCTGTTAATCGAGATCTTTTATTTGCAGCGATGGAAATGGTGGATTAGGCTCAGTATAGAGGAATATTTTTTGGTACTGTTTCTCGGTGCAGTTTCTTAGTACACCGTAAAGCGTGAATGTGGTAAATTTGAGTTAGGTAAACACTCACGACTTCCGAAAAATAACCCTTAGCAAAGCGATATGAGCAGAAACTTTGAATGGGCATCTCCAGGCTCAGATTTACTGGAGAAAGAAGCAACAAAAGTAAAGCCACCGGCAATGTATAACGTTGTGTTGAATAACGATGACTACACGCCCATGGACTTTGTAATCGAGATCCTAGAGCGATTCTTCTCACTAGATATCGAAAAAGCAACGGAAGTGATGCTCAAGGTTCATTATGAAGGTAAAGCTATATGCGGCACATACAGTGCTGAAATAGCGGAAACAAAGGTAGCGCAGGTCACGATGTACTCAAAGGAAAATGAGCATCCGCTACTATGTACAATGGAGCAAGTATAAATTGCTCGAACAACACTGTTGTTCCCTTAGGAGGTACTTATGCTAAATAAAGAATTAGAGACGAGTTTAAATGGCGCATTTGCTCGTGCGCGAGACAAGCGACATGAATTCATGACTGTCGAACACCTCCTACTAGCATTATTAGAAAATGATGCGGCCAAGGAAGCGCTCCAAGCTTGTCAGGCTGATCTCGATGCTCTTCGCAATGAGCTCGATATTTTTATTGATCAAACGACCCCACTTATCCCAGAAAGCGACGAAACTCGTGAGACTCAACCTACGTTAAGTTTCCAACGAGTACTTCAACGTGCTGTTTTTCATGTCCAATCTTCGGGTCGCAGTGAAGTGACTGGTGCTAACGTACTTGTCGCTATTTTCAGTGAGCAAGAGTCTCATGCGGCATATCTTCTTAAGAAGAACGATATTAGTCGCTTAGATATCGTTAACTTCATCTCTCACGGTATTACCAAAGCCAGCAACGAAGGCGATAGCCCTTCATCATCTGATTCATTTGGTGGTGCAGAAAATGCCGAAGAAGCTAACTCAGAAGACCGCTTAGAAAACTTTGCGACCAATCTTAATGAAGTAGCCAAGCAGGGTAACATTGACCCGCTAATCGGTCGTGACAAAGAGCTAGAGCGCACCATCCAAGTTCTGTGTCGTCGTCGTAAGAACAACCCTCTGTTAGTGGGTGAAGCGGGTGTAGGTAAAACTGCTATCGCTGAAGGTCTTGCATGGCGTATCGTTGAAGGACAAGTGCCTGAAATCATTCAGAGTAGCGTAATTTATTCTCTAGATATCGGTTCACTGCTTGCGGGAACGAAATATCGTGGTGACTTTGAGAAGCGTTTTAAAGCGATTCTGAAGCAATTAGAGAAAGAAGAAGACGCAATTCTGTTCATTGATGAGATCCATACTATTATTGGTGCGGGTGCTGCGTCGGGCGGTCAGGTAGATGCTGCAAACCTAATCAAGCCACTACTAAGTAGCGGTAAGTTACGTTGCATTGGCTCAACAACATACCAAGAGTACAGCAGTATTTTTGAGAAAGAGCGTGCGTTATCTCGTCGTTTCCAGAAAATCGATATTGTTGAACCGTCATTAGATGATACGACTAAGATTCTGATTGGCCTTAAGCCAAAATACGAAGCTCACCACGAAGTGCGTTACACCAACAAAGCGTTGCGTGCAGCCGTGGAGCTGTCTGCTAAATACATTAACGAACGTCACTTACCTGATAAGGCGATCGATGTTATTGATGAAGCGGGTGCTCGTAGCCGTCTAGCTCCTGCAAGCCGTCGTAAGAAAACGGTTAGCGTAGCGGATATTGAGTCAATGGTTGCGAAAATGGCACGTATCCCTGAGAAGTCAGTGTCTTCTTCAGACAAAGATACGCTGCAGAAACTGGATGACCGCATGAAAATGTTGGTGTTCGGACAAGACCCTGCTATCGACGTATTGAGCGAAGCGATCAAGCTAACGCGTGCAGGACTTGGTGCTGACAATAAACCTGTAGGTTCATTCCTGTTTGCAGGACCTACTGGTGTAGGTAAAACAGAGGTGACGGTTCAACTGTCTAAATTGATGGGTATTGTGCTGCTGCGTTTTGATATGTCTGAGTACGGTGAGCGCCACTCTGTGAGCCGCTTAATTGGTGCTCCTCCTGGTTATGTTGGTTATGATCAAGGCGGTTTGCTAACTGATGCCGTAATTAAGAACCCACACTCTGTTGTGCTACTGGATGAAATCGAGAAAGCTCACCCAGACATCTTTAACTTGCTGCTGCAGGTAATGGATAACGGCACGTTAACTGATAACAATGGTCGCAAAGCGGATTTCCGTAATGTGATCTTAGTGATGACGACCAATGCGGGTGTTGCTGAAACCGAGAAGAAATCGATCGGTCTGATCCAACAAGATCATGCGCCAGATGCGATGGGCGAAATCAAGAAGGTATTTACTCCTGAGTTCCGTAACCGCCTTGATAACATCATTTGGTTCAATAGTCTTGATCCAAGTGTGATTAGCCAGGTTGTTGATAAGTTTATTGTCGAACTTCAGGTTCAGCTGGATGCTCGTGGCGTGTCTTTAGAGGTGTCTGAGGACGCTCGTCACTGGTTAGCTGATAAAGGCTATGACAAGACCATGGGTGCTCGTCCAATGGGGCGTGTGATTCAAGAGAAGCTTAAGAAGCCACTTGCTAACGAGTTACTGTTCGGTAGCTTGGTTGATGGCGGTACGGTTAAGGTATCTCTGAAAAAAGACGAATTAGATTTCATCTATGTTGGTGCAAAAGAAGAGGTTATGCACTAACGGAGTGATTGATAACTCAAGGGCTTAGATATAAACGCATGACTTAGGTTGTGCGTTTTTTTATGCTTGCGAGATGCGAGATGCGAGATGCGAGATGCGAGATGCGAGATCGCCCCTAAAAGTAGACACAGGGTCTGGCTAAATTATAAAAAGTTCAGGCAATAAAAAACGGAGCATCAAGCTCCGTCTCTTACTGTATTCGCTAATTAGAAATTAACGAGCACGGAAGACGATGCGGCCTTTAGAAAGGTCGTATGGAGTCATCTCAACAGTTACTTTATCACCAGTAAGAATACGGATGTAGTTCTTACGCATTTTACCAGAGATGTGTGCTGTCACTACGTGACCGTTTTCAAGCTCAACACGGAACATTGTGTTTGGTAGAGTATCAAGGACAGTGCCTTGCATCTCGATTACGTCTTCTTTAGCCATCTAATCCTCTTTCGAAATTTGGCGGTTTTCAACGGCTTGATTGTGCCGTTAAAATCAAAATATGTAAAGTTGTCGCGTATTCTACCCTTGCCACCGCTGATTTACTAGCCTTTGATGACGTTGAAATCGTACTTTATAGTTCATCGCAGGGCATTCATCGATTTGATAACCCAAATATAACCATTGTTTTTGTTCTTTCTGGGCATGTTGGATCTGAAATAAAACGCCAAGTGTTCCCATCGAAATGTCTATATCAGGATCAAAGAAGGTATAAAACGCGCTCGTACAGTGAGCCATAATGTCGGTTACTGCAATGCCAACTAACTTGCTCTCATCATAGATGTGCATGAACTTTGTAGTAAGCCATTCATTTTTCGAGAATTGTAGAAACTCTTCCTTTTTTGGGGGATACATGGTTCCAGAACGGTGACGAGCGGTGATATAGCGGCTGTATAACTCAAACCAATTATCATCCATCTCATCCTTAAGCTCCCAATGTAGTGATTTTCCCTTGTTAAGGATGCGTCGCTGGCTTTTGGAAAGCTTGACCTCTGGGATTGAGAGTCGAATCGCTTGGCATGCTGAACAATGATCGCAATGTGGCTTGTAAATGGTTGCTCCACTACGTCGAAATCCATTCGCAAGCAGAACTTCATAGTTACCTGAGGTGTGCATGTGTTCATCGAGCGTGACCGCCACTCTTTCTTCAAGGTGAGGTAAGTAGCTGCAAGCGTGATTGTCTGTTAATCCAATTCTGATTTGTTGTAAATCTGGATTCATTAAGGCACTTCCTTTAGCCATTGGGTTTTAAAGCATGCATCGTCAACGGATAGCTCTTTGAGTAATTGCAGAGACCCTAGGAACTCATCTCTATCGACCTCGATAGCTCCTAAGGATTCCAAGTGAGGGTTCATGACCTGACAATCAATCAGTTGTCCGCCGAATTGTGTAAAGTGTTCACAAAAGTACCACAGCGCAATTTTAGAGGCATTGGCCTTCAGGCTGAACATCGATTCACCGCAAAAGACTTGGCCCCTTTGTAAGCCGTAAAGCCCGCCAATAAGCTCGTCCTCTTGCCAAACCTCGACTGAATGACAGAAGCCTAATGAAGCGAGTTCGCGATACGCTGACTGCATGTCACCGTTTAGCCAGGTTTCTTCTTCTGGTCTTAGTGAAGAGCAATAACCAATGACTCTGTCCGTCGCTTGGTTGATGCTGACACGATAATTGTGTTTTCTTTGAAACTTTTTAAGACTTTTTGACGGTTCGAATGTCTTAGGATTAAATACAGCTCGCGGTGCAGGGCTCCACCAAAGTATAGGCTCACCTGGCCCATACCATGGAAATATACCTTGGCTATAAGCGTTTAAAATTCGCATTGGTGATAAATCACCACCGAAGGCCAGCAGACCGTTGGGTTCATCAAGCGCGTCGAAGGGCGAAGGAAACTCTATACTGGTAGTATCAAGTTCGGTTAGGTATATAGTCATAAGTACCGCATTACAGATTAATCACTGACCAAGAGGTCTTTAGGAGTTTTACCATGAAGAAGTTGCTTTGGATTTTACTTGTTTTGCCCATGTTGGCAAATGCAGCTTACAACAGAAACGAAGCTCGACCAGTGAACGAAGTTGTTTATGGTGAGATCGATACAGTTAGATACATCACTCAACAAGAGATCGTTGAATCGAAAGCGAATGGTTGGGAAACCTTGTTAGGTGCGGCGATTGGTGGATTGATTGGTAATCAGTTTGGCGGCGGCACCGGTAAAGAAGTGGCGACAGCTGTCGGTGCAGTAGCAGGTGCGGGTATTGCTCGTAACCGAGGTAACACACAATATAAAGTAGAGTACAAACTGGTCGAGTTACTGGTCAAAACCAAAGACAATAAGTTGGTCAACATCATCCAAGATGTCGATAACTCGATGTTGTTCAACCGAGGCGATGATGTACGAATTCTCTATTTTTCAGATGGTGTTCGAGTTGATCTAGTGTACTAGTATGTAAATGCGGTTGATTGGCTAATTAATCACCTGTTTGAGCGGGATTAGCTCTGGAGTTCGTTGGAAAAGTTCGTTAGTCTGCAAGTACGAAGAATTATTCATCGCCCGAAAATAAATACGCGCCAGTGACTTCGGGTGGTACAAGGACTATAAGATTTAATGGAAAGCCTTACGTTACAACCAATTCAAAAAGTGAACGGGGAAGTTAACCTACCTGGTTCAAAAAGCGTTTCCAACCGTGCGCTTCTTTTAGCTGCACTTTCTACGGGAACTACTCGTCTAACAAACTTGCTAGACAGCGATGATATTCGTCATATGTTGAATGCATTGACGCAGTTAGGCGTTGATTACCAGTTGTCTGCAGATAAAACAGTTTGTGAAGTGACAGGTGTTGGTGGTGCATTCTCAAGTGACAAAGCCTTAGAGCTTTTCTTAGGTAACGCGGGTACGGCGATGCGTCCACTGGCGGCTGCACTATGTTTAGGTCGCGGTGAATACGTTCTTACTGGCGAGCCACGCATGAAAGAGCGTCCGATTGGCCACTTAGTAACGGCACTACGAGAAGCCGGCGCTGACGTTGAATACTTAGAAAACGAAAATTACCCACCATTGAAGATCACAGGTACTGGCCTTAAGAGCGGTACAGTTTCTATCGATGGTTCTATTTCTAGCCAATTCTTGACGGCATTTTTGATGGCTGCACCGCTAGCTGAAGGTGAAGTAACCATCAAAATTGACGGTGAATTGGTTTCTAAACCTTACATCGATATTACCCTACACATCATGAAACAATTTGGTGTGGACGTGATCAATAATGGTTACCAAGAGTTTGTGATTCCGACGGGGCAATCTTATTCGGCACCGGGTGATTTCTTGGTTGAAGGTGATGCATCATCTGCGTCATATTTCCTTGCGGCAGCTGCGATTAAAGGTGGTGAGATTAAGGTCACTGGTATTGGTAAAAACAGTATCCAGGGGGATATCCAATTCGCTGATGCACTTGAGAAAATGGGTGCTGAAATCGAATGGGGTGACGACTATGTTATCTCTCGCTGTGGTGAGCTGAAAGGCATTGATATGGACTATAACCATATTCCAGATGCTGCGATGACTATCGCGACAACCGCATTGTTTGCTAAAGGCACAACGGCAATCCGTAATGTCTACAACTGGCGTGTGAAAGAGACAGATCGATTAGCTGCAATGGCAACCGAGCTACGTAAAGTGGGCGCTGAGGTTGAAGAGGGCGAAGATTACATCATTGTTAACCCTGTGGCTGAATTGACTCACGCGGCGATTGATACTTACGATGACCACCGTATGGCGATGTGTTTCTCGCTGGTTGCTTTGAGTGATACGCCTGTGACGATTAATGATCCAGGCTGTACGTCAAAGACATTCCCAGATTACTTCGACAAGCTGAAAATGCTAAGTCAATAAAGGTTCAGGAACAAAAAAAGCTTGCCTAAATGGCAAGCTTTTTAATTACTGCTGAATTGTAAATTCTTTCGAAAGGTGGTGCGCTAGGTATTTAAACATGTTAAATACCGCAGTTGTATTCTCGGTCGGCATTCCATTGCTATCTAAAAAGTATTCACCTTTGAAGACGAGTACATCGTCTTTTTCTACTACGCTGTTTGCGCGCATGCCTTCAATGTAGTCATCATGTGATTGGATAATTTGGTTTGCGATAAGCAGTAAATCAAATTCTGCTATTACTTTCTTTGTCATGAGTTTATCTCTGATAACTGAATATAACGTTGAGTTTATGGTGTCGAACTAGAAATTCAATGATTTCACAACCGATTAAGAGAGTCTTTTCAAACATCCACAATTTATTTTGTGATTTACGGCAAAAATAATTGAATGGGGCTCGCGTTAGATTCGCGGACAAGCTTAGTATGAGCCCGTTTAGACGTAATGCCTGATGAATAGGCTCTTGCAAGTATTCTTAGCAAGTACTTTATAGCTTCTTTATATTGTGACCCTTTTCTCTATGAGTCGTCGAATTGTCGAGCGATCAGATCCAATTTTGAAAAAAGCGGTTGATCTTCTAGTAATCTCGCACAATAGTAAAAAAAGAAGCAATGAATTTAGAATATCATGCGTAAAAGCCCACAAGCTAAATTGTTGGTGCTGAAGCATCGTGATTAAGGACGTTAGAGTCAATATGGGTAAATCGCTCGTTATAGTGGAGTCGCCAGCCAAGGCTAAAACTATCAATAAATATCTTGGCAAAGACTTTGTCGTTAAGTCGAGTGTAGGTCACGTACGTGATTTACCGACGGCAGGTCAAAGTACTGGTCAAAAGGCTGCTGCAGTTTCAACCAAAGGTATGAGCCCAGAAGAGAAAGCTCGTATCAAGAAAGAAAAAGATCGCAAAGCTCTTATCAAAAAGATGGGTATCAACCCATATAAAGAGTGGGAAGCGAACTACCAAATCCTACCTGGCAAAGAGAAAGTCGTTGCTGAATTGCAAAAACTGGCTGAGAACGCAGACCATGTTTATCTCGCAACCGATTTGGACCGCGAAGGAGAAGCTATCGCATGGCACCTTCGTGAGATCATCGGTGGCGATGAAACGCGATACAAGCGAGTGGTTTTTAACGAAATCACCAAAAATGCAATTCAACAAGCATTCGAAACTCCTGGTGAGCTAAACATTGATGGCGTAAACGCACAACAAGCACGACGTTTTATGGACCGTGTTGTTGGCTTTATGGTGTCACCTCTGCTTTGGAAAAAAGTAGCACGAGGCCTGTCCGCTGGCCGTGTTCAATCAGTAGCTGTAAAACTATTGGTAGAGCGTGAGCGCGAGATCAATGCCTTTATCCCTGAAGAATTCTGGGATGTGCACGCTGATACTAAAACAGCAGAGAAAACAGACTTTAGATTGCAAGTAGCACAGAAAGACGGTGTTGCGTTTAAACCTGAAAATGAAGCGCAAACACAAGCTGCGGTGAGCGTTTTAGAAAAAGCGCAATACGAAGTATGTAAACGTGAAGACCGCCCAACCAAGAGTAAGCCGTCTGCACCCTACATTACGTCGACGCTGCAACAAGCGGCGAGTACGCGTCTTGGTTACGGCGTAAAGAAAACCATGATGCTGGCTCAACGCCTGTATGAAGCGGGTTACATCACTTATATGCGTACTGACTCAACCAACTTGAGTTCAGAAGCGGTAGAAGCGGCTCGTGAGTACATTGGTTCTGAGTATGGCGCTCAATATCTTCCACCGAAAGCACTTGTATACGGCAGTAAAGAGGGCGCTCAAGAGGCCCACGAAGCGATTCGTCCTTCAAGTGTAGATGTTAAGTCGGAAGACCTAAACGGCGTAGACGCAGACGCACACAAGCTTTATTCACTGATTTGGAATCAATTCGTTGCGTGTCAAATGACACCGGCACAATACGATTCAACGACAGTAAGTGTTAAAGCTGACGAGTACACGTTAAAAGCGAAAGGTCGTATTCTTAAGTTTGATGGTTGGACTCGTGTTCAGCGTCCAATGGGCAAAAACGAAGATACCATTCTTCCTGCAGTGCAGATTGGCGATAAGCTCGATCTAGTTGCGCTAGATCCTAAGCAGCATTTCACCAAGCCACCGGCTCGTTTCACTGAAGCGGCGCTAGTTAAAGAGCTCGAGAAGCGTGGTATTGGTCGTCCTTCAACATACGCATCAATCATCTCGACGATTCAAGATCGTGGTTATGTGAAAGTTGAACAGCGCCGTTTCTATGCCGAGAAGATGGGCGAAATTGTAACTGACCGTTTAGATGGCAGTTTCAATGACCTGATGAACTACGACTTCACTGCTCGTATGGAGCAGAAGTTAGACCAAATCGCAGAAGGCGAAGCAAGCTGGAAAGGCGTGCTAGATAACTTCTTCGAAGACTTTACTGGCGATTTGGAAAAAGCAGATTTAGACGAAGACGCAGGTGGCATGAAGCCAAATCATATCGTTGAAACCGATATTGAGTGTCCGACGTGTGGCCGTAAAATGGGTATTCGTACTGCTTCGACAGGCGTATTCCTAGGTTGTTCTGGTTATGCGCTTCCACCAAAAGAACGTTGCAAGACGACAATCAACCTTGGTGATGAAGAAGGCATTATCAACGTGCTTGAAGAAGACGTTGAAACAGCAGCACTTCGAGCTAAGAAGCGTTGTCCGATTTGTGAAACAGCGATGGATGCTTATCTAATCGATGATAAGCGTAAGATGCACGTATGTGGTAACAACCCGAACTGTGAAGGTTATGTGGTTGAGTTCGGCGAATTTAAAGTGAAAGGCTACGATGGTCCACTTGTTGAGTGTGACAAATGTGGTTCTGACATGGTTCTGAAGAACGGTCGTTTTGGCAAATACATGGACTGTACGAGTGAAGATTGTAAAAACACTCGTAAGATTCTGAAAAATGGCGAAGTAGCGCCACCAAAAGAAGACCCTGTGCATTTCCCTGAGCTTCCGTGTGAAAATTCAGACGCGTACTTTGTTCTTCGTGACGGTGCTTCTGGTCTATTTATGGCTGCTAGCAACTTCCCTAAATCACGTGAGACACGCGCACCATTGGTGGAAGAGCTGGTTCGCTTTAAAGACCGTATCTCACCTAAGTTCCGATACCTAACGTCAGCGCCGGTTGCTGATCCTGATGGTAAGCCGACTGTGGTTCGCTTTAGTCGTAAGACTAAAGAAAACTACGTTCGTACTGAATTAGATGGAAAACCATCCGGTTGGACTGCGTTGTACATCGACGGCAAGTGGGAAGTTACGGATAAGCGCAAAAAACCTAAAGAGAAGTAACTGAACGTTATTGATGAAAAAGCAGCCGAATGGCTGCTTTTTTTTGATCTAAATATGACTAAATATGCAACAGGTTGATAGGGTGTTTCGTCTGCGATAATTAATTAAATTCACTCTGAAAAATAAATGGCGATAATTAATTATACGTCCTTATGCAACTGTAACGATCGTGTAACTTAATTAGAATATTGTAAGCTAAAGATCAGTGTTTAGTTGTATACCTGATGTGTGTTGGGTGTTAATGTAATGTTTCGCTCAGACGGTGTAATGTGAGCTGCTTTAAGTCTTAGGAAAGCAATCAGCTTACGTAGCACAGAATGGCGTATTAAAAATTGAATTCGACCGAAAAGTCGATAACGTATATAAAACCAAGTGCAAAGAATAGTGCACACATAACAACGTTTGGCTTAGGATACTGTCACTCTATGTGAATAGATATTCGCTAAATACCGAAATAAGTGTTAGTGCTCATCCCCCTGAGGAAGATACCTCTACGAGTACTAACATCGACAAGCTATCGATATATGGAGAATAAAATGGCTGGTGTATTGGGAATGATTCTTGCTGGTGGTGAAGGCTCTCGTTTAAGACCTTTGACGGAGTCTCGCAGCAAACCCTCGGTTCCTTTCGGTGGTAGTTACCGCTTAATTGATTTCGCTTTGAACAACTTCGTTAATGCTGATCTGATGAAGATCTACGTATTAACACAATTTAAGTCACAGTCACTGTTCCATCACATGAAAAAAGGTTGGAATATCAGTGGTATAACAGATCGTTTTATCGACCCAATTCCTGCGCAAATGCGTAAAGGAAAGCGTTGGTATGAAGGCACAGCAGATGCTATCTACCAAAACATGGGCTTTATGGAGTTGGAAGAACCGGATCAAGTATGTATTTTTGGTTCTGACCATATCTATAAGATGGACATCAAACAGATGCTTGATTTCCATAAAGAGAAGAAAGCAGCTCTAACTGTATCAGCATTGCGTATGCCACTTGCTGAAGCATCAGAATTCGGAGTTATCGAAGTTGATGCTGATGGCCGTATGATTGGCTTTGAAGAGAAACCTGCAAATCCGAAGTCGATTCCTGGCGATCCAGAATCAGCGCTCGTGTCTATGGGCAACTACGTGTTCGAAGCGAAAGAGCTTTTTGCAGAACTAACGGAAGATGCTGATAGAGAAGGTTAAACACACGATTTCGGCAAAGACATTATTCCAAACATGTTCCCACGTGGTGATGTGTTTGTTTATGATTTCAGCACTAACCGTATTACTGGTGAAAAAGAAGAAGTTTACTGGCGCGATGTAGGTACGATTGATGCGTACTGGCAAGCACACATGGATCTTCTTAAGAAAGATGCGCCATTCTCGCTATACAACCGCAAATGGCCTCTACACACTTATTACCCACCATTACCACCTGCTACGTTTACTGATTCGGCAAATGGTCGAATTCAGATCATCGATAGCCTTGTGTGTAGCGGTAGTTATGTACGTGGTTCTCGTATTGAAAAGAGTGTGCTGGGCTTCCGCAGTAATATCGCATCAGCGTGTGATATCAGCGAGAGTATCTTACTTGGTGATGTGAAAGTGGGTGAAGGTTGTATCCTACGTCGCGTTATCATTGATAAAGATGCAGATATCGCACCGGGTACTCAGATTGGTGTAAACCTGACAGAAGACAAAAAGCATTACCACGTATCTGACGATGGTGTAGTAGTGATTTCTAAAGGAGCACGAGTTGGTTACTAAGACTCTCTCGGTACTTTTTGTAGCGTCTGAAGTTGAAGGCTTGATTAAAAGTGGTGGCTTGGCTGATGTAGCCAAGGCACTGCCTAAAGCGTTGCAAACACTCGAACAGGACGTTCGAGTGACTATCCCCGCATATAGAAACATTCCAAACATTGATTCAGCAGAAGTTATTTTATCGACTGAACTCGATCATTGGCCTCATACGGCTTATCAAGTTAAAAAACTGAGCGTAGAAGGCGTTCCAGTTTTTGGTATTGAATGTGCCAAGTATTTCGACCGCCCGGAAATGTACGCAGAAAACAATCAAGCTTATGCTGATAACGGAGAGCGCTTTTCGTTCTTTAGTGCAGCCTGTCTTGATATGCTTCCTAAGCTTGGCTTTCAACCGGATATCATTCATGCAAATGACTGGCATACTGGTTTCGTACCTTTCTTGCTTAAATCGCGTTATCAACAACACGATTTCTTTGAAAATACGCGCAGTGTTATCTCGATTCACAATGCGGTTTTTAAAGGTGTGTTCGCATACGATGAATTGCAATTTCTACCAGAGATGCACAACTACAATGTGCCTGAAGCTTCAGTCAGTGAGACTCATGTCACTATGCTAAGAGCAGGCGTTATGTGCGCAGACAAGGTGAACGCAGTAAGTCCGACTTATGCAGAAGAGTTGAAAACGGAACTAGGTAGCCACGGTATGGCTGCAGAATTCCAGCACAGATCGGCTGATCTGTTCGGCATTTTGAATGGTTGTGATTACGGTGCTTGGAATCCAGAAACGGATGCTTTCCTACCTCGTAAATACAAGGCGACCAAGCACAGCATGGCTCGTGGGAAATCTGCTTGTAAGCAAAAGCTTCAACAAGATGTTGGATTACCGGTCAACGATTGCGCGGTTTATGGCATGGTTTGTCGTTTGACGAATCAAAAAGGTGTTCATTACCTACTGCCTATCATCGAGCAGTTCTTGAAAAATGACCTTCAGATTGTGATAGTTGGTACTGGCGATCCGGTTTTAGCGAGTCAATTGAAAGAGCTATCAGCACTTCACTCAGACAAGTTCTTATTCGTAGAAGCGTACAATAATGAACTTGCTCACTTGGTTGAAGCTGGATCCGATTTCTTCTTGATGCCTTCGGAGTTTGAACCGTGTGGCTTAAATCAAATCTACAGTATGGCTTACGGTACTTTGCCGATTGTTCGTTCTGTGGGAGGTTTAAAAGACAGCGTGAATGATTACGATGAAGCTCCTGAGGTCGCGACTGGGTTTGCTTTTGAAGAGCCAACACCGCAAGCGTTATTGGTTGTGTTACATCGTTCATTACTGCTTTACGCACAAAACCCATCTGAAATTAAGCGCGTTCAGCTTTATGCGATGCAACAAGATTTTAGTTGGGAAGATGCGGCTAAAGAATACCTAGTTATGTACCATTCTGCATTTTAACTTGTTGACTTAGTTTTAAAATTAGCTGGCGAACAATAACAGCTCGTAATAAATGAAGGCGCTCTAATTGTAGAGTGCCTTTTTGTTTCCTGGTCAGAGCACATCACGTTTACGAAGACAAAGCTTGCAAACTCATTTCAGTTAGGTAGAAAAGGTGGGGTAGATATTCACATGGCTAATGATAGGTTTGACACTATTATCACTCAAATGTCTTAATAGCGTGATATCCTTAGCCATCGCCTCGTGATGAGGCACAGCTCCATTCCAATAATTAAAGCGATAGGCATGTCTGAGAGTTTACTATTTCATAAAACATTTACTCACCCTACGAGTGATGAGTGGGTTGTATTTGTGCATGGCGCAGGAGGCAGTTCCTCCATCTGGTTTAAGCAGATCAAAGCATACAAACAGCATTTCAACTTGCTGCTCATTGACTTGAGAGGGCACGGTAAATCAGACAATATACTTAAAGGGCTGATTTCGAATCGTTATACGTTCAAATCGGTGACGCTTGATATTCTTAAAGTGTTAGACCATCTTAAGATCCGTTCTGCACATTTCGTTGGCATGTCTTTGGGCACGATTATTGTGCGTAACGTTGCAGAGCTAGCTGCAGGCCGTGTTCGCTCAATGGTACTTGGTGGTGCGGTTACTAAGCTTAATACTCGCTCTCAAGTGCTAATCAAGCTGGGCAACCTTAGCAAACACATCATTCCTTACATGTGGTTATACAGTCTTTTTGCTTATGTTGTGATGCCGCAAAAGAGCCAGAAAGAGTCACGCCATCTGTTTATCCGTGAAGCCAAAAAGCTGTGTCAGAAAGAGTTTAAACGATGGTTTATTCTCACGGCTGATGTAAACCCATTGATGAAGTATTTTAAAGACAGAGAATTGCCGATTCCGACTTTGTACTTGATGGGGGAGCGAGATTACATGTTTATCAAGCCTGTTAAAGAAATGGTCGAAGCGCACGAGTCGAGCGAGTTAGTGGAAATAGCTAACTGTGGGCATGTATGTAATGTAGAAAATCCTGAAGAGTTTAATCAACGCTCCATTGCGTTTATTCAAAAACAAATCCAATGATTTTCTAGACGCGAAATCGAAGATGACGATTGAATTGAAATAAAAACGGGAAGCTAACTTTAGCTTCCCGTTTTTATTTGGAGGAGGTATCTGAGCGAATCGTTTTATACGGTTGGTGAAACTTTCCTATTCCGGTGAGGCAGCACCGCACTGCCAACAAGAGCCGAATTGAGCTTCGTTGACTTCGTGGCACTCACCACAACGCCATTCTTCATAGATGATTGAATCTTGTTGTTTTTGGTAGTCATTGACAATAGTACGGGCTTTACTGGCCAATTCTGGCTCGTATAACCATACGTAAGGGTCAGTTTCTTCGGTGAATGGGATTTCCCCTTTCAAGCCAAACAAACCTTCACCACGGACTTCACAGGTAATATTCTCACTTTCTAGCAATCCACAAATGATATGAGCTTCTGTCGGATTCGATGCACTGAATATTTTCATTAAAATAGAACCTTATTCGGCTTTAGGTGTTAGTCAGTTATATACGCTATTCCGCTACAGGTGTTGAGCGAAACTTGCTCATCAACCATTTGGCAATAATTGGGAATACACCCAACAATGCAAACGATAGTAGTACTGAAGGGGATACGATACCTGATAGTGAATCAATTTCTGCGAGTTGAGTACCAGCGTTCAAGAAAACAGCAGTGCCAGGTAGCATGCCTATTTGGCTCGTAATGTAGTAACGAGAAACTGACATTGGGGTTAAGCCCATCAACAAGTTTATAAGGAAAAATGGGAATACAGGAATTAAGCGAAGTGAGAACAAGTAAAATGCCCCGTCTTTTTCTACGCCCTTGTTAATCGTTGCTAACTTGTCTCCAAATTTGGTTTGAATCCAGTCACGTAACAGGTAACGGCTACTCAAGAAGGCTAAAGTCGCGCCGATCGCACTTGCAAAAGACACTAAGAGTAAACTGCTCCAGAAACCGAATAGCGCCGCCCCTAATAGGGTGACAACAGCAGCTCCAGGAATGGAGAAAGCAGTAATCATCACATACGCGACAAAATAGATAGCGGCAGCAGCAATAAAGTTGCTGTCAATGTAGTCATTTAACACAGCTTGTTGGGCTTTCGCATTTTCAAGCGTTAGGAACTGACCAAAATTGACGCCTAACAACACAATGGTCACGACCAACACAATACCCAATATCATTTTCTTACTCATTGATACTTCCTCTAAATTTTCAATGCATACCGATAGTATAGATAGACAGGCAAAGCATAGATTAACTTTCAGCAGATATAAAAAAAGCCGCAGTAAATGCGGCTTAGTTATGTATATTGCACTGACAATGTTAATTGATGCGATTGATAAGTTCTTCGCGACGTTGCTGCGGTATAACAGACCAATGTGTACCATTGATCGCACCTTCCAGCGCCCAAAGTAGTTCGATACTAACAGAAGACGCATGCGATTCTTTGATGGCGTTAAATGCGTTTACAGAGCCAGATTCATATAAACGTTCTACAGAATCGATCCCTGCCTTTTTCAACATACGCTCAGTAGCGAGTCGAAGGTTAGGCAGATCTTTCAGTCGTGTCGGCTTGGCAGAAGACTGCTCAGCTTTTTCTTCTTTAGCAAAACCTAGAGACGTAGTTGCAAGCTGCAAGATTTTCTCTTGATCTTGCCACAGGCCTTCAGGTAGAGCGAAGTATTTAGTAACAACAGGGAAACCACGTTTTTTGTAGACGTACGGTTGAAACCCTTGTTGTTCGAATTGTTTTGTTGTGCCTTTGTCCGCGCGTATGTGCAACTGGTCATTTACTACCAGAGCAAACATAGTGTCATCAGCAAAAAGACCGAAGCCACCAAACATTGAGCGTGATTTTATTTTTCCTAGCGACTCAAATAACTTCATCGAGTCCTTTAGTATCGGTTTATCCATGTTATTTATCTCGGTGTATTTGAACTACGCCACCAAATAAGCAGGTCCGAGAGATTAGCAAAATGTTGCAATTACATTGTCAATAAGCCGTAAATTACTAAATTATTAGTAGCTACTGCATTTTGCCATCGGTAACCCCGCTACCATACCAACGAGTGGTTTAGGCCGGAAGCTTTGCGTCTCACTCTTTCAAGTGGTTTGCCCTGTGCGTGACTGATTGAATAGAATAAAGTTTTTGCTGAATGAAGCTCACAGTTGATATTTCAAAATGTGATATTGCTTCAATTAATGATCTTTCTGTTGTGCATCAGGGTTCATTATAGTTGCTGATAAAAAAGCGCACCTAAAGGTGCGCTTGATAAGATTAAACTCGAATTATCAATTAATTTAACGTTTTAACTGTACTACGCTCAACAATTTCAGGGTGCATCTCGAAGACGCGTTTTTCGTGGTCTTTGTCTTTTATGCGCTCTAGCAGAATTTCGAAAGCATTCTTACCCACACGACGTTTTGGTTGGTGAACAGTCGTTAACGGCGGAGAGAAGTACTCAGCCAGTTCGATGTTGTCATAACCAATTACCGAAATATCTTCAGGAATGCGAATGCCTTTTTCTTGCAGTCGGCTCATTAGACCGAGTGCCATTGTGTCGTTAAAGCAGAATACTGCCGTCGGGCGATCTTCCATCTCAACGATTTGTTCTGCAGCAAGAACGGCCGTATCGCACTCGAAGTTACCTTCGATGATCATGTTGTCATCGGCTGTAATCTTAGCTTCGTTGAGTGCGCGTTTGTAACCAGCAATGCGTTCAACACAAGCTGCTTTGTCTAAGTGGCCACTTAAACATGCAATCTTAGAGTGACCGCGTTCAATAAGGTATTTGGTCGCTAGGTAGCCACCTTCTTCAGAGTTATCGATGATCTTATCAGCCTGAGAGCTCTCTGGGCCCCAGTCCATGATAACTTTAGGAATGTCAGCGTGACGGTCTAACATCTCTCTTAGTTCTTCAGTTAGGTCTGAACACATAACTAAGATGCCATCTACACGTTTCTCTGCAAGCATTCGAATGTAGTCACGTTGCTTTTCGTAGATACCGCCCGTATTACACAGGATCAAAGTGTAACCTTGACGGTAGCAGTAGCTCTCAACACCATCGATAACTTCAGAGAAGAATAGGTTAGTTGATTGAGTTACTAGCATGCCGATAGTACGTGTTGTATTACACTTCAAACTACGAGCAACAGCACTTGGTGCGTAGTTCAATTCATCAACGGCTTTGTTTACTTTCTCTTGAGTTGCTTCTGCAACAAAGCGAGTTTTATTGATTACGTGAGAAACGGTTGTTGTTGATACGCCGGCTAAGCGAGCGACATCTTTTATAGTGGCCATGGTTTTATCCTATTAGAAGCTACTTTCCCAAAGTACGGAATAAAGTAGCCGTTAAGCTACCTAACTAAGAGCTTAAATGTGTAGGGCTCTTTGGGTACTAAAGTGCTAAAAAACAAAAAACCGCTATTGAGCGGCTTGTCTTAACACCGAAATGCTCTCAACTTTAATAAGCATAGCATTTCGTGAATGTTTCATATTTTATCGTTTGCGGTCACAATTTTAGACTGACTAGAAATTACTCGCAATAAAATTCACCCAGAAATCCGGGTGAATTGTCACATTCTACTGAATTTATTTACCCCCGATTTCAGATAATAAG
>NZ_MCZZ01000145.1 GCF_002875705.1 Vibrio sp. 10N.261.45.E2
GTGCCTTGCCAGCCCTTTCAACTTTGAGTTGCCTTACCCAGCTTTCTAGCGTGGTTTTTCCAATACCCTGGGTTAAAAGTGCGTCTATCACGCTTAGTCATAATGTCACCTGTTTTAGTCTTGAGATGATCATACATCACCTCTTAATCAGGTGGCCAAATTCACTATGCCACTACAGTTGACTTCACCGTTGAAGTTCTCGTTTGGCGAGAAGGTGTAAGTGCCATCACCGTTGTCTTCAAAGACACCGTCAGCGCCACTGTAAGTCACGCTATCTATCTCCACTTCCCCTTCAATATCTGAAGAGTTCGCCAATAGTTGCTCGTTACTGATGGTGATTGAGTTGTCTTCGTGAACCGTGTAAGACGTGCTACCAGCAACCGGTGGATCGTTCTCTGGTGTCACGCTTACATCAATGTTGGCTTGAACCGTATCTGTGCCATCTGACACATCAAAGCTGAAGTTCACATCGCCATTGAAGTTCTCATTTGGTGCAAAGCTGTAGCTTCCGTCGCCATTATCAGTAAGAACGCCATCGGCACCTGTGTAGTTCACACCTTCAACTGATAGGTCATCCCCATCAATGTCAGTCGCACCTGTTAGCAAGTCTTCATCTGTGAAGTTCAAGACGCCGTCTTCGCCAATGCTGAAGGTTTGATCTTGTGGTTGTGGAAGGTCGTTAACTGGATTAACCGTTAGATCAGCCGTCGCAACAAGCGTATCTGTACCGTCGTTGATGTCGAACGTTAAATCAATATCACCATTAAAGTTCGCATCTGGCGTAATGGTAAAGCTACCATCATCGTTAGCAACAACCGTCGCGTCTCCATCAACAGTTAGGTTAGACGCTGTTAGGTCATCGCCATCAACATCACTCGCTTGAGAAAGAAGTTGCTCTTGGCTCAAGGTAATTGAACCATCCTCATCAATGCTGTATGCCAAGTCACCCGATACTGGTGGATCGTTAATTGGCAGAACATCAATGCTCGCAGTCGTTGCCGTCGTTGCACCATCTTCATCAGTAACGACCACATCTAGGCTCACATCACCGTCAAAGTTAGCATTCGGAGCGAAGCTGAATGTGCCATCACCATTGTCAGTAAAGATACCGTCAGCGCCAGTGTAGTTAACGCTATCAATCGCCACTTCGCCTTCAATGTCTGAAGAGTTCGCCAGCAGTTGTTCTGAACTGATGGTGATAACTTCGTCTTCGTTCACTGAGTAGCTCGTAGAACCTGCGATTGGCGGATCGTTCACCTCAAGTACAGTAATTCCAGCAGTGGTTGCCTCTGTTGTACCGTCTTCATCGGTAACCACAACATCAAGGCTGACTTCACCGTTGAAGTTCTCGTTTGGCGAGAAGGTGTAAGTGCCATCGCCGTTGTCTTCAAAGACACCGTCAGCGCCACTGTAAGTCACGCTATCAATCGCAACCTCTCCTTCAATATCTGAAGAGTTTGCTAACAGCTGCTCATTGCTGATCGTAATTGAGTTGTCTTCATGGACGGTGTAAGACGTGCTGCCAGCAACCGGTGGATCGTTCTCTGGCGTCACACTTACATCAATGTTTGCTTGAACCGTATCTGTGCCATCTGACACATCAAAACTGAAGTTCACATCGCCATTGAAGTTCTCATTTGGTGCGAAGGTGTAGCTTCCGTCGCCATTATCGGTAAGCACACCGTCAGTGCCTGTGTAGTTCACACCTTCCACCGACAGGTCATCCCCATCAATGTCAGTCGCACCTGTCAGCAAGTCTTCATCTGTGAAGTTCAAGACGCCGTCTTCACCAATGCTGAACGTTTGATCTTGTGGTTGTGGAAGGTCGTTGACTGGATTAACGGTTAGGTCAGCAGTCGCAACCAGAGTATCTGTGCCGTCGTTGATGTCGAACGTTAAATCAATATCACCATTAAAGTTTGCATCTGGCGTAATGGTAAAGCTACCGTCGTCGTTAGCAACAACCGTCGCATCTCCATCAACAGTTAGGTTAGATGCTGTTAGGTCATCTCCTTCTACATCACTTGCTTGAGCAAGTAACTGCTCTTGGCTCAAGGTAATTGAACTATCTTCCTCTACGCTGTATGCCAAATCACCTGATACTGGAACATCATTG
The DNA here is from genome assembly GCF_002875705.1 of Vibrio sp. 10N.261.45.E2. GTDB lineage: Bacteria > Pseudomonadota > Gammaproteobacteria > Enterobacterales > Vibrionaceae > Vibrio. The sequence continues at coordinate 2,117 of NZ_MCZZ01000145.1, forward strand.
ATTGGTAACACATCAACCGTAATATGAGTATCAACTTGAGCGCCGTCTTCATCTTGAATGGTGACATCCAACTGCACTTGGCCATTGAAGTTTTCATTCGGTGCGAAGCTACATGTGCCGTCACCATTGATAGAGAAGATACCGTCTGGACCATCGTAGCTAATCTCAACAAGCTCCACGTCACTTTCGATATCAGATGCGTTCAACAGAACTTGGGACTCATTGAAGGTCAACACCGAGTCTTCATCGATAGTGTATGACGTTGGACCTGCAACTGGCGGATCGTTGACTTCTAGAACCGAGATGCCGGCTGTTGTTGATACGGCAGCATCGTCTTCATCCACAACAACGACATCAAGGCTAACTTCGCCATTGAAGTTCTCGTTTGGAGAGAAGGTGTATGTCCCGTCACCATTGATTTCCAGAACACCGTCACTGCCACTGTAAGTTACACTCTCAATCGCGACTTCCCCTTCGATATCCGAAGAGTTCACCAACAATTGTTCGTTACTGATAGTGATAGAGTTGTCTTCATGAACCGTGTAAGACGTGCTACCCGCAACTGGTGGATCGTTCTCAGGTGTCACGCTTACATCAATGTTAGCGGTTACCGAGTCTGTACCATCTGATACGTTGAACGAGAAGTTCACATCACCATTGAAGTTTTCATTTGGTGCGAAGCTGTATGTGCCATCGCCGTTATCGGTTAGAACGCCGTCTGTGCCAGTGTAAGTGACACCTTCAACACTTAGATCATCGCCTTCGATGTCCGTCGCACCTGTTAACAGATCGTGGTCGTTGAAAGTCAACACACCATCTTCGTTGACTGTGAAGGCTTGATCTTGTGCTTCAGGACCATCATTTACAGGTGAAACTGTCAGTTCTAGGTTGGTTGAAACAACATCATCGCCATCAGATACATCGAACGTAAAGCTAACATCGCCATTGAAATCAGCATCTGGTGTTAACGTGTATGTGCCATCACCGTTATCGGTAATCGTAACGCTGTCATCATCGGTTGCTAAGTTAAGCGCTGTTAACTGATCGCCATCTAGATCACGAGCATTCGCTAACAAGTCCTCTTGCGTAATGACGATTGAACCATCTTCTTCTACTTTTGCGGCAACAGGTAGTGCTTCAGGTGCATGCTCAATGTGCGAACCTGTCGCGTTTATGTAGATAGTTTGAGATACCGTTTCAGAATCATCATTCGATAACTCTGTTGCGGTTGCAGTTACATGAACTTCAAGCTGTTCGTTGAAGTCTTCTGGTAACTGGATTTGTAGTGCATTTTCGATAGCGGTTGTCGGTAAGTTCACCGTACCATCAGGGCCTACTGTTACTTCACCGCTGTAGATTTGGCTGTTCACTTCGCCCACATCGATTGTGAAGTTGAAATCTGCATAGTCAGCGTCCCCACCGCCATACAAATCTTCAAAGCCGTAAACCAGTTCGCCGTCTTCATTGATCGTTGTGCGAGTATGCTCGATACCATCTTGGTTTAGCTGAGAGCTTGAACCACCATGGAAGATCGCGTCACCATTCTGGCCTTGAACCACAGTTTCAGTGCCATCAGCAGCAACAAAGACAAGTTGAGGATCAACTGTATCCATGTTTGCTGGCGAACCATCTGCTGCTCGGAACTCATACTGACCATCTTGCATTGCATCGAAGTCGTTGTGCTGATGTCCGTTTGGAATCAAGAACAGGTTGAAGCTTTCCCCTTCTGAAACTTGGAAGCTAAATTGATCTTGTCCTGGAACAAGGTCACCACCACCGCCAACTTGTGATGCATTCTCGTAAACAACTTCAACACCCGTGATGTTGCCGTCTTCGTCGACTTTGTAGTAACCCGCTGCGTTTTGGTAACCCGCAGTTTCACCTTCAAACGTGACAGTGATTTCAGTATCGTTGTAACTGGTGATACCGTTTTCTTGGTCATTCAGAACGCCTTCGTTATCGTATTGAATAACCGAACCTTCAGGCACACCATCTACAGTTACAGTAAGAGTTTCAGACAAGTCTTGGTCGACAAGTGCAGCCGCAATATTAAGCTCAACAATGCCGCCTGGCTCAACCAAAATCGCTTGGTCATCAACGTTAACGCCATCGCCATCGGTAATCACAAGATCCGGCGCATCCGCAACCGCTTCGATGTGGACATTGAGGTCTTGCTCTACTTCAGTTGTGCCATCAGTCACAGTAAAGCTGAACTGTAGGTCACCACTAAAGTGCTCTTCAGGAACAAAGCTGAACGTGCCGTCGCCGTTATCAGTTACTGTGCCTTCATCACCAGAGTAATTAATGCTGGTAACGCTTAGGTCGTCACCATCAATATCAATCGCACCACTCAATAAATCTTCTTGAGTGAACAGGATGCTGCCATCCTCTTCGATGTGGTACATGCCTGGAGCGACAATTGGAATGTCATTCACCGGATTCACGGTCAATGTCATGTCATTAGACGTACTTAACTCACCATCGCTCACCTCATAAGTGAATGCGATATCACCGTTGAAGTTCTCCGAAGGTGTCACCGTGTAAGTGCCATCGCCATTGTCTACGATGCTCGCATTTGGATCGTTGGTTTCAAGCGCGCTTGCAAACAGCTCATCGCCATCTTGGTCGCTCGCGTTCTCCAACAGCATTTCTTGTGTAACGAGAATTGAACCATCTTCGTCGACATCTGCAACCATTGGGGTTGCTTCTGGCGCATCGTTGACGAACTCAACTTTTAGGTCGATGTTTGCGGCAACGACATCAGTGCCATCGCTCACATCAAACGCTAAGTCAACATTACCGAAGAAGCCCTGCTCTGGTGTTAATGTGTATGTTCCATCGCCATTGTCTGTGACTTCTACCGTGTCGCTTGCGCTCGTTACATTCACAACTGACAGCTCATCACCTTCGATATCTGTTGCTTGTGCTAATAGCTCAGCTTCGGTGATAGTGATCGCTTGACCATCTTCGGTAGTGAAAGACATGTCAGGAACGTCTGGGGCATCATTGATTGGGTTTACAGTTAGGTTGAGGTCAGCTGCAACAGTTTCGATCGCGTCAGTGACATCGTAAGTAAATTCAATTTCACCAAAGAAATCGGCACTTGGTGTAATCGTGAAGCTACCGTCTGAGTTTTCTACAACAACCGCATTTGGATCGTTGGTCGCAAAGTTAACCGCTTCAAGGTTATCACCATCAACATCGGTTGCATTCGCTAACAGGTCCTCTTGAGTAATAGTGATTGAGCCATCTTCGTCAACAGCAGCTTCAATTGGACCACTAACCTCAGGGCCTTCATTGACAATTTCAACGTCAACTCTTGCTGTACTTGGTGCGCTTGCTTGGCCGTCACTGATATCGAAAGTCAGATTCACTTCACCGTAGAAGTCTTCTGCAGGTTCGAAGGTAAAGGTATTATCACCATTATCCGTTAACGTACCTTGTGTTTGATCTGCGAGTAATAGGTTTTCAACATGAAGAATGTCGCCATCAACATCGGTCGCGCCAGACAATAAGTCTTTCGCTTCAATGATCATAGAGCCATTTTCAAGCATTTGGGTATGCAATGGTTCGCCCGGAACCGGCACATCATTGACAGGCACGACCGTTAGGTCTAGGTGCGTTGCAACTTCATCAGTACCATCAAACACCTTATAATCGATGTCGATTTCACCATTGAAGTTTTCATTTGGCATGAAGGTAAACGTACCATCGCCATTATCAACTAGCTCACCATTGTCACCACCGTACGTGATGTCAGAAATAGAAAGCGTATCGCCTTCCACATCTGTGGTGTTCGCTAGCAAGTCATCCGCACTGAACGTGATACCTTCATCTTCGTCTGTCGATAGAACAATCGGGCCAGAAACGATTGGTGCGTCGTTCACCGATTCGAAGTTGATATTGATGATGTTGCTGTCGGTTAGCTCACCATCGGTAACTTGATAACCAAGCTCGATTTCACCGTAGAAGTTCTCATCCGGTGTTACCGTCCAAGTACCGTCACCATTGTCAGTCAGTGTTGCATGCTCTGAGTTTTCACCCACCAGTTCTAAGTTCTGAATATCAAGATCATCACTATCGATGTCTGATGCTTGAGCTAACAACTGTTCCTCAGTTATCACAACAGAAGCAAACTGTGCAGAACCCTCTGTGTCGATAGTGATATTTGGAAGGTCAGCCGTTAACTCGATTTCGTTGTCACCCGCATGGATGTTCAACTCAACCGTTTCAGTAATTTCTGAACCGTCTACCCCAATCGATGTGAATACGGCTTCATCATGACAAGTTTGTGACACTGTCATGTTTTGAACGACGTAAGTACCATTACCTTGCACTGTGCCCAATTCAAAGTAAGACACAGGTTGGTCAACAGTCAGCGTGTAGTCTGTCTCGAACGTACCACGGTCTTCTTTGTGGTAAGTCATCGAGTCAATCATGTCGCCGTCTTCATTGAAGGCGCGAATTTCAACTTCAGTAAAGTGACGCGACTCTTCCATGAACCAACCGCCCAAACCATCTAGGTGGAAGCTGATTTCATTGATGTCTTGACCTTCAACCGAAACAGTCAGTTTCTCATCACCACTTAGGCCTTGACGGTCGGTATCACCAATGCCGTGACCAATGTGCGTATTACCATTCCACGCACCAAGAGGATCATCGTTACTTTGTACCGTAACTGTTAGGTCGCCATCTGAAAACTCGCGAGTGTATGGGTCAACTTCTGTGCCCCAGTCATCTACGCTCGCGTTGTCATCGAAGGTACCAATTTGTGTCGTATGCGTACCATTTGCTAAAGCATCTTCACTAGGAACAAAGCGTACTTCTGTGTCAGCAGGAACTTCTTGCCCTACTTCCAATACCACCCACTCATCATTCACATTAGCTTCGATGATGCCGTTTTCTGGTGCTTGATCTAAACGTAGAGCTGGTTCTTCACGAAGCGTTACACCTACCGTTTGGTCTTCTTGTGCTTGGATGAAGATCTCTTCACCCGCTTCTGGGGCGTCATTGACTGGATTCACGGTGAGATCCAGCGTGGTCAGAACTTCATTCTCACCATCACTGATGCTGTATGTGAAGTCCAACTCGCCATTGAAGTTTTCTGTGTGAGTGATGGTGAATGAACCATCGTCATTAGCAACAATGGTCGCATCTGGATCGTTGGTTTGTAGGTTGGATGCGGTTAGCTCATCACCTTCAACGTCCGTTGCGTTCGCTAGCAACTGTTCCTGAGTAATGGTGATTGAATTGTCTTCATCGACTTCAGCTTGAATGCCCGAAGTTTCTGGACCGTCATTCACAGCAATAACATCGATACCCGCAGTGGTTGTGGCTGTAGCACCGTCTTCGTCAACGACAACAACGTCTAGTGAAATATCACCATCGAAGTTTTCATTTGGCGTAAAGGTAAATGTGCCGTTGCCGTTATCAACAAAAGAACCGTCATCACCCGAGTACGACACTTCAGACAGTGATACATCGCCTTCGACATCGGAAGAGTTTGCCAGTAGCTGTTCAGCACTGATGGTGATTTGGCCATCTTCTTGAACTGTATAAGAGGTTGAGCCCGCAACTGGCGGATCATTCTCAGGAGTAACGCTTACATCAATAACAGCTGGTGTTGAACCTGTGCCATCAGAGACATCGAATGAAAATTGAACCTCACCATTGAAGTTCTCGTTTGGTGCAAAGCTATAAGTGCCATCACCGTTGTCACTCAGAACACCGTCTGCACCTGTATAAAGTACATTTTCAATCGATAGGTCATCACCATCAATATCCGACGCGCCTGCAAGCAGGTCAGCATCCGTGAACAATAATGTACCGTCTTCTTCAATCGTGAACTGTTGATCTTGCGCTTGTGGTAGGTCATTAACCGGATTCACGGTAATGTCTAGACCAACTTGCACCGAACCACCATCGTTATCGATGATATCGAAGCTAAGGTCTAGGTCGCCGTTGTAATCAGCATCAAGTGTAATGGTGTAGCTACCATCCTCATTTTGTTGGATGGTCGCATTTTCATCGGTAGATAGATTGATAGCCTCTAAGTTGTCGCTATCGATATCACCTGCTCGTGCTAACAATTGCTCTTGGCTTAGCGTTATAGAGCTATCTTCATTGATGGTGTAAGCCAAATCGCCCGATACTGGCGCATCATTGATTGGCAATACATCAACGTTAATGTGTGTTTCAACCGTTGCGCCATCTTCATCTTGAATGGTCACACCCAGTTGAACCTGACCATTGAAATTCTCATTAGGCGCAAAGCTGCATGTACCATCACCATTTACAGTGAAGATACCGTCTGAGCCATCGTAGTTAATTCCAACTAGCTCTACATCACCTTCTACATCCGAAGCATTCACAAGAATCTGAGACTCACTGAACGTCAGAACCGAATCTTCATCAATGGTGTATGACGTTGGACCCGCAACAGGTGGATCATTCACTTCAAGAACAGTAATGCCCGCGGTGGTTTCATCAATCGACCCATCTTCATCGGCAACAATAACGTCAAGGCTGATATCACCACTGAAGTTCTCATTAGGTAGGAAGGTATAACTGCCGTCACCATTATCTTGGAATACACCATCTGTGCCGCTGTAAGTGACGCTGTCAATCGACACAGCACCTTCAACGTCAGAAGAGTTTGCTAACAATTGCTCATCAGAAATTGTGATGGCATTGTCTTCGTTGACCATGTACGAGGTTGAGCCCGCAACTGGCGGGTCATTCTCAGGAGTCACACTCACATCAATGTTAGCGCTGACCGTTTCTGTGCCATCAGACACATCAAAACTGAAGTTCACATCGCCATTGAAGTTTTCATTTGGTGCAAAGGTATAAGTACCGTCACCATGGTCGGTCAGTACGCCATCGCCACCTGTGTAGCTAATACCTTCAACGGTTAAGTCATCGCCATCAATATCGGTGGCGCTGGTAAGTAGGTCGGCATCTGTAAATTGCAGCGTACCGTCTTCTTCAATACTGAATTGCTGGTCTTGAGGAACCGGCAAATCATTCACAGGGTTAACCGTAAGATCGGCTGTTGCTTGAACCGTGTCAGTACCATCAGTAATGTTGAATTGAATATCAATGTCACCATTGAAGTTCGCATCTGGCGTGATGGTGAAGCTACCATCATCATTGGCAGTAACTGTTGCGTTACCATCTACCGTTAAGTCGCTCGCGGTTAGGTCTTCGCCCTCAACATCAGACGCTTGAGACAACAGCTGATCTTGGCTCAATGTGATTGAACCATCTTCGTTAACGTTGTACGCCAAATCACCCGATACTGGCGCATCATTGATTGGCAATACGTCAACATTGATGACGGTTTCAACTTCTGCACCATCTTCATCACGAATGGTGACATCAAGCTGTACTTGGCCATTAAAGTTCTCGTTCGGAGCGAAGCTACAAGTACCGTCACCATTTACTGAGAAGATGCCGTCAGGACCATCGTAGCTAATACCAACAAGCTCAACATCCCCTTCAACATCAGAGGCATTTAGTAGCACTTGTGATTCGTTGAAGGTCAGTACTGAATCTTCATCAATGGTGTAAGACGTTGGGCCTGCAACTGGTGGATCGTTTACTTCAAGAACATTGATACCAGCGGTCGTCGCATCGGTAGCACCATCTTCATCAGCAACAACCACATCCAGTGCAATTTCACCGCTAAAGTTTTCATTTGGCGAGAAGGTGTATGTACCATCGCCATTGATTTCCAATACACCGTCACTACCGGAATACGTCACACTGTCGATAGATACATCACCTTCAACATCTGAAGATGTTGCCAACAGTTGTGCATCAGAAATGGTAATCGAATTGTCTTCATTTACGGTGTAAGACGTAGAACCCGCAACTGGTGGGTCGTTTTCAGGAGTCACACTAACATCAATGTTTGCAGACACCGTATCGGTGCCGTCCGACACATCGAAGCTGAAGCTCACATCGCCATTGAAGTTTTCATTTGGCGCAAAGCTGTATGAGCCATCACCATTATCCGTCAGTACACCATCAGTGCCTTCATAGGTGATACCTTCAACAGTTAAGTTATCGCCTTCAACGTCTGTTGCGCCTGTAAGCAGATCCGCGTCTGTGAACTGTAAAGTACCATCTTCTGCAATACTGAACTGCTGATCTTGAGGAACTGGTAGATCATTTACTGGATTAACTGTTAGGTCGGCAGAAGCTTGAACCGTATTGGTACCATCAGAGATATCAAAGCTGATATCGATGTCACCATTGAAGTTCTCATCTGGCGTAATGGTGAAACTACCATCATCGTTAGCAACAACTGTTGCATCACCGTCAACCGTTAGACCGCTAGCCGTTAGGTCATCACCTTCCACGTCAGAAGCTTGCGATAGAAGTTGCTCTTGACTCAAACGGATGGAACCGTCTTCATCTACTGAGTAAGCTAGGTCACCTGATACCGGCGCATCATCCACAGCAGTGACGCTGACATCAATGTTCGCAGATACAGTATCTGTACCATCTGATACATCAAAGCCGAAGTTTACGTCGCCATTGAAGTTTTCATTTGGCGCAAAGGTGTAAGTACCATTGCCGTTGTCGGTCAGGATACCGTCGCCACCATCGTAGGTCACACCCTCAACAGTAAGGTTGTCGCCTTCGATATCTGTTGCTCCAGCAAGAAGATCGGCGTCGGTGAACACAAGAGTGCCATCTTCTTCAATTTCAAACGTTTTATCTTCAGGAACCGGTGCATCATTAATCGGACGTACCGTTAAATCAATTGCGCTACTGATCGTTTCTTGGCCGTCACTGATGTCGAAAGTAAGATCCAGTTCACCATTGAAATCCGCAGAAGGAACAACGGTGAAGGTACCGTCTCCATTGTCTTGAACTGTTGCATCAGCCCCAACTTGAACGTTAGAAGCAACAAGCTCATCTCCATCTACATCACTTGCGTATTCGAGTAATTGTTCTTGAGTGAATGTTATGGAACCATCTTCATCCATGATGTAGGCAAGATCTTGTTCTGCTTCTGGAGCATCGTTTTCGCTCTCTACTTTGATTTTGAACGTTTCACTTACCGTTTCAGAATCAAAGTCATCTTCTACTTCGCTGATGGTCTCTTCGTCAGAAGCTTGAACATCAACTGCAAATGTCTCTTCTACGGTCTGTGAATCGAGGTCATCACTGACTTGTTGGTCATCCGACTCAGAAGATGTCGCACTAGGTGCTGCAGAAGTGCGTGCAGCTTGGCCTTGTTCTTCGTTACCTTCAGCGTCTGCTCCTCCTGAGGCGGCCTCTGCATTGTCGCCACCTACAGCTTGAGCGCCCGCTCCCGAACCGCCGCCACTACCAGCAGCATTCTCTGAGCCAGCTTCTGAAGCTGCCCCACCAGCTACATTGGATTGTGCAGCATCTGAATCTTGATCGCTTTCTGGCGTCTCTTCTTGCACAGCCGCACCAGAAGCTGAGGCATCTTCAGTATTGCCCGCACCACTTGGGTTTTCATCTAAAGCCTGGTTTATTTCGTCTGCCGCATCCGTGTTTTCAGCACCCGTTGCTATTGTCGACGCAATCGTATTTTGTTGATTTTGTTGATTCTGCTGCTGGGAGGGCGTACCCGCGTCGCTCGTGTCCGTTTGTTCTACCGCGTCATTTAGGTCTTCGTTTTGGTTATTTTGGTTATTTTCGCCTGCCATTACAGCCTCCGTTGCTACTAGCTAACTGATCGTATTTAGAAGCATTAAAGGACACCATTTTGAAAAACCAAATTTTTATACAACATTTTTCATATTTTTCTTTTTATGTATAAAGAATCAAAAAAAATTTGAAAACCACCTTTAAAGATCCTTAGTTATTGTGATTAAAGCAATTAAGGCAGTGGAGCGATGATAGACATGACGAATTTGTTGCGCTCGGTTGACAACAACCACAAAGGGCTGCAATTGCTATTGGGCGATTTTTACAATGACTTTTCTGACGCGGCCCTAAATATAGAAAAACTTCATAAAGATAATCGTTTTGATGAACTGAACAGTTACTCAAAAAAATTGAAGACCATCTTAACGCTGCTTTGCGATCAAGACCTTCCGCCCAAAATGGCTAAATTGGAACATTTGAGCAGACACGAGTTCCCTGCGCCGGAAGAGCTTATAGAGGGTATAAAAACTGAATTGCACAACGTCAATCGACAAATCAACCACTTGTTGGATATTAAGGAAGTAATAGATGGCAAGTAACCGAGGTCAGTCATGAGCAATAACCAAATAGAACATCACCTCAGAAAAGCGCTTGTTTCAAATAACGAGGCTTCTAAGGTCACTGCAGATGACACTATTGTGCTTGCTAGTGCCATGACCAGCGTTCATAAAACGTTACTCATTATATTTTTACTCGCTTTGGTCGCTATAGCCGTGGCATCGCAAGCACGTATCGACATTGTTGTGTCTGTACGTGGTGAACTGCTATTGGAGTCCGATGTCGAGAAGGTTCAACATCTAGAAGGCGGGATATTAGAAGAGTTGCTCGTCAGAAAAGGTGAAGTCGTCTACGAAGGCCAACCTATCGCTCGAATTCGCTCACTAGACCGTAACACCCAACTTGATACCGTAAATACTGAAATCATTCAGATAGAACTCGATAAGATTCGTTATGAAAGCTTACGTGACATGGTAGAGCCTAACTTTGATGCTTTCATTGAGAAATATCCAGAGCAAGTTCAGGTCAACATGAACACGTGGAGGCAAGAGTTCTCTAAAAACCGCTCTAACGAAGAACTCATTACACACGATATTAAGCACAAGAATTCTTTAATCAGTTCGATGTTGAAGCGTCGCAAAAGTTCAGAGAATCAGCTCTCTCTGATACGTAAGCAACTCAACATCAAAAACACCCTCTATAAGGAAGAAATGGCGTCTTATGTCGACGTCCTCAACATGAAAGTACAAGAGTCTAATATGGTGCGAGAAATTGAGAACCTTGACGAGTCTGTGATGAATGAGCGTTTTCAACTCGACAAACTAGAAAAACAACATCGTGACTTGGTTGAGAACCGAAACTCAGAATACCAAGCACAAATTATTCAAGCGAATAAAGACCTTAAGTTGAAGCGTATCTTACAACCGCAGCATTCCGACAAAGTTGATCGTCTGATCGTCTACTCTCCAGTGGATGGTGTGGTCGACAAAGTACACTTCAACTTCCGTTCCGCTGTAATCCCACCAGGTGAAAGTATCGCTGATATTGCACCGATCAATAACTCCCTGCACGGTGAAGCGAAGATCCCACGTAAAGACATGGGTTTCGTTGAGATAGGCCAAGCGGTAAAAGTAAAAATGGATACCTATAACTTCGCAAAATACGGGTTCGTTGAGGGAACTATCGCCTCAATTAGCCGCTCATCATACGAAGAAGAAGATGCCGAATTCTATTTGGCAGAGATTGAAATTGACCGAAACTTTCTTGAACGAGGAGGCACTCAATACAAATTATCGCCTTATATGGAATTTACCGCCGATGTGAAAACAGGTTCGCGTCGCGTGATCGAATACGCAGCGAAGCCTGTGATGTCAGCCATCGAAGATGCATTCGATGAGAGGTAGTTAATGAGCGGAAAACCTTCCTACAATATTTCCTTACCAGCATTGCGCTTAAGCATATTCTTTAGTGTGATATTGGCAGCGTTCGCTTTCTATTTATACTTTTCTTGGGCGAAAGTAGATTCGGTTGCGCAAGTGCAAAGCGCCCCCTTGCTCATACAAGCCCAGAAACTTAATCAAACGATAGAACTTGACATACAAACTTTGCAGCACTGCTTAAAAGAGCATAATTGCAGTACTAATGAGTTTGATCCTTCGACTTTGAAAAGTGAGATAGATGAGTTTCGTTCTCTGGCTTCGTTAAACAAAACCGAATTCAGCTTAGTTGGCGCGACTGAATATACTCAACTTGAATTAGCGATTAACCGTTTTTCTGATAGCGCTAAAACACGTAACGATGTACTCGATTTATACCTCTCACTGACTAGCAACTACCTGCAAATGGATGACAACTATCGCACCATGTTTAACAACCATGCGAGCGACTTGATGTCTGAGAAGAACGAGTTCTTTGTGTGGTTGTTTATGGTGGTGGTAGTACTGGCTGTGATCGCAGTCCTGTCCAACGTAGTTGCCATGTTCAAGTTAAAGAAATCCAGCTCTAACGAACGAGAAATCGATTATGAATTCGATGCCTTGTATCAAGAACTTAAGCAGCTAGATTTACAAAGACTTGAAGAGCTTCTCAACGAAGTCAGTATCAATCCGAAGCAACGTCAAATCTACTCTTATCTCAAACTAATCTTCAGTAAATTGGAAGACCAAAAGCGCAATAACGACCTCTACAAACAGCTGTATGCGTTGATCGGCTATGAGATTCGTGGAATCACAAATACCATCAACGGTGGTGTCCAATACCTCGTTCAAGAAACCGATGAGAACGGCGTATTGATGGCGAAGGATATAACCTCTGCATGCAGCACCTTATCTGAGCTAGCAGAAAACTATAATCGATTGATTTCACAGGGTACGGAAAGTAAATCGAAAGAGTTTTCGCTACTCAACGTACTGTCGGAATTGATGATTCATATCAGTGCCAAAGTTCAACGAAATGAAGGTGAACTTGACTGCTTTATCTCTGACAATTTGCCGAATCGTGTTGCAGGCCAATCCACCAGCTTATTCTGGATACTATTCCTTCAGCTTTCTAACGCTATTCAACTCAAATCGAATAAAAAACTGTTTGTGACGATTGAATCGGGTGCAGCGTCAGATATGGAAAATACCCGTGTAACCATTAACCTAAACTTCTTATCAACGCTCGACGTGTCTGTTGCCAAGTTGAATAAACTCCATTGGAGCGTCCACAAAGACCATACGGCCAACACAGATGATTTAGCTAAAAGCGTTCTGAAAGATTACGGGTATTACGAGAGTCATTGGTTCCAATCAGGCACCCAAGAACGTTTTCAAATTGAACTTGATCTCAAGGCTAAGAATTTCCACACAGAGAAAACTCGCTTCGATGGTAAGCGTTTACTGTTATGTGCCAATACTCAAATCCGTATTGATGTGATGAAGAAAATGCTCAGTAACTTAGGACTGGACATCACCGAGGTTCGCACTGCAAACGAGCTTTTCTCTACCGCGAAAACGTTCGGAGATTACGATGCGATTATGCTGACGGATACCTTTGAGCCCAATAAGTTACCCTCACTGAGCAAAACAGTGAAATCCCAACTTAAGAACCACCCAAACACCAAGTTGCTGTTGTCGGTGACCAACACTCAACAAGCACAAGAGTGTCATAGCTTCGTCGACAAGATCATCAACTCCCCTGCTATCCCTTACGAGTTCATTCCAAATCTACTTACCATTATGGAAGCAGAAGCCTCGGAAGAGCAGATGGAAAACAGCTCATTCCTTATCGTGGAAGATGACCGTGTTCAGCAGATCTTGCTCAAACGAATTCTTACTAAACAAGAGTATGAACCAGATACCGTTGGCGATGGTGCCGATGCCGTGAAGCACTTCATGAATAAACGTTCCGACATCATCTTCATGGACTGCATCATGCCAGGAATGGGTGGCATCGAAGCTACAAAACGCATTCGTCAGTTCGAACAAGAAAACGAGAAAAACCCTTGTACCATCATTGGTGCAACCGCATTGACCAGTAGTAACGAACACCAGGCTTGTATTGAGGCCGGAATGGATTACGTGATCAGTAAACCTTATAAAAGCGACCAAATCATCAAGGTGATCAACAAGTATGTTGCGGTACAGAAACTTAACTAGCAGCATAATAGCTGCACTCGCATTCAGCACGACACCTTCAGCATCGGCAACGACCCTGCTAGAGGCGGTAGAGCTTGGCCTGCAAAACAGCCTGTCTCTCCGCGCCAGTGATAAAGGTGTGGAAGAAAACGAGTACAATATTGGTATCAGCCGCTCTAAATTTCTGCCATCCCTCAATGGTGCTGCCGATACCACATGGAATGAGAATGAAACCTTGCTATCGAGTGTGCCCGATGAAACTTCCAGCTATAACTCAAACAGCTACAGCCTTTCGCTTTCCCAGTCCATATTCAACCTTGGCGACATTTTCAAATATGGGACTGCCAAACTCGACTTCAATATTGAAGAGATTAAGCACGAGAACAAAATCCAAAGCACTATTTCGGAAATCGGGTCTCAATACTTTGAGTATTTGAAAAACAACGCTCAAATCAAAGCGACTAAGGTTGAACTGAAATCATCTGAAACACGTGAACATCAAATGCGACGTAATGTCGAGCTAGGTAATACTGCGGCCAGTGAACTGTACGAAGTTATCGCCCAAAAAGAAGGTGTGTCGAACCGTTTAAGAACCTTGCAGAAAGATCGACGTGTCATTCTTAACGGACTCTCTATACAAATTCAATACCCTATAACCCCATCGCAAGACATCTATGAAAGCGTGCCTCTAAAAGAAATAAACGAAACCGAACAACGCTCGATTATGGATCAAGCGTTAAAGCTCAATAACGATTTGTTGGTAGCAAAGAAAAACGTCGAGAGAAGCCGTAGAAGCTTGAAAGAGAGCGGTTCAAACTTCTTACCAACCGTATCGCTTTCAGCCAGCTATCGACATGATGACGCTAATAACTACGACAAAACCGACATCACTGCAACGGGTGAAAGTAACTCAACCAGTGTTGGCTTAAACCTTGCCGTACCTATCTTGTCTGGTGGTACGGATTACTACGGTTATCAAAAATCATCAACTGCCATAGAACGTACCGAGCTGCTTTACCAAGACTCGCTTTACACCACACGCAACAGCGTTAATACCTCAGTACTCAACATTAATGATTTCTCACAGTCTATCAGCAGTTACGAGAACATCATTCGCGCCAACTACGCGTCTTATAAAGGGATACAAAGGGCATATCAGTTAGGTACTCGTACCATTACCGACCTACTTGCCGCTGAAAGTAAGTTATTTAGTGCCTTACGAGACTACGAAAGTGCGCGATACGACTACATCATTGAGACCATCAAGCTTGAGCAAATCAAAGGCGTACTATCGATTCAATCTATCGAAAGTGTGATGCAACTAATGAGCGATATTGAGGGACGAGACAATCAAGATTTGGTGCCAAAACACCTTCTATCAACTTCGTCGTTGAAGGCAGGAGGTCGCAATGCAAACTGAGCAGTTTTCGCAAAAAATCAATATGGCAGATAAGTGTTATCTGACTTTCTCTACGATAATTTCTACCTTGTTTGGCTTGGTGCTGCCCTTCTCTATTCTGATCATATTTGACCGAGTGTTACCCAACCAAGCACAAGATACTTTGTTCTTATTGTTCGCTATTATTTTGATTTCTATCTTCCTCGACTATCACCTAAAAAGTCAGGAAGAGAAAATATCATCCGTCATTATGAGGCAGTTTGAGACCAACCTAACCAACAAAGTGTTCCAATCCATTTGTTTGGCGGAGATATCTAAATTCCGACGTTTAGAACCGGGGGAATACCTAGAACGGATCTCAACTATCCCTGAACTTAAAACCTTCTTCGGTGGAGAATCGGTTCGAGCACTGATCAACCTTGCTGTTAGTGTTATCACCATACTTATCATCGGCCTCATAAACATATGGGCTGGGGTGACACTTCTAATTGCCTCTGCCGTTTTAGCGATTTTCGCGTGGAGTCTTTCTAAACAAAAGATTGGCAGCCTACAAAACAAGTCTGATATAGAGGGCTTAACCACCTCAAAAATCATCGAGATAATCTCGAGTCCACTGGATATCAAAGCTCGAAACATGGAATACCGAGTTGAAAGCCTAATGACTCAAATGGTCGAAGAGCGCGAAGTTGAGAACATCAAATATGAACAGATCGAATCGAACTTTGGCTTGATACTAGCGCTTATCCAACAGCTCTCCATTGCATGTGTTGTGGTGGTCTTGGCTACGGCCGTAATCAACATGGAATCGAGCCAAGGCATCATGGCCGCGATCATTATGCTAACCAACCGTTACTTTGCTCCCTACCAACAAGTGATGCGTACCGCGAGCCGCTGGGAATTGAACAAGCTCCATATCCAACGTATCGCTGATCTCCTTGAGTTGGCAGCCTCTGTTGAGCACCAACATGAAACAACAGAAGTCGAACGTATTTCGGTTAAGTATTCTGAAAAACAACGTATTGAATTCGAACTCGGCCAAGCCTATTTACTGACGGGGAAAAGTGGTTCGGGTAAGACCCACCTCGCTAACTGTATTACGCGTCAGAACAATGATAGCAAACTGGATATCATGATTAACGACACGCCTCTCGATGAGGTTAACTACAACGTTTGGCGTAACAGCGTACTCATGGTTGATAAGACCAGTTCGTTCGTGGAAGGAACCATAATAGATAACCTCACTTGCTTCCGACCAAGCTTGAACAACACGGCATTTGCACTGTGTGAAACCATGAATATCAAGGCACAAATCGATGGGCTTCCTGCGGGTTTTTACACGGAACTCAAAGGTCATATGCGTAACCCATTCTCGCGCCAAGTTGGTTACGCTCTGTTATTGGTTCGCGCACTGCTTGCCAGTAAACGTGTATTGATATTTGATGACATCGATTGTGTGTTCGATGAGGAATTTGCACGAGTGGTACTGACCAGTACAGCTTATCGTGCCAATGACAAGATCCTAATCATCGCCAGCAATAAAATGGATAAACTAAACCACCGCCTCAAACGCGTAAAACTTACCGGAGGTGACCAATGAGTATCCTAGTAGACTTCAATAATGTTCCACAGCGAGTTTTGGACTTTGAAGCCAGTGGTTATGATGAACGCTATAGTCAGTCACCACTGATTCGCGGCTTAGCTTACACCTTGATAGCATTAGAATGGGAAGGCACACCTTCTATCCTTAGCGACGCGTTTATTCCAAAGCCGAAAGATGGCGACAGTTTTACTGCGACGATAGAGCGCCTTGGATACCGTTGTGATGTGACAAAGCTAAAAACACTCGAAAATATCGATAAGCACCCTCACCCATGCTTTATTGAAATAGAAAATCTAAGTGCGATCTTCTTAGGCACTAAAGATGGAAAGTTGCTCCTATTTGATTACACAAACAACAACACCATTGAATATCCAATGTGCAAGAAGCCGTGCTTACTGATTTCTATTAGCGAATACTCTCGCTTATTCCGCGAACCACCACCAGAATCGCAAGACAGGAGCAACTGGATTAAATACGCTTTTTATCGTTACAACAATGAACTAAAAAGTCTGATCATTCTCAGCTTCGTGATCAGTATTCTCGGTGCGTTACAGCCCTTCTTTATTATGAGTGTTTATAACTTCGCGCTCACTTCGAGCTCTGAGGCGACACTGTATTGGTTAACATTATTTGCCATCATTGTCGGCTTCTCTGAATACTTCTTTAAGAAAATGCGGGTCAACATCATTGCCACTTCCGGTAAAGATCTCGCCGTGCACATCTCACAAGCCGTTATCTCTAAGCTGCTGTGGCTACCTTACGCGATGACATCAACAGCCGGAGTCTCTTCACAGTTAGCACGTTTGAAAGATATCGATACGTTCCGACGTTTAGTGACCGCAGAATCAACCCTCAGCTATTTTGATATGCCATTTGTTATCGTATTTATCATCGCCATCGCTTTGATGTCTGGTACTGCAGCACTAGTAGTGATGGGTGGATTGATACTGATGCTCGTGTTCTGTATTTACTCACGTTATATATACTCTCAAGCCACCTCTAAAAGCTCGCGCGCCAATGCGATGGTCTCGTATCAATGGAATGAGATTCTTCGTGGTATCAAGACGATCCAAGGTCTGCCTTTACTGCGCGTGGTTCAATCTCGCTTTAGTGCCTCACATTTGCAAAGCACCAGTGACGCAGAAAACGTTGCCGTGACTAACAGTAAGATCCAGGCAGCTGGCGGCAGTTTGATTCAAGTGATTGGTACAGCAAGTATCGTGACCGCCGTAATTGGCGTAATGGAAGGCACTTCTGATGCTGGTGCTATGCTCGCGACCGTTATTTTGGTTTGGAAAGCGTTAGGTCCAATCATGGGTATCTACAACTCAATTTCTAAATTCCAATCGATCAAAGCGTCATCAGCACAGATAAACAACTTGATGTCGATGAACGATGACAAATTGACCTTAGAGAAAAGCCCGCCTATTCGCCTATTCCAAGGCAGCATTGTGGGCAGCGGTGTCAGCCACCGATATGCGGGAGCGGCAACTGGCTTAACCAACCTCGGTTTCAAAGTGCCACCCAGTGCCAAAGTCGTCATTTGTGGTCCTACGGGTTGCGGCAAAACCACGCTCATATCGATCATTGCTGGGCTAGAAGACCGCTATCAAGGCGCTGTATCTGTCGATGGCTACAACATCAAACAGTTCAATAGCTACCGTTATCGCACGTCGATTAACTACATCCCTTTTAATCTGCATATTTTTGAAGGCTCATTAGAGACCAACTTCATTCTGCACAACGGTTTGATACCTACCGAGAAGATGCAAGAGATGGTCAGCTTCTTCGAGTTAGATGAATGGCTACCAGAAGGCTTAGCGACTCAATTAAGTGTCGACAAATGCAAAAGCCTTCCCAATGGCATTCAACAAAAATTACGTCTCGTGCTTGGCCTGGGTAACTGTGAGCAATCTCTGATAATCATTGACGAACCGTTCAATGGTACTGAAAACGAAAATGCACAATATTTTAACCGTTTGTTCAGCGATAAGTTGCTGAATAAAACTGTCATTTTTTCAACCAATGACCCCGGTTTGATCGCGACATCAAACATGAGTTTGGTATTAGAGCCGGATGGAAATTTGAAATATTTTGGCTTAACAGACAAATACTTAAACAGTTTAAGTTAAATACAACGATGCTTATTCACAGATTACTCGTTTGACATATGGATGTAATTGACAAAATCATAAGCGAGAGGGATGATTCGCTTTAGCATTACACGTAACAAGGAAGCAAATGTACACATTCGTTGCAGACAAGCTTGATGTGGCTTACTTATCCGCAATTCCTGAGAATCATATATTTCAGGGCTGTGATGTGCCTGAAGAAGAAATCGAACTCCGAGAAATCATTGAGATTTGGTACGAGAGTTCATTCCTGCCCGCTTTCAACCTACAGAAGATTGAGATCGCAAACAAACCAGAGTTCACCATCATACAAACACACGTTTTGAACAATGATACGAGCACGCTCGCATTCCTACTCAAAAACAGAGTGTATCGCGCTGCACTTAACAGAGTACTCGGTGTTTGGACGTTAGAACCCTCAGCAAAAAAGATTTTAGAACGGCTTCTGTTCGAGTTAAACCTCGATAACAATCGCCCTCATTAGTAAACCTTTTAAGTAATTCATCAATAAGTATGAAATTAAACAAACTGTCAGACGCTATAATTTACTAAAAAATATCGTATTTCAAAATAAGCTCTGGAATCACAAGAACTTATACCCCTCCCACACTTCTATTAAATTTACCGTTTCAAAGTTTCCATATCGGCATTTTTATTCTACTGTTTTTATATAAAAACAGTTGGATGGATCCTTATATGGCGATTACGGTCTGGAATAACCTTTCAGTCAAACATAAACTCTTTGGCTTAGTTCTACTTCCCATTTCATTATTACTCTTTCTAGCCGGTAGACAGGCTTACATATTAACGACTCAGTTAACCGATTTTGAACGAACCAATCAGTTGTCTGTGTATCTTCAAGATATTTCGGTCTTATATAGAAGCACTTTGGCTTCTAACCCCGAGGAGTTTGCCACTCAAAGCAATCAAGTAAAGGCAGAACTTAAAAACTTGTCTCCCCTCGTTTTTTTAGATTCCTCTGACGAAATGAATCAACTTGTTGCCGATTTCAGCGAAGCGACCTTATCGACAATACAAGCCACAGACAGCTACGATAAATTAGATGCCCTTGAGTGGCAGAGCGATTTATACAAGCAACTGTTACTTGAGGTAGAAAAAGTTCCTTTCGAAAACACCAAACGCGAAATTCAACAACACCTTACAGCCCTACAACAACTTGAATGGTTGATGTTTTGGTCGAACGAAGAGTTTAAGCTTGGTAGTTCACTGATTGAGATATTCCAAAGCAGCCAAGAGTACGACCCAGAACTCGCTGAGCAGATCGAAACATTAAGTGAAAGACAGCAATTGTTCTTAGAACGATTTGTTTCATTGAATGCCAATGAGCATCAAGTGTCGTTAATGGTTGAAGTATTTCGAAATGATGTGTTTGCACAAAGCCAAGAGATCAGAAGCGCCCTACTCGATCTAAATGCAATTAGCCAACTGACCCCACAAGAAGTGTCTGTCGGCTTAGAGGCAATGAGCGCTCGACTCAACCTGTTACAAAGTCTTGGTAGTGTAATCAAGCAAGAGTTCCAACAAGAAGTTGAGCAAGCCATCGATGACGCACAAATACAGCGAACCCTATTTATTACAATCGTTGCCCTTCTCGCGATGACGGTTATGGGGTTAACTCTAAGTTTGGCAAGACAAGTCACCAACAATCTGAATCTGGTGTTAGCTTTCTTAAAAAGCGAAAATGATGAAACGCGCCCTTCTTTAGAGAAATTAATCCAAGGTAAAGATGAACTCAGTCTGTTTGCTCAGCAAGTTGAACGCTTAACCATCGAACGTGAACTCGCTAAAGAAAGACTGACAGTCGCCAAAGAGGACGCGGAGAAAGCCAAAGAAGACGCAGAGCAAGCGAAAGACCACGCGATACAAGCCAGCAAAGCAAAAAGTAGCTTCCTGGCAAACATGTCTCACGAGATTCGCACCCCACTCAACGGGGTTATTGGTATTTCGGAAATCCTCGCAGATACGCCTCTTACACCAACACAACGCGATTATGTTGATACCATTGAGACCTCATCTCAGCTGCTCCTGAGCCTTATTAACGACATTTTGGACTTCTCTAAAATTGAATCTGGCATGTTGTTGATCTGTCCACATTCAGCATCGATTCGAGAATCCATTTACGACATTGCTTCAATTGTTGCGCCTAAAGCCAAAGAGCAGAAAATATCACTCAACGTCGATATTAGCCCTGACACTCCGGCACGTGTGATGATCGATGACCACCGATTAAGACAGATTTTGATGAACTTCATGTCGAACGCAGTGAAGTTCACGGCCAAGGGTGGCGTGACATTATCAATCCAAACGCTCAACAGATCAGAAAATAATGCAACCATCCGATTTTCTGTACGAGACACTGGGATTGGTATCGATTCGCAGCAACAAAAACAGATATTTGAACCTTTTGCTCAAGAAGATGATTCAACCACACGTCAATTTGGTGGTACAGGTCTTGGCCTAGCCATCAGTACGCAATTGGTTGAACTTATGGGCGGACAGATTCAACTCGACTCTGTAAAAGGTGAAGGTAGTTGTTTCTACTTCGATTTAGAATTGCCTGTTGATTTGATACTGCCAAAACCAAGTACAGCAACGGCCGATATTTATGTTCTCGGTAACGAAAACATGCTCTCTGAACGAATTGAATCCGACCTTAACCTGTATGGCTTGCAAGTTACTCGCAAAACCAATGACACAACAGTTATTACAGAACAACTCACCACTCAAAAACACACGAAACCAATCACCATCGTTTTCGCTGAAGATGACGCATTCCTAGCTAATGACCACGCAGATAACTTAGCTAAACTGCACCAAAACGGCATCACTATCTGTTTGATACGCTCTTTCTTAAGTGACCCTGCAGATCTTGGAGACAACGTTACTGCACAGGTCGCTCAGCCCCTACTCGGCTTACGTTTAATTAAAGCTATTGAGCTTTGTGATACACGAGGTTTGGCGGAGTTATCAGAAGCGAGCCAACAACAGTTAGAGATCCAACACAAAATACTCATCGTCGAAGACAACAAGATCAACCAGAAGATTGCTGGTCTTCATGTAGGAAAGAGTGGTTTCGAATTTGAGTTCGCGAATAACGGTCAAGAAGCCATAGACATGTTCACCGCTAACCCTCATTACGCTGCGATACTCATGGATTGCATGATGCCTGTTATGGATGGTTTCAACGCAACAAGCAACATCCGACGAATAGAAAAAGAAACGGGTGCGACGCGACGTATCCCTATCATTGCATTGACCGCCAGTGTGATTGATGACGATATTCAGAAGTGTTTCGACGTAGGTATGGATGATTATGTACCAAAACCATTCAAGTTCGAGATGCTTAAAGAGAAAGTCCTCACAGCAGTTGAAGCGATGCCACTGCCTGCTTCCAATAAAGCTCAACCGAAGCAACAACCCGCAACGGTCACTCCGATTCTCAACGCAGCAGGTGCAAAACGTACTTTGCCAGAAGAAACAGAACAAACTGCAATTCCAAGTAAATCGGAGAGAATTCTACTAGTCGAAGACAATCGAGTGAACCAGAAAGTGGCTTCTGTGATGCTGAAAAAAGCGGGTTATGCCTTTGAAATTGCAGACAACGGGCAAATCGCTGTAGACATGTACCGAAACGACAGTAGCTTCGACATCATTCTGATGGATTGCATGATGCCTGTTATGGACGGCTTCACCGCAACGAGAGAGATCAGAAAGCATGAGAAAAACCTCGGCTTAAGCAAAACTCCTATTATCGCGTTAACTGCCAGTGTTATCGATGATGATATTCAAAAGTGCTTTGATTCAGGCATGGATGGATACGTAGCGAAGCCCGTAAGAAAAGAAAAGCTGTTCCATCAAATAGAAAGTGCGACTTGTTAGGAGACACCAATGGATTGGATAAAATCAATTAAAACACTCCCACGCAGAGTTATGTTACCTGCCGTGACAGGTTTGATTGGAAGCTTGCTTCTGATCTGCCCTGCACACGCAGCAGAAGATTACGCCATATTCTCTTTAGACTCAGGGTTTGAGGAGATATCAATAAACAAAGCGAGAAAGCTATACAGAGGAAAAACAAAGCGCCTTAATGGCAAACGTGTAGAGCTATCAGATTGGCCTGAAAACAGCACTGAAAGAGAGGATTTTTATCAACTTTTACTCGGAAAAAACGCCGCTCAAATGAACGCTCACTGGGCTGGCTTATCTTTTTCAGGAAAAGCGCGTTACCCAAGAGAAATCAAAGCGGCATCAACCGACAGCTTAGTGGACTGGCTGGATGACAAACCAAATCGTATTGGTTACTCACCGCTCTCTTCGGTTCCTCAAAATGCTAACGTTCTCTACGTTATAAGTTCGGAGAAATAATATGAAAAGAATAATTACGTCAGTGCTATGTGCTTCAATTGCCTCTCCGGCTTTTGCGATTATTGAACTTACCGATAATTTGTCTCTGAGTGGCTTTGGTTCAACGTCTTGGGCTAAGTCAGACAATGAAACTCCCTTAATGATCACTCGGGGTTTTACAGACGAGAATTGCTACGACTGTGACACCACGTTTGGTGTTCAACTCGATTACTTCTACAACTCATTCAAGGCTTCAGTGCAAGTTGTCAAGGCTCCCCAATATAATTGGAGCGACCCTCAACTTGAATGGGCTTACCTCGGATACGAATTTAATGACTTCGATGTAAGTATTGGCCGTCTAAGACTACCGCTATTCCTTGCCTCTGAGTACTACTATGTCGGCCAAGCCTACATGACTGCAAGGCCACCGACAGAAGTTTATAACGCCGTACTAGGCATTACTGCATTCAATGGTATTAAAGTAAGTTGGACTCATGATGTCAGTGACGAAGCGACCCTTCTACTTACTCCATTTGTCGGCATAAAAGATAAAAATGATGTCGACTTCAATTCGACTACAGAATTGGAATTCGAAACGAATCGTATGTTCGGGGCTAACTTACAGTTGAGTGGTGAAAGCTATCGTTGGAATTTGTCATTCCTCGATTCCAACTTTGACCAGACTGTTAAGATTAGAAACGTTGGTGAGCAACCGACTGAAGACAACCAACACATCCAACTTTGGTCATTAGGAGCAGAATACGAACTGGGCCAATTTGTTTTGGCGAGTGAAGGACAAATCAGTGACGTGTCTTCATCTATGTACGGAAGTCTTGGCTACAATTTAGGGGCACTTACTCCTTATGTAGTTTATGGCGCACAATTTGACGCCCACGAGCATCTAACAGGAAACAGCTACCTAATTGGTGTTGATTACGATGTCTTACCAAACGTCTCTATCAATGGCGAGGTGCAGTACTTTGAAGCGCGCAAAGCAAACGCAAACGGTGCCTTCATTAACCAACCGACAGATGATACCGACGCAGTTCTCTACACCATCATGCTGAGTTTCGTTTTCTAACCAAGCGTGGAAAACGTCATCATTGGAATCACAAGCCCAAACTAATCACACAGTCTGGGCTTTTTTATATCTTTGATTTGTCTACTCTAGTATGGCTAAACATTAATCATAGCTATGTTTTAATTCAGAAGTATTTGGGTGATTAAATCACTAATGTCAGAGGCGTCAGCATTGTGTAAGAAAGCTGCAAACTCACGAACTTCACTACTTTAATTTGGTCAACCTAACAGCGAACAAACAGATACCTTAAACGGAGAACGCATGCGAATAGCTACTTTATCTTTAAGCTTGGTTTCAGCGGTCGGTTTCGCCGCCGAACCAAATCCTTTTCCAATTACGCCCGATGAAAGTGGCGAGAAGTTTATGGTAAGTGCGACAAACCCATATGTAAGCAGCACGGGGTATTCGATACTCAAACAAGGTGGTAACGCCATTGATGCGATGGTTGCAATGCAAATGACCATGTCGGTCGTAGAGCCGGATATGACGGGGATTGGTGGTGGTACTTTTGCACTGTTTTATCAAAAAGGTAAAGACCAATTCCTCGCTCTTGATGGTCGTGATGAAGCCCCTTCTAGTGCCACTCCAAACATGTTTATGGAAGATGGTGAAGCGCTAAGTCGAAATGAGATTTTAGGACCAAGATCTGTCGCGGTACCCGGTACACTTCGTTTGCTCTACAGCGCACATCAAGAATACGGAAAGCTACCTTGGTCTGAGTTAGTGCAGCCAGCGATTGAGCTGGCTAGCAAGGGCTATGCGATGAACAGCTACACCTACGACATCGTGGTTCGCGAGCAAACTCGTTTAATTGAAGACCCAGAAATCAAAGCACTCTATTGGGATAACGATGAGATCAAACCAACAGGCACTTTGATGACCAATCCAAAGCTTGCCGACACACTGAACAACATAGCTCAACAAGGAGATAAGTACCTTTATGGTGGCGAGTTTGGTAAGCACATAGTTGAAGCGGTGAACAGCCGAATCGACGCCGACCACGCTAAACTTTCAATCGAAGATTTTGAACAGTATCAAGTGAAACAACGTGAGGTTATCGAAAGCGATTACCGAGGCAATAAGATTGTATCATTTGGCTACCCAGCCTCTGGTGGTGTCATGGTGGCTCAAAGTCTTGAAATGTTAGAAGCCTATGACTTAGCTGACATGTCTAAAACCGATGTTGAACCATGGCGCTTAATGACAGAAGCGATGAGAATTGCCAAAGCCGATCGCATAGCGTATGCAGGTGACCCTGATTACATTGACGCGCCAGTTGCTGCCCTACTCGACAAGTCTTACATCGATGAACGACGTAAGCTCATTCCAGAGACTGGTATTGCGAAAACAAAGCCGAAAGCTGGCCAGTTAACAGATACCAATTACGCTCAGTATCAAGGTTTTGAGAGCCAAGATACCGGGCACATATCGATTATCGACAAAGACGGTAATGCTATTGCAATGACCAGCACTGTTGGCACTGGCATGGGGTCAGGAGTCATGGTCGATGGTGTAATTCTTAACGCTCAGATGGCGAACTTTTCCACCAAACCAACCATAAATGGCAAACCTACTCAAAATGCCATTGAAGCAGGTAAGCGACCTCGTTCAGCAATCACACCATTAATAGTGATGGATAAAAAAGATGACCTGCGTTTAGTTGTCGGCTCTCCCGGCAGTTCGCAAATTCCGGGATACGTTTTGAAAACCGTCGTTGGTGTACTCGATTGGGATCTGTCTGCGCAAGAAGCGATTGACCTTCCAAACATTCAATACGGCACCAAAATAGATCGCACGAAACCTTATGACCCAACAGGTTTACTGGTCGAGAAGAAAACCTACGCTGAAATGTTGGTACCAGAATTCATGCAGCTTGGTTATCCGGTACATGTGATTCCAGTCGTCAGTGGCTTGAACGCCATTGAAGTTAAAGATGGCAAGATCTATGGCGCGACAGACAGGCGCCGAGCATCAAGCTCTATGGGTGAATAACAAAAACGAAATGGGTAAGTAATTTGCTTGCCCTAATTTTTCTTTTGTCACTTAAGCCTTATCTAGCAACCCATAATCAAAAAAACCAGTCGAACGTATCGACTGGCCTTTCATTGGAAGCTTCTCTATGTACTCATTAAGAGATTATGAGCTAGCGGCTACTCGTTTCTCTTTCAACTGCTCGATAACATAGTCAGGCGCCACTTTACCTAACTCACTTAGGCACTCATCAGTTTTTTCGTTGCCATAGCGCACGTAGATATCACATACCGCGTATAACTGCTCCGGAGAACCAGAGATCAAATACGCTTTCTCGAACGATTTCGTCGACTTGTCGATATTCAACTCTTCTTGTAGTACCCCATTGAGGTACCAGTAGTAACTGTTGTCTTTCGCGAGTTCAGCGGCGACTTCAATCTCTTTTGCTGCCGCAACCTTATCTTCAAGGCGTACCAGAGTAAGCGATTTCGAATAGTGAAGAGCGGCATTGTTTGGTACATTTTCCAAACCACGATCTAATGCTTCTACTGCTTGTTGGTTTTTGTTCTGCGCGCGGAAATTGTCTGCGTAGCTCAACCATACTTGAGGATCATTTTGATGCGTTTTGATCAGCTCTAGATAAACAGTCTCCGCTTTATCCCACTCGTTGTGCCAACGTAGAACATCTGCAAACAACAACTGAAACTTCTCTGACTCTTGAGTTTCCAAGAAACTAATCAGGTCTTTTACCGCAGGCTCAATTTCTGCTTTTTGCGTACCGTCTAGAGTATTGAAGTCACGGACTAAGTTTGATGTCGCTGTGTGGCGAACCATAGTATCGCTGTCTTTAAGCAAAGGAGAAACCAATGCCCAACGGTGCTCTAGTTGATAAGGTTCAGAGCCAATAACAGCGGCTTCACGCACTTCAGGGTTTTGGTCTTTCAAACCTCTAGCAACGGCCACCAGCGCATTTTGGCTTGGGTATGATGCCAATTCTTGCAGTGCGCCAGTACGGTTTTCAATAGACTGATTCTGATCTTGTGCCATGTAAGACAGCTGCTGAATGCGTGTTTGAGTATCCGTCATTTCAAGCACTTGATTGATGTTCTGTGCTGGTGCATCAACGGTTTGTTGAACGCCATTGGCTGCCATTACTGACGTTGATAGCAATGCGGACGTTGACATTAATAAAGTAATCGCTGTCGCTAAACTCTTCTTGATCATAGTGTTACCTTAAACTTGAGAACTTAGCCTGTCCCTAGACTCATATCTGATTGAATGTCGTTAAGATTGATAGACCTTGAATTAGAACTTGGTCTCGAACGTTGCTTGTTTAGCCATCTCTGCACGACGCGCCATCATCACGGAATCACTGTACTTACCATGTGCAACAGGATGTCTCATCGCACGCGCGATATACGCCATCGATTTATCGACATGAGAGAAGAACTTGTGCCAGCCCGCACATAAATAATTTAAGCCCGGCTCACCCGCACGAGTTTTGATAAAGCGGTTTTTAGGGCATTCGCCATGACAAGCAAACTTGTAGTCACATTGCTGACATTGACTGGTCAGTGTGCGCGATTTAGCGAAACCAAATTTCTGTTGTGGTGCGCTGTATGCTAAGTCATCAAGCTTTTCGTGGTGAATATTACCGATTTTATATTCAGGGTAAACGTAATGGTCACAAGAGAACACATCGCCGTTTGGCTCCATCGCTAAGCCTTTACCGCAGATCTCATTCAAGGTGCAAAGCGGATTCGGACGACCAATCCACGTTTCCAAACTTGCTTCAAAATACTGAACAAACACTTTACCGATATCGAGCTTTGCCCACTCATCAAACACAGTAATCAGGAAGTTGCCCCACGCTAAGTCAGAAACACACCACGACTCCATGATCGAATCTTTATGACCGGGGATTAGGCGTTTGTCGCCTTGCTTTAGTTGCTCGCTCACTTGAGACGTTTGCGGCGCAACGGTTCTAAAGGTTTTCTGTTCTACGATAGGAATAAACTGCATTTGTGGAGACTTCACCACGTCACGTAGGAAGCGATACACTTCTAATGCGTTTTGACTGGTGAGGTTATTCACACAGGTGAGCGTTGCGAATTTGACTTGGTGCTTGTGCAGCAGCTCGACAGCCGCCATCACTTGTTTGAATGTGCCACGGCCAGCTCGGTTGGTACGATAGGCGTTGTGCAGCATTTCAGGGCCATCGATACTCAAGCCAATCAAGAAGTTATTCTTCGCAAGAAATTGCGCCCAATCGTCATTCAGTAACGTGCCATTAGTTTGTAAATCGTTTGAAATCAATACACCTTCAGGTTGATACTTTTTCTGTAGCTCAACAACACGTTCAAAATAGGCTAAGCCCAGCATGGTCGGTTCTCCGCCCTGCCAAGAGAAAATGATTTCCGGTGTATTTTGACCTTCGATGTATTGGCGGATGTAGGTTTCTAACGTCTCATCATCCATTCTTGGAGAACTGCCTTTCTTGTACTCCAATAAATCTTGCTTACTTAGGTAGTAACAATATTTACAGTCAATGTTGCATGCTGCGCCAATCGGCTTAGCCATAACATGCAAGCGCTTAGATGCTTTACCGTTATATTGTGGACCTTGAGTAATATGCATGATCTACCTACCTATTTTAGTATTCTGGACCCATCATAATTCCTATTCGGTCGAGTGGCATGTTATACCCTTTATAACCAATAGGAATGACCTTAAACATTAGAATTACACCCTATTTCGAACATCTGAGGCACGTGATGAAATTTCTTAATTACAAACAGTTAACAACAATTAGCAGCGTCACCATGACTATTCTTCTGAGTGGCTGTGTAAGCGTGCCTACACACCCTATCGCCCAACAAATTGACCAAGAGATGGTATTGGTTGAAGGCGGCACATTCACAATGGGATCGAACGATCCAGAAGCGACCAAAGCAGAGCGTCCTGCACGTAATGTAACTGTAGATAGTTTCTATATTGCGAAGTTTGAGGTGACTCAAGAATTGTTCGAATCGGTAATGGGTTCATCTCTCAGTTATTTCCAAAACCCACAAGTTCCAGTCAATAACCTTAGCTGGCAGCAAGCAAACTATTTTGTTGAACAATTGAACGAACTTACTGGCGAAGAATACCGTCTGCCGACTGAAGCGGAGTGGGAATTTGCAGCGAAAGGTGGCAACAAAAGCAAAGGCTATACTTACAGTGGTTCCAATAACTTAGATGATGTTGCGTGGTACTCAGCAAATTCTAAAAATAGCGCACATCCAGTCGGGCTAAAGAAGCCAAATGAACTAGGCTTATATGATATGACAGGAAACGTCGGCGAGTTTGTTATTGATGCTTTTGATGACACCTTCTACCGATTCGGCCCAACAGACAATCCAAATAACGCAAAACACAGTGACATCGGCTTATCACACAAATCGGTGCGCGGTGGCAGCTTTGCTTACGACGAAAATGAATCCGAAAGTTACCGTCGTGACTTCGCAAGCCAATCGATCACGATGTCAGATATGGGTTTACGTTTAGTTAAAGATGCAGACTAGGTCAGTGATACATACCAGCTCACAAATGGAATAAGTAAGCAAATTAAAGGGGCGCATGAAGTGCCTCTTTAAACGAAGAATCAAAATAAAATCACACCATCCAAACGTTAGAACGCTACGGTCACACTCAATAAGGACACTTTATGCAATACACTAAGCTTTCGGGACTAGCACTCGCTTTACTCTGTGCTTTGCCTGCCTCTGCCGCAGATAAGCCCAATCTAGTCCTCCAAATCACGGTAGATGGCCTTCGTGCCGACCTTATTGAACGATATAAACACAACTTCGGTGAAGGTGGTTTCCGCTATCTGATGGATGACGGTACATACTACACAAATGCGAACTACCAACATGGCAACACGGAAACGATTGTAGGACATGTGTCGCTTGCAACAGGTGCTCCACCCAGTGTACATGGCATGGTGGGTAACGTTTGGTATGATCGTAGCGAAGAACGTTTGGTGTATAACGTAGAGGATGGCAACTACGAAATGCTAACTTCGGGTGCAGGTGTCGATAAAGCAACAGAAATAGACCCAACGCAGAAGACAGCACAAGGCGACGGCCGCTCTCCAGAGCCAATACTTTCCACCACGTTTGGTGATGAGCTAACGATTTCCAATAGTGGCAAATCAAAAGTCTTCGGTGTGTCTGTGAAAGACCGTGGCGCAATCTCATTGGCGGGACACAGTGGTAAAGCCTTCTGGTTCTCCAAAGCACAATCTGAATTTGTAACGAGTAACTATTACTACGACGAATACCCAGCTTGGGTATCACGCTGGAACGAAAAAGCGATTGCTGCTCAGTATTCCAAACAAAAGTGGGGTCTCTCATTACCGCGTGATAAGTATACGTTGCAAGAACACGATACCGAACACAAAGTGAAACTCGGTGATTTCCAACGCACCTTCCCTCACCCTTACGGCCCTGCGAGTTACAAGTACTACAGCACAACGCTGACCGTGAGCCCGGCTGGTGATGAAATCACGGAAAACTTCGCTAGCACCTTATTAATGCAAGAGAAGCTTGGCCAAGGCGACGTGACCGACTATCTGTCTGTGAGTTTCTCTTCAAACGACTACGTAGTACACCTTTACGGTCCTGAAAGCCTAGAAACTGAAGACAACTTGATCCGACTTGATAAGACTCTCGCTAAGCTTTTCATAACCGTTGATAACCAAGTCGGGCTAGAAAACACATTAATTGTGCTGTCTGCCGACCACGGTGTTCCTGAATCTTCACCTGCGGCAAATGCGCTTGGCTTTAATCAGGCTCAATACTTCAATAAAGACACACTGCTCTCTAGTGGTGTCGAGAAACGATTGAAGGATGAATTTGGTCTAACTAAAGACGCTATTCGTTTATATGCGCAACCTTACATCTACTTGAATCACGATCTAATCGCTGAGAAGAAGCTTGATCTGGCTAAAGTACAAGAAGCGATAGCCGATGAAATTGCAAAAGTGAAAGGCGTTGCGTTTGCTGTATCAAGCAGCGATATCGCAGCCAATCGAGTACCGGATACGCATGTAATGCAGCTCATCAAGAACAACTACCACCCTGCTCGTTCTGGTGACGTGTACGTGGTATTTGCACCGCGCAGCTACATTAACGATATGGAAGGTCTGCAAATTGCCTCGACTCATGGTTCTCCATGGAAATACGACACACATGTGCCAGTGATCTTCGCAGGCTACGATGTTGAAGCTCAGAAAGTATCACGAGCAGTGACGCCATACGACATTGCGCCAACACTTTCGAACAAACTTGGGATCACTCAGCCAAGTGGTTCGATTGGAGAGGTATTGAAAGAAATCGCTGACTAGCAGTATTCGTTCTCTGATCGAGTAAACGATATATGCTTCTCTCCTAAAAAACCGCTTGCCTGTGATGGGTAAGCGGCTTTTTTATCGAAGTATGACGAGTTGCCCTAAAGTGATTTAATTTTTACCGGAATAACGAAACGCTTCTCTGGTGAGTTGATTTAATTGGTCGTCGTTCATCTTGTTGTGCACAACAGTGATACGGCCCAAATAAACCAACGGAACTTCTGCTTCTCGCTCTTCCAAATGAAACTTAATCGCTTCAGCCGTTGCCACACCAAGGTCGTCACTCATTCGCATAGGCGTCGCATCCAATTCATCGGAGCGAATCTTTTCTATCTCTTTCGCAGTACCGCCCCACCCCGTGACATAGACTTCAGACAACATGTCAGCTTTATTTAATGCGTCCACAGCTCCCATGGTCATCGCAGTATTGGCATTGTGAACCATGGTTACTTCCGGAAAGTTACCGAGCACTAAGCGAATCCCATCGGCTCCGCCTATCTTCTGATATTGCCCAAAGTGTTCATACACAGTTAACCAGTCACCTTTCTCTTCTACACAATCAATGAAACCTTGTGAGCGTTGAGTGTCTGTTATCCCCGGGATTCCTCGATTTGCTGAAAATTCGACGTTATTTCCCAGCTCTTTGACAACATGCTCACATAGAACCTCAGCCCCCATCGTACTTGAGAAATCGAACCAACTGTCTGGTTGGTGTTTCCATTGATCATTAGGTGTGTGAAACGCCCAGATGAAGGTTTTGAAATCTTTTGAAGCAGACAGTTTTTGGATGTTACCAGCCTGGATACCCAGTTCAGACGGGCCAAAAATGACGAAATCATAAGGCGTCTCAGAGTTCAGGACTTGCTCGGTGTATTGGGTTTGTAATGAGTGCTCAATTTGCCTTGAGGTAAACTCACTGATCTCAAAAGGTAGCTCCAAAGCGATGAGTCTTTCCTTCAATGCGGTGTAATTTCTTGTCCAAAAGTCAGAAATATCTGCACTTGGATAAATTAACGCAATTCTTACCGGTTTTTCTAACGACATCGGAGCAAATAAAACTGGCTCGCCACTTACAGTCTCTTGAAATTTTTCAAGTTTCTTTACATCAGTCTCCGACCTTACCCCATCAGCATTGACGTACAAAGGGAGGCAAAAACACGCTGTCAGTAAGATAAATAGAGCATTTTTACAAATTTGACCCGGCATAACTGTTACCAAATGTTTGAATGTTTATTAACAATATTATAAATATAGGGCGATTATAAGTTAAAGCATTTTATAAGCCATATGAATAAGAGATTAAATTTTGCGAGTTTGTTGCTCGCTACTACTTGCTGCTCTCAGAGTTTTGCGGGTAATCATGAAGACGATTTCTTCCAATATGCCGAAGAAAAAGTGATGCGAGCGGTTTCTAACCAGCGAACGTGGGATGGCCCAATGCAAGGCCCAGCAGTGCGTCATGAAAAAAACGTTATTTTCGTCGCGTCCGATTTACGTAATGGTGGAGTTTATGGGGTGGGTAGAGGCATCTCTGAAGCCATTTCAAACATTAATTGGCACCTGAGGTTCATTGATGGTTTGGGATCGGAAGTGCGCCAAGGTGCGGCAATTAGAAAAGCGATTGGCTTTGAACCCGATGCCATTGTTCTTGGCGGCATCGATGCAGTCCGACATAAAACCATTTTGAAACAAGCGGAAGATCTCGGAATCGTCGTTATTGGTTGGCATGCCACTGAGCTGGTCGGCGGCAACCCTGATATCGGCTTATACACCAACATCACCACCGACCCTCTCGATGTTGCGGAAGTAGCCGCACTCCTCGCGATTGTAAACTCAAACGGACGAGCAAAAACCGTGGTGTTTACCGACCCGAACTATGAAATAGCGATGATCAAAGCCAACGCAATGATCAACACCATCAAACGTTGCAGCACATGTGATGTACTTGAACTGAACTACTTACCGCTAGACGAAATCGCAGAGCAAATGCCCGCGACACTGCAAACGCTAGAAAAGAAATACGATGAAAAAATCACTCATATTTTAGCAATCAACGACCTATACATTGATTACGCTGTCCCCTCTTTGGAATCGAATCTTGAAGAATATCGGTTAATTCCACAAAACATTTCAGCGGGTGACGGCAGCAAAGCCGCATACAAGAGAATCAATAGCGGTCAGTTTCAACTGGCTACCGTTCCTGAACCTTTATATCTACAGGGTTGGCAAATTGTCGACGAGCTCAACAGAGCATTCAATCAGATGCCTCCAAGTGGCTACTCAGCTCCTGTACACCTTGTTACTCCTGATAATGTTGAGGAGCTCATTAGCGAGTCAGACAAAGGTATCTACGACCCTAAAAATGGCTACCGTGAAGCGTATCTGAAAATTTGGAAGCCACAATGAAACTACCTCAGATAAACATCACCCAACGGCTCATTATTTCAAACCTAGTGTCGCTGTTGATTGTAAGCTTTGCCGTCATCATGGTGATCCGATCGCTCTATTACGTAGAGTCGACACTCAAAACGGAAACCTCAACGCACGTATCAGATTTGATTGTTAACTCTGAAATCAGTCGTCGTGTGTTTACGCTCACCTCTCGAGTTAAGTTGTTGGAACAAACTTTTTTGTTCAGTGAAACTACATTGTCTGAAGAAGCATTTAACGTCGATTTCCAACTACAACGATTAAGAGATCTCTCAACCAACGAAGGGTTCTCACAAAAGATCGACGCCTTTATCGATAACTTCCATCGCTTCTTAGGCAGTTCACTCGCATTAAATCGAATTCTAAAGCAGACCAATCAAATCGATGCTACGTTGGCCGAACAACTTGATCACCTCGAGTTTGCAATCGCAGACAGCAAGCTAAGACACTTAGACCAACCCAATTTCATTCGTTATAACAATGAATTAGATCTCATCAACATGTTACGAGAGTCTTTCCTTACCTCGGGGAAAATGGTTGGAGACATTCACAGTCGTATCACGCCAGAAACTGAGAAAGTACTGCTTATTGAAGTCGAGAAAGAGCTCGACATCTTCTTGCTCCATTTAGAAAACGTCGATATAGAAACGTCTGCGGTTATTGCTGAGAAGAAACGAATTCACCGTACCGTGAAGCGATACAATGCCGCGTTAAAACGTATTCGAGCTAATCTAGAACAGCGTTGGTTGGTTATGGCATCACTGTTAGTTGCTCAAAGTGACTTGTTGGAAATGGTAGAGAAAACCGAATCTCGCGTACAAAGCCAAGCTTTAGAACTGACCGATAAACTAGAAAAAGAGATCGGTTTATCAAGGTTGAATGCCATCATTATCAGCTTTTCGGCCGTTGTATTATCAATGCTGTTAGCCAATCACGTTGTGAGACATCACATTCGAAAACCACTCAATGCTCTCAGACACGGCTTCGACCGTTTAGAATCCGGTAGTCTCAAAAGCCCAATCAACCTTGGAAGAAGTGACGAATGGTCACACTTAGAAAAAGCCTACAACGATATGGCTTTAAGGCTATCTGAAGCTTATCTCGACCTCACTGAAGAGAAAAAGAATTTCGACTTCCTCGCGCACCATGACCCACTGACGAATTTGGCAAACCGATTGTTAGCAACCAAGCGGTTAGATGAAGAGATTAGAAAATCCCAAGAGGACAACGCCTCTTTCTTATTGTTCTATCTCGATATTGACGAGTTTAAAACCATCAACGACTCCTTAGGACATGAACCTGGAGACAACTTATTGGTTAATGTGGGTCACATCCTCAATAACTTGGTCGGTGATAAAGGCTTTGTTGCACGAATGGGTGGTGACGAGTTCTTAGTTGTTTATTCAAACGTTGGCCTACAGGAAGGTGAGCCGATCGCCGATCGTTTGAATCACGCATTAAGAAAGCCCTATTACATCGGTGATAATTCCATCTTTGTCTCAGCAAGTATCGGTGTGTGTGAATACCCTACTCATGGTTTCGACCGTGAAACCTTAATTCGAAACGCAGATACCGCTATGTATCACGCCAAAAGGAATGGTAGAGATCAATACAAAGTTTACGCGGATAAAATGACTCATGAAGTGAACGACTTAATTGAAACCAACATGGGGCTTCATCAAGCGATAGCCAACGACGAGCTTGAAGTATTCTTCCAACCTAAAGTCGACTTAGACTCACAAGGGATCATTGGTGCGGAAGCGCTTGTTCGCTGGCGTCATCCGAAGCTTGGGCTCCTTCCACCGGTTGATTTCCTTGAAGTCGCGGAGAAAAGTGATCTCATTATCGACATCGATAAATGGGTATTTAAGAAAGTAGCCAATCTGATTACCGAGTGGCAACGCACTGGAATCGATTTAGAGGGCGTGACTTTCTCAATCAACTTCTCTGCACGAATGTTCTACATGACCGATCTTGCCGAACAACTGCAGGTTATACTCGATGAAACCGACTGCAAACCTCATCAGTTGCTACTCGAGATAACAGAAAGAGATATGATGCGAGATTTCGAAACCTGCTCTCGGACGATAGAAGTACTTCATTCAAAAGGTTACAAGATTGCGATTGATGATTTTGGTACAGGTTACTCTTCGCTGTCCGTATTGAAGAATCTTTCGGCTGATTGCGTAAAATTGGATCGAAGCTTTATTGAAGACATCAACTCTTCCAAGGTCGATTATGAGATTACTTGCGCGGTGCTTAAACTCGCGCAAATACTCGATTTTTCTGTGATTGCAGAAGGTCTTGAAACCCAGAGCCATGTTAAGACACTGCGTGAGATTGGTTGTAAATACGCTCAAGGATATTTCTTTGCTCGTCCTCTGCCGATCAATGATTGGGTGTCTTACTTCTTACTTAACTCTGAGCAGAGTCAAAAAGAGGCATAACATCGACCGTCGGTACTAAAACGCTTCAACTAAGTAGGTTCATTTGGCCAGCCTTTTAGAGATCGACTATCTCTGAGAGTTAATCAGTCACTTAAATGCCATCATTGATTTTTCATCAAACAAGGGCTGTTATCAGGCAGCACCAAACAAATGCTTGATGGCATGACTTCAAAACGTATTTGGTTGGACCGATTAGGCTCACCATCAAGGTTAATGGGAAGTGACTGAGGGAAATCTATCTCTAACCAGCGAGATTGAGTGTGAACAATGTACTTGCCGTCGTCGGCTGGATGCTTGAGTTCTTCGATGACTTTTGGCAAGTCAGAAGCAACGAAGGCTTTGACGAGAGTCAGATCCATTAAGCCGTCATCAATCAAAGCGTTCGGTGCGAGCTCTTGCCCACCACTAGCCAAGCGGCCATTACAAAAAGCCCCAACAAGGATCTCACCAGTAAAGCTGCCTTTATCTATCGTCAACGTGCCACTGTAAGGTTTAAAACCGAGAGCTTTCACCACACCTGTCAGCGTGTATGCGCCACCACCAAGAAAGTCTTTGAGTTCAACAGGCGTTTCCGCAGTCACTTCCGCGCCAAATCCTGCTGCGGCAACATTCATGAAATAACGGTCATTCGCGCGAACACTATCCACCGCAAACGCATTCCCTTCCAGCGCTAACTTAAAAGCATCTGCAACATCATTGGGGATTCCCGTTGCGGTAGCAAAATCATTCGCGGTTCCCATTGGAATAATCGCAAGTTGTGGTCTCTCACTGGCTCGGAACTGATTAAGCGCATTAACGGCTTCATTCACGGTTCCATCGCCACCAGCTACAATCAGCCGCTTCACACCATCGCATATTGCTTCGCTGACCAAACGAAACATGTCTGACGATTCCCACGTCACTCTAACCTGCAGATCAACATCATTATCCCTTGCCGCATAGATCGCTTGCCTTAACTCAGGGATATTGGCTTTCTTTCCATTTAAAATTGCGCGAATGCTTTCCATGGCTATGTCCTTGTATGGGCTAACTTGATGTTTAGGAGCAATAAAGT